>MFNS01000001.1 GCA_001783805.1 Candidatus Levybacteria bacterium RIFCSPHIGHO2_01_FULL_40_16
CCTCAAATTAAATTTCAAATTTCAAATTTCAAATTTCAAATTTGGACGGCTTGAGGGGATTGCATTTGGAATGGGTCAATCTTCCAAAATCCACATCAACGACAAAATAGATATTGCTTATACAATTGATGAGGATGAATGGAATGGGGAGAAAAGATTACAGCTAAAAATTAAGGAAATAAAAACACTTAAGTAGACTTTATTTTTTAGGAGATGTTAATGCGTTTATTGTTCCCACGAAAACGTCTACTCTGCCTTTCGCCATCTGTGTCTTTGTTGCATCGTTAACTCCCCCAATTTTTTTAATGGCTTCAATGTTTTTCACGAGTGACGTTATGTTTCTGTTTATGCTTTCTTCTGGTACACCACATCCTCTTAATACATCAGGATAAAGCCCCTGCGCAACTTGAAAATCAGAGCGACCAGTGAATTGTGACGGATTAAATTTTTCTCTCATATTTATAAAAAATAAAAAATCGCTTCCTGCGACTATGTTTACTTTATCCTATCTTAACAGCCTTAGCTTGACGGGTTCCTGACAGCAATCTGACAGTTTGTAAGCTAGATTACAAATTAAGCGCAATTGGCTTCATCGGCTTGTCAAGTTAAGGCAACTACGATACAATATTAACTATAAAATGTTCCGTCTACGCCAAAGGCTTTGACGGACAAGCAAAACTCCAAATTATGACGAATAGAATTGTAATTTCAGATGCAGTTAAGCATGTTGGCGAGGTAATTGCTGTTTGCGGATGGGTTTATCTGAGGCGTGATCATGGCAAGCTCATTTTCCTAAGTTTGAGGGATAGATCAGGCATGCTTCAGATAGTTGTGAATGCCAGTGTTTCACAAAACGCCTATGAAGCGACAAAAGATGTTAGGCCGGAATTCGTAGTCAAGATCGAAGGAATTGTTAAAAAAAGACCTGAAAATGCGATTGACAAAAATTCTCCTGTTGGCAGTGTCGAGCTTGAAGCCAAAAATATTGAAATTCTGGCCAAAGCGGAAACACTACCCTTTGATATGGGAGGAAAAGATCTGAATCTCGAACTTCCTACGCTATTAGATCATCGGACACTAACCCTTCGTCACCCTTCTGTCTCATTTATTTTTAAGGTGCAGGCAGCAATTAGTGAGGGTTTTCGGAAAACCGCCCAAAGTTTGGGATGTACGGAAATTTTCGTTCCGACAATTGTGTCAAGCGCCACAGAAGGCGGAGCGGATGTATTCGATCTCAATTATTATATTCATAAAGCTTATCTTGCTCAAAGTCCGCAATTGTACAAGCAGATGCTTGTTCCGGTTTTTGAAAGAGTTTTTACGATAGCCCACGCTTATCGCGCAGAGCCTTCTGTAACAACTAAGCATTTATCCGAAATAGTTCAGATGGATTGCGAATTTGGATTTTCTGATTTTCAAACACTACTTGATTATGCGCAGTTGGTCGGAACGCAAACTCTGAAATATGCCCAAGATCAATGCGGCAAAGAGTTTAACGATTTCGGTATAGAGAAAATTTCTTTTGGAGAAATTAAAAGATTAAAATTGCGGGAAGCGCAAGAGATAATTTTCAAAGAAACAGGCAGAGACGCCCGAAAAGAAAAAGACCTAAGTCCGCAAGATGAAATAGATATTTGTAAATGGACGCTAAAAAATCACAAAAGCGATTTTGTCGCAATTACTCATTTTCCGACCAAATCAAAACCATTTTATACGCATCCGGATCCCGAGAATCCCGAATACAGTTTGAGTTATGACCTATTATTTAGGGGTGCTGAAATAATGAGCGGAAGCCAGAGGATTAACGATTACCAGCGTCTTGTCTCGGCAATAAAAGACAGAGGTGTGGATCTTAAAAAATTTGAAATGTACCTGCAAGCTTTTAAATATGGTATGCCTCTGGAAGGAGGCTTTTCTTTTGGATTAGAAAGGACTACAATGAAACTTCTTAATTTAAAAAATATTAGAGAAGCGAGTCTTTTTCCCCGAGACATGGAGCGCGTAGATGAAAGGTTTTCCCATTAATTTCTTCAAAAATAAAAGAAAGCACATTCTATACACGTCTATATTGTTGTGTCTTTTAATCTTGGTAGCAGGTGCTTTTTTGGATGTGATTCTAAGGTATTACATTTTTGAAAAAAAGATCAAAGAATTTCCCTTCCAAATTGCAAATCAACAATATCCGACTTTTAAATCTCCGATAAATCCCGACATCACGGCCAAGGCAGTTGTAATAATGGACAAAGATTCGAAAGCCGTGCTTTTTTCAAAAAATCCAAATCTATTATTTTCTATGGCATCAACCACGAAAATTATGACAGCATTGGTTTCGTTAGATTACTACAAAATGAACGATGTCTTAACGGTCAGAACAGAACGGGTTGAGGGGGTTAATGTCGGATTCCAAATTGGTGAGCAATTGTTCTTCAGGGATATTTTGTATGCCATGCTTCTTCCGTCAGGCAATGATGCGGCCTTAGCTTTGGCCCAGAATTATCCCGGCGGAGAAAAGGCATTCATCAAAAAAATGGATGAAAAAGCTAAATTATTACGCCTGACCAATACCAATTTCGCAGATTCAATCGGGCTGGAAGATAGCCGTGATTACACCACTCCTTTAGATTTGGCCAGATTAGCGTCAATCGCTTTGGAAAATGAAGTATTTGCAAAAATAGTTGCAACCAAAACTTGGGAAATGCAAGACATTGCCGGAGAAAATAAATATTCACTAAATAACCTTAACAAATTATTGGGAATCCAAGGGGTAAATGGAGTAAAAACAGGTTATACGACTGAAGCGGGTCAAGTATTGGTTACTTCAAAAAAAGAAGGCGAGCATACCCTAATTATTGTTGTGATGGATAGTCAGGATAGATTTTTTGATACAAGTCGTTTATTATACGAAATATCAGAAAACATTAATTACTTATCCATTCATCCTTGACCGCAGAAACGTAAGCTACAAAATTATTACTTCCTTCAAATACAACAACGGGCATCAGGAAATCTTGCTGATTCTCTCCGATGTAATATCCCAGAAACACTTTTTTGATAATGAATTCAACCGTGTTGTCGGGTTTGTAGGCAATATAGGCTTTGCCTTTTTGTAATTCCGAAAACGCCTGGCTGGCAGCTTTTATGGCATAGGTAGAGCTAGTTTGGGAAATATTTTTATGGAAAAAGCGCGCGTCGACAACTTTCAGCTCGTTACTTTCTTTTCCGATCAGGAAATCAATAGTTGAGGATATTCCTCTGTCGTAATAAATTGGCAAGCCGTCCAGATTTTTCTGGAAAAAATCGACCCTTACTATTTTGGTGTTGGAAATTTTGGAAGTTGGAATAAGGGCGCTCCCTGCAATCGAATATAAAGCGACTTTTGTTTTACTTTCGTCAACATCTTGCGGAAATAAGGACATGGAGGATAGAAAAGACCTGGCTACCTCGGCTGCGCGATCTTTTTGGTCAAGAGTTGAGAATGTCTGGAGAGATTGGGTCACTAAATATGGAGACGAAAGAGTAAAATCAGATGAAAAAATATTCATGGTAATCATTCTTTGCAATGAGGCGCCTTGGTCAACCCATTGGTATGTATCTTCAGCGATTTGAACACCGTCTGATTTAAATCCAATGCTAGATACCTTTTGACGTGTTTTATCAAGCCCTAAAAGCGTAGGGGGTTCGGAGTTTATTTTATATACTTTTGCCCGATCGGAAAAATTCGGAAGAAATCCCGTTAAGGTATCCAGAGAGTAGGAAATATTTTCTTTCACTTGATTTGGGAAAGGAATTGCCGGCAATTTCCCAAAAGCGGCTTGCGGAGGAGGAGGGGGACTTAGAGAGTCTTTTAAAAACGATATGAATCTTATCCCCATAAAAAAAAGAAAAATTATAACCAAAGATATTCCGCCCCATTTGAGAATTTCCTGTGTTTCCTTTTTTGCTTTGCTTAAAGTAGGCATGTCTTGGTACGTTCATGAAACTGAACGTACCTTGAGTATAAAGAAAAATTCAAGTACAATCAATACATCGAAACTATGACTAGAGTTAGAATTGCGCCCAGTCCTACCGGAATTCCGCACATTGGGAATACGAGAACCGCACTCTTCAATTATCTTTTCGCCAAGCATACTAAGGGTAAATTTATAGTGCGTGTTGAGGATACTGATCGGGCCAGAATTGTTCTCGGGGCAAAAGAGGCAATTTTCGAAATTCTTACTTGGCTTGGTATTTCCTGGGATGAGGAATATGTTCAATCGGAAAGAAAAAGTATTTACAAGGAGCAAGTAGGAAATCTTGTTAAAAAGGGATTGGCTTATAAAGACGAAGGAGCGGTAAGGTTTAAGGTGCCGGCTAATCGGGAAATATCTTGGACAGACGCAATCGGGAATAAAAAAATTTCTTTTAAAACAGATGTCATAGAGGATTTTGTAATTCTTAAATCCGACGGGTTTCCAACCTACCATTTGGCAAACGTGGTTGATGATTATTTAATGAAAATTTCTCATATAATCCGCGGGGACGAATGGATTTCTTCGACTCCGAAACATATTTTGCTTTATGAAGCTTTTGGCTGGGATCTGCCGGTGTTTGCTCATCTGCCTGTTATTTTGGGACCGGATAAGACCAAATTATCAAAACGTCACGGGGCACAATCGGTTTTAGATTTAAAAAACGATGGATATTTGAAAGAAGCAATTGTAAATTTTATGGCACTGTTGGGATGGAGCCATCCGGAAGGAAAAGAAATATTTTCTCTGACGGAAATAATAAAAACATTTGATTTAAAAGATGTCGGAACAGTTGCACCGATTTTTGATTTACAAAAATTAACTTGGATGAATGGGGAGTACATTAGACAAACTCAAAACTCAAAACTCAAAACTCAAATCTGTGAATTTTATGAGAAAGATAAGAATGTATTAGAGTTTTTAAAAAACAATTCAACAAAATTAAATCTAATATTGGATTTGGCTAAGACGCGAATGAAAACCTTAAAGGAGTTTAAAGATTTGGTTATCCCAAGAATACCGAAATTATCCCTTGAGAAAAAAAATATCGCCAAAGCTCTGTCGGAAAATTTTAGCGAAATTAAAAATTGGAATTCCGAGACAATCCTTTCAGCAATGAAAAAAGCTCTAATCTTGCATAAAGCAAAAGGCAGCGTTTTGTACGAGATTGCAACAGGCTTCGAGAAGGGACTGCCTCTTCCCGATTCTTTAGAAATTTTAGGTAAAGAAAAAACCTTACAGAGGATTAAGAAAGTAGCTCAATAATTTATGACGGGGCTTGCTAAAGCGATATCGTTTTTTTTGGGTCCGGTTTTTACTCTTCTCCCAATACCTTTTATTCTAGTTGCAAGATTTAGCCAGGATTATAAATATGTTTTAAAATGGTCTATATTTTCTTATGCTTTTATCCTAGCTGTTGTTTTGTTCGTGATTGCAGGAGTGATGCTTGGAGTTTTTTCTAATTTTGATGTTTCCAAAAGAGAACAAAGACCGCTTCTTTTTTCATTTTCCGCGTTCGTGATATTTTGTTATTTATTATCTCTGCTTGTTTTGCGCGGGCCAAAAATTCTTTTTTTGGCTATCTTTGCTGTAATTTTTGGTCTGGTAACTTTTATAATTGCTAACAAGTGGATCAAAGCAAGCATTCATGTTGCAACAGCCACAGCTGTCCTGCTATTAATAGGAATTATTTATAAAGGATATTTTTTTCTGCTTCTTATCCTTATTCCTCTTCTTGCCTGGGCACGCGTCAAGACTAAAGAACATTCTGCAACAGAAACAATAATTGGCAGTATCTTAGGGATCATGGTAACATTAACCGTATATCTTATCAGTAAGCAATTTCTTTTGGGGATGATTTATAATTAAAATATGGATTACGATAAGTCTTTATCAAATTCTTTTAAATATGCGCTTGAAGGTGTTTGGCACGCACTGAAAAATAATCGCAACTTAAGAATAGATTTTATTGCAGCTTTGATTGTAATTGTTTTAAGCGTAGTTTTTCACACCAATCCATATGAAAAAGGTGTTTTGGGAATTACGATCTTATTCGTTATTTGTTCCGAAATGATTAATACTTCGCTGGAGGAAATGGTGAATCTTATTACACAGGAACACAGAAGAGAGGCAAAAATCGCCAAAGATGTAGCCGCGGGAATGGTTCTGATCGCAGCGATAGGATCTGTGATTGTTGGGATTTTTATATTTTCCCCGTATATATCTAAATTACTTTATTAAAGAGATCGCGGAAACAAGCAGGAATACCCCGGCTGTATCAAGAATAAAAGATAAAATGACAAACTGATAACTTTTTATTTTACTTACTTCCAATAAACCTATTCCTATTTCGTCCGGAAAAGGAGAAGCGATAATTATCGCGCCAATTATAGGCAGACTCCATCTGAAATATCTGTGATACATTAAGCGTGTCAAGTGTCTGCCTCCAAAACGATTGTAAATTGGCGTAATTTCTTCAATTAAATTACATCTGAAGAAGCGGAAAATAACAAAATCTCCAACAGCGCCACCTAATCCCGCCAATAAAGCTATTTCTATTGGAGGCAACGTTGTTGCTAAATCCGAAAGCATCAATATTCCAAGCGCAGCCGTGAACGCCGATACGTAAAATACTCCGGCAACAAGAGAGCCAATAAAGGGAATATAACGAAGATTAAAAAGACCATCATTAAGGAATTTATATTTTGATAAAAAAATTGCAAGGAGTATGCTTATCGCAACAAGGGTGAGGTTTTTATATTTATAATTCTTTAAAAATTTCACTCCCTTAGTATAGCAAATTAATAATAGTCGTTGCCGAATAATATGATAATATGAATATGTATGGAGCCGCAATTAAATTGTCCGAATTGTAAGCAGAATATTGCTACGTCAGATTATTTTTGTCCGAACTGCGGAAAAAAACTAAAAGATAAACCTTTATCTACAACAATTGCCAGGCAAATATTCGTTTATTCTTTTAGTCTTTTACTTCCGCCTTTGGGACTTTGGCCGGCAATCAGATATTTAAAACAAGAATCGGATAAAGCAAGAATGATTGGTTTTATTGCGATTGTTTTGACAATAATCTCTACAGCTGTAGAACTCTGGCTTGGTCTGGGTTTTATAAATACATTTAATCAACAATTTAATCAACAGCTCAACAGCAATCTTAATTTGTACCGTTAATTAAAGCTTCTTTTTGCGCGTGGGTGAATTTTTTTATTTCAATTTCCCGTTTCAAAGCTTTAGAAGGGGTAGGTTGGGTTTCTTGATAAACCAATTCAAATGATTTAAAGCTCCGCAGGTATTTTGATGATCTACCTGTTTTATTTTTATGCTCATTTAATCTCTTTTTCAGATTATTTGTCTGTCCGGTGTAAAGAGTATTTGAAGATGTGCGGAGAATATAGACTGTATAAACCACCTATTTATTATACCCCTTCCAGGAAAGTCAGGGCAGTGCCTTTTTTGTCAACTCTGCCGGTCCGGCCGATTCTGTGAATATAAACTTCGTATGATTCAGGCATATCGTAATTGATCACGTGACTGACATCCGGAATATCCAGTCCGCGTGAGGCAACATCGGTTGCTAACAGTACTTGGATTTCGTTATTCTTGAATGCATCCAGAATCTTCTGGCGTTGATTTTGTCTTTTGTTTCCATGAATTGCCCCTGCACTAAATCCGCGTCTAATCAATTCATCGGTTAATTTTTGCACGCCCCATTTAGTTCTCCCAAAGATAAGTACTTTTCCAAATCCCGGCTGTCTCAAGAGATCATGGAGTTTATCAACTTTGTTGACGCCTGGTTGAACTCTAATCACTTCCTGTTCAATATTTTCGGCAGTTTCCTGTTTTTTCACAGAAACAGTAATAGGATTTTTAACAAAAGTTTGCAAAATCTCTTTTACTTTGCCGGAAATGGTTGCCGAGAAAAAAAGCGACTGTCGGATTGGCGGCATCAGGGAAATAAAATATTTAATGTCTTTAATAAAGCCGATATCAACCATGCGGTCTGCTTCATCCAATACGACATTGTGAAATTGGGACAGTTGTAAAATTCCGGTTTCAATCAAATCCTTCAATCTTCCGGGAGTACCGATTACAAAATGCGGTTTTTGTCTTAATTGAGAAATCTGTTTATTCATATTTGCTCCACCAATGCAAAGCGCAGTATATATTCCTAAACCTCTGGCAAAACCGCGCAACTCATCATGAATTTGCAGAACCAATTCATGAGTCGGGGCAACAATCAATACTCTTTCCTGCTTGTTTCTGAATACTTTGTCAACCAGGGGAATTAAAAAAGCAGCAGTTTTACCTGTTCCCGTATTGGCAATACCAATCACGTCCCGTCCCTCAATAATAGGGGCAATTACCTGATCCTGAATTGGAGTAGGAGCAGTGTAGCCTTTAAGTTTAATATTCTCTAAAACCTGTGGAGAAAGCTTAAGATCCTCGAATTTATTTACCGGAACATAATCTATCTCCGGCTGAGTAAGTTTGATTTCATTCACAGTCTTAGTCGCTTGGATTGCGCCAATTAGTTCGGAATTAGCCATTACTTTCTGAGGAAATCTTTTAAAATTTCTTCCAAAATTTCTCCTCCCAAAGTTTCGACCTGGATCATTAAATCTTCGTTTATTCATATTAAAGGAATAAAACTGCCTAAATAAAGATTGAAGCTGTGAGTAGGGGAAAAGATACGAATTTCAAAAAATTGTATTACTTATTATCTTTAACTTATCTAATCAGAACTTTTCAAAATTAAGCAGATTTATTTCTTTAAAT
Organism: Candidatus Levybacteria bacterium RIFCSPHIGHO2_01_FULL_40_16; assembly: GCA_001783805.1. Lineage (GTDB taxonomy): Bacteria > Patescibacteriota > Microgenomatia > Levybacterales > UBA12049 > GWB1-37-8. The sequence continues at coordinate 8,802 of MFNS01000001.1, forward strand.
TAAACCTGCCGGATTTAGATTAGTATTATACCAAAAATGGCTCCAAAAGTCAACCTTTATAGAGTGCTGTTCCGCTTTTGACAACCTCATTTACCTTAATAGCTACTTCTTCGCCCTTTTTCCCCGAAGTTACCTGTTTATGTTCAAGTTGCATTGATTCGATAGTCTGCTCAAAAGATTTGTCACCTTTTGTAAATTTGACTTTATCCTCCGCTTTTAAGGTCTTCTCAAGCTTTACTACCGCAACTCCTATTTTGTCGTAGTAGTGAATAACCTTACCAATAAAATCCTTTTTGTTCATCTCTCTCACCCCCTTTACCCGCCGATTCAGCGCTCTTTGAAGCGTGTATGAATAATACTGAAAAGCTGCAAAGTGAGCTCAGGCGGGCTGCGTTTGTAGTCATCTGCAATTCTACTGTAGTACGATTGCACTCACCTGTCAATAGATCTTTTCCAGCTCTTGTTTTAGAATATTCAGGCTTACGGGATTGTAAATGGAAACGGTTAAAACTTTACCTTTTTTCTTCAAAATTTTCATATTCCTTTTAAAGGTTTTTTCATCAACCAGGTCGGTTTTGGTAAGCAAAATGATTTCCGGCTTGTCCAAAAGTAAAATATTATATTGCTTGAATTCATTGCGCACGGTTTCGTACGCTTTTTCCGGATTTACTTCGGAAGAGTCTATACAATGAACCAAAACTTTGGTTTTTTCAATATGTTTGAGAAATTCAACCCCCAAGCCTTTTCCTTTGGATGCGCCTTCAATCAGTCCCGGAATATCCGCAATCGCGTGCCCATTCAGCATTCCAATATTTGGTTCAAGAGTGGTGAATGGATAAGCGCCGATTTTGGGAGTCGCATTGGTGAGGACAGAAAGCAGACTGCTTTTGCCTGCATTTGGCAGTCCGATCAGTCCGACATCCGCAATTAGTCTTAGTTCTAAAAATAATTTCTTTTCTTTACCCGAAGTTCCTTTTTCGGCGTATCTTGGAGCTTGATTTGTAGCTGATTTAAACTCCGTATTTCCCCGTCCGCCTTTTCCGCCACGCGCTGCAAGAATGCGCGTAACCGTATCGGTTATTTCAACTATGCTACCAGAGGTAGTGTCAGTTACGCGTGTTCCTAGGGGTAAATAAATAGTCAGATGCTCCGCATTTTTCCCAAATAATTTTTTATGTTTACCGGGAGTTCCGCTTTGCGCCTCAATTCTTTTCTTATACCGGAATTCACGCAAATCATTAATATTGGTTGAACCCTGAAAATAAATGTTTCCGCCGTTTCCGCCATTGCCCCCGTCCGGCCCGCCTTTGGCTTTGCCTTCACTTCGCAAAAAGGTTGCTGCACCGTCCCCACCGTTACCCGCCTTAACAATTAAATTAATATTATCAACCAACATGTGCGCATTGTACCATTTTTATTGTTAATAGTTAGGAGTTTTGATAAAATCAACTTGTCTAACAATGTCTGATTTTTTAAGAAAAGCCCAGCTCAAGGATATAGAGACTATTTTTCTTCTAATAAAATCAGTCGCAAAAGAAGGGCAGCTACTGCAGAGAGACAGAAAAGATATCAAAGAAAATATTGAAACATTTTTTGTTTGGGATGATCCGGAAAAAGGAGTTGTTGCCTGCTGCGGATTGACGATTTACAGCCAAAAACTGGCAGAAATAAGATCGTTAGTTGTAGGAAAGTCTTTTCAAGAACAAGGAATTGGAAGCAAACTAGTCAAGGAATGCTTGAAATTAGCCAAAGAAAATAAGATTTATGAGGTCTTAGCAATAACCGACAGAGTAGGCTTTTTCAACAATTTGGGATTTAGCAAATGGCTTGGTAATCAGTACCCCATGATCATCAGACCATAAAATGCCTCTTGGCTGCGGATGCTAGATGACATCAGAACCTGTTTTATGGCTAATTATACTCTGTAAAACAATTCAGTAGCTTGTTGCAAATATTAGAAGTATAGTATATATTGTCCTTAATAAAATTAAAGCCTGCCTCATTTAATATTTATGTTAACTCCCGACAGAGAGCATTATAATCCCGGTGAACCCAGGTCTTTTGGTAAACCTGTTGATCCGTCCGAGCTGGAAGGGTCAATATCGAATTTCTTTAGTCGTTATTCCACTCCTTCTGCGGAAATGAGATTATCGCATGGACAAGATCCAACAATACAAGCAGATTTGCAATTAATGCGAAGAGATAGGCTTTTGTCATCGTTCCCCGATGCGCAGGAAGGAGTTCGATTTTTGGAAAAAGTCCTGCCTCAATTTATTGTAGAATCGCTTGGCAATCAACTCTTTTTCCCTGGTCTACAATCACCAATTTCTGAACTAGTAACTAACAAGGATAAGTTTTTCAGTCAACTTTTATTTGATTTTTTTGCTGGAAAAGAAGAAATAGAGGAGGGAGGTCAAGAAACCGGATATATAAATTTTAATAAGCCTCCAAAAGAACAATCATACGAATATATTGGCGAAAAACTAACCAGACTAATTAGAGAAAGAGTTCATAAGGATAAAGATCCCAAAACACGAGCTTTTTTTGGCTGGATTGGACGCCACTTAATGAAAAAGATTTATCCGGAAGCAGATTTTTCTTTAGACAGGCATAATAAAATGGTGACTGAAGAAAAAGAAGGAATGAGAGAAGTATTTAAAAAGTTTAGAGATAGAGTAGAAAAAGGCGCCGAAGGAGACTTAACGTTGGAAAAGACTAATGCATTCTTCAAAGAATTAGCTGATTTAAAATGGAGTTTTCCAGGGCTAGGCTCGGCCGAAACACCAGTTCAGGATCGTATTGCTTCAAATTTGTCACTATATTTTGATGGCTTCGGCTCTATTAGTGATTATTTGCCCTACTATGGCGATGAATTTAATAGAGAAAATTCTTTTTCCTGGTTTGTAGAACGTTGGCAAAAAAAACCAGCCAAAAAAAGTGATTTTAATTATAAGGAACACTACGTAAAAAACTTCCCTCAAATTTTTGGCGATCTTCCGAAAGGCAATGCTGCTAGAACAGTATCTAAAGAGAAACTGTTACCAAAATGGTTTGAAATGCTTAGAGCAATTTTATTAGAAGGAATAGATCGGACTGCAAAGGATGCTCAAGACTTTAACGTTACCTACTTTCGGTTTATCAACAATCAGAATGTTGCAGCTGGATATGCCTATGCCGAAGAACACAAAGATGAAGTTCTTGCAAATTTACCTAACATATTGCAACTCACAGAAGAGGAAGTTCAAGCGCGTTTTATGCAAGGGGAACCCAAAATATTACATGATATTCATGATTTAGGACAGAACACCTCAGACGATCTTTATAAAGATACTAATTTTGAAGAATTAGAACAACCTTTTACTGAAATGAAGGAAGAAGCGATTCTACCGCCCATTATCTTAACGGAAGCAGAAAAAGCGAGAACGGACGAAGATTGGTTCGACATAATTGGCCATGGACCAAACGCTCGAATTTATGAAGAACTGAAAGCATATAAAGTTTTTTCCGATGAGGAATTTCTTTTAGGGGTTGATCCCCTATTCTATGGAAACTGGTTATCAGATCAATATGCTAATATGGCTATTGCTGGCAATCTGGAAAAATTTTATGAGCAGCGTAGGAATTTACCGCCAATAGAAGCAGAAAGAGAACGCATTGAGGAATTTAAGACAGGTGTTTTTTCTCTTCCTAAAACCTATAAAGATCTAATTATAAATGCAAATAGACAACTTATTAGATTACAGGATGAATTTGATAAAGTTAGAGAACAAGTAACAACCTTTAACGTAGATGCTATTACTCAAGCATCAATACTCCAGCAACGAATGATTGCTATTCGACAAGTTAAAAATACCATAAAGCAGATTATTGCTAAAAAAAAGAACAGTAAGGGTACTTAAGAGATAGCTTGATTTAGTAGCCTAAACTACGCTTGCTGCTGGACCTGGATTCGAACCAAGATAAACGGATTCAGAGTCCGTTGTCCTACCATTAGACGATCCAGCAAGATAGTCCAATTTTACCAAATAAGAGTACTTACTACAAACAATGCGGGAATGAATAAGTTTTGATCTTTTAAAACATTGAAACTTATTCAGAAAATAAATTTGATTTCCCAAATTTGTTCTATAATAATAAAGTCAAATGAAATACGGGAAGATTTGGCCGCATGTGGTTTTTGTAATTTTGGTTGGGGTTTTTGTTTTTACTCAGCCCCCACCAAAAAATAATCAAATAATCTCCGCAAAGGAAACTGCAGGAGTTTTAAAAGTTGTGGACGGAGATACGATTGAGGTTAGTTTAAGCGGTAGAACAGAGAGAGTCAGGCTGATTGGGATTGATAGTCCGGAAGTTTTGGACGATCGAAAGCCTATTCAGTGCTTTGGAGAAGAAGCATCAAACAAAGCGAAAGAAATTTTAACCGGAAAAACAATTACCCTGCAGTCCGATTCAACTCAAGAGGAAAGGGATGAATACGCAAGACTTCTGCGTTATATTTTTCTTGACAGTTTAAATTTTAATGAACTTATGCTTAGTGAGGGTTACGCCCGCGAGTATACGTTTAAAGGCAAAATTTACAAATATCAAACGGAATTTATTCAGGCGGAAAAAGAGGCGAGAAAAGAGAATAAGGGTTTGTGGGGCGCGTGTTGAGATAGGAAAAATTAAAACCAACGTTTTATTTTAAAGAAAATTATCAAGGGAATAGCAACTGCAAGTATCATCCCGATATGGATTTCAAAGGTCCATGGACCTTTTGTAAAAGGTAAACCCTCAACATTCATTCCGTAAAAACCTCCTAGAACTTGTAAGGGCAAAATGATAACTGTTATAACTGTCAGAACCCTAATGGTTAGATTGGTCTGCGTCATCAAGAGAGACTCGTTACTGTCGGAAATTCCCTCAATTAGCTCTCTGTTATCCTCAACTCTATCCCAAATCTTTTGTATATGGTCCAAAACATTGCCCCAGAAAGGCTGCAATCGTCCATTAAAATCTTCATGTTTTCCATCTTCAAGCTCCTTAAGCAAGGGAAGGATGGGTTTAATCATGGTGTGGAAAACCACCAAATTCCTTCTAGTGGTTGAAATTTCCTCCAAAGTCTTTTGAGACTGCCTCCCTTCCAACTCCTTATCTATTAAATCTATTGTAGAAGTAAGTTCATTGAGCGTAGGAAAGCAGTCGTCAACTAGAGCATCGATAATTTTATAAACGAGAAATGCGGATCCCTGCGACATATATTCTGTGCGATTATGGAGAGTTTTTTGGCAAAGACTGAATATATGATCGATTTGAGGCAACTCTCCTGCATGAAGAACTATGACGTATTCTTTGGAAACAAAGAAATTTACATAGCTACTAACCAACCTCTTTTTTTTGCCTGGCACATTGAGGGTAGGAAGATGAACTCCGTATTGGTGAGAATTTTCAGGCACAGTTTCGCTAAAAAGCGGAAAGCGAAGAACAATAAGTTCGTATTTTTTATGATTCTCTATTTTTGGTATCTGTGTCCTATGCATGTAATCATCAAGATTGAGGGGATTAAAGTAGTAAGTGTTCTTGAGATATTTTATCTCGAAATCAGTTGGCTTTTGTACATTTATAAAAGATAAGCCTTGGAAGCTGACTGTTTGTATATTCATATTTTAAGATATATAATATAATATTAGTCCTTGGGGAGCGTTTGTCAATCCCTTTTGCGCAAACCCTTATAGGTTCTTGACAATTAGCAGATGATATGATAGATTGCTAATTAGATTATGGAAAAACTAATCCCATTAATTCCAATCCGAGACGGAGTAATCTTTCCCAACACAGATTCGGTTTTAACCTTTGGCAGGCCGAAAAGCCTGGCAGCACTGGAATCTTCCTTCACTGGTGCAAGAATTGTTTGTTTTGTACTCCAGAAAAATTCCAAGCTAAATGATCCGACTCCTTCGGATTTGTATAGCGTTGGGACATTGTCCCGTATTGAAAGGATGACACGGACAGAAGGGGAAATAATTGCCCAAGTCAGAGGAGTCACCAGGGTCAGAATTGAATCAGTTTTCGAAGAGAGATCATATCTAATGGCAAAAGTGGTTGAGATACCGGATGTGGTGGACAATAGTCCGCAAGTTAAGGCTTTATGTAATCATTTGACGAACGAATTCAGACGCGCGATGAACCTTGGAAAAACAGTTGACTTTCTGGTCTTCATGAATATCATGTCTGACAATTCTCCATATGAATTTGCAGATCTGATTGCCTCGGTTCTGGATATCAAGCCTTCCGAGCGCCAAGGTCTTTTGGAAATTACCGATGTCAAAACCAGACTTGAAAAAATAACCGAGATTCTCTCAAAAGAATTAAAAGTATTGGAGTTGGAAAAGCGCATCGCGTCCAAAACGCAGGAAAGATTTGAAAAAGGAGCAAGAGAGACAATCCTTAGGGAAAGGCTTAAGACTATAGAAAAAGAACTCGGAGACGAAGATGAAACCGGAACACAGGAGATAATTGACAAAATAAAAAAAGCCAAAATGCCCTCCGAGATTGAAGAAAAAGCCAGAAAAGAAGCCAAAAAGCTTTCTCAAATGGCTCAATTTAATCCGGAAGCCGGCTACGTTAGAAATTATTTAGAATGGTTAGTTTCGCTCCCCTGGTCAGTAAAAAGCCAAAATAATGTAGATATTAAAAAAGCGGAAAAAATTTTGGATGAAGACCATTATGGGTTAACAAAAGCCAAAGAAAGAATTGTAGAGTATTTGGCTGTTCATAAATTGTCCGGAAAAATGAAAGGTCCCATACTTTGTTTTGCCGGTCCTCCGGGCGTTGGCAAAACCTCAATTGGAAAGTCAATTGCGAGAGCCTTGGGTAGGAAATTCGTCAGAGTTTCTCTTGGAGGAATCAGAGACGAGGCGGAAATCAGAGGGCACAGAAGAACTTATGTTGGCGCACTTCCCGGACGAATAATTCAGGGAATAAAAGACGCAAGTACCCGCAACCCTGTTTTTATGCTGGATGAAATTGACAAGGTGGGAGCAGATTTCAGAGGAGACCCGTCATCTGCGCTTTTGGAAGCATTGGATCCGGAACAGAACAATCAATTCTCCGATCATTATTTGGAAGTTCCTTTTGATTTGTCCGACGTGATGTTTGTGACAACTGCCAATATTCTGGATACAATTCCGCCTGCTTTAAAAGACAGACTTGAGATCATAAATTTTGCAGGGTATACGCATGATGAAAAGTTTAAGATTGCCCGCGAGTTTTTACTCAAAAAACAAATTGAAAACCATGGTTTAACCTTGAAAAATGTGGAAATTACCGACGATGCGATCCGCTTTATTATTGAGCACTATACCCGGGAGGCTGGCGTCAGAAGCCTGGAGCGTCAAATTGCGGCGATTCTTCGGAAAACTGCCAAATTAATCGCGGAGGGCAAAGTAAAAAAACTAAAAGTCAGCGCAAAAGACGTTACCAAATATTTAGGTCCTATAAAAATCAGCTCCACATTTTTGGAGAAAAAAGACGAGATTGGAATGTCCACCGGTCTTGCCTGGACAGAAGCCGGAGGAGACATTTTGTTTATTGAGGTTGCATTGATGCCGGGAAAAGGTCAATTGCTTCTGACAGGGCAGCTCGGGGACGTAATGAAAGAATCATGTCAGGCGGCAATGTCCTATATCAGGGCGCGAGCCAACCAGTTTGGTTTATCGGATAAATTCTACCAAAAAATCGATGTGCACGTGCATGTTCCCGAGGGCGCAGTTCCCAAAGACGGTCCGTCGGCCGGTATCGCGATAACTTCAGCCATAGTCTCAGCCTTAACAGGAATCCCCGTTAACAGGAAAGTTGGGATGACCGGAGAGATTACCTTGCGCGGACGCGTTATGGAGATCGGCGGACTCAAAGAAAAAGTTATTGCCGCTCATAGGGCAGGGCTTAAAACAATTATTGTTCCAAAGGAAAATAAAAAAGATTTGGTGGAATTGCCAAAGGAAGTTTTGAAAGATTTAACCTTCAAATTCGTGTCCCATATGGATGAGGTGATCGGCATTGCCTTCAAGAAGCCTTTGAAATTGAGGCAAACAACCGGTTCTTCTGCTCAACATCTCCAAGCCGTCCTCCACGCGTAACATTTATTCATAATGAAGTTAGCTTGTTTGGGGGGGGTATTTTGGTAGCTCTTACTGAATCCGCGATGGAGCCCACGGTTGCGAATTTGTAGCTCTGAGGGGATTCGAACCCCTGATATTTACCTTGAGAAGGTAACGTCCTAGGCCGCTAGACGACAGAGCCTCACTCGTATTTTACTTTAAAACAAATATCGAAACAAGTTTAATTGTTCTCTTGGGGGATTTCTAGTATAATTTTTGGTATGAGTAAAGTCTTTCTTTCCGTAGTAATCCCTTCTTACGACGAAATGGCCAATCTGCAAAAGGGCGTTTTGGATAAGGTCGAACATTTTTTGAGCAAAGAAAAGTTTCCCTATGAGGTAATCATTGTGGATGACGGATCCGGGGACGGAAGCATTGAATTCGTAAGGCGGTTTATTGAAGAAAATCCTAACTTTAGGCTAATAGAAAATTCTCATTTAGGAAAAGCAGGAGCAGTAACAGCGGGAGTGCTTAAGTCTCAAGGCGATTATGTGCTTTTTTCCGATATGGATCAGGCAACCCCAATTGAAGAATTGGATAAGCTTTTGCCATATTTTGATCAGGATTTTGAGGTAGTTATCGGTTCCAGGAGTACGGTAAGAAAGGGAGCGCCGTTTATCCGTCAATTTGTTTCCCATACGGCGATTATTGCCCGCAAACTAATTGTCGGCCTGCCGGAAATTTCCGATACCCAATGCGGATTTAAAGCGTTTAAAAAAGAAGCCGCGAGAAAACTATTTACACGCATTGATAAATTACATAACGGTTTCAAAAAGATCTCGGGAAGCTCTGTAAGTTCGGGATTCGATGTGGAATTGTTATTCATCGCGGAAAAATTAGGCTACAAAATTAAAGAAGTGCCGGTGAATTGGCTCTATGTTGAGACCAGAAGGGTCAGTCCGATTAAAGATTCAGTCGAAGGAATGATGGATCTTTTAAAAATAAAAGTTAAAGCGATGAAGGGGGAATACGATTGAAATTCAAAATGCAAAATGTAAAAGTCAAAATTTTTAACACAGGGTATTTGCTAAGTGCTATTGGGTTGTTTTTTTATTCCTTTACGCAAATTGATTTGGGACTAACGCTTTCTCGAGTATCTGTCTGGCAGACAGCAGAGAAATTTTTTAAAAGTATCGGTTATTTCAACCGTCCAATGTCTGCTTTAATATTTATTATCATTACTCTTTTACTTTTCACTTTCTATTTATTAATTCTAAATAATATTCGCAAAAAAGAGATTTCCAGAAAAACAATTTGGTCTTTGATAATCGCGACAACGGTTATTCTGACTTTCTCATACAACGCTTTTTCTTACGACCTTTTTAACTATATGTTTGATGCTAAAATTGTGACATTCTACAATCAAAATCCCTTTGTCTATAAGGCATTAGATTTTCCGGGCGATCCGATGCTTTCATTTATGCACTGGACCCACAGACTGTATCCATACGGACCGACCTGGCTTGGTTTAACCGTGCCCTTATCCTTCTTGGGGATGCAAGTTTTTCTACCGACATTTTTCTTATTCAAAATCATGATTTCAGCAACCTTTTTGGGAACAGTATACTTTATAAGCCGTATTCTGCAAAAAATTTCACCCGAAAACGAACTTTTTGGAGTAGCTTTTTTTGCCCTAAATCCGCTGGTTATTATAGAAAGTCTAGTATCTGCACACAACGATATAACTATGATATTCTTTGCGATGTGGGCACTATATTTATTAATGATAAATAAATATGTTCGTTCAACTATATTGTTCATTTTGTCAGTTGGAACTAAATTTGCAACACTTTTATTGGTACCGGTATTTGTTGTGATATATTTTCTTAAAAAATATAAAAGAGAAATAAATTGGGAGAGAATGATGCTATTATCCATTGTGTCAATGCTAGCTGCTGTGTTTGTAGTAACTTTACGAACAACTTTTCAGCCTTGGTATCTTTTGTATGTTTTGCCGTTTGTCGCTATAGTTCCAAATAAATATTATGTAATTATTCCGACTGTAATCATTTCTTTTGCTGCCAGCTTACAATATTTGCCATTTTTATATTTAGGTAATTGGGATAGTCCTGTTCCTTCAATATTATTCTGGATGACAATTGGCTCTTTCGTTCTATCCTTGCTTTCTACTGTGGCCTGGAAGTTTAAGAAAGTGTTAAGATAGACCTATGGATTTCTTCAGAAAACATAAATTTGAGATTATTATTTTATCAGCCTTAGCATTAACATATTTTGTCTCCCGTTTCTTTAGCATTTTATCTTTGCCAATTTTTACCGATGAGGCAATTTATGTCCGTTGGGCGCAAATTGCCAAACAGGATGCCAACTGGCGTTTTATTTCTTTAACGGACGGAAAACAGCCAATGCTTATCTGGTTAATGATGGTTTCCCTACGTATCATTGCGGATCCTTTATTGGCAGGAAGAATCGTTTCTGTGGGAGCAGGTTTTTTAACCTTAATAGGAATATATTTTTTGGGGAGAGAAGTTTTTAAAAGCAATAAGATCGGATTGATCTCATGCGCTTTATATGTAATTTTTCCAATGGCTTTAGTTTATGACAGGATGGCCCTCTACGACAGTCTTGTCGGAACATTTGCAGTTTGGGCTTTATTATTAATTGTTCTTTTGGTTCGAAAAGTTCGAATGGATATTGCCCTTATTTTGGGAATGGTGATTGGAGGAGGAGCGCTTACTAAAACAAACGCATTCTTCAGTATTTATCTACTGCCATTTTCTCTGCTGCTTTTCGATTGGAGCAAGAAAACGGCAAGAAGCAGATTATTGAGATGGGTTGGCTTGTGTCTTATTTCGGTTATGCTTACTTATGGTATTTATTCAGTTCTAAGGTTATCTCCCTTTTTTCATATAATAGATGAAAAAAATGCAATTTTCGTATATCCTTTTAAGGAATGGCTGAATCATCCTTTTGAGTTTTTCATCGGCAATATGCGGGCATTCCTAGACTGGATTAGCAGGTATTTAACATGGCCGCTTTTGAGTATTGCTTTCTTATCTTTCTTTCTTTCGAAAACCTTTACGCGAGAAAAGATTACACTTCTTCTTTGGTTTATTCTTCCAATTATTGCTTTAGGATTTTTTGGAAGAACTTTATATCCCCGTTTTATTTTCTTCATGATTCTTCCTCTGCTTTCCCTAATTGCATATTCTTTAGAAAATATTTATTTAAGATTTAATAAAACCTATCTGTTTGTTATTTTTTGTTTCTTGTTTTTCTTTTTAGCTTTTAAAACCGATTATCTGATTCTGACTGACTTTACCAAAGCAAATATTCCCGGCTCCGACATAAATCAGTATCTGGCCAGCTGGCCGGCAGGAGGAGGCATAAAAGAGTCGGTTGAATTTTTTGAAAGGGAAGCAAAAAAAGGAAAGATATATATTGCCACAGAGGGCACTTTTGGGTTAATGCCCTACGCATATGAAATATATCTTGTTAATAATCCCAATATTAAAATTGAAGGATACTGGCCGATAGGAGACGTTCTGCCGGCAAAAGTAACTGAAGAAAGTAAAAAAATTCCGACTTATTTTGTCTTTTATCAGTCATGCGACAGTTGTATTGGGACCGAAGCCCCAAGAACATGGCCGTTAACACAAGTTTTGAAAATAAAAAAGGGAGAAGACGGATCCTATCTCACGGTATATAAAGTCAATAAGATTTAAAACCGTTGCATACTCCTTTATTACGGTAACATTGAACCAATTTTTATTTTCCACCAGAAGCTTATCCTTCTCTCCATAATCAAAATAACCATTCGCTATTCTCATTTTGCTGTTATCCATCAGGAAAATTATTTTTATAGTTTTTGAGTCTTCCCGATAGATCAAACTATTTTTATCTGCGAATATAAAATTTTCTTTGGAAAATTGTTTGAGATCTACTATTTTATTTAAATCTGATTCCGTTGTTAGAATATCCAGACTATTAGCCAGAGGAGAGGAGAAAACCAAAAAGGTCAAGCTGAGCTGTTTTTCGTCGTATTTTATTCCTATTTTCTCATTTGACTGCTGAACTGAAGATTTTTCAATTCCTGTCCTTGAAAAGATAAAATATCCGGGTGAGTAAAATTCTCTGAATTGCCAATATTCTTGCGGATCAATGGATCCTCTCTGCTTGGTAGCGTTGATAAACTCGTTTAGAATAGCCTGCCTTTTGAAAGGGAAGACTTGGCTGGATATTTTTGGAGAAAGGAAAGTAAACAAGCTGATGATAGTAATTAAAATTAGGGCAAAGAAGGATAGATCGCTTCTAATAAGCCTTAAAATGCTTTGAGTTTTGCTCATGCTTACATTATAATAAATTTACTTGTTTTAATGAAATTAGTTAAATTGGACATTTTGCTCTGCATCTTGATATCAATTATATCATTATTTTTTGTTTTGGAATTATTTATGTTTCCAGGTCGCCCGGCCACCTTCGACGCCGTTGTCCACATCTCGGTTATTGCTCAATTCTCGGAAATTATTAAGGCAGGGGAATTTCCTGTAATTTGGATGAATAATTTCGCAAATTATGGAATCCCAGTAGGCCGTTTTACCCATCAAACCACAAATTATTTGGGAGGACTGATAACTCTTTTCATCCATGATCCTGTCCTAGTTTTTAATTTGCTTACGTTTGCTGAAGTTTTTCTTACCAATATTCTCCTTTACCTTTTTTTGCGGCTTTACTTTTCTCCCTTAGCCTCATTTCTCGGGATATTTATTTTTTGCTTTACTCCTTATCGCATTCTTAATGTTTATACTAGGGGTGCATTGCCAGACGTTTTTGCTGGCATATTTTTACCGTTAATACTAGTTGTTCTTTATTTGCTGATTGTTAAGAAAAAGCTTTATGCTTTTTTCCTGCTTACCCTGTTTATTGTGGGGCTTACCCTAACTCATCCCATGATGCTTGTTGTCTTTTCCTCGCTCTTTGTTCCCTATTTAATCTACCTTTTAATCGTTTCAAATTTATCAATAAAATCAAGGATTAAGATATTTGTTGCGTCTACTTTCTTCATGCTGCTGGGTCTTTTAATTTGCTCCTATTACGCTGTACCTTTGAATTTGGAAATTAAGTACTTTTATTTTGGGTTGGAAGATAGTCATCAAATGGCAAATAGCTACTTAACATTTATGAATTTTTTCAGCACAAAATGGTATTACTTTACAAATACTGAAGTCTTCACAAGGGGACACATAATATTGTTTGGATTGATAGAAACAGTAACCTTGATACTGGGTTTTGTGTATTTTTTATACAAAAAAATTGTCAAAAAGAACAAAGAGAATATGCAGATTCTTACATTTTGTTTAATAGTGGCTGCGTTAATGATCTATTTTACTACACAATATGCAGATATATTTTTTCAAAAATTGTTTTTCTTAAACAACATTCAATTTCCTTGGCGCTTTTTGTCTGTCTTAATCTTTATACCGGCTATTGTGGCAGCATTTTTATATGACAGATTCCCAAAGAGAATAATTTTTGTTGTAGTAATTATGGTTGTTGCTTACTTTTCATTCCCCCAAATTTATGGGAAAAATTACACTATGTATCCAATCCAATCATACTTTATTACCAAGGAAAATGTGCATTCTGTAGAAATGAATACAATCTGGACCGGTAAGAGCGAAGACTATCCGGATAAAGATAAGCAAGGCGAAATCATTGAGGGCACGGGAAAGATTGTTAACCAAACGCTTAGGAATTCTTCTCGAAATTACCAGGTAGCTGCAACGACTCCGCTGCGAATGGTTGACCGCACTTTTTATTTCCCGGGATGGAACGTTTATATAGACAATGTTAAGACAAATATTGAATTCCAGGACCCCAATTACCGCGGGGTAATTACGTATCGTGTTCCCGCCGGATTCCACGCGGTTAAAGTTGTTTTTGAAAATACAAAGGTTAGATCAATTGCGAATGGCATGAGTATTTTGTTTTTGTTCATAACAATAGCCCTTTTTGTAAGAAGAAAGTGTATTGGAAAATATATTTTTGGGTAGAGGATTTGGTAAGATATATAGAGCGAATTATGTTTAAAAATAAAAATTTAATTACTTATCTTTTGTTGATTTTTGTTTTTATGCTCGCGGCTTTTCTTCGTTTTTATAATTTGAGCTCTTTTCCCGTTGGATTTCATCAAGACGAAGCTTCCCTTGGCTATAACGGTTATTCTTTAATGCTAACCGGTAAGGATGACAATAGCAACAAATTTCCTCTTTACATAGATATGTTTGGGGATAATAGGCCTTCAGGTTACCACTATTTAACTATTCTGCCAATTAAGCTATTTGACTTAAATGAATTTGCAACCAGGCTTCCCGGGGCGTTATTCGGCTCGATAACTATTTTTGCGATATATTTATTGACGTACGCAATTTTCAAAAATAAAAAATTAAGCTTGTTAAGCAGTTTATTTATTGCTATTTCCCCCTGGCATGTCTCCGTATCCAGGGCAAGTTCGGAAACTATTGTTGCTTTATTTTTTATAATTTTAGGATTTTCTTTATTAATTTACAGTCTGCAAAATGAGAGATTGAAATATGTTCTCCTGGGGACAATTTCTTTGGGTTTAAGTTTTTTCTTTTACCATACTCCGCGGGTTTTTGCTCCTCTTCTTTATTTAGCGTTAATAATTTATTTATTTTCATTTGGCAGAGAAGTTGGTAAGCGTTTAAAAAATAGCTTTATTTTATCTTTTCTATTCTTATCAATTTTCGCTTTAGTTTTAATTTTTGCAATAAAAGGAGGAACGGGCCGTTTCAGCCAGGTGAATATTTTCGGTTTTCCGGAAACAAAATTAATAATGGAGGAACAGATAAAAGAAGATGGAGTTGCGAGAACAAACATTCCAACTACCCGCTTATTCCATAATAAAATTATTAATTATTCATTTTCTTTTCTCTCAAATTATTTTGATTATTTTACAGGACAATTTTTATTTATGAAAGGCGGTTTGCCAATTTGGTACCGGGTTCCGGGAATGGGACTTGTTTATCTGATAGAGTTTCCTTTTATTGTGATTGGCGCAATTCTTCTGGTAATAAATAAAAATAAGCTGTATAAAATTCCGATAATCTGGATTCTGATTGCTCCTGTAGTAACGTCAATAACCATGGATGATATTCCCAATCTGCAAAGAACAATAGTTATGCTTCCTGCCATAGAAATAATTGCAGCTTTTGGTTTATATAATTTCATAAATTCAAGGCGGGGAATATTGAAACCGGTGGTGGCATCGATTTTAACAATATTATTTATATTTAATTTTGCTTATTTTCTGCATCAATATTTTATTCATGCCAAATTACATAGGACCTGGTACAGAAATAACGGTTTTAAAGAAGTGATCAGAACCGTTTATAAAGATTATGCCGGTTATGACAGCATAATTATTACGAAAAGCGAGGGGGGAATTTACCCTCTGATACTTTTTTACACAAAATATGGCCCGGCGCTATATCAAAAAGAAGGTTCACCTAAGGATAGGGAGTATGCCGGATTTGGTAAATTTTTCTTTGTACCGCAATCCTGTCCGTCTGTAGACAAGGACAATAGGTTTCCAAAAGGGAAATCTATTTATGTAGATAATGGGACGTGTCCGGATAATGCGGCGCTAGATAATAAAAAAGAAACTGTCATAAACAGAGAGGACGGAACAAGAGCCTTCAGGATCATTTATGATTAATTTTTTAAATAAGAAATTAAATGCTTATATTGTTTTAGCTGCAATAATCCTGATTGGAGTAATTCTGCGTTTTTATCAATTGGGCGAAAATCCTCCCAGTCTCGATTGGGATGAGGCAAGCATAGGGTACAATGCTTATTCGATTTTAAAAACAGGCGCAGATGAATACGGAAACCGTCTTCCCATAGCCTTCCGTTCTTTTGATGACTATAAACCTCCGGTATATATTTACTTAACTGCTACTTCGGTTGCCTTATTTGGTTTAAGCGAATTTGCAGTACGGTTTCCGGCAGCGTTAATTGGGATTGCGGCGATTGTGGTGGTTTATTTTCTTGTTAAAGAAATTTTATTGAATTGGGATAAAAATAAACGCGAGCTTATTGCTCTTACATCAGCTTTTTTTATGGCTATTTCACCGTGGCATTTGCAATTTTCCCGCGCTGCATTTGAAGGTAATGTGGGGATGTTTTTTCTAATTTTATCACTTCTATTTTTTTTCAAAGGCCTGAAGAATAAGTATTTTTATCTTCCTTTTGCGTTCTCGTTTGTATTGAGTATATATTCCTATCACAGCTTTAAACTAATTAATCCAGTCTTACTATTAATCTTATTAAATCTTTTTAATAAACAATTAATTAAACAGAAAATCGCAGTTGTAATTTCGCTGATTATAATTGTGATTCTTTCGGCAGCTATTTATTTTAGTTTTTTTTCTTCCACAGGAGCCGGTGCAAGACTTTCAATGGTAACTGTTTTTTCAGATCCGGAATTACAAATGAAATCTGCAATAAATGTTGAGAATGCGAAAAAGAGCGATGATTTGATCGGGCAAATCATTAACAATAGAAGATTTATTTTTATTCCCTCGATAATTAAGGGTTATTTTGATCATTTTAATTTTGATTTCCTATTTGTACATGGGGATGGAGGAGTGCAACATCATGCGTATAATATGGGAATGCTCTATCTTTGGGATTTTCCGTTTGTAATATTGGGAATTATATTCTTACTCAAAAAAATTGACCGGAGGATTTTGTTGTTAATTATCTTATTTTTACTAGCGCCTATTCCTGCGGCAATTGCAACCGGCACTCCGCATCCTGTCCGGGCCATCGCTATGATTCCCGGATTTCAAATTTTCTCCTCTGTTGGATTTATTTTAATTCTATCAATGATATTTCAAAAAAAATACAAACCGGTTGGGATAATTATTGTTTTTCTAATTATTGCTGCCTTAGCATTAAACATTAAATATTATTTAGAAAGTTATTACGTTACTACTCCAATTAAATATGGATATTTTTGGCAATATGGATACAAGGAAGCACTAGCTTATGCAAAAGAGAACGAAGGAAAGTTTAATAATATTATCATGACCTATGAATATGACCAGCCCTATATTTATTACCTTTTTTATAATAAAATAGATCCTGGCTGGTATCAAAAAAAT
This sequence comes from Candidatus Levybacteria bacterium RIFCSPHIGHO2_01_FULL_40_16, assembly GCA_001783805.1. GTDB lineage: Bacteria > Patescibacteriota > Microgenomatia > Levybacterales > UBA12049 > GWB1-37-8. The sequence goes on from MFNS01000001.1 coordinate 26,086, forward strand.
TGGGACTATAATAAAAATGGAGCAATTGACAGATTCAAGCGAGTTATTGGAAAATATACATTTAGAAATATTGATTATTCTAAAGATGTCAATCTCCAAAAATCTCTTCTTATCGGCGCCCCCAAAGAAATACCGGATAATGCAAAAGTTGTAAAAACTATAGAATATTTAGATGGAAAGGTAGCCTTTAAAATCGTTAAGACATGAAGAAAATATTAACAATATTGTTTTTTTCTTTTTGCATAAGCATTCCGGTTATTTTGCCGTTTTTCCATGCAGGTTTTTTCCCGACGCATGATGGGGAATGGGCGGTAGTTAGGCTTGGTGATATGTTCCGCACCCTTCGTGATTTGCAAATCCCGGCAAGATATAGCGGAAATTTAAATTTTGGATACGGGTATCCTTTGTTTAATTTTGCTTACCCCTTTCCTTATTATCTCGGGATTATCTTAAACCTTCTAGGCTTTGGATTTGTGAATACGATAAAAATACTTTTCGCGGGAAGCGTTGTTTTTTCGGCATTCTTTATGTTTCTTGCCTCAAGAGCATTATGGAAAAACAGTTGGGCAGGAATTGCTTCTTCGATATTTTATGTTTATTTTCCGTATCGCATGGTTGATTTATATGTCAGGGGTTCTATAGGAGAGTCTCTTTCATTTGTTTTATTTCCTTTAATGTTTTATCTTGCGATTAAGTTAATTAATAAGCCCTCGGTTTTACTAATTGGAGGCATTGGAATTTGCGTAGCATTCCTTATCATGACGCATAACATAATGACAGTTCTTTTTCTGCCGCTTTATGCTGTATTTATGTTAATTCAAGCAGTTTTAAAAAATAAAACAGCAGTTAAAGATTTTTTTATAAGCATTCTTTTGGGTTTTGGTTTGTCCGCGTTTTTCTGGATTCCGGCACTTCTTGAAAAAAGCAATATTTTGCTTTCAAAAATTCCCATTGCGGATAGAAATTTATATTTCGTGAAGCTTGAGCAATTTATCTTTCCAAGATGGGGATATGATATTCCGACAAGCATTAACGGATTTAGCTATCAACTTGGGTTAGCGCATCTGGCAATATTGTTAATATTAGTTTTATTTTTAAGTTTAAATTTCATTAATAACAAGCAAAATTTAAAAGATTATTATGCAAAAAATGCGTTGTTGTTGACCATATTTACGGCATTTTATATTTTCTTGCTTTTTAAACCTTCGGAATTATTGTGGAAGTTTACACCTTTATTGTCAGAGATTAATTATCCATGGATAGCGCTTGGCATATTGGGTTTTTTGCTAAGTTTATCGGCCGGGTTTTTGTGCAAAAGCACTCTTGGGAAGCATTCTACAGTTATTCTTGCAATAATTGGCGTGTTAATTGTCCTGCCTTATGCCAAGCCGGAGAAATATATTAATAATCCCGACAGTTATTACCTAACTAATGATGCAACGACGACTTCTTCTAATGAACTAATGCCGTTATGGGTCAAGAAAATGCCCTTGCAACGATCGAAGAATAAAGTAGAAATAGTAAGCGGAAATGGGATCATTAAAAACATTTCTGCTAATTCAAAACAAATTAAATTCTCCGTTGATGCATTGTCGCAAAGCATAATTAGAGTGAATACGATCTATTTTCCCGGATGGAGCGCGTCTGTTGATGGGATTAATGTGCCCATTTCTTACGCAAATGAAAAGGGAGTAATGGATGTTTCCATTTCTTCAGGTAAACATCTTGTTCAGGCGAATTTTGGAGAAACTCCGCTAGGATTGGCAAGCGATATAATTTCCTTATTAAGTTTTTTTATACTTTTGTTATTGATAATAAGAAGGAATAGATATGCAATTTTTTAAAAAATATTACGGATTAGTTTTAATTTTGATTTTATCTTTCTGGGCGGTAAAGCCCTTCTTCGTTTCGGGTTTTTTTCCAATACATGATGATACGCAAATTGCTAGAGTTTTTGAGATGGGAAAAGTTCTTCAAAATGGCGTTTTTCCGGTACGCGTTGTTCCTGATTTGGGATACGGATACGGATATCCGATTTTTAATTTTTATGCTCCTCTGGCTTACTATGTAGGCGCAGCCTTTATGTTCTTGGGATTTGATGCTCTTGTTGCCGCGAAAATAATGATGGCTCTAGGGATTATTTTGGCCGGTATTTTTATGTACTTCTTAGCGAGAGAATTTTTTGGAGAATTTGGTGGTATAGCCTCAGGACTATTTTATCTCTATGCTCCTTATCACGCAGTCGATATTTATGTTCGAGGTGATGTTGCAGAATTTTGGGCATACGCTTTTATTCCCCTGGCATTCCTGGGTTTTTATAAGAGAAATATACTTTTGGGAACAATAGGATTTGCAGGATTAATTCTTTCGCATAATTTAACAGCAATGATGATCACTCCATTTCTGTTAATTGTTGTATTGCTAAATTGTTATATTGCTTTTAAGAATAAGAAATCATTTATCTTTAATCATCCATCATTAATCTTTATCTTGAGTCTGGCAATTTCTGCATTTTATTGGATTCCGGCACTTGCTGAAATGAAATATACCAATGTTCTTTCACAAATTGGAGGAGGAGCCGATTTTCGCGATCACTTTGTTTGCATAGAACAACTTTGGAATAGTGTGTGGGGATTTGGAGGTTCGGTTGCAGGATGCATTGATGGACTTTCTTTCAAAATAGGCAAACTTCACATTTTGGCGTCCATAGCAGCGTTTGTTCTGACACTCTGTGTTAATAAAATAAGAAAAAGTAAAAATGGGGAAATTATTTTTCTTTCTTTTTTGGGATTTTTTCTGTCAGTTTTTCTTACACTTGAAGTTTCAAAATCTATTTGGGAAGCAATTCCGGCGATGGCTTTTTTCCAATACCCATGGAGATTTTTAATACTTATATCTTTCTTTGCTTCTTTACTCGCAGGGTCTTTAATTTATTTATTAAAGCAAATTAAGATTAAACCTTATTTAACCGCAACAGCATTGGTCTTTTTTCTCTTATTTTTTGATTTAAAACTTTTTGTTCCGCAAACTATTCTTTCAAAAACCGCAGAAAATTATACAAATGAAATAACCCTTAAGTGGAATGTTTCAAAAATTTCAGATGAGTATCTTCCTCCTAACTTTAAAAAACCAAAGAACCCAAGCGAGGTACGCAAGGGACCTCCTATTATTGGTATTAAGGAAACAGATGTTGAAAAGGCTTCAAACGTAGTCTCTTTGGGCGGGCTATTAGCCTTGGTTCTTGGTATAATTCTTCTTAAGAAAGGATATGAATAAAGTTCCGGAATTATCAATATTTTTTCCTTTTTGGAATGAGGAAAAAAATATAGTCAAAGTGGTAAATAGCGCAATCTCCGTTGCTTCAAAAATTGCTGAAAAATGGGAAATAATTATGATTGATGACGGATCTTCCGACAAGACTATAGAAATTGCTAAAAAATTACTAGAGTCAAGTCTCGGACTGAGACTCATCGCGCATAAGCCTAACCGTGGATATGGTGCGGCACTTAAGGAAGGCTTAAATAATGCAAGATATAAATTAATTGTTTTTACAGATGGTGATGGACAATTTGATTTTTCGGAAGTCGTAAGATTTATAGAAAAAATAAATAAAGCCGATATGGTGATTGGCTATAGACAAAAAAGGAGGGATCATCCCTTCAGGCATTTTTTGATGATTCTTTTAAAAATTTGGGATTTTATTTTCTTCGGATTTTACTTCAGGGATATAGATTGCGGCTTCAAGATGTTCAAAAAGGATTCACTCAAAAAGATATTGCCGCTAAGATCCGAAGGGGCGATGATTACTACGGAAATTTTGGCCCGCGCGAAAAAGGCAAATCTTAAGATAGAACAGGTGAGAGTAACTCATTATCCAAGAATTTATGGCGATCAAAGCGGAGGGAATTTGAGAGTAATTATAAGGGCAATTAGAGAAAGTTTTTTTCTTTGGTCAGATCTTAATTTTAATTATGGAAGAAATTGACATTGCGTTAGTAACCAAAAGGTCAATCCGTGGAATTTTTGCCTTAGCTTCAAGGACTTTTTTCTTGCAAATTGTCAATTTCACAGGAAATCTTTTGCTCACCATATTCTTATCACCTTCTTCTTTTGGAATATTCTTTGTTGTTTCGGCCGCGATTGCTTTTCTATCTTACTTTTCGGATATTGGGTTAGCTGCGGCACTTATTCAGAAAAAAGAAGCGATTACCCAAAAAGATCTAAAGACGACTTTTACCATACAGCAAATATTGGTAATAACGGTTGTAGTTATTGCCCTTTTGTCAGCTAAATCTATTGGCTCTTTTTATAATTTAACTGGCGACGGCGTGGTATTATTTCAAGCCCTGGCAATTTCATTCTTCTTCTCTTCTTTAAAGACTATTCCCTCCATTCTTCTTGAAAGAGAGCTTAGGTTTGAGAAACTTGTTTTACCTCAAATTGTGGAAACGTTATTTTTCAATGTTACGGCGGTAGTTTTAGCGATTAATGGTTTTGGAATTTCCAGTTTTACCTATGCGGTATTAGCCAGAGGACTCTCCGGCCTTATTGTTATTTACTTAATAAGTCCTTGGAGAATTGGGTTCGGACTCTACAGGGAATGCACTTCTAAACTTTTATCGTTCGGTGTTCCGTTTCAACTGAATAGCTTCCTAGCTTTGGTTAAGGATGATTTGCTTATTGCGTATCTGGGAAAAGTTTTGCCAATTGCTCAAGTAGGATACATCGGGTTCGCGCAAAAATGGGCATTTACCCCATTGAGATTGATTATGGACAATGTTATCAGAATTACTTTTCCTTCTTTTTCCAGGCTTCAGGAGAATAAGGACATCCTGAAAAAAGCCATAGAAAAATCGATCTACGCGGCGTGTTTTTTGATATTTCCTTCGATCGTAGGCTTGGTTATGCTTTCTCCGTATTTTATTAATTTGATTCCAAAATATATCAAATGGGAACCTGCACTTTTATCCCTAGCTTTTTTCTCAATAAATGCGGCTTTGTCTTCAATTTCAACTCCCTTAACCAATGCTTTAAATGCGATAGGAAAAATAAAAACAACGCTATATTTAATGATTTTTTGGACGATAGCAACTTGGGTTATTACACCACTTGCGATTTTTATTTTAGGTTTTAACGGTGTGGCAATTGCCTCCGCGGTAATTTCCTGTTCAGTTATTGCCGTTGTTTATTTGGTAAAGAAATACATTGAATTTGATTTAGCGAAAACAATATTTTTTCCTTTTTTAGGCTCGGTTATTATGGGTTTGGCAATTTATTTCCTAAGTCCAATTTTCATTAAGGACATTATTTCACTGATTCTTATGATTTTGCTAGGCGCTGTGATATACTTTTTTACGATATTACTTTTTGCCAGAAAGCAATTTATGGATGATTTGAAGCTAATTAAGGAGAATATCAAGAATTAAAATGAATAAAATTTCAGCTGTAGTTTCGGTTTACAATGAAGAAAAAAATATTGAGAGATGCCTGCTGTCCCTGGCTTTCGCGGATGAAATAGTAATTGTAGATAATAACTCCACGGACAAAACAGTAGAGATTGCCAAGAAATTTACAGACAAAATATATAGTCAAAAAAATGACCCCTCAAAAATTGATATCCAGAAAAATTTTGGTTTTGATAAAGCAACGGGCAATTGGATTTTGAGTATCGATGCGGATGAGGAGGTTAGTCCCAAACTTGCGGAAGAAATTAAAAAAGAAATGAAAAAAGAATTTAAAAATTCCGTAAATGGTTATTATCTGTCTCGAAAAAATATAATTTTCGGAAAATGGATTGCGCATTCGGGTTGGTATCCTGATTTTCAGCTGCGGCTTTTTAAAAAAGGAAAAGGGAAATTTACAAAAGCCCATGTGCATGAACCTTTATCTTTGAATGGAGAAACAAAATATCTCAAAAATGAGGTTGTTCATCATAATTACAATACCCTGACCCAATTTCTACAAAAAGCAATTAATATTTATGTTCCCAGCGAAGCTAAAAACAGACTTGATAGCGGATATGTTTTTTCTTATGCAGATGCGATCCGTTTTCCTTTGAAAGAATTTTTAAGCAGATTTTTTTCCAGAAAAGGATACAAAGACGGGTTTCATGGATTAATGTTGTCAATGTTAATGGCCTTTTATCATTTTCTAGTATTTGCGAAAATCTGGGAGATTAATAAATTTAAAGATTTGGATGAAAGGCAAACGCGAGAATTCATTAAAAATGAATTTAAAAAATCAAAAAAAGAATTATCGTTTTGGTTTACAAAAGAAAAAATTGATGAGATTAAGAATCCTTTAAAGAAAGTGATCCATAAATTATTTAATAAAATCTCCTAAATATAATTTTATGAGAAGTGTCTTCGTTTCAATATTAAATTTCAATGGAAGCAATAATACTTTGGATTGCCTGGAATCTTTAAGAAAAATAAATACCTCGGATTTTAAACTGACAATTCTTGTAATAGATAATAATTCTTCGGAAAAACTTAATATGCAAAACGGATCATTTGGGGAAATTAAGCTTAAAGTAATTAAAAATAAACAAAATCTTGGTTTTTCCGGCGGTCATAATATCGGAATTAAATATGCTTTAGAATGTGGCGCAGATTACATATTGATTCTAAACAATGATACTTATGTAGATAATAATTTCCTCGTGGAACTGCTTAGGGTAATGGGGGAAAATAAAAATGTGGGAATTGTGGTTCCCAAGATTTATTTTGCGCCGGGATTTGAATATCATAAGGATAGATATTCAGAAAAGGAAAAGGGGAAAGTATTGTGGTATGCCGGAGGAAAAATGGACTGGAACAACGTTATCGGGCACAATCGGGGCGTAGATGAATTAGATAAGGGACAATTTGACAAAGTTGAAGAAACAGAATTTGCGACAGGCTGTTGTATGCTAATAAAAAAAGAAGTCTTTGAAAAGATTGGCAGTTTTGATGATAAATATTTTCTATATTACGAGGATGCCGACTTCACTGTGAAGGCAAAAAAGAAAGGCTTTAGGATTTATTATGTACCAAAATCTATAATCTGGCACAAAAATGCCGAGTCAGCGGGAGGATCAGGCTCTGTTCTCCAAGATTATTACATAACCAGAAACCGCTTGTTGTTTGGATTTAGGTATGCTCCGGCTCGTTCCCGATTGGCGCTTTTTAGAGAAAGTCTATCTTTACTTTTGAAGGGAAGGCAATGGCAGAAGCAAGGAATAAAGGATTTTTATCTGGGCAAATTTGGAAAGGGGAGCTATAATTTATGATTAAAATTTCGGGAGTTGTAATTGCGAAAAACGCAGAAAATTTGATTGCAGATTGCCTGGATTCATTATCTTTTTGCGATGAGATTATAGTTATTGATAATAAATCCGAGGATAGAACCGGAGAAATCGCAGAGAAAATGGGAGCCAAGGCTTATGAGTATTCTTCAGATGATTTCTCAGATATGAGAAATATGGGCATGAGAAAAGCAACCGGCGAATGGATCTTATACGTAGACGTAGATGAAAGAGTAACTAAGAAGCTGGCATTGTGCATCAAGAGTCAAATAGCAAGCGCTGAAGATAATAATGTTTCCGCCTATAAAATTCAGAGAAAGAATTTTTATTTTGGCAATCATGAATGGCCATACATCGAGCATAAAGAAAGATTGTTTAAAAAGGATAAGTTGGATGGATGGCATGGCAAATTACATGAAGGCCCGCGGATTAGAGGCAATATTGGAATGCTTGAGGGATATCTTCTTCACTACACTCATCGCGATTTAAAATCAATGGTAGAAAAGACAATGGAATGGTCAAAAGTCGAAGCTGAACTACGCTATAAGTCTGGACATCCTAAAATAACCTGGTGGAGGTTTCCCCGCGTCATGCTAACTGCTTTCTTTGATTCATACATAAGGCAGGGAGGATGGAAAGCTGGAGCAGTAGGACTAATAGAGAGCATGTATCAATCTTTTAGCATTTTCGTTACTTATGCCAGATTATGGGAAATGCAACAGGAAAAGAAATAAAATATTGAGATTATGACTTTGACTTCCAGAACCGCAAATCGTTCAAAACCATCCTCTTTTTAGCGAAGCGGAAGAGATAAGCAATTTCCAGAATTCCAACGGTATTTACAACTAGTATTACAATAAACCAATTCTTTTGACTATTTTTTGATGCATTCCACAGGGCAAGGCCTTTCCAGGCAACTGACCAAGCCAGCAAAGTAAGCTGCAAAAGAGGCGAGATAAAAGGAAATGAATCCATAACTCTTAGATTATCATAGCTCTGTGAGCTTTGCAAGAGCAGTAAAAGTTGATAGAATTGAATGATGACCCCACTTCGTCCCGATCAGCGGGACTTCGAGGGGTCATGCCTCCGAAGCGGAAATTATTATTTACAGTATATGTTTAAAATAAAAAGGAGCGAAGAGGCATGAGGATTGGGATCTACGATCCGTATCTGGATACCTTGAGTGGAGGAGAAAAATATATGCTATCAGCGGCATCATGTTTGGCTAAGGAACATAAAGTATTTATTTTTTGGGATAAGGATAAAGAAACCGAAATAAAGCAAACGGCCGTCAAAAAACTAGGAATAAATTTATCTTCCGTTGAACTTTATAGGAACATATTTGATAAGAATGTCTCTTCGACAACTCGTTTTATTGAATCTGGGAAGTTTGATGCGATAATCTATTTAAGCGATGGAAGTATTCCGCTTGTTCGAACAAAATTATACGTCCATTTTCAGTTCCCAATAGAGTGGGTTGATGGCAATTCATTGAGAACTAAATTTAAATTAATTTTTGTTAAAGACATATTCTGCAATTCTTATTTCACAAAGGATCTTATAGACAAAAAACTACATGTCAATAGTAAAGTTATTTATCCACCCGTTGTTCTCAATAGGGATAAAAAAATCAAAAAAGAAAATATTATCCTACATGTCGGTAGACTTTCTGTGAATGAGAGCGGAGTAAATTATAAAAAACAAGATATTATGATTAAGGCTTTTAAAAAATTGATAGATGGAGGTTTGAAAAATTGGGAGTTTGTGATTGTGATAGGAGTTAAGGGTGAAGATAGAACAGCTCTTAATAAACTTAAGGAAATGTCCAAAGGATATCTGATTAAAATTCTAGATAATCCTTCGAACAAAACTCTTTGGGAAAATTATTCAAAGGCAAGAATTTATTGGCATGCGACCGGATACGGTGAAAATCTGCAAAAATATCCCGAAAGAGCAGAGCATTTTGGGATTTCCACGGTTGAAGCAATGGGGTCGGGTTGTGTGCCGGTGGTATTCAATGCAGGAGGACAAAAAGAAATAGTTGAAGATAATAAGAGTGGATATCTGTGCAACGGCATGGAAGATTTTATAGTAAAAACTAATGGATTAATTGGGAATGAAGATTTACTAAGGAGAATGTCTTTGGAATCAATAAAAAGATCGGATGTATTTAGTTTAGATAAGTTCTGCAGCAGCCTAAAAACGTTATTAACTAAATGAAAAGAATATTGCCGTATTTATCTATAATTTTACTGGCTTTTGTGTTTTTTTGGCAATTTTTTATTAAGGGATTGTTTCCAATTCCGGCAGATACAATTGTTGGGCTTTACTATCCGTTTAGAGATTTATATGCAAAAGATTATCCAAATGGTATTCCGTTCAAAAATTTTTTAATAACAGATCCTGTTAGACAGCAATATCCTTGGCGGAAATTAGCAATCTCAGCGGAAAAAAATTTCGAATTACCGTTATGGAATCCATATAATTTTTCAGGAACTCCGCTTTTGGCTAATTTTCAGTCAGCCTCTCTTTATCCGCTTAATATTTTATTTTTTTTAATGCCATTTGATGTTGGATGGAGTTTGGTAATCTTTCTGGGACCATTATTAAGTGGGCTATTTTTATTTCTATATCTTAACAATTTTAAACTTAATAAATGGGCGAGTTTATTGGGAGCATTTGCGTTTGCTTTCTCGGGTTTTTTCATATCCTGGTTAGAATGGGGAACGATAACTCATGTTGGATTATGGTTACCGTTAATTCTTCTTTCAATTGATAAACTTGTATCAAGTATCAAGTATCAAGTATTAAGTATAAGAAATAAAAAGCTTGTTGCATGGATTATTATTTATTTATTCTCTTTAACGTCTTCATTTTTTGCAGGCCATCTCCAAATATTTTTCTACCTTTTTATTCTTTCGTGGGTTTATTTTTTAGCTCGATGGGTTCAATGCAAAGCACAGAAAAAGACACTATTTTTATTCATAATTCTTAATTCATTATTCATAATTCTTGCTTCTGTTCAGTGGATTCCAACTTTTCAATTTATTTCTTTATCAGCTCGAAATATAGATGTAGTAAATCTTAACAATTCCGGCTGGTTTATTCCCTGGCAGCATCTTACTCAATTTGTCGTTCCCGATTTCTTTGGTAATCCTACGACACTTAATTATTGGGGAGTATGGAATTATGGAGAGCTTGTTGGCTATATCGGAATAATTCCTTTTATTTTGGCATTATTTGCCATGTTTTTCAGGAGAGATAAGAAAACTCTGTTTTTTGGAACAATCTTTTTCATGGGTATAATTTTTGCTTTCCCCACCTTTTTTGCAAAAATTCCATATCTTCTTAAAATTCCCTTTCTTAGTACTGCGCAACCGACGCGTTTAATATTCATAATAGATTTTGCTTTGGCTGTTTTATCCGCTTTGGGATTTGACTATCTGCTAAAAACAAAAAATAAAAAGACAATAATTTACCCTTTGAGTTTCCTTCTAGTTATTTTGGTAAGTCTTTGGATCTTTATTCCTAAAGAGCACCTAGCGGTTATAAAAAGCAATTTAATATTCCCCACTCTTCTTTTTACATTTTCTTTAATTTTATTTATTGTCCTAACAATTTTTCAAAATAAAAAGTTTATCACGATAACGTGTCTGGCTATATTAATAGTTACCGCGTTTGATTTATTACGTTTTGGTTGGAAATTTACACCGTTTACTAATAATAATTATCTTTTTTCCATTACTCAATCTATCTCATTTTTACAGAAGCAAAAAGGGCAGTTTAGAATTGCAGCTACAGATCCGAAAATACTTCCGCCTAATTTCTCCAGTATCTATTTGATTCAGAGCGTTGATGGATATGATCCTCTTTATCTTCAGCGCTATGGAGAATTAATTATAGCAATGGAACGTAATAGACCAGACATTGAGCCACCATTTGGGTTCAATAGAATTATCACCCCTCATAACTATGACTCAAGAATAATGGACTTGTTGGGAGTTAAATATGTCTTAAGTCTTTCTGCACTTAATTCTCCAAAGCTCACTAAAGTGTTTCAAGAGGGGCAGACGCTGATTTATGAGAACAAGAATGTCATGCCTAGAACATTTTTCGTAAAGATGGTAAAAACAGTTAAGAATAAAGAAGATGCTATGAAAATTCTTTTTGATTCTTCGATTGATTTAGTTCAGACAGGAATTGTGGAAAATCAAAACGAAGAATTAGCCGCAAGCTGGTCGGTCGGATCGACGAATATAACTCGATATTCTGCAAATAAAATAATTATTGATACGATAAACGAAGGTACGGGATTTCTTATTTTAACTGACACATTTTATCCAACATGGAGGGTGTCCATAGATGGTAAATCAGCAAAGTTATATATAGTGGATTATAATTTCAGAGGAGCCGTTGTGCCGTCGGGAGAACACAGTGTAGAATTTTATAATACTTTATTTTAAAGCAATATGAATTTAAGCATAGTTATTCCTAATTACAATGGGAAAGATTTATTAAGGAAAAATTTGCCTAAAGTTATTGAAGCATTGAAGACTTACGGGAGCGGGGAACCAGAAATTATTATAGTTGATGATCATTCAACCGATAATTCCATTAAGATAATAGATAAACTTATCGTCAGCAAGTTGCCGGGTTGGAGAGATAGAATAAGGGTTTTAAAAAATGAGAAAAATTTAGGGTTTGCTAAAACTGTAAATAAAGGCGTAGGACGCGCAAAGGAAAAAGTTGTGATCCTCTTAAATACGGATGTTACTCCGGAGAAAGATTTTTTAGAGCCTCTTTTGAAACATTTTAAGGATGAAAAAATTTTTGCAGTTGGCTGTATGGATAAAAGCATTGAAGGCAATAAAATTATTCTTAGGGGCAGAGGATTAGGCAAATGGGAAAAAGGATTATTTGTACATTCGCGCGGAGAAGTTGATAAAACGAGCACTTTTTGGGTCAACGGCGGAAGCGGAGCGTTTAGGAAAAACATCTGGGAAAAATTAGAAGGATTTAACGAGCTTTACAGTCCTTTTTATTGGGAAGACATAGACTTGTCATATCGAGCGTTGAAATCGGGATACAAAATAACTTTTGAGCCCAAAAGCATTGTAATGCATGAACACGAAAAGGGATCAATAAAGAGTACTTATTCAGATTTTGAAGTAAAAACAATCGCTTACAGAAATCAGTTTATTTTTGTTTGGGAAAATGCAACAGATTATTCCTTGCAATTTCTCCATCTGGTTTTTCTTCCATATCATTTTATTAAAGCATTGTTGGGATTTGATTTGGCATTTTTTATAGGTTTTTTCGAGGCTTTTATTTTGCTTCCGAGAATAATAATTTCCAGCCTTAATTATCAAAAGTTATTTATTAAAAAAGATGGAGAAGTTATGAAGGAATTTTTGAAATGAAATTATCAATTATTGTTCCGGTTTTTAACGAGGAGAAGACAATACTTCAAGCTATAGATAGAGTTATAGAAGCAAAAATTCCCGATTTTGAAAAAGAAATTATCGTTGTTGATGACGGATCAACAGATGGTACTATTAATGAACTTAAAAAAGCAAAAGGCAATATAAAAATTATCTATCACAAAGTAAATCAAGGGAAAGGAGCGGCGGTCAAAACCGGCATGAAAAACGCGACGGGAGATTATATAATTATTCAAGATGCTGATTTGGAATATAACCCGAAACAGATAAAGCTCTTAACGGAAAAGGTTATAAAAAAGAATGCGAAGGTTGTTTATGGAACCAGATTAAATCGTATGCCGCATTTAGACAAAGAAGAAAGTAAGCATTTATTTATTTTTCATTATCTGGGGAATAGATTTCTAAGTTTGATTACCAGTTTGCTTTATGGGCAGTGGATCACGGATATGGAAACGTGTTATAAATTATTTCCGAAGAGCGCGCTAGCAAATATCAAGCTCAACGCAAGGGGATTTGAATTTGAACCGGAAATTACGGCTAAATTGTTAAAAAAAGGCTATAAAATTTTAGAAATTCAAATTTCTACCAAGCCAAGAGGATATGATGAGGGCAAAAAACTAAATACGGTAAAAGATGGTTTAAAAGCTTTATGGTCGTTAATAAAGTATCGCTTCCTAGATTGAAAGTAATGATTGTTTTTTTAAAAGAATAAAAGTTGGAAGATAAAAATTTTCCTTCAAAGATAATTTTTGACGCAATAATAATGTTTGTCGTTTTCGATCATAAACACAACTCGACGCATAAAGGGATTAAGGAATATCTTAAGGAGGTGGGGTTTTCCGATAATAAAATCCCGCATGGTTTTTTGAGCTTTATTTAAGCACATGGTTTAAAACAGAAAAATGAAGAAAATATTAAATTGGAAACTTGGCTTAGCATTAATTATTTTTCTCGCTGCCTTCTTAAGGTTATGGAAATTAGGCAATGTACCAAGCGGGATACCGGATGATGAAGCATATTATGTCTATAACGCTTATAGCATTTGGTATACGGGAAAAGATATTCTAGGAAATTTCCTACCTCTCTCGTTTAACTCTCATTCCTCAATGTCTCCGGTAGTTATTTATGTAACCGCTCCTTTTGTAGGGATAATGGGTCTTAGTGCCTTTTCAGGAAGATTGCCTGCGGCACTTGCGAGCATCGGGTCGGTCTTTCTGCTATTCTTGTTGGTAAAAAATATTTTTAAAGATAAAAGAATAGCATTATTTAGCTCTTTACTGTTCGCAATTTCCCCCTGGGCGCTCCAAATAGGAAGAGGAGCAATTCTGGATACGGACTTCGCCTTATTCTTCTTGCTGCTTGGAATCTACGTTTTTATTGCAAGAATTGATAGTCGAAAATTTTTATGGTCTCTTATTCCTTTCGCAATTGCTTTTTATAGTTATCACGCAACCAAAGTCTTTTTTGTTTTTTTAATACCCGTTTTAATATTTTTCTTTAGGGAAAAATTATTAATAAGGAAAAAAGAAACAGCGTTTTTTTTGATAGGATGTTTGTTGTTAATAATATCCTTCTTATTTATAATTAAAACACAAAAAGTTACTAGGCAGGACAATGTCTTCTTGCTTAACGGTCCCGCAGCTACTACTCAAGTTAATTGGGAAAGGCAATATAATACGGCTCCATGGATACTACGGGTTATTTTTAGCAATAAACCATTATATTATCTGAAAGCAATTAGAGAAAATTATCTTAAAGCTTTTTCTCCTGAATTTTTATTTTTATCGGGAGAAGGAGGTACTCCTTCACAAATAGTAAACATCTATTATAGGGGGGAGTTGTACATCATTGAACTGCCATTATTGCTTCTTGGAATTTACACTCTTTTTAAAAATAAAGATAAATTTTCAAGAAATTTTCTAGTAACATTATTATTGATAAGTGCTTTACCTTCTACATTTACTCTTGATAGGAATTTCGTAAACAGAGACATAATGATGCTGCCAATATTGTTAATAATAGTTGCTTGTGGGCTGACGTACTTGTTGGAACGAGTAGCATTATATAAAAAAATATACAGATACATTTTTATATCTGTTTTTGTTTTGATTTATTTATTTTTATTTATAGGGTATCTTTATCAATATTATTATAGGTGGACGGTATATGGGTCGGAAGCATGGGGAACAAGCTCTAAGGAATTAGTAGAATTTGTATCGAAAGTAAAAGGAGAGTATGAGAATGTGTATATAAGTAATTCTTATAGAAATTTCCTAATGCAATATGCTGTCTTTGAAAAGATTGATCCAAGAATAGTGCAAAAGGCTTGGAACACTAATCCAATTAAAATTTATAATATTACTATGCTTCTGGAATGCTTAAACAACGGAGTAGGGATAGTAAAAGATTTTATTCCCCCAAAAACGCTTTATATTTACTCGGCGAGTGATTGTAAGTATAGTTCTAGTACGCCAACGGCAAGAATAATCGACAAAGGTGAATTACTTCACGTAATTTGGGATATATATGAAAATAAGTAGGTATTTAAACAAAAATATAATTCTATTTTTTATAGTTTTAATTGCTTTTTTCTTAAGGATTTATGCTTTGGATAAAATTCCGGATAGTCTTAATCCTGACGAAGCGGCAATAGGCTATACTTCTTATTCATTTTTAATGTCGGGAGCAGATGAGCATGGTAAATTTTTACCTTTATCTACGCAATCTTTTGGCGACTGGAAATTATCTCTTTATTCATACATTGGAATTCTGCCGGTAGCGTTGTTTGGCTTAAATGAATTTTCTGTAAGATCTGTAAGCATGCTATCCGGAATTATTGGAGTTCTATTAATTTATTTCATAAGCAACACGCTTTTTGGCAAAAGATCAATTGCCTTGCTTTCTGCTTTATTCTTTGCCATTTCTCCTTGGAACATTTATTTCTCGCGTGCAGCTTATGAGGTTAATTTAGCAACAACGATTTTTCTGGGAGGACTATTGGTTTTCTTAAAATATGTTTATTCTGATAAAAAAAACGTAAAACTGCTGACGATATCCTTAGTACTTTTTGCTCTTACAATGTTTACTTATCATAGCTATATATTATTTACTCCCGTTTTTGTTTTAGCACTGATAATATTTTTTAGAGAATCAATTTTTATAAATAAAAAATCCTATTTATCAATCACAATTTTTATTATTTTGAGTATTATTTCTATCTTTAGTGCCTCTTCAGGAGGTAATAAGTTATCGACATTGATAATTAATGATAGAAATATAATTTATGAGCGGGTAGAAAAATTAAGAGGAGATAATGCTCTGAAAAATCTTCTTTTTGAAAAGCTATTGTTAAATAAATATTTTGGTGTTTCTTATCAAGTTGCACAAAATTATATTAATTCTTTTTCTCCAAGTTTTCTTTTTGATAAAGGAGGAGAAAAATTGGTACATAATATCGGAGCGTTTGGTAATATATATATATTTGACGCCTTATTCCTTTTAGCCGGTTTTGCCGGATTATTTTGGAATAGAGAGAAATCCCTAAGATTGCTTATTCTTTGGTTAATTGTTGCGCCAATATCTTCTGCTATAACTAAAGATGCTCCTAACTCAACCCGCTTATTTGTTTTGATGCCTCTTTTTGTGCTGGTTGCGTCCTATGGCGCTTATCAAATTTTCGTTTTTTTGAAAAAAAACACAGTTATAAACCTTGCTATAAAAGGATTATTAATTTTCCTTTTCCTATTAAATGTGTTGTTTTTTCTAGACGTCTATTTTGTCCATTTCAACGTACAAAGAGCCAGATTTTGGCATTTTGGATATCGTGAAGCAGTAAAATTAACCGATAAATACTCCACATATAACGTAGCAATGCGGGGACCGGAAAATTTTCCTTACATATATTTTTTGTTTTACGAAAAATATAATCCTTATCAATTCAGGAAAGAGGTGACTTATTATCCTCCAACCTCCGAGGGGTTTTATTATGTAAAAAGTTTTGGAAGATATCAATTTGTCGACAAAATCGATTACTCGCACCTTGCAAAAAACACAATCTATATAGACGATACCCGTTTGGATGATAAAAAACATTCAATATTTCTACCGTCTGGTGAGCCCATTCTTGGCTACTATATAGTAGGAAATAATAAATGAAGAGACAATATCTAATTTTAATATTAATAATTCTATTGGCAGCTTTTCTAAGATTTTGGCAATTGGGTGAAAATCCCCCCTCGTTAACCTGGGATGAAGCAGCATGGGGATACAATGCTTATTCTTTGGGGATAGATGGAAAAGATGAATTTGGAAGATTTTTGCCGCTTAACTATTTAGAGTCGTTTGGTGATTTCAAACCACCGATGTATGCATACTTAGATATTATTCCCGTTAAGCTGTTTGGGTTGAATGAATTTGCAACAAGATTTCCTTCGGCATTTTTTGGAGTATTGACAGTCCTAATCACTTATTTTTTAACAAAAAGAATTTTTTGGAATTCCAGATCAAGAGAAACGTACGCTTTACTTTCCGCTCTTTTTCTGGCAATTTCACCTTGGTATATTTTGTTGTCGCGAGCTGCATTTGAGGCAAATGTGGCGAATTTTTTTATAGTTTTTGGAGTTTTTGCATTTTTGGAAGGAGTGTTGAATAAAAAATGGCTTCTAGTCTTATCGGCAATTTCCTTCGCGCTTTCTTTTTACACATTTAACACGGCAAGGGTTGTTTCTCCGATTATGGTTATTTTACTTGCTATTATATTTAGGAAAAATCTCTGGAAAATAAAAAAAACAGTTATTCTCTCGGCAATTATTGGTTTTTTGGTTTTTTTGCCTACCTTCGGGTTTCTGCTAAGTCCGCAGGCGAGCCTAAGGTTTCAAGAAGTTAATATTTTTTCCGATACGGCAATCATTAAAGAGTCAAATCAAGAAATCGTCAATGACAATAACGCTTGGTGGTCAAAGATAATCCACAATAGAAGATTTCTATATGGACTTGATTATCTAAAACACTATTTTGACAATTTTAATCCGGGGTTCTTATTTATAACAGGGGATGGTAACCCAAAGTTTTCTACACAAACAGTCGGGCAAATGTATGTCTGGGATATAATATTCTTTGTTTCCGGTTTAGTTTTTTTATTCAAAAAAAAGGAGGGTAATTGGTGGATTATTCCTTCGTGGCTTTTGATAGGAATTATACCGGCTGCTTTGGCCAAAGAAACTCCTCATGCCTTAAGGATTGAATCCTCCTTGCCTACATTTCAAATTATCGTAGCGTATGGCTTTATTCAATTAATAGATAAAATTAATAAATACAAAAAAACAATTATTTATTGCCTACTACTTCCTTTGTTTGTCAATTTTTTCTATTTTTTTCATGATTATTTTTATAGTTATAAGTATGAATATTCCGGTGAATGGCAGTATGGCTATAAACAATCAATTGATTATGTAAAGTCAGTAGAGGATAATTATGATTTCATACAGGCATCAAATTATTTAGGCAGAGCTTATGTCTACTACCTTTTTTATACAAAAACAGATCCGAATTATTTTAGAGAGACTGTAAATATAAGTAGAGACATATTTGGTTTCGTTTCGGTTAACAGTTTTGGGAAGTATATTTTTCCTCAAAATTTTAATCATAGCCTAAGCGCTACGAAGAAAGTTTTATATATAGATAATTCAAAAAATCTGCCGGGCAACGCTAAGGTATTGAAAAGATTTTACCTTCTGAACGGCGAAGAAAAATTAGTCGCATACACAATATGAAAAAAATTATTTGGATATTATTAGCTGCAATTATTTTGGGAGGCGCATTGAGATTGTGGCAGCTTGGAAACATTCCTCCTTCTCCTGATTGGGATGAAGCTTCTCTAGGATATGATGCATATTCAATCCTCCAAACCGGGAAGGACCAATTTGGAGAGTTCTTGCCGGTTGTTCTTCGCTCTTTTAATGATTATAAGCCTGCATTCTACGCATATCTAGCCATACCTTCAATCTTTGTGTTTGGTTTAAATACTCTTGCAGTTAGGTTCCCTTCGGCTATTTTTGGAATATTATCAATCATTGCTGTATTTTATTTGGTAAAAGAAATATTTGAAAATTATAAATATAAAGATTATCTGGCCGTTATTTCCAGTTTTTTACTGGCAATTTCTCCTTTGTCCATTCAATTTTCAAGGGTGGGGTTTGAGTCAAATGTCGGGACCGCCTTTAATATTTTTGCAGCTCTTTTTTTTCTGAAAGGTCTTAAAAAGCCATGGCTTTTGTCTCTTTCGGCAATTTGTGCGGGACTTGCTATCTACACTTATCAAAGCGAAAAAGTTTTCACACCTTTACTTTTGCTCGTAATGGTTTTGCTGTTCAGGAAAAAACTATTTTCAATAAATAAAAAATATCTAGCTTCAGCTTTTGTTATTGGAGCGATAATTGTTCTGTCAATGATTTTTTATACATTTACGGACAAGTCTTCCTTAGAAAGACTGCGGGGAACGAGTGTTTTTTCTTCCCAGACAGAACTTCTTAAAGCAAATTTAAGAAAATTGGATAGGGATCAGCAAAACAATGATAAGTTGGGATTATTTCTGGATAATAGGAGAATTGTTTATGCCAAGACTATTCTTCAAAGTTATTTAACTCATTTTGATTTAAACTGGCTATTTATTCAGGGTGATATCGCCAGGCATCATGCTCATGGAATGGGGATAATGTATCTGTTTGAGTTTCCGCTTTTACTTTTGGGGATTTACAGCCTGCTATTCGGGCAATTCGATAGGAGAACAAAATTACTTATATTTTTATGGGTTCTAATTACTCCTATTCCGGCTTCGGTTACAATGGGAGTTCCTAGCGCGGTCAGGACGCTTAATTTTTTGCCGGCAGTTCAAATACTAACTGCTTTAGGAGTTTTGTCGGCAATAAAACTTGTATCAGATATTGAATATCAAGTATTAGGTTTACGATTAAAATATCTTATTTTTTTCTTTTCTTTTTGTTTTTTCATATTTAATTTTTCATATTATCTTAACCAATATTTTGTCCAATCAAATTATTATGACTCGGCCTACTGGCAATATGGCTATAAACAGGCAGTTGATGAGTCTTTGAAATTGCAAGATAAATATCAGAAAATAATTGTATCGAACAATGAGTCAATGAACCAGTCATATATATATTTCTTATTTTATTTAAGATACCCGCCTCAAGATTATCAGAAAATTGTCAATAATAAACCTAAAGGCACTTTTGATAATTCCTTTGGAGAGTATATTTTTAAGAAAATTGATTGGGGAAAAGACTCTTTAATAAAAAATGTTTTATATATTGCAAATCCAAACGAAATTCCGGATAGGGTACAAACAATAAAAACCATTTATAATTTAAATGGAACACCGGCAATTAAGATCGTCGGCACGTAGGGGAACATATGGGAAGATTTATAAAAAAAGAGCTGTTGATATTGTATCTAATTATTTTTGTGGGTTTATTTTTAAGAGTGCAGGGAATTTTTACAAATTCTTTTGCTTTTACTTATGATGTCGGGCGGGATATGCTTGCTGTTAGCGACATTGTCCATTTGGGTAAAATTCTCCTTATCGGTCAAACGACCGGGCTTCCCGGATTATTCTATGGGCCGTGGTGGTATTATATCCTAATTCCTCCATTTGTTTTGGCTTCCGGAGATCCGGCCGGCGTAGCATTATTTATAGCTTTAAGCGGGGCTGTAACTGTCCTTTTGGGATTTAAATTGGGGAAAGGTATTGGGGGAACAGTTCTTGGTTTAGTATTTGCTTCTTTTCTATCTTTTTCTCCTGTAATGGTTGGGCTAACAAGTCAGATTTGGAACCCCAACCTTATACCTCTTTTTATAATCATTTTTATGTACTGCCTTCATCGGATTTTCGTTTTCTTGGAGAAGAAAAAGGGTATAGGAGTAGCGTATCTCTTGTTTCTAGGCTTACTTTTGGGACTTATCTTAGATCTTGAAGTTGTCTTTGGTCTGCTTTTTCTTGTTGGCGCAATTATTTCAATAATTTTATTTTTAGGTAAACGAATTAAATTGAAAGATTACCTATTTATTATTTTAGGATTTTTCATAATTATGTTTCCCCGCATAGTATTTGAATTAAGACATAATTTTTTAATGACTAATGCCCTGATGTCATTTGTTGGGAATACTTTGTCATCGTCAAATGGGAGTCAAAGCTCTTTTGCGCCTGTTAATAGTTTTATTAGATTGTATGGGTTGTGGACGGATACTATTTCGATGGGAAACGTATTTTGGGGTTTTGTTTTATTATTTTTATTAGCATTTGGTTTAATTTCATTACATAAAAAAATGGAAAAAGAGAAAAAGTTTTTTTTATTAATTAATTTAATAATTTTAACAACGTTTCTGATTGGTCTTAGTTTTTTTCCAGGAGCCATTTGGAGTCATTATATTGTAGGAATTCCGGTTCTTTACATTTTCATTCTAAGTATTGCAGTTTCGAAACTTCTACATCTTAAGAAAACAAGATTCATTATTGTTTTGGCATTTGTTATTCTATTGGCGTCATATGTGAATCCAATACGAATAATAAGTGAATACCAAAAGCCATTATGGGAAGGGGACGCGTCCGTGTATAGAAATCAACTTGTAATTGTAGACTATATTTATAAAGAGGCTCAGGGAAAAGAGTTTAAATATGTAGTTTATACGCCGCCGGTTCACGATTACACATACAAGTATCTTTTTAAATGGTATGGTCTGAATAAATATAATTATTTACCAAGTAGCAATTCTCGTCTTGCATATTTTATCCTTGAACCGGATTTGCAATATCCCTCAAGACTTACGGATTGGTTAAGATTAAGGGAAAAGGATGGCAGAATAATAAAAGCAGAAAAATTTAAAAGCGGAATTATTGTTCAGACGAGAATCCATTAAATTTCCTCATTTTGGTTTGTAAATAGGTTATTTTATTGTTATGATAGTTCAGTATGGCAAGGATGACCCTTTCTGTTGTCTTGGCGACCCATAATGAGGAAGAAAATTTACCCGGATGTTTGGATTCTGTTCGCAATTTGGCAGATGAAATAATTATTGTTGATGGATCATCTATGGATAGGACAGTAGAAATCGCCAAAAAATACGGCGCAAAAATAAAAATAACCACAAATAAGCCAAATTTTCATATCAATAAGCAAATGGCAATTGATATGGCAACCGGTGATTGGATTCTGCAATTGGACGCCGATGAAAAGGTTTCGCCTGAACTTGTTCAGGAAATTAAATCCGAAATCCGAAATCCGAAATCCGAAATAAATGGTTATTGGATGCCGAGAAAAAATTGGTTTTTGGGGAGATTCTTAATGAAAGGCGGTCAGTATCCTGATTATACTTTGCGGCTTTATCGCAAGGGCAAAGGACGCCTTCCTCAGGCACACGTTCATGAGCAGGCGGAGGTTATGGGTCGTGTTGAATATTTAAAACAAGCTCTCCTGCATTATCCATATAAAAATTTTGCGTCTTATCTTTTGAAGTGGAATAGATACAATGATCTTTTGGTAATGCAAATTAAAGAAAGTTTGGAAAATAAAAATTTTATTGCGAAAATTGGTTATGGGATTGGGTATTCGATAATTAAACCGGCGCATTGGTTCTTAACAACCTACATAAGGCATAAGGGATTTGTGGATTCGTGGTCCGGATTCATTTTCTCTCTTTTCTCCGCGTTAAGATTTCCTGTATCATATATTAGATACCTATCCTTATGAAAATTTTGGTGACCGGTGGAGCAGGCTATATAGGAAGCATTATGACCAAACGTCTTCTCGAAAGAGGAGATGAGGTAGTTGTTGTGGATAGTTTGGAAAGGGGACATAGGGAGACTGTGGATCCGAAAGCTAAATTAATGATTGGTAATCTCTTAGATAAGGCATTTGTTTCTTTAGCGTTTCAAGAAAGTCGTTTTGATGCCGTTATTCATTTTTCAGGCTATATTTCCATGGGAGAATCTATGGAAAATCCATATCTCTATTTTCAAAACAATATTTTTTCCTCGCTTAATTTAATGGAGGAGATGGTAAAAACAAAAACGGATAACTTAATCTTTTCTTCAACAGCAGGTGTTTATGGAAATCCCGTAAAACTTCCTATTCCGGAGGATCATCCTAGGAATCCGGAAAATCCATATGGTGAGAGTAAGTTGATGGTTGAAAAATTAATGTCATGGTATCAAAAAACTCATGGTTTAAATTCAGTAGCTCTAAGATATTTTAATGCTTCGGGGGCATCCCTTGACGGAAAGCTTGGGGAAAACCATAATCCTGAAAGTCATATTATTCCCAATATAATGAAGGCTATTTTAGCAGGAGAAAGTTTTAAATTGTTTGGTACAGATTACAAAACAAAAGATGGGACTTGCGTGCGTGACTATATTCACGTGATTGATCTGGTAGGAGCACATGTTTTAGCAATTGATAAATTAATGAAAGACAAAGGAATGTTTTCATATAATGTGGGAACCGGTAACGGATATTCCAACAGAGAAGTTATTGAGATGGCTAAAAGAATTTCGGGCAAAGATTTTCAAGTTGAGGAATCAGCGAGAAGACCCGGAGATGCGGATACATTGATAGCGGATGCTTCAAAAATAAAAGAAGAACTTGGTTTTAATCCTAAATATTCAGACCTTGAGACAATTGTTAATTCCGCTTGGCAGTGGCACAAGAAACAAAGTTGAAAACAATTAAATTTTGGAAAATTATTCAAGTAATTCTTCTTCTAATTATTATTTATAATTTCTCTTTGGTTGTCTGGCAAAATAAGGACAAATATCTATCAAAGAATTATTGGCAGCAATATCCAAATTTAAAACAAATATATTATGGGTCAATCTACAAAAATAAGTACGGAACATGGGTGCACGATGAAATACTATATTCGTATATAGGAGGAGCGTTAATCAAGGGAGCGAATCCAATATTGCTTAATCCGGAAGTTCCGCCGCTTGGAACATATCTTATTGGAGCTTCCATACTAATATTTAGCAATCAAAATGTTGTAATCGCTATTTCTGGAGCATTTGCTTTATTCTTAATGTATCTCATTGGCAAACAAATTTATAGTTCAAATTTCATTGCTCTTTTACCTCCATTTTTTTTAAGTTTTGAGCCTATTTTTAGAAATCAACTGGTTTACACGCCACTTCTTGATATTATGCAACTTACTTTTTTACTTTCGATTTTTTATTTTTTCAATAAATCAATTTCTGCAGACAATTATGGAAAATATTATTTGGTTACAATTGTTTTATTAGGCTTTTTTATATCAACAAAATTTTTTGGTACAGGAATTGCTGTGGTTGGGGCTCTTATTATTACACTTCTTTTAAACTTTAACGAAAAACGTTTTATGTTTTTCCTCGGCATGATTCCCCTGTCTATTGTAATTTTATATTCAACCTACTTTAGAGTATTGATTGACGGATATCCATTTCACAAGTTTTTAGGTATTCAGAAGTGGATTTATTTATACAACACGGGTCATCTTACCCAGCCTTTTACGCTTTGGCCCCTGTTATTTCTTAATCAATGGCATGTATGGTTTGGTGACAAACCCATAATAACAGATCCGCAGTGGTTAATAACATGGCCCATATTCACGACCTTATCGCTTTTAACAATATTTTTATATTTTTTTATTTTTAGAACGAAGAAAAAAGAGGCTGAAATATTGTTCTTGTGGATTGTAATGTATCTAATACTTATGAGTTTCGTTCAGATTTCCGCACGATATTTTGTTATACTTATTCCCATATTGTATCTCGTAGGCGTGTACGGTTTATTGGAGTTCATAAGATTTATTAAAAAATGAAGATTGCAGTTGACATATCTCCGCTCAAAAGTGAACATTATTTACAACATCGGGTAAGAGGAACGGGATTTTATCTAGAGAATTTGAAAAGTTCGTTTTTAAAGTATTATTCTCACAATAAGTACATATTTTTTACTCGAGGTGAAAAATTACCCAATGACATCGATGTTGTTCATTATCCTTATTTTGAACCATTTTTTCTGACGCTTCCGGTATTCTCCAAAAATAAAACAATTGTTACGGTTCATGACCTAACTCCCTTAGTCTTCCCCGATCATTTTAAATCGGGATTAAAAGGCAATCTCAAATGGCAAATTCAAAAACTGGCATTAAGGAATGCGGGTACGATAATTACCGATTCTGAATCTTCAAAAAAAGATATCATTAAATACGCTGGGATTAGCTCAGCAAAAATTAGGGTTGTATATTTGGCCGCAGGAGAAGAATTCGAAAGATTTAAGACGGATGATTTAAGAGTAAGGAAGATAAAAGAAAAATATCATTTGCCGGAGAAATTTTCGTTGTATGTTGGAGATGCAACTTGGAATAAAAATTTACCAAGATTAATAGAAGCTGCCTCTAAAGCTAAAGCGCCGCTTGCAATGGTAGGAAAAGCCTTAATTGATAAAGATATTGACATTCATAATCCTTGGAATGAGGATTTGGTAAGAATTCAAGAGTTGTCAGAAAAAGACAAAAATGTTTTCCGTCTGGGTTTTATCCCTCAAGAAGATTTAGTTGCTCTATATAATACAGCGACCCTTTTTGTTATGCCCTCCATTTATGAAGGCTTTGGGTTGCCAATCCTTGAAGCAATGAGCTGCGGATGCCCTGTGGTGGCGTCAAAAGGAGGCTCCTTGCCAGAGGTGGTGGGGGAAGCCGGAAGATTCGTAGATCCTTACGATGTTGAAAGTATTGCTAATGGAATTAAAGAAGTGTTTAATGATCCAAGTTTGCAAAAAGAACTTTCACAAAAGGGAATAATTCAAGCAAAAAAATTCACTTGGGAAAAAACAGTGGAGAAAACAATGGGTGTATACAAAAGCGTTGTAGCAAATATTTAAGGCCTACTTCTTCGCAGCATTTGAGTTCTTCATAATACTTTTAACAATGTATTTGGGCCTCTGCTTTACTTCTTCAAATATTTTTCCGATATATTCTCCTAAAACGCTTATGCCCAAAAGCTGGATTGCTCCTACAAATAATACGGAAATTAATATCGTAGTTGATCCTTGAGGAGTATTCGGTAATAAAATTCTTAATATTATTTGTACGATTATTGCGGTAAGAGCAATGAGAAAAACAACAAAAGAAACCATTGTTATAATTTGAAGAGGAACATAAGAAAAAGAGAATATTCCTTTTGTAGCCCAATTTATATTTTTCAGTAAATTATTGGTTGTTTTCCCGAACATTCTTTCAGGGCGCATATAGGGAATTCCCATTTGTTTGAATCCAACCCATGCCCGTAGTCCTCTTAAGAATCTATCTCTTTCAGGAAAAGTTTTTAGTATTTGAACAACTTTATTGTCGATTAAAGAAAAATCGCCGGCATCCAAAGGGATTTTGATGTAAGACATTTTATGAAATACCCGGTAGAAGAGTTTGTACAGTATTGTCATGTAAAGAGGGGTTTCTCTTTTTGTCCGTACTCCGTATACGACATCGTATCCTTCAAGCCATTTTCGGTAGAATTTTTCAATTATTTCCGGAGGATCTTGTAAATCTCCGTCAAGCAGAACTACGGCATCCGATTTGGCAATCTCCATCCCGCTGGTAAAAGCCATTTGGGAGCTAAAATTCCTTGAGTGATTAATTCCTATTACGCGAGAATCTTTTGAAACTATTTTTCTCAAAACATCCTCTGTATTGTCAGGACTTCCATCATTTACAAAAATTATTTCATAGTCCACACCAATTTTTTTAAATACTTTCGTAAGTCTGTCATGCATTATGGGAATCGCTTGGGCATCTTTATAGCAGGCAATAATCGCTGATATTTTTTTATTTTTCATATTCTAGCTTCTACCCCTCATCTTCTAAGGTTAACATACCACGGCTTATCGCTTTTTATCATATCATCCAGAAGGCTAGATATTTCTTCCATCTTTTCTGGCCACTTCGCCTTAATGTTTTTAAATATACGTATTATTTTCCTATCTTCTTCTGCCCAGTGAGAAATTCCATCATGTGCATAATCTTTATCTCTTCCGGAACCTATAAGTTTGACCGGTATTTTTTCATGGTTAATATAATTTCTTATTGTCTCAAAAGGCCTATATAGCAAGAAAGTAGTTATAGAATAAACAATTGGGATTTTACCCTCCAAACTTAATCCAACTGCTATGCCCATCATAGCTTGTTCTGAAGCGCCTGTATTTATAAACCGCTGTGGAAAATCTCTCCTTATATAGTCAAACATCTTATATCCCAAATCACCCACTACTAGCCAAATTTTGTCGTTTTTTGCCATTTGCTTATATAATTCATAGGCAAACCATCCCCGCATACTATGATGTCTGTATTTGATATCTAGTTTTTTCATAATTCTAAAGATTTTATTGCTTCTTCGTAATTTTGCTGAGTCATCGTGCAATAATGAGCGTCTTGATCCTTGAGAAAAGGAAGTTGATCGCTACGGGTCATGGCAAAAATTATTTCCGGTTTGCCTTTTGTAGTAGATTTCAATGCGCTATCTATGGCTTTTGTATCATGTCCGTCTATTTCTTTAACTTTATACCCAAATCCTGAAAATTGTTCAATGAGAGAAGGGGAGGACTGATCGTATCCCGCCCATCCATTATAGTTTACTATTATTTTAAGATTATATATTTTCTTCTCTTTTGCTATTCGTAAAGCTTCCCAAATACTTCCCTCGGCGCATTCACCATCGGAAATCATGCAATACGCATTTTTTTTATGATTGGCAATTGCCATCCCCAATGCTATCGGTAGTCCCTGGCCAAGGCTGCCTGTTGAAACATGAATGTTTAGTTTTTTATTTCGATCAGGATGTATGTATAGTTTTTTTATGTCATTTTTTTGTATCAACTTATTTTTTTCCAATACTACGTATAAAGCTATTCCTGCATGTCCATTTGAGAGGATAAATTTTTCGTCCGGCTTTTTGATTTTGTAGACTCTATCTATTAAGTCTATGGTTGAAAGACAGGAGCCGATATGAGAAAGATGAGATTCATGACTTATTTCAAGGACTCTTCGCCTTATGCTTTTTTGTTCTTTAGATAATGATTTTATGTTAAAGGTATTCATTTTAAAGGAGGTTAGACTTTCTATACCAAAGATAGGTTTTTCTTAGGCCGTCTTCTAAGGAAAATTTTGGTCTCCAGTTTAGCGTCTTTTTTGTTTTTGAAATATCTGCTACCCAATGGGGAGTATCCCACAATCTTTTTGGAAATGCACCTTTTTCAACTTTGACTTTTTTTCCCGTAACTTTGAAAAGAGTTTTTACTACCTCATCATTCGTATATTCTTTTCCTGTTCCCATGTTTAATATTTTTCCTGACATTTTTTTGCCTTTAGACATAGCTTTGATATAAATATCTACAATATCCTCAATGTAAATAAAATCTCTTCTTTGAGTGCCTGCTGTAAGCTTAATTGTCTTGTTTTCGATAACCGCTTTTATTATGGTTGGTATAAAACGCTTATTTTCTTCGTAAGGTCCGTAAACGGAAAAAGGTCTTAGTGTGACGATAGGCTTTTGATATTCTCTTGCGAATACCTGACACAAAAGCGATGCGGATGCTTTTGTGGCAGCATAAAAACTTATTGGTTCCAATAAGTCCATTTCCCTCATGGGATTATTTTTAATTCCATATTCGGAAGATGATCCCGTGTTTATAAAAATATCGTAATTTATATTCTTAGAAGCAATTAATAAATTTAAAGTGCCTGCAATATTTGCTTCTATCATTTGCGATACTGCTTCTTGGTCTCTGTATGCGCTGTACGTCGCTAAGTGAATAATTATCGATGGATTAATCTTGCGAATTACTTTTTGTAGATTAGTTTTATCTAAAAGATCAACTTTATAAAGATTGATTTTAGTAAGGACATTTTTTAATTGTCCAAGGTCAGTAGAATCTTTGATAATAAGATTAATATTTTTATATCCTAGATTCAGGAGCTTGTTAATTATATTTGTGCCAATAAATCCCGCACCACCCGTGATTAAGATGCCTTTTCGTGGTAGAATATCTTTCATGGTTGATATTATATGTGCTTTGTGCGGCCAAAAGCAACAAATTAAAGTGCTTTACGAAGCAACCCTTGACAAGAGAAATCTTACCAAGAAAACGTATTCTGCTCGGCGTATGCCGGACAAAGTTCACTACAGAATTCTTAAATGCGTAAGATGTAGTCTAGTTTTCTCTTCTCCGATTTTTCCGGCTGAAAAGCTGTCAAAATTTTATAGAAAGAGTGTATGTAGTTATGGAGATCAAATCCCATATTTAATTAAAACTTACCTTAAAATAGTAGAGCAAATCAAGAAAGATCTACCGAAAAATCCAAAAATTTTAGAAGTTGGCTGTGGAAATGGATTTTTTCTTAAAGCTCTTATCGATTTAGGTTTCACAAAAAATGTTTTTGGAGTTGAGCCGAGCTCTAAAATGGTTTCAGAATCAAATTCGGCTTTGAAAGACAAAATCAAGATCAATGTTTTTAAATCAAGCCTATTTCCAAAAAATAGTTTCAATCTGATTCTCTGCTTCCACACCTTAGACCATATGTTTGATCCTGATGAATTTGTTAGGGGTGCTTATTCAATGCTTAAGAAAAATGGATACGCTGCTGTGGTTGTGCACGATACGCAGGGTTTATCGGTAAGATTATTTGGGGAAAGATCGGCTATTTTTGATATAGAGCATATTTATTTATTTAATAAAAAAACTTTGAAAAAAATATTCGCGCGCAGCGGTTTCAAAATTATCGGAGTGTCAAATCTTGTTAATAGCTACCCCTTAAACTATTGGGTGCAAATGAGTGGTTTCCCTAATGTTGTAAAAAAATTTGTTAAATATATTTTTGACGTATTCATGATAGGTAAAAAAGAGATATCTATTCCGGCCGGAAACATTGCGCTTATTACTAAGAAGAATGTATGATTTAATTATGAAAAAAAAGCTTCTGTCTTTGGGAAATAATTTTCTAAAACACGAATTGGTAACTGGTAGTATTTATATTTTTGCAGGCTCCATAATTGCTAACCTATTTAACTTTTTTTTCAGTATATTCATGAGCAGAAATTTGTCCGTGGAGGGATTCGGTATTTTGGCAAGTACATTTTCTTTAATTAGTCTCATGGGGATTCCTGCCGGATCAATCATCCCTACAATCGTAAATTTTGCAGGTTCTCATTTTGCAAAAGATGATTACGGATCCGTTAAGGCGCTTTTTTTTAAAATTATAAAACCTCTCTTGCTTGTTAGTGTTCTTGTGTTTTTTTCTTTTTTCTTTTTCGCAGGCTATATTGGAGATTTTTTTAAGATTGCAGATCGGTCAATAGTCGTGATAATTGGAATTAGCGTTGCACTTGCATATATCGTAATAGTGAGTACGGGTTTATTGCAGGCAAAATTAGCTTTTAGATATATTTCCTTTTTAAGTCTTACAGGATCTATATTGAAATTTGCGATTGGAGCCGGATTGGTTTTCTTGGGTTTTGGCGTGAGAGGCGCGATATGGGCAGTATTTATTGCGGGAATAATTCCGTCTATTCTTGGTTTTATTTATCTTAGATCTGTTTTTATAAGTAAAATAAATAAGGCGAGTAAAATAAATTTTAAAAGTATAATTTCTTATGGATTTCCTTCCTCCCTTGCAGTATTGGGAATGACGTCTTTAATTTCTACAGACATTTTACTAGTAAAACATTTCTTTGATCCCCGGCAGGCCGGTGTTTATGCGGGACTATCTCTGGTCGGAAAAGTGATATTCTTTTTCACAGGTTCTATTGGGGGAGTAATGTTCCCTCTTATTGTAAAAAAACATGCCAAAAATGAAAATTACAACAATATTTTTAAAATGGCAATTGCTGTAGTACTTATTCCATCAGTCTTTATTTCTACATTTTATTTTTTATATCCTGATTTTTCGATAAATTTTTTCATTAAAAATGAAATATATAGATCTGCATCCGGATTACTTGGATTATTTGGAGTATTTATAACAATTTATTCTTTGATTTCACTTTTTGTTTATTATTTCTTATCTATAAAAAAAACCAACGTATATATTCCGGTTCTTCTTGCGGCTTTGAGTCAATTATTGCTCATTACTTTTTATCATAGCTCTCTTTTTATTGTTGTTATAACCTCTCTTTTAGTATCATTAATTCTTCTCGCAACCCTTGTAATTTACTACATAAAAACTTATGGTGAGCATAAAGGAATTAATAACGTGGCAGGAATACTTAATATCTGATAAAATCAAATTGTCATGGAATTGATAACTTTAGAAAATAAAAACAAAGTTAAATTGATAAAAGATGTAGTAATGCATCCTTATAAAGTTAATGAAGATTCTTCGGGAATTTTGATTGAGACAATGAGGAGGGATTGGGACGATGTCTATGGTCAAGGACGGGAATTCTTCATGCAGTATTATTCGGAAACTCCTTCGGGCATGATTAGGGACGAAGGTGTTTGGCACTACCATCCGACTACACAAGATGATCGGTTTTCAGTTGTAAAAGGAGAAATAGTAGTAGCAATTAGCGATAACAGGAAAGACTCAGAGACTAAAGGACTCTTGAACCTTTTTTATATAAATGCAAGAAAAAATCCATACATGGTACTAATTCCCAGGAAAACTTTGCATGGATTTATGGTTGTCTCCAAAGAACCGGCAATTCTAATTAATTTCCCCACGGGTTTGTATAATCCTAAAGAAGAAGGAAGAATTCCATATCAAGACGTTCAGGTAAAGACGTCGGACGGTACTGTTTTTTCTTGGGATTTAGTACGCAAAGAGTTTTCTGATCTATCTTCTTAAATGGAAAAAATAAAGTTATTATCCCTCGTCGTTCCTGCCTACAAGCAAGAAAAAACAATCGTAAAAGATATAGAAAACCTGAATAAGATTTTATCTTCGATGCAATGTAAGTATGAAATATTGGTAGTTGTTGATGGATTTTTGGATAAAACCTACGACATCCTCCAAGACCTAACATCTAAAATCAAAAATCTAAAGGTACTGTTTTATGAGAAAAATCATGGAAAAGGTTATGCGGTAAGATATGGTGTGTCGAAGGCAATGGGAGATGTGATAGGTTTTATTGATGCGGGAATGGACATTGAAACAAGTGGAATAGGCATATTGCTTGACTATATGTTGCTTCATGATGCGGATATAGTTATTGGAAGCAAATTGCATCCCGATTCAATTGTTGAATATCCGATGCAAAGAAAGATTCTATCTTGGGGATATAGGGCAATAACGCAGACTCTCTTTGGCTTTAGCGTGAGAGATACGCAAGTTGGCTTAAAGTTATTCAGGAAAAAGGTAATAAAAGAGGTATTCCCCTTGTTGGCTGTTAAGAGGTTTGCATTTGACGTGGAGATACTTGCCGTTTCCTACGCAAGAGGATACAGGAAAATATATGAAGCTCCTGTAAAGCTAACGTATAATTGGGGGAGTACGATTGCAAATTTTACCTCTGTAAGCTTTTGGAATGTAATATTTTCCATGCTTTGGGATACCGCTGCGGTTTTTTACAGGTTAAAAATCCTCCATTATTACGATAGAAAATAAGTTCATAAAGTAGAAAGTTTGTAAAGTTTGTAAAGTACTTCATAACATTATAACTTTATGAACATTAAACCTTATAACATTATAGTCTTATAGCTAATCAGGGATATATTCCAAAGAGCGGATATATTTCCCAAATGCTGTCTGTGTAGACACAGTTAAATATTACGCCAATTATGATAAGCGTAATTGCGGTTTTTGATAATTTTGGGGAAAGAGAAGGAATTAAAAGTAAAAAGATAAAAGGAAGAAAATCCAAAGTATAACGGTATCCAATCTGAGCATAGCCTATGCTGTACCAAAGGAATACAGGAAACGCCAGCGCAATACTTGCCAAGCTGGCAGAAAGCGTATAAATACCTTTTCTAAATCTGCAAAGCAATAAAAGAAATAGCGGTGAAGTAAACCAAATGGCTGCTCCCCAGGGATTTAACTTGAGATATGGGAATTTGAGAACGAATCCATCATCGGGATCTTTTAATAATGGCTCAGGGGACATAAACAAGAAGCTGTAAAGATTAGTCGGGATATGCATCATACTTGCGTCTCCATATTTGAGATTTGCTCCGATAGGAAGATCGCGGATTGAAATATTATAGTTATATCCGGTTTCAAAAATTGAATGAAAACGTCGATTATTATATGCGCCCAAAAGAGATAATGCAAGAATAATTGGTATTAACATTATTAAAAATTGTTTGATAGAAAACCTTTTTTGTATTAATTCGAAAAAGAAAAAAACAACAGCTAGCATTAAAGTAAGTCTCGTCATGGTTGCCAGTCCTATAAATAAGCCGATTAATAGCGGATGTTTTTTAGCTAGATATGCCCAAATTGCCAGTAGAATAAATGGTACTCCCAATGCTTCTACTTGATAAGCAGTGATGTTGATTACGCTTGAGCTAAATAGAACAGTTGAGATAACAAAAAAGAGAGAAAGCCATAATGAATCAAGAGAGCTAAATTTGAATTTTTTCGAGATAAAGTAAACCGCTATAAAAGATGTGATCATTGATCCTACTCCAATGGTCACTTGCGGAAAAGAATCTTTGAAAAAAAAGGCAAAAGGCATCAGCAGAATTGAAGAAAGAGGACCAAAATAGACATAAAAATTGTTGTAGTAAGCAGAAATGTCTCTTATGGGCAAATTATAGATGGGGAGTGCTATGTGACCGTTAACGAATTGATATGAGAGGCTGATAAGAACTTTATCGAACCCTCTTTGTCCAACGGTTAGATAAAGATAGGTTGAGTATAAGGAAAATAAAGAAAATAAAACAAAAAGCATTAACTTGCCGTGGCGTCTTAAAAAAGAAAGAAAATCTTGCATGAAAAATTAATTATTCTTAGATTGATAATACCAATAATCTGGAAATTTTGATAGATATCTGCTATACCTTCAAGTATCAGCCTTGATTATTGGGTTCTGAAAACGTATACTTTAGAAGTAAATAAGCGATATAAGAATGGATATCAGATCAAAAAAAATATTGGTTACAGGAGCTAATGGGTTTCTGGGTAAACACCTTATTTTAAAACTCCTGGAGGTAGGAGTAAAGGAGAAAAATCTATTTTCTCCCAAATCATCCGAGTTGGATTTAAGGATATGGAAAAACTGTGCAGAAGCAGTAAAAGGCAGAGATATAGCAATACATCTGGCGGCTAAAGTCGGCGGAATTGGATTTAATAGAGAAAAACCGGGAGAACTCTTTTATGACAATATTATTATGGGCGCCCAGCTTATGGAAGCGGCAAGACAAGCGGGAGTGAAAAAATTTGTTGCCTTAGGTACGGTTTGCGCTTATCCTAAATTTACTCCTGTTCCATTTAAAGAAGAGGATCTTTGGAATGGTTATCCGGAAGAGACAAATGCCCCATATGGGCTTGCTAAGAAAATGCTTTTGGTTCAGGCTCAGGCTTATCGCCAACAGTACGGATATAATGCGATTTTTCTTCTTCCCGTAAATCTTTATGGTCCGGGAGATAATTTTAATCCCCGATCTTCGCATGTTATACCAGCATTAATTCGTAAATTCGTTGAAGCAAAAGAGCAAAATAAGCCAAACGTTATCATTTGGGGAACAGGGAAGGCAACAAGAGAATTTCTCTACGTTAAGGATGCAGCAGAAGCGATAGTCCTTGCTACTGAAAGGTATGACAAGCCAGATCCCGTAAATATTGGCGCATCATTTGAAATTTTCATTAAGGATCTAGCGCAGTTGATTAAGCAGATAGTTGGATATGAAGGTAAGATAGTTTGGGATACCACCAAGCCGGATGGTCAACCAAGGCGAAAACTAGATGTGAGTAGGGCGGAAAAAGAATTTGGATTTAAATCTGCTACAAACTTTGAGAAAGGATTAAGAAAAGCAATTAAATGGTATCAAGAACATCGTTAAAGACAAAATCTCCTGCAATATCCGTATTGCTTCCCGTATATAATGCTGAAGAATATGTTGCTAATGTAATTGAAAGTATTCTGCAGCAAACTTTTGCAGATTTTGAATTTATCATTATTGATGATTATTCGTCTGATAAGAGTTGGGAAATTGTAAAAAAATATTCAAAAAAAGATAAAAGAATAATTGCTTTAAAAAACAAATATAACTTAGGAGGTTGCAAGACCCTGAATAAAGGACTTAAATTGGCAAGAGGAAAATATGTCGCGAGGGTAGACCATGATGATTGGTCTTATCAGGACAGATTAGAAAAACAATTTAAATTTATGGAGTTACATTCTAAAGTCGGAATCGTTGGAGGAATAATGGAAATAATAAACGAGACGGGAAAAGTAATAGGAAAAAGAAAATACAGCCTTTCCGATAGTGAAATTAGGAAAAGAATTTTTTGGTACAGTCCATTTTCTCATCCACTTGTTATGATAAAAAAATCTATTCTTGATAAAGTAGGATATTATAATCCCGCATATGTACCTGCGGATGATTATGAGTTGTATTTTAGAATTGGCAAAGAATCTAAATTCGCGAATTTACCAGATGTTTTATTGCAATATAGGATAATTAAGAGTTCCATGACGTACAATCTTACCAGAAAAATGGAATTAGCTACGTTTAAAGTCCGTAGTCTTTATGCTAAAGATAAACACTATAAAATGAGTAAAATCGATCAATTCCTTAACGTCATACAATATTTTTCTTTTTTTATTATTCCACCCAGGATAAGAATTAGTTTGTTTAATTTGTTAAGAAATACACAATAATATGTCTGAAAAAAAAGTTGTTTTAATCACCGGGGGAAATTCTGGATTAGGAAAAATTATTGCCCAAAATTTAATTTCAAAAGGATATGTAGTGTACGGAACCTCGCGTAATGCTGAATTGCCCAAAATTGCGGGCATGCATTTTTTAAAATTAAATATAACCTCGGATACGGAAACAAAAGACGCAATTAACGAAATCATAAAGAAGGAAAAACGAATTGACATTATTATCAATAATGCAGGGATAACGTTAACAGGTCCGACGCTTGGATTTTCTGCAGAAGATTTTAAAAATATTTTGGACACCAACCTTATTGGACCGTTTCGTTTGCTTAAGGCAGCCTTATCGCTTCCAAATAAACCAAAGCTGGTAATAAATATTACATCTCTTAACGGATTTCTATCTTTGCCAAATTTTGGACTATATTGTGCATCTAAATTTGCCATGGAAGGCCTAGGATTGGCGCTTCGATATGAATTGGGCCCCTTAACAAAAGTGGTAAATGTTGCGCCTGGGGCTTTATTTATGGAATCAGCAAAAAAAATGCCTCACAAGCCGGCGAGAGAAAAATTTCCATTACTAAGTTGGCTAATGCCCCTTACCTTTCCGGAAGATGTTTCGGTAGTGATTGAAAAATTAATTAATGCATCATCTGTGCCCCCAAGAGTTTTAGTTGGTAGAGATGCTTATATTATTAACTTAATGCAGAAAATACTACCATCCTCAATTTTTGACAGAATAGTGTTTTATATTTGGAGAAAAAAATAACAATGATTATAGTTAATCTTACCGGAGGTTTGGGTAACCAAATGTTTCAATATGCATTTGGCAAGGCAATTGCAATTAAGCACAAGACGAGTCTCAAGCTTCACTTTACCAACGCATTATTTAATACGCAAAGATCTTATGAGCTGGACGTTTTTAACATTTCGGCCGATATAGCAACCGCAGAAAATTTGCGAAAACTTGGTATCATGCAAAATAACATTATCAATCGTCTTCTATATCTTCTTGATGAAAGGTATGGGATTCAATTCAACAAACATATTGTGACGCAAGGGTATCCATATAATTTTAATCCAAGTTATCTTTCTGCAAAAAATGATTCATATATTCAGGGTTACTGGGCGGACGAACGTTATTTTAAGGAAATAGAAGATATAATAAGAAAAGAGTTTACGCCAAAGAAAAGACTTGA
This sequence comes from Candidatus Levybacteria bacterium RIFCSPHIGHO2_01_FULL_40_16, assembly GCA_001783805.1. GTDB lineage: Bacteria > Patescibacteriota > Microgenomatia > Levybacterales > UBA12049 > GWB1-37-8. The sequence goes on from MFNS01000001.1 coordinate 62,869, forward strand.
TGAGAGAAATCAAAAAATACTTAGCCTAATACAGACATCGACATCTGTAAGTATTCATGTAAGAAGAGGAGATTACATAACTAACAAAGCGAATGTATTGAAATTTATTGGCCTTAATTACTATTTAAATTCTATTAACGAAATTAAAAAGCTAATACCCAATCCTGTATTTTTTGTTTTTTCCGATGATATTCCATGGTGCAAAAATAACTTAAAACAAATTTTAAATAAAGCTTATTTTATTGATTATAATAAGGGAAAAGAATCTTATAAGGATATTGTGTTGATGGGCACTTGTAAACACAATATTATTGCTAATAGTACGTTTAGCTGGTGGGGCGGGTGGCTGAATCAAAATATAAACAAGATATGCATTAGACCAAACTGACGGTAAGTTTAGATATTTTATGGATATTTTAGATAAAACAAAAACAAAGCTCGACAAAAACGGGATATGGGTAACAAATGTTAGTTTATTAGAAGAAGAATCGGTGTCTCAAAGCGCTTGGGAAAAAATATATAATTACGATCTTAAAAAACTCGTAAGTAATAGAGAAAGTTTCAATAAAGATAAGTTGGCCGATCATATAGTCTACATAGACGATTCGTATAAGTTCACATCGCAAACAAACTACTTGGAGATAGGATGCGGACCGGCCTACATAGGTGAGTACCTAATGAAGACTCATAACTGTTATTTTATTGGAGTAGACTTCAATTACCCTATGTTACTTACACTCAAAAAATATTTCAATACAAAAGGATATAAAAAATATTTGTTAATTTACGCAGACATAAATGATATGCCGATTAAAAATAATACCATTGATTATATTTACGGAGGGGGAGTCATAGAGCATCTTCCCGACACTAATCATATTGTGGAAGAACTTTATCGAGTTCTGAGAAGGGGTGGAGTTGCGTTTAATACCGTTCCGGCATTCTCTTTGTGGTGGATTACGAGATGCTTTAATAACATCCCTTCTTTAAAAGGAATTAGGAAAATATTTGAATTTATGCACCTTAAGCTTTTAAAAGGCAGAATATTAGAAAAATACTATGGTTATGAGCTTAGCTTTACGGTTAACAATTTAAGAAATTTACATAAAAAGAGCGGTTTTTGCGACATAAAAATAGGAGCATTTGCCTTTCATCCGTCGACAAATAAGCTGAAGAATGTGCTTTTAAGAAATTTATATTATAAAACTCAAACTAGCATTTTTACGACTGCTATGTATTTCGTGTCTGCTAAAAAATAATTTATGAGAATTCTTTACCAAATTCCTTCTATTAATACCATTTATGCCGGCAGGACTATATATTACGGTTACAGACATGCATTTGAAGATCTGGGTCACGCATTTCGGCCCTTAACGGCAGATGACAATCCGAAAGAAATTCTAACTGAGTTTAAGCCTGACGTCCTCTTTACAAGCCTTAATTCTTATAATTTAAAATACCTTCCTGCAGAGAGTGTAAAAATATATAAAAAACATGGTACAAAAATATTTGTGAATATTCCTTTTTGGAAGTCTCCAATGTCCAAGCTTCGCATAAATGAGACTCCCAGTATTTCCGAAAAAGAAGATTACGTAAAATTAATAAAATCAGGGGATTACGGTGATGTTTATTTCAACAACTGTGAGCGGGGCGATTGCAGAATGGAAGATTTTGAAAAAACCACCGGATATCGCCATTACACAGTTCTACTAGCTGCCGACAAAACCATTTCTGCTCCAAAGTTTTCAAAAAAGTTCGCTTGCGACGTATCGTTTATTGGTACGTACCTCCCCGAGAAAAGAAAATTTATTCAGGAATACGTATTACCGCTAAAGGAAAAGTATAATCTCAGGCTTTACGGTAGGGATTGGACAGCTTTAGATAGATTTTTAAATATTATTCATAGAGCTGGCCAATATTATAATATTCCCTATTTGAGGTCTTTTAAAAAATACAAACCAACGCTTGAAGAAGAAAGACAAATTCATCGTTCCTCAACTATCGCGCTTAATATACATGAAGATTATCAAAAAAAAGATTTAGGGGATTTAAATGAACGGACTTTCAAAATTCCCATTTCCGGTGGATTTGAGATTGTTGACAATGTTCCATCTTTATCGAAGTATTTTAAAGACGGAGAGGAATTAATTATAGCCAAAGACAAAAAAGATTGGTTTGAAAAAATTGATTATTACATTAGAAATCCCAATAAGCGTTTGCCGATTATTGAAGCCGGTAAAAAAAAGGTATTAAAAGACCATACTTATCACAATAGGGTACGCCAATTGCTTTCAATATACGAAGATCTTTAAAGGTAAAAGTGCTAGATATATTTCTGAAGAAAAGAGGTAAAAACCTCCTGCATCTTCGATATGTGTTTTTGAGTAAGTCCATGGTGGCAACCAACTAAGATGCTTTGTTCCATAACGGTATTGGTTGCTGGAAATTCGTTCTCGAAAGTCTTATGGGGAATGTTTCTAAATCCCGGTTGTTTTAAAATATTACCGGTAAAGACCGGGCGTGTTTGAATATTATTTTTTTCAAGATAAGTTGCAAGGGTAAGTCTGGAAAAAGGAACCGTTTTTTTGATTGTTAAAGGAAATGCCAGCCATTGTGTTTTTACTTTTGGATCTTGAACGGGCAGAATAAAATAATCTTCATATTTTTTGAAAAACCCATACAACGTCTGAAAATTTTCCTCTCTCGTTTTCTTAAACGTAGCTAATTTATCAAGCTGGGCGTTGCCAAAAGCAGCTCCCATCTCAAGAGGTAGAAAATTATATCCGATTTCATCAAAAATGAATTTAGCATCATATTGTAAGCCTCCAATTTTTGCCTTAAAACGTTTCGTAATGTCTTCTGTGTCGCCGAAAATAGAGGAGCTGCGTCCCCAGCCGCGTAAAACTTTTGCTCTATCTTCCCATTCCTTCCTGTTAACCAGCAACATTCCTCCTCCACCCCCGGCAGTTATAATATGAGATCCATAAAAGCTTGTGGTGGTAATATCGCCAAAAGCTCCACTCGGTTTGTCATTATATGTCGCCGCAAATGTATCGCAGGAATCAATAATGAAATTGAGGTTGTGCCTAATTGCGATTTCCGCCAAACGTTTTAAATTAGGAACATTTCCGATTAGAAGAGGAATCATAAGCAATTTTGTTTTACCGGTTATCGCTTTTTCAATAAGATCAATGTTAATATTATATTTTCCTTCCTCGACATCAATAAATACCGGGATCAATTTTTTTTGCACAATCGGCGCAACTGTGGTAGAGAAAGTAAGAAGAGGGGTAATTACTTCGGATCCTTCCGGAAGATTTAACAGCTCCAAAGCGACTAAATTTGCGGACGAACCCGAATTTACCATAACTCCGTATCTATATCCAAATTCCTTTGCGACTCTACTTTCGAATTCCCCTGTTTCTTTACCTATGATAGTCCTGTGTTCGTCTAAAACTTTTATTACCCTTTGTTTTTCCAAATCATCATGAACAGCAGAGGCATAGCTTATACGTAATGAAGAATTATTAATCATATAACTTTCCGATCATAAGGATGAATCTTTGCTTTTGCAATAGTCAATAGGAGTATTATTTCGATATTAAATCCCATGCGTATGGGACAATCGAATTATCCGCCGGACTTATGCGTTTAATTTCTTTTGGGTCATGTGGCACATCGGAGCAATTTGCAACAATTGCACTTTCTGTTCCTACTCCTTTAAATCCATTCCAAATCATTGGAGGAATAGTAATAAGAGCGTAATTAGTGTCACCTGTAAATATCTCCGTAAGTTCCCCTTTAGTCTTGGAATTTTTACGATCGTCATATAAGACAAGTTTTATAAGACCTTTAATAACTGCATAATGTAATGTCATTTTTGTATGAATGTGCCAGGCTTTAACTACTTGAGGATGCACTACGGAAAAATATATCTCACCAAATTTAACAAATTCAGGATCGTCGTTACGCAACATATGCATGACCATTCCCCGTTCGTCAGGAATTTTTTTAAGCGGCCTAATGATAACCCCATCAATCATAAAATAATTATAAACTATTTATTGTAAAAAGCATATACTTTTTTTAGACCTTCAAATAAATTTGTTTGCGGTTGCCAGCCGAGGATTTTTTTTGCCTTTTCAGAATTACAAACCATATACATAATTTCATTTTTCGGGTAGGGGGTGTCAAAGAGAATATCTATTTTCCTCTTGCTTATTTTTTCCAGCATTCCTACGATTTCTTTGGGAGAATAAGTATTAGCGGACCCAACATTAAAAACCTCGTATTTTTTATAATCGTCGGATGTTATAAATGCTAACGCTTTAATATATGCGTTAATGATGTCGCCGACATAGGTAAAATTTAAACGCTGTTCTCCTTTGGTTAAATTAAAAGATTTACTATGAATAAAAGACTTTATAAGTAGCGGAATAAGTTTTTCGTTATCTTTTTCTCCATAAGGAAAAAAAAGCTTTAATGTCAATGCCCGAAAATCACTTTTTGCGTAGTATTTTAAAATTTTTTCAAAAGCGATTTTAGTTGCTGCGTAATAGTTGTATGGTTCCAAAAGATCTGTTTCGACAAGTTTTTTCGTAGAAGGTTTATATTCAAAGCAGGTGCCGGTATTAATAAAAGCTTTTACGCCATTTTTTACCGCCAGATTAAGAAGTAGAGAGGGGAAAGTAATATTTGTAGCATTCATCGTTTCTATATCTCCTAAGCTCTTCTCGTTTCTAATATAATAGGTAGCTAAATGCATGATAATGTCAAAATGATATTTTTCAAATATTTTGGGAAGGTCGCTGTAGGAATCGATAGATAAGAAAGAGACATTCTTCTGTAAATTTTCTAGACGGGAGATGCTAGGGGAAGATCGCTTGAGAAGATAAAGTTTATGATCAAATACCTGAAGTTTTTCCACGAGGTTGCTGCCGATAAATCCTGTTGATCCCGTAATGAGAATATTCATATCAAGTAAAATCTAAGTTTTTATACTTTTAAGATCTTTTTATAATAATCAAAGATATCCGGTAAGACTTTTTCTATTGTAAACTTAGGTTTCCAGCCTAATTGCTTTTTTGCTTTTGTATAATCAAGAGATTGATATGGGATTTCATTGACAGCGGTATCGAGTACCTTGCAAAAAACTTTCTTCTTAAGCGTTTTTTCCACAATTTTTAAAACTTCAAACACCGACAGGGTTTCACTGGAGCCGAAGTTAAATGCTTCCCCTTTAGTTTTTTTGATATTTTGAGCCAGCTGTAAGTAGCCTTCGATAACGTCTCTGACGTAAAGATAGTCTCTGACATATTCTCCATTGCTTCTTATTTCAAGCGTTTTATTTTCGATAATCGATTTTATTGCCCCAGGTATAATTCTTGAAAAATTTAGATCACCCTCGCCATAGACGTTTCCAAATCTGCTTATCGTGATCGGAAGATTATAAGTTACAAAGTAAGATTGAGAAATTAAATCGGTGCAAGACTTTGATACATCATACGGATGGTCACCCCTTAGAGCATCATCCTCCAGATACTTTTTCTTCTTGAGTTTGCCATATGACTTATCAGATGACGCAACAACAATAGCTTTTAAATTTTTCACTTTTCGGGCGGCTTCAAGAACGTTTACTGTTCCTATTAGATTACTTTCAAAAGTTTCGAGAGGATTCGCATATGCGTAAGGAACAATAGTGATTGCTGCTATGTGAAAAATATAATCCGGCGTGTACTCTTTAAAAATTCTCAATAGCTCTTTTCCGTTCCGAATGTCTGTTTTTCTAAATATAGCTTTTCCCTCAAGTTTATTTATTGAGAATAGGGAATTTGGATCGTTTTCGATATCTATTACAATCACGCGCGCTTTTTGCCTTACTAATTCTGTGACTAAATTACTGCCTATGAAGCCGGTTCCTCCGGTAACAATAATGGCTTTATTTGCAAGGGCTATTTCCATATTTTCCATGGGGGGTTTTGATCTTTCCACATGGCATTAAGATCTTCAAGCTCTTTATATGTGTCGACTGCAAACCAAAATCCTTCATGTCTGTAGAGAGAAAGTTGTTTAATTTTTGCCAATCTCCTGAATGCTTCATGTTCAAACTCGCCCGGCCGAAGATAGCTAAAAAAATTTCGTTTAAATACCATAAAGCCACCGTTGACCCAGTCGGACAAAACAGGTTTTTCCGTGAACCCGCTAACTAACGAGTCATTTCTTACATTAACCAATCCGTACTTGGTTCGTGGGTGAACGCCTGAAATTGTGCCGATTGTTTTCTGTTTTTTGTGGAACGTGAGTAAACTTTTAATATTAAGATTGGTTACGCCGTCACCATATGTAACCATAAAATCCGTGTCTGTTTCAGGAATATATTTTTGACAGCGTAATATTCTTTCTCCTGGAAGAGTTTCAAGCCCCGTATCGACAAATGTAATTTTAAAATCGTCAAACTTAGTTCTATTTTCCAGATAATATTTAGTGCTGTGCGACTTTGTATCAAGGGTAAAATCAGAGGTGAATGCTTTTTGGTTAAGAAAGAAATCTTTTATGTAATCTGCTTTGTAGCCGAGAGCAAAAATAAATTCATTAATTCCATAATGAGCATAGATTTTCATGATATGCCAAATTATTGGTTGGTTGCCGACATACACCATCGGTTTTGGCTTATATTCGCTTTCTTCTTTTAACCTCGTTCCGGCTCCACCGCAAAGAATAATAACTTTCATGAGGAAAGTATAGCATTTATTCCCGTAAATCTCTACTGAATTATAAATACCTATGATATACTTACGTTAAGTTTAATAAGTATATTTGTGAAAAAAACAACGTTTTTAATATTTTTAGGGTTCTTTGCTCTCTCAGTAATATTTTTTTACATATCATTCCACCAGTTGAAAGGTAATCAATTTTATTTTATTGGAGACCAGTTTCTCAGGTTTTCCTATAACGAAACATTTATCAACTCATTTTTTATACGAAGATGGGGAAATCTTGGTGTTCTGAATTGTTGGCAATTAATGATCCCGTTTTGGGATGTAATTTATTATTTAATTGCCTATAAGCTGGGTGCTTCTTTATTTTTTGTTGATAGGTTTTATTTTTTTATAGTAACTCCGATTTCTTTGGTAGCATCATTTATCGGATTTAAAAAAATTAGCGAGTTGGTGATCGGTAAAATTAATTTGGCTTGCGTTTTTGTAATAACACTTTGGTATTATATTAATCCTTATTCAGTCAGTTTATTCCATGGAGGGGGATATGGTTTTAGCGTAGCATTTGCTTATTCATTCGCGCCATTAATAATTTATTATTTTCATGAAGCAATTTTTACAGAGTTTAAGATTAACAATGCAGTCATTTGCGCGCTGCTTCTTTTTTTTGCGTCATTCACGTTTTGGCTTTCTTCCCCGCTTGTGCTCACTTTAATTTTATACACTTTAATATTTACAGCGCTAAATCCAAAATTTATTAAAAGGGTATTGGCAAACGGCTTACGATTACTATTAATTTTCCTTCCCTTAATAAGCGTTTTTCTTTTTACCGTACTGTATGAATACTTTAACCATGCCGGAGATAATAATGCAACTTTCATGCCTACCTTTGGTAACGAAATGGGAGGAATTTGGTATCAATTACTAATGCTATTTTCGTGGGGTATTTATAATGTTTGGACGCCTAGGGCTATGTATCCATTTTTTAGCTACTATTTTTCTGCGCCCTATATAATTTCCACACTTGCTGTATACGTAATTATACTCATCGGACTGCTAAGGTTTTGTAGCCCGGCTTATCGATTGATAAAAGTTTTTATATATCAAATGGGAAAATTGCTAACTCTACGAAAAAACAAAATTAAAGTTCAGCGAATATCTTACCAAGCAAAAATAATAATAAGCGTGATCGGGTTATTTCTTATTTCCCTCTTTTTAGCTAAGGGACCGCAACCCCCTTTCGGTGAGGTATTCTTATTCCTTTATAACAAGGTACCATTTTTTTCGGTTTTCAGAACTCCGGATATAAGATTTGGATTCATTATCGTATTGATGATTTCAATCATGTTAATTTTCGTATCAGCTTGGTATAAAAAAACAATATTTATTCCATTAATCATAATTATCATGCTAGTTCAGAGCACTAATTTTTTTAACGGCAATGTACTGCGTGGTGAGAATATCAAGGATTTATTTTATGAAAGAATTCTAGAAATACCAAGGGAGTATACCGATGTTGCAAATTATTTAAATAAACAAAAAGAACCATTTGGGTACATCTTTACGTTACCTTCTCAAGCATATGGTCATTTTAGACTTGAAAAGGAAATCCATCATTTTGGTCAAGATATCCTGCAGAAATTAGTCAATGACCCCTCCCTGTATCTTGATATGTCTGATGGAACAAGTAATAAAGCTTATACAGCAGTTGCCAACGTAATTAAAAATAAGGATTTTAAATCTATCGCTAAGTTTCCCATAAAATATATAATTTTCAGAAAAGATGTGGTATGTGATGGGTGTAGCGATATAGCAATGAAGGATCTAGAAAAATATTTTAAGCTAGTATTCCAAAACGATTTATTTTATGTCTACAAAGTTGATAGCTTCAGGCCGATAGTCGATTCTTCAAATATTACCTATCGGATTATAAATCCGACAAAAATTAAAGTTTACTTTCGAAATGTCAAAAAGATTCAAGATTTCAGTTTGATGCTTAGTTTTAATAATGACTGGAAATTATATGTCACAAGTTACGCCAATAAATTAATCTGTAATGACGGGAAATTATACAGCCATCTTGATGTCCAAGAATGTTTTGCGGGATATAAATTTTTTGAGAATGAAGATTTATCTTATTTGTGGAGGAAGCAGATATTTCAAGACAGTCATGAGCTTGAAGGTAATTATGCAAACAAATGGTTAATAGATCCGGCAACTATTAAAAAGGGAAATCCTCAAATGTATTCGGTGAATAAAGATGGTTCAATAAACTTTGAGTTAATTATCTATTATCAACCCCAATCCTGGTTTTATCTAACTTTCCTAATGTCATCCTTCTCTCTTGTTGTAATATGCATATTTTTATTACTAAAGCATAGAAGAAAATATGAATAACAATCAAGCTTACAATTATTATATATTGCGTTTGCAATATGTGAAATAATTACTGTAAACTCAAACAAGGTTCTTTTATATGGTAAAAAATAAAAAACATGGTACCGTGTTACAACGTAATGTTTTTGTTGAGCTCTATAAAATAATTCTTGTTAAGAAGTTTATTAATTTCATAACAAGCTTTGATTATATCGGCTTAATTTTTTTTCTCTGGAGTGTGACTATTTATCTTAGCCGTTGGATACCTTGCTACAATCTCTTAATTAACATAGATCCTTTTGATGGGGCGTTGCGACTCGTTGCGGGGTTATATTCATCAGCATCTAATTTTAAAATTTATAATGATTTTGGCATTTTATATCCACCGGGACTTGTATTTCTTTATCAAACTTTTCACTTAAATTACACCTCGGCTTATCATTTCTTTTCATTGTTATTTTTGACGCTTACAATAGCGATTGTCTCGTTTGTTTATTACAAGACTAAATCGTTTTTCTTTTCAGGTATTTACGTGTTATTTCTTACTTGGCCTTTTTTGGTAACGAATGATCCTTTTACCGATATCGTCTGGACTATTTTTGCAACCCTGCTTCTTTTCTATCTAAAAGAAGGAGATAGGAAATATGTTTGGTTTATTATTGCAGCTGGTGTTGCCAGCATGTGGTTTAAATGGGAGAGAGTTGCAACATTGCTTGCTTTAAGCATCTTTGCATGCGTTGGTTTATATTTTATTAAATCCAAGTCGAAGGAATTGTTAAGTGCGGTTAAAATTTTAGGAGCTACAGCGGGTATCGGGCTTTTGTCTTTTTTAGTATATTTTGTTGCAAATTCAATTAATATCGCAAATGCATTGTATTTTATATTTATTGTTCCTTTTAAAGTCGTTGCTTACAGAAAGATCACTCCTCCGCCATTAACACTTATAGAAGATTCAATTTTTTCTATCAACAATTTGTTATATCTTTGTTTTTTGCTGATCATTGTGTTATTCATTACGGTTGTTGCCCATAAGCTCTACGATAAAAAAATGCCTCTATATATTTTCCTGATTTTATTGCCGTTATCGCAAATCCCCTACGCTATCGGTAGGTCCGAAGCGGGACACCAAACACCATTATTTTTCACTATCTTAATGGTTTTAATTTTTTATTGTTATTTGGAAAAGAAAATAAAAGCAATTCTTATTTTTCCGGTTATATTTTATATCGTTGCCTGGGGTCTTCCTACGATTCACGGCTTGGATTATAGTTATTTAAAAGTAACACCTACATATTTTGGGGTACTAAATGATTTCATTCAGGATTGTAGAAATAAAATAACAACCCAAGATTACAAAACGATATTTGTTGGTCGTACCGACTATAATCGCTATAGGTATAATGACGCGAGATTTTATTTAGTTAATATTTATGCCAAGCCGGCCACAAAATATATTAGCGATGAGCCGGGTTTGCAAAATAATTGTTATGATGGGGGAAGAATCAGTCAAGATTTAACTAACGCGCAAAAACCTATGCTTGCGTTTATCGATTTTCATCCCGGCGCTCAAGGAACAGATCCAAATCCGGCTGCTGCGAATATGGTATCCTGCGGAAAAATAGAGAAATGGTTAATTGACCATCCTTACAAAAATTTGGGAGTCTGTAACGGACTTGAGATCCGCTTGTATAAATGATATTTTAGTGTATCCTTTTTAGGTAACCGTTTGGATTGAATGTGAGGAGATATTTTTCCCGACTTATGTCAGAGATAAATTGATTATTTGTTTTTTTAAACTCAGTAAGTGCTTCCATTGGTCCCGGACCATGCTCTTTAAATACAGGGTGACCATTAACGTTTGTGTCCTCAACAATAATATAGCTTCCTTTTGTAACGAACCCACTGTAGGCCTTAAGTTCTTTAAGGACATATTCAGCAGTATGATTCGAATCGAGTACCGCTAATACTTTATCGTTTTTGTGAATAGATTTTTTTATTTTTTCAAGTACGGTTTCATCTATTGACGAACCGGAAATGTACTTAATTCTTTTATGTTTTGGTAAATTTGGCCATTTGTTAATATCAACAGTAACTATTTTTCCTTTTCCAAGAAAATCGCAAAGACAGGCCATGTAATAAGTGCTTCCTCCGCTTGCGGTGCCGGTTTCTATAATGACATCGGGTTTAACATCGTAAATAATGTCTTGAAATATGTGTAGATCAAGCGGACACTTCTGTACGGGAATGCCGAAAAAGTATGTATCATGCCATGTTTTTCCTTGGGTGTGGGAATCATAATAAAGGTTGTGAAATCTGTCTATAATTTGTTGTTTTTTTTGAGGTTGTACAGAGAAGTTTAAAAATTCAAGCAGTTTTTTTATTCTATATTGGATTCTTTTTGCGTATCGTAAAATTGTATTGGACATAAATAAAACTTTCTACGAGAGCTATTAACGCATGATAGAGGTTTTTTGTCAAGAGAGCAAGAATGTATGTTTAAAAACCTGTTCGTTGCATTTTTATCGAAATATATTACAATAGCTGTATTGTGAAATCATTCTACAGCGGAAAGAAAATCTTGGTTACCGGAGGAGCAGGATTCATAGGATCAGCGCTAATAGATGAATTAATTCGCCTTGGAGCAGAAACTACGATTGGAGATAACCTGTCTACGGGGAGTTTAAAAAACGTCTTTCGAGTATGGAATAAGCATGGGTTTTTCTGCAAAAAAAACTCAAAAGGATACACGACAAATAATAAACATAAGCTTGTTCTCGTAGATTTTCAAGATTTTGAGAAAACGCGAGATCTTTTGAAAGGATATGAAATTGTGCTCCATCTGGCTGCCAATATTGGAGGAAGAGGATATATTGATACTCATCCGGGGGATTGTTGTGAGGGATTCTCCGTTAATCAAAACGTAATAAAAGCTGCTCACTTGGCAAACGTTGATAGGATTCTTTTCGCATCGTCAGCCTGTGTATATCCCAACGACCTGCAAAAAAATTACGGTTCGGAATATCTCTTAAAAGAAGAGGACGCGATTAAAAATAACTGGGGCAATGCGGACAAAGAATATGGCTGGGCAAAACTAATGGGTGAAATTACTCTCCAGGGATACAATAAGCAATATGGGCTAAAAGGAGTTAGCACCCGATATGTTACGGCGTACGGCCCATGGGAAAATGACACGCATGCAATTATTGCTTTAATTCGTAGGGCAGTGGAAAAGAACGATCCGTATGTTATCTGGGGAAGCGGAAAACAAGACAGGGATTTCACTTACGTTGACGACATCGTTTCAGGAACACTTGCGGCGTGCGAGAAAATTACTGATGCATCCAGCATAAATTTGGGAACAAGTGTACGTTATACGATGAGAGAATCCGTAGATATTATTTTCGATATTCTAAATTGGAAACCCAAAAAAATTGTTTGCGATAAAACTAAACCTGAAGGAGTTAAGACGAGAGCATTAGATATTAAAAGGGCAAAAAAAGTATTGAACTGGAAACCCAAATACACCTTGCGTATAGGGCTTGCTAAAACAATTGAATGGTTTTTGAAGGAAAAGCCCAGAACAGTAGATCCCCTATTGAGACATGGATAAAGTTAGCATCATCTTGCCAATATATAACGAGAAAGCGACAATAGATTCCGTTTTGGCGGAATGGGAAAAGGAATTGAGAAAAAGCAAGATTGATTATATCTTTGTAGGATGCGAAGACGGATCTACGGATGGAACAAAAGAACTATTAGAAAAGCTTAAAAAAAAATATCGATTAATACTTGATCAAAAAACTTTTCGTAGAGGATATGGGGTTGCAGTAATAGATGGAATTAATACGTCAAAAACTAATTACATTCTCTGCATTGATTCCGACGGGCAATGTGATCCAGAGGATTTTAAAAAATTTTGGCAACAAAGACAACAGGCAGACGTATTAATTGGCTGGCGGGTAAAAAGGAGAGACCCCATTCACAGAAAAATATACTCACAGTCTTTTAAAACAGTCTTTAAGTTGCTTTTTCCAACAGATGTTCACGATCCAAGCGCTCCATATGTACTTTTCAAGAAAGAGATCATAATGCCTTATCTTCCGTACCTGAAATATTTAAAAGAGGGGTTTTGGTGGGGCTTTGTTGGAATGTGCATGAAAAAGAAGCTTTCTTTAAAAGAAATCATTATTCATCATAGAGACAGGAAGGCAGGCAATACTCAAGTTTATAGATTAAGCAAGATACTCAATATTGCGCGACGAAATTTAACAGGCCTTTTCCGTCTTCGATTTGCTCAATAGATCTCATTATATTATCCACAGTAATTATACAAATAACCTTGTTCTAAATACTAAAGATAGGCTATAATGTGAAGCATGGAACAGGGGGAAAAAATTATTGCCAATCAGGAGGAATTTTTTAATCAGAATGCCCAGTCTCAAAAAATTCCTACAAGAGAATCGTTATTTACAACCTACGCAAATAAAGAACAAATAAATGGTTTTTTATGGATAGAGAATCAAAGAAAGATACTGGAATATGGCTGCGGAACAGGAACGTCGTTGGACATTTTTTTTAAAAATAGACAGAGGAATAAATATAAAATTTGTGGAGTAGATATTGCGCAATTAGCAATAGATAAAGCAAAAGAAAATTATCCACAATTTAATTTTTATAAGATTTCTAATAATAAAATTCCGCAAATTAAAAACGATAGTCTTGATGCGGTATTTATGTTTCACGTATTACACCATGCGGATAAGTACCAAGAAATATTTAGAGAAATTCACAAAAAAACGAAAAAGGGAGGAAGATTTTTAATTAATGATCTAACTTCAAATAACCCTTTTAATAAATTAGCCAGATTAATTTTTATTTTTATGCCAAATTTTGTAAAAAGAAAGTTTGGGGATGACTTGGTGGTGGGGGAGAGTATTCCGAAAAAAAATAAAGTTAGTCCCGAGAAGATAAGGGTTCAGCTGGAAGAAGTTAGATTCGAGATTCAAGAGATGGGATACGGGCACTTATTCTTTTTTGTTTTTGGTTGGCTTGATAGATTTATTCCTTTTTCCAAAGTTACCTTCGTACGTTTTTTTTACAAAAAACTTATAAGCTTAGAGAAGGCTCTTCTAAGATATACGTTTTTTCAGAACGGGGCTGAAGTATTTTATATCAAATGTATAAAAAAATAAAAACACAGAAAATTATATTAACCGTAGGAATTCCGACATATAACCGTCAAAAAAAATTAGAAAAATGTTTGGAATCAGTAATTCATCAGCAAGCAGATGGGAATGTAGAGATTCTGATTTCCGATAATGCCTCGCAAGATGCGACACAGGAATACGTTAGGGAAGTCATGGCTTTGCATGAATTAAATATTCGCTACATTCGAAATAAAGCAAACGAAGGATTTGATAACAACATTATAAGCATTTATAAAAACGCAAAAGGTAGGTATATTTGGTTTTTGAGTGATGATGATGAAATACTCCCTGGGGCATTAGGAAGAGTGCTCGATGCGTTGATAAAGCATAAGCCGGCTGTTTTATATCCCAACGAATTAGGAATAACAGGAGAGTCAATGACAAAAAATGATCAATTTGTCGATATCGTTTCTTATCTGCCAACAGGTTTGGGAATAAGGGTAAAAACTGATGAGGAGCTTCTGGTTAATAAAGATGTCGCTAGGTTAGCGGTTGTAAGGCTTGCATCTTTTATTTCCTGTTGTATTGTAGAAAAACAGAATGGTATCGCTTCCGAAATTCTTAAGCTGAATTATAGCGGTACGGGTCTTGTGCAAGACGCAATAATGTCTTTAGTACTTTTGCAAAGGCCTACTGTCTACCTTTTAAAAACGCCCTCCGTTAGGATGGGACTAAGAGCTTCATTTTCAAAATGGTCGATGGAAAGCACTTTGTTTGGTTTCAGAAAATTATATAGTAACAAAGCGCTTAAATACCCAAATGACTTAGCGAATAAAGTAAGCTTAAACAATTGCAAGTTCGGACTTCTTATCTTGGCTCAGAAGAAAATTTTAAAGATTCCCGTAGATTTCGTCTTAGACAAAAAACAGTTAATAAGACTCATTAAATTTTATAAAACAGATAGTTTTTCTTTAGCACTATTCATACTTGTAGCCTTAATAAGTAAAATTATGCCTGGTTTTTTAATCAAAGCATCCTTTCAATTGGTATATAGGTTCGCTAAGATAGTCTCCATACGTAGGGAAAACTTTTCGGAATCAATAATTTAAGCACATAACATGCAAAATAACATTTTACTTACGGTTGCTATCCCAACGTATAATCGTTCAGAAACTCTTGAAAAAATTCTTGTGCAATTACGCAAGGAAAGTAATCAGAATTTTCTTATTTTAATTTCGGACGACAATTCTTCCGATAAAACTTCAGAAATGGTAAAAAAATATCAGAAGTCCATGCATAATTTGATCTATCATAAAAACAACGAAAACTTGGGCTTCAGCGAAAATGTATTTAAGCTTTATGAATTAACAAAGACGCAATATATGTGGTTTCTTTGTGATGATGACATACCATTATCAGGCTCAATTGAAAATATCCTAAACGCAATCAATAAGTATAAACCGGTTGTAGCACTTTTTAATTGTACGTGGGTAAATTCATACGGACAGAAATTAACGTCAGGTGTAAAAGAAGACATTTTATACAAGGATTTAGACTCCTTTACAAGTTATGATGCTTTGATGAGGCTGGGATATTTATCTGTTAATGTTTTTAAAAAGAAGAAATCCATAGTCTCTTTAAGAAATGTGCCATACAAAGATAACGTTTTCTTTCAAGTAACCCTAGCGCTTTTATTACTAAGTAAAGAATTTAGATTTCTAGAGGTCGCAAAAAGTATTGTTAAAAGAAATGTGGGCTTTAAATATGGTGATTTTTTTAAATTTAATGTAATAGACATGATAAAAGCAGTTTCCATTATTCCCCATAAATTTGACAATAATGAGTTTATTCGCCAGTCTAAGAAGAATGCTTTCTTAGCATTGCAACTTTACCTTTCACAAAAATTAGGATTATTTCAATTTGACCTTAAGCCAACCAGAGATACGAAACAAAAAATATTCAAGTACTACGGTTTATTGTATGGTTATTTCTTTCTATCCTTCCCGTTCATTAAGCGCGTTGTCCCTACTTTTATTCTCAAGCAAATTTATTTAATTAAATTACTTCAAGTACATGGGTTTAAAAAAGGAAAAAAAGTCTACAAAAGAAATATTAATCGTGCATATAAGGATACGAGAAAAACAAAATTTACAGCGTATCAGTAAATATGAAGAATTTATTTTCCAGATATACCTTAAAGCTTCATTTTTTTCTGTCATTGCTTATAACAGCCTTATTGTCGGTAATTATTTTTCGAGGAATTGGTAATAATCAATTTCTTTTTATTCACGATGAGTTTCTCATATTTTCTCGTCAGGAGGCAAACTCACTTCTTTTTCTAAAATCACTAAATAATCTTGGTATTTCCAATGTTACAACTGTGCTTGTTACTTTTTATGATCAGCTATATTATCTAATAACTTACAGTTTAGGATTAAGTTTGCATTCGGTTCAGCTAATTCTTTATATCTTCAAGATTTTTACATTAGTTTTTGTTCCATTTGTTGGTTTTAAAAGATTATCATCTTTATACTTAAAAGAAAATCAAAATTTTGTCACACTTGCAATCTCACTTTGGTATACCTTCAATCCTTTCACCCTGCTTAATTGGAATGGGGGATTTTCTTTAACCACCTTTATTCTTTATGCTTTTGCGCCTTTGTGTCTATTTTTTTATCATAAGGCGATTATAAGGAGAAGTGGTCTTCGCTATAAATTGCTGGCAGCTATTTTTTTGTTTTTACTTTCTTTCCTGATATATCTTTTTGCGGTTTTTATTATGGCAATAGCTATCTATACGGTTTTCCATATGTTTTCAAAAAGAAATATAAAATTAATAATTAAAAATGTTATTCAGACAGGCTTACTGTGCTTGCCGCTTTTTTCTATCCTTATTGTTCTCTCTTTAGATTTTACAAGAAGTTCAATAGTGTCGCCTGCATCCCTGGCTGGTGAGACAGCCGGTAATATAGCGGGTGGATTTTTTTATCCAATTCTCCTTTGGTTTTCCTGGGGGATTTATACTGTTTGGGAACCAAGAAATATACAAACATTTTACGAATACTTTTCCAGCATACCATATATAATTTCAGTTTTAACTCTTTATGTATTGATACTAAGAGGGATTTATAGAAAAAAAGATTTTTATTCTTTGGTATTTTTTTCAATTTTTCTTGTTTTCCTTTTCTTCGTTAAGGGGCCCCAGCCTCCTTTTGGGGAGATATATAACTTTTTCATAAAAAACGTACCGCTATTTATTCTCTTTCGGTCACCGGATAATAAATTTGGCTTCGGGATAATATTTATACTTGCCTTATTACTTTTGCAGATTTCAACGCAGTATAAAGAGAAATTGTTTGTTGGTTTATTGTTATTAATAATGCTTATTCAATCTTTTCCGTTATTTACGGGAGTTGCGGTTTGGGGTGAAAATACAAAGCAATCTTGGGACAGAATTATTACTATCCCAAAACAAGATGAAGATTTGACGTCATTTATTAATACGCATAATGTTCCTTTTGGATACGTTATGCCACTTCCTGCGTCTTCGTACGCCCAGTACTGGTTAGGAAAAAATAAACTATTTATCGGTCAAGACTTATTGCCTAAACTAAGCAATTTGCCATTCATATATTTGGAAAAAAATGGCATACTGCCATTATCGGTGTATACTTCAATTACGCGCAGATTAGAAAATAATAAAAACGGGCAAAACATTACACCAATTAAATATTTTCTTTTAAGAAATGATATCAGAAAAACTCCCCCGACTAATAATATGCAAAAAAACATTGTGTCTCGTGAAGCTCTTGTTTTTAAAACTGACTCTTTCGAGCTTTACAAAAATGATAATGCTGTTCCCTTATTGTACGCAGATAGCGGCTTAGCTTATGAAATGGTTAATCCCGTAAGATACAACATTCATTTTGCTAACCTGAAAGAACCGGTCAATCTGTATTTTAATCAAAATTTTGATAAAGATTGGAAAATATTTCTTGCGCCAATTGAAGAAAATGCTTGTAAGCAAGCGGTTTACATAGCTAAATTTAATGTTAGAGAATGTCAAAGTCATTTTTCAAGATTCTTCTTTCAAGATGTTAAGTATGCTTTCATAAATTCGCTATTCGATTCTTCGCACACATTGCTTAATGGTTATGCGAACGTTTGGAAAATATCTCCCAAGGTATTGCTGAATTCAGCTGCCTCGCAAAACATTACTATTAATAAAGATAATTCCATTAATTTCACTTTAACAATATTCTATCAGCCTCAAAGCTATTTTAATCTTGGTATAATAGCAACAACCATTACCCTTTCTTTATATATATTCGTAATTCTCATACCGAATAAGAATGAAAAAAGAAATTCTAAAAACCATCAAAAGTTAAAGCACGAATGAGAAAGTCGAATATTGTCAAAATAATAATTTTTGTCAGCTTACTGTTATTGGTAAACTTTTTTTTGCTTAGGCCGGGTTTTTGGTTTTATCAGGATGCGGGATTTTGGCCAAAAACCAATCATGAGGCAATGGCATTATTTTTGCAGCAGTTTCATATATTCACAAATCTTGGATATTACATGGGTTCTGACCAGGGGCTTCTTAGCTTTACAAGGATTCTTCCTGTTGGATTTACTACTTTTGTTTTTTATATTCTCAAACAAAATAATTCGCAGATAGTGTTTACTTTTACAGGTTATATCCTTTCATTTGCCTCATTTTATTTGTTTAGCGGAATCTTTTTTAAAGAAAAAAGATTGAGATATATTATGTCCCTGGTTTATGTCTTTAACCCATTATCTTATACGTTGCAGGGGTACGTTTTTTACAACGCTACAGTGCCGCTCTTTATTTATTCGTTTTATAAATATTTTTTCAATAAAGAAGGGTTTAGGGCTAAATATCTATTGCTCAATATTTTTGCATCATTTATTTGGGTATCTTATATAAGATTTGTTCAGGGATATTCCTTCATAATTTTTCCCTATCTTATATACTTAACTCTTCGGAATAGAAGGGAAATTCGCCTTAACAAAATTGTTATATTCCTTTTTTCATACTTATTGATATTTGCTCCGGTAATTTTTGCATTCATTAGCCAATTATTGGAAAGATCAGATACGGCATTTAATTATGGAAATCTATTTGGCAATTATATTATTAAGAATAAAATGTATGACGCATTTAATATATTTCAATCTGTTGGGGCAAAATTATATGAAGGTAAATGGTGGTCGACATTAGGCTTAATTGTTTTCGCTTATATGATTTATCTTATTACGACGTTTTCAAAGAAAAAACATTCTGTTCTTTACTTGTTAAATCTATCACTTATTCTTATCGGAATTACGATGTATGGATTGGGAAATATATTCGGAGACACAATCTATCTGCAGGTTATTCATTTTCTACCGTTTATTATTAACGGACCATATTGGGCAATGTACATATTGGGTGTCCCCTACGTTATTTTGATAGGGTTATTAACAAAAGATAGAATTAAACATTTATATATATTTACTTTTTTCCTTATTGTCCTAGCGACATTTCCTTTGCTAAATTTGTTTGATTTCCAATTGCAAAAATATAATATTGATTCTGTGCCAACAGCGTATAAAACATACTTTATTACATCTTACACGAGTATTCCTGAAGCTTCGTATTATTTTTTGAGAGATTGTTGGCGAGCAGAATTTATGAACGAAGCAAATGTTCCTACATTTTGTATCAACTATGGACATCATTATCCGCCTATTATATTTGATAATCCTCGCGTTGTGTCGGGGAATACCAATGATATTTCACAATTCTTATATGCGACTACTCATATTAATAATTTGCGAATTACACATAATCTTAAAAATATTTTTGTACCAAACGATATGGTTAAGACAAAAGGTCCAGGTCCAATCACAGAAACAAAAGAAATTGAGATGGCGAAAAATGCAAATCTAGAATTTGAGGAGAATAAGCTATTATCGGCTGATAATAACCAAAATTTCAGCAATTACGTCTTTGTTGATAAGGATAAATACGATTTCTTAATTTACTCACCTAAGACAATTATTTTTAGTCAAGATTTTAATATTCTTACTGGCGATACGTTAGATATGAATACTAGACCGGTTATTCTTCCCAAGAATTCCCTACAGATTCCTGATGCAATTTCTAATAATGTAAAAATTGAGTATAAAATTTCACCTCTGGAACCATATAAATATTATCTTCATGTTACGAATATTGACAACGTTAATTCTTTCTTAATTCAGTTTAATCAAAAATACAGCCCCATTTGGCAAATGAAACTGATTTCTAAGGCTTATTATGATGAAAAATCTTGTATTTCCGACTGGAAAACTTTTACGATTACTAATAATAGTTATTGTCAGTACCAAAACAGTTTCCTTGATCTGGGTAATGTAGCTTTATTGAAAAAACGAAATGTATCGGAACTGAAACATTTTCAAGGCAATTTTTTTAGTAACACTTGGGTAGTTTCCCCTCAAGACTCTCAAGGGGAAAATGAGCTCTACTTGGTGATTATATACGCAAAGCAAATTTATTATATATATACTATACTTATTGCCGGGATTACATTGATGGGGCTATTTATGATATTTATTATTCAGGAGGTTCAAAAAAAGATAAGGCGACATATCTAATATTACGATGAGTATCTAAAATATGAAAATTTCTTTTAATCGGTTCGTAGCATTTGGAATAACCCCTTTCTTATTGATGTTTCTTTGGCTTATTCTTTCGTTATTTTTTGCATCGAAATACAGCCTATCCGTTATTAGCGTAGCTTATAATAAAACAAGCTTAGTTTCTTTAAAAACAGACGAATTGCTCGCAAAACAAAAAGTATCCGCTCGATTTCGGGCAATAGCAAATAATTTAGGCATAGTCTCTGTTCGATTCAAAACTTATGGTAGAATTAATAATGACGAAGTTGTCTTTAGGCTAAGAGAAGAAGGTAAAAAGAATTGGTACTACGACCACACATATAGAGTTGATCAATTCCAGGACGATGATTATTTTACTTTCGGATTACCCATTATTTCAAATTCAGAAGGCAAAACATACTATTTTGAAATAGAGTCAACCAAGGGAAAAAGGGGTGACGCCGTTTCAATCAGCGCAACATCTCCTGTTTTTATTACACAATATCAATTTACTAAACAGAAGCTTCTGGCGAACAAGACAATAATTCCAGATTTCTTAATAAAGAAAATACACTATTCATTTAGCGATATAAATTTCACTATATCAGCTTTTATATATGCTCTTCCTTTTCTTTTTTATATGCTTTGGTTTTTTTATTTTAAAAAATATTTACCACCTATTCAAATAAAAAACTTAATAGTTAAATATAAAATGTACGTATCTCCCGATAATTACATTTTGCTTTATGTCTACATTTTTGTCTTTATATTAAGTATATTTTTCAAAAACAAAATACTTTTGTCGGAGGAGATAATACTTATTTTCCTTTGGCTCGGATTAATTAGGATATATATACTTCATAGTAGCGTTACCTTCTTTTTAGCTCTAGCATCCTTATCTATCTCTCCTATTTTTCTCATTCTTAATTCGGAAATCATTGCGGAGAATGCTGCTATGTGGGCATATCTATTTTTGTTAATCGGGACGATTCAAGCTATTTATGGACTTTATAAAAAGGCACAGCCCTTACGAGCTATACAACTATTATTGCGAGAGCTTTCAGATAACAGATATTTTAAAAAAATTAAGAAAGTTTGGGATAGACTTCCTTAAGGAGTAACGGAGTGCCATCTTAAATCCCCAATAATAAAGTTGAAAGTAGCGTACAGCATGACGTATCCTTGATTTTGTATTTGTATTAATGGACAATGGAATTAGATTTTTGGACAATACATGAGGCAAACTAAATTACCTGTAATAATTTTTTCTTTTTTGATAGCCCTTTTTTGCACCTGGAGTATCATGTTCATCTACAAAAGCTCATTTTTAATAAATGGCATAAGATATTACAGTCTATTTGATGATGCGATGATTTCCATGAAATATTCATGGCAATTTATTCATGGTTACGGACTTGTTTGGAATCATTTAGATAGAGTCGAGGGATATACAAATCTACTTTGGGTTATTATCATGGCACTGTTCCAGATTATTTTTGAACAACGATTCGCTGTTTTATCTATTCAAATTTTGGGCATTTTTATTATTCTTGGCATAGCTTTCGCTTCGGTTAAAATAGCGCATGTGGCAAAAGTTGTTGAAGAAAAAAATAAAAACCTTCATACCTTCTTAATTTTATTGCTGATATTTTCTTATTATCCATTGCTCTATTGGACCCTGATGGGTATGGAGACGGGTTTACTTACGCTGTCAATTTTATTGGCAGCGCTATATATGTTGAAATTAATGAGGCTACGAAGACTGCAGGATGGGTTAATGATGTCATTTTTTCTTTCGCTTTCTTATCTCATAAGACCAGATTCTTTTTATCTTGCGATTGTTATATTGCTTAGTTCCTATATTTATTTTATCGTTAGTAACAAAAAAGGAGAGAATAAAAAAATATATTTTGGAATTATTGCTCCATATATGCTGGTAATTTTAACGCATATGGCATTAAGAAAATACTATTATGGGGAAATTGTTCCCAATACCGTAATGCTTAAGGTGTTTGGTATGTCAACTTGGTTTAGAATAGAAAACGGATATGGTTTTATTAAACCTTTTATAAACGAATCTTTATTCATAATTGTATTTGCATTCACATCAGTTATTCATCGTTTTAGCAAAATAAAACTGATTTTTTTCCTCTTATTTCTATCGTCATGTTTTTATCAAATTTTCGTAGGTGGAGATTCGTGGAACTATTGGAGGTTTTTAGTTCCCGCAATGCCGTTTGTCTTTATCCTCGCTTCAGCGGAAATCGTACAGGTGGGAAGATATATTCTTAACAACAATCTACTTAAAAAAATAAAAACTCAACTGTTAATGCCTATATTCTGTATTTTGGTAACGGTAGGCGTAATTTTTGGACATAATAACAGATTTTTAAAACAAATGGTTTTTAAAGAAGGTATTTATTCCGTTGAGTATAACGTTATAAATACTGTTTACGCACTCCGCTTGAAAGAAATTACAAAACCAAACGCAACGGTAGGAGTGGTTTGGGCTGGAGCAATACCATATTATTCTGAACGGGATGGCATTGATTTCCTTGGAAAAAGTGACAAGTATATTGCGCATTTGAAGCCTGATTTGACAATATTTAACTCAGTCTATGGTATGAAAACCCTTCCTGGTCACAATAAATTTGACTTGCGCTACTCGATCATTTTTCTTCACCCAGATGTTATTGAACGATCAGATTGGGCAAATCAAGCTGTAGGATTGCGACCGGATTTTAAATACAAACCTTATACATATAAAAACATTAGCTTTTTAATCCACGATAAATCACCGAATATACTTTGGGACAAGCTAAAAAAATAATGACAAGAGCTTTGCTTGAAAATAAAATAATAAAAAAAACTTCTGATATTTTACACAACAGAATCATTGTTTGGATAGTAATTCCATTTCTGTTGCTGGTGTTTTGGATATTTTTATCGTATCGATATATTGCCTCAAAAACAGGAGTAACCGTACTTACTTATCCGTCAAATGCGAATAATTATACGTCATGGAAAACAACAGAATTATTAAAAGGAGAAAAAATTAAAGGGCAATTTATTGCAAGTGATAATCATTTAGGAATAGTTGCTGTTCGGTTTAGCACATTTAGCAGGATTAACAAGGATGCAGTGATTTTCCGTATTAAAAACATAAAATCAAAAAATTGGCTTTATGAACATTCTTATCTCGTTAATCAATTTCAGGATAATCAATACTTCACATTTGGTATGCCGATTTTTGATAACTCTTTCAAAGAGACGTATCAATTTGAAATAGAATCAGTACGTGGAAAACCAAAAGATGCAATTGCGTTAAGTCGGAAAGAACCTGTTTTTGTAACAAAATACAAGTTTCCCAAAAAAGAAATATTGGATAAGAATATTCTTATGAAATTTATCTTTATGAAAACAACGGAGTCATTATTAGACAATGATTTTATAGCTTCTTCGACAATTTACCTTTTACCATTCTTGTTTTACTTTACAGCAATGATTATTTTTCTTGGCGCACATTCTTATTTGAAAAATAATAGCCTTAAAAGGCTATTTATATATCTGCCGCTTTATCTGATTTTACTTTGTGCATTAATTGCTGTTGTTCTTGCAAAAACAATTTATCCCCTAATGATCATTATAGTAGTCGTTTTATGGATGTCCGCGATTATAAGGTATAGATTTAAAGGTCGGGTTACTATTATTTTTGGTAGCGCTTGTTTACTTATCTCTCCGTTTCTTTTACTATTTTCATTTCTTCGTGAAGCGATAAATATAACAATTTGGGCGTATGTGTTTTTAGTTATAGCGACTGTTCAGTCTTTGGTAGAGCTAAAATTAGTAAAAAAACGTTAATGAAAAGAATTAGTTTATTTTTCTTATTCTTAATACTTCTCCTTTCTTTTCTTTTGGGGGCTAGGATGGTTTTGTCTGGGGACTTTTTCTATCTTTACGATCAAGCCAGAGATTATTTGCTTGTGCAAAATATTGTTGATACGCGCGATCTTGTTTTAATTGGATCTCACAGTGGTTTGAGCGGTTTTTTCCATGGTCCTCTTTGGCTATATATACTTACGCCCGTCTATATTCTAGGCAGCGGTAATCCTTTTTCTTTTACATATGCATATGTCGGATTACAGCTTACGACAGTTCTGCTTGCATATTTGATTGGCTCAAAACTGTATGGAAATAAAGGAGGCCTTTTAATATCATTGTTAATTGCATTGTCACCGGCAACTTGGAGCACCGTTCAGAATACAATAGGAGTAAATGTTGTTTCACTTGTTTTTCTTGGCTTATTTTATTTTCTTATTAAGTTTTTAAGGGGTAACAAAAATTCTTTTATTTTTGCAGCATTTTTTGCAGGCCTTTCTCTTCAATTCGAAACTGCCCTCCCATTAATTTTAATTCCAGTTATGGTAATTATTTTTCTTTGGAATAAAATTGCAATTAAAAATTTGAGAGTAATCCTCTTATCTTTTATCTCTTATTTCTTATCTCTTGGCACATTTATCTTATTCGATCTTCGCCATAAATTCTTGATGACAAATGCATTAATAGGCGTTGTTAAGGGGGGCATAAAAGAAAAAGGATACCTAGAGTTTGAAGACAGGATTATCGCGCACGTTAATAGCTTGCTAGCTGTTTATGAAAGTATTTTATTTAATCAGAATATTTGGTTGATAATATTGATGGTTATAATATTTATTATTGCCTTAATTTTAATTCATAGAAATAACGATATTAAGTACAGAAAAGAATTTGGATTTTTATTATTATTTCCTGCTTTAACGTACGGGTTTTTCATGTTATATTCCTATCCTGTATGGCCCGAATATGTGTTTGGGTTACTTATTCCGGTTGCTTTTGCTTTTTATTTGGCACTTATAACCGTTTGGAAAAATTCTTTTGGAAAAATTTTGGTAATTATATTTTTTGTTATTACATCTGTTAATGTTTTAGGATTTTTACAGAATCAATATCTGATGAAGTATCAGCCGGTCGAATCAGCCGGTTCATATATAAATCAATTGGCGGTTGTCGATTGGATATTTATAGATGCGGAAAAAGGAAAGTTTGGGTATTTTGTTTATACGCCGGAAACTTTTACTCATGGAATGGATTATCTAATCTCCTGGAAAGCAAAAAGCTATCCAGACAAGATTCCCACTAAGAACAAAGAGCTAATAACTTACCTAATCTTGTATCCGCACATAGAAAATGATGAAGGAGCTTATGACTTTTGGAAGAAAAATACCTTAAGAACCAATAGTCAAATACTTTTGACAAAAACCTTTATCGGCGGAATCACTGTTGAAAAGCTACTTATCAACAAAAGTGAACCGGAAGTTGATCCAAATTATTATCAAGGCTTGTTGTTTAGATAGGGTAGTTAATTAAGCGCGGTTAATTTTTATTAAAAATATACTTTGTGCAGAAAGAGTTTATGGGCAAATTCTCGATATTGAAATCGAAAAACTTAAAATTGTCAGGATATTTAGATAAAGAATAAATACTGCATACGCGATCTTTATATATAGAATATATTGTTCCGGCATCGGATAGCTGAGAAATTTCTACAGGCTTTTTCATAACCTGATAACTGCTAATTTCATCGCATTTCATGGTATTATTAATAATAATTGTATTGTCGGAACTTATTACATTTTTATCAGGACATCCCTTAAGGAATCTTACGCCGTCTAACGCGTAAATATTGCTGTTGAAATTTTCGGTCACTATCTTGGCCGATTTTTGACTATAAGTATCTGCATAAAGTACGTAACCCTTATATAGGGGTTCCGGTTCGGGCGAATAGACATACACAGATTTATCTTGTGCATTTACTAGGGCAATATACCCGGATAATATTCTTGTACTAAAGTTGGAGCCTTCAGAATTGTAGATAGGATATCTAAGGAAATAAATCACCAGAAAATTTGTTAATAAAGCTGTATATATTAAAAGGATAAATCCGGCGAGAAATTTTCTGTAAAATGTTTTTTTTGGCAAAGACAGGGCATAAGATATGCCAACTCCGACTACTATTATAAAAAGCGGATAAATGAGCGTCCATTTATGAACAAATCTTTCTTGATCTGTGCTAATCGCAGCCGGAAAAGGGGCAATCAGTATGAGACCGATTATTAGCAACGCAACTTTTTTGTTTTTTTGAAAAAGATAGTAAAATCCCAACAATAGAAAAATAAGATCAACATAGTAAAAGTATCCATGATTCCAGAGGGAAACATACATATTGCTGTCTCCGGTTATAAATTGGTATTGAGGAGAGAATGCGCCAAGGTATTTGTTTAAAAAATCTTTAGCAAATACAGTATATTTATTTATAATTAAGTTATTGATTGGAGAATTAATAGATAATTTTCTGTCAAGATTAACCTTTTCTGCAATGGATTGGCTCCATGGTGTATAAATTTCAGACAGTCTTTTTCCGGCGTTTCCCGAATTAAGCGATTGTAAAAAAAAGATAAACAAGAATAAGCAAGCGATAATTAGCGTTAAATAATACTTGGTATATTTTTTATTATTTAATATATGCCATGAAAAAAAAGCTGCAATAATTACAAATGGTAGAAAAATAATTTTTGTTCCTATGTAAGAATAGAATGCTAGAAATAAGGGTATAAAACTTAATAATATTCTCCAACTTTTACTATAAAGCAAAATAGTCAAAGCCAACATGTAAAAGAAAACTGCAAGAGGAAAATCATAAGCAGTCCGGCCGAAAAAAATTCCCCATGGGCTAATAGCCGCAACTATCCCGACGATTAAAGCTTCCTTTTTACTAAAAAGTTTGTTTGTAATTAAATACAAGATTCCAACTAACAAAGTGCTAAATAAAGCGTATGGTAATTTAGCGGTAAAAAGAGTTACCTTAAATAGACTAAGCAGTGGAGAAGCTATTAAGAAGGATAGTTCTGACATGGGATACGTATTATATATGGGTTGCAGTGACCATGGCTGCCAAGTGCCCAGAATATCCTTACCGGTCAGAGCGACCGATTTCGCGTTAATTATGAAAGTTAATTCATCGTTACTTAGAGCTAGGGGAACTTCGTTTATAAAGATCGTCCTAAGTAAAAAAGCTATTATTAATATGAAAAATATTGCATCGATTTTCTTCATTTTGTTAAATAATAATTCTTACTATATAATATAGGTCAACTCTAATTGTACCACCATTATATGATGAATTTATTAAAAAGTAACCTCTTTTTAAGAAAGAACATCTTTTTTCTTTTGTTAATACTTATTGCAATTTTGCCGCGTTTTATTTTCTTAAGCAACGTGCCAAATGCAATAAATCAAGATGAACTGCATTATGCTCTCGATGCAAAATCTTTTTTCTTAACCGGCAAGGATGTTCTAGGACAAACTTCTCTGGTTGACGTACTGTTATTCAATTCTCCCAAAAGTGAACCTTTGCAAGCCGAGTTGCAATATTTTTTTGAGATTCCGGTTTTGGGACTTATGGGTTTTTCCATGACAAATTTGGTATTGCCCAATGTATTGCTAGGGATTTTAACTGTAGTCTTGATTTATCTCATAACCTTAAAGTTATTTGATAAAAATACTGCTCTTTTGGCTGGGTTAATTGCTGCAATAAATCCATGGTTGATTTTTTTAAGTAGAACCACCTATGAGGCAGGTCCGGCAACATTATTTTTTCTCTGCGTTTTTTACATGATGTTAATAACAAAAAGTTGGAAAATTTTACTGACAATCCCCTTCGCGCTTCTTGCTTTTTATTCTCATATTGCAACGAAACTTATTTTTCTGCCTTTTATGTCATTAAGTATTTTGTATGCTTTTTTGTCTGTTAATAAAAGAAAATATTTTAAACAGTATTTATTTCTTTTTATGTTCTCGTGCGTTTTGACATTATTCTTCCTATTTCAACTTAAACAGGGAAAGTCTTCCAGGGGGACTGAAATTTTACTACCAAATAGCATTGCAATAATACAGCGGGTTAATGAAGTCAGAAAAGCTACCATTCAGAACCCTTTTATCAATTTAGTCGAGAATAAATTCACAGTTTATGGATCTTTTCTTGTCAGGAATACATTTAATATTTTTTCTCCTACTTATCTTTTTGCTAATGCCGATTATTTTTTTATGCTGGGCGGACATGGCCTTTTCTACTATATAGATTCATTTTTTTTAATTATTGGTTTAGGATGGGCGTTTTTGAAAAATAAGAAGTTATTTCTTACTTTTGTTTTAATTATATTTGTTGGAATTGTGCCCCAGATAGTGCATAGCTCGAGTGTGAATGGAAATTTTAGTCATCACATAGCCCTGTCAATACCATTTATGATTATTTTTATGTCGCTTGGTATCAATGGTGTTTTCGGGAAGTTTAAAGATAAAAAACGTAGAGTTTTATTTATCGTTCTAATTGCTTTAATATATATCTTTTCATTCTTAAGGTTTTCTAATTTTTATTTTTTTAGGTACCCTCTTCAGGCAGGAACGTTTGGGGTGGAAAACCGTATTCTTTCTAAATACATAACCCTTTCTGAAGATGAAAAAAGACCAATAATTATTTATTCGGTTAACCCTATGCTTGCTTTTAAAGAATTTTTGTTCTATTCAAATCTCTACAACAAGAATACGGTAAAAACAATAAATGAATCGCTGAAAGACAAGAAGTTTATTTATAATAATATTTCATTTATTTCGTGTAGCAGGAGCATGCTTCCCGATTCGCAACCGGTATTAGTTATTGATGATGCGAATTGCGATAGATCAAGAAGTGAACATTCTATAAGTATTGCTCAATTGGAGGATAGCGGAAAAAAATATAATATCTATGGTGATAAAGCATGCAGTAGTTTTAATTTGCCTGGTTATATTTCGAATTTGAAATTATCAGATTTTGATGTTGAAAATCTTCCGGCAAAAAAGTTTTGCGAAACATTCATAGTTTCTTATTAATGAAAAAGAACTTATCAAGCACCTTTAAAAACATCGCAGGTTATAGCGTTCGTAGTGGTCGTATTTCTCTCTGTTTGAATGAGGCACTTGGCAAAAAAAAGGTGCTGGATTTATTACTTGTTATTATTACGTCAGCCATAGTTTTATTTTCCTTTGCGTTTGCTTTGAGATTAGTTCCTTCTCAAGTTACTTTTGGATACGATCAGGCAAGGGACGCATACGAAGCTAATTCGATCTGGCAAAAACACGATCTCAAAATATTGGGGCCGTCTTCAGATGTCCCGGGGCTGAATCATGGTGTTCTCTGGTACTATTTCTTAGCCTTGGCCTATGGTATATCGCAAGGCAATCCCGAAGGAGCAGCGATTTTTACATTGTTTTTGCTTTACCTATTTATTCCGGTAATGGGAATTATAGCTTATAAAATTACCGAAAATTACAGAGATTCCTTAATGTCAGTTGCCTTATATTCTTTCGCTCCGCTTTCTGTTGCATTTTCCCATTGGTTATCAAATCCAATGTTAGCTTTGTTGATTGCGCCTCCACTGTTGCTTTTAATCTGGATGTATCTTAAAAAACAAAACAAAATCCTTGCGCTTTTTATTGGCTTAAGCTATGGATTATTAATTCAATCCGACTTTGCTTTTTTAGTATTGCTGTTGACAATTCCCTTTTATATTTATTTCTTTAAATTAAAAGTAAAAATATCGGATGCATTGATGTTCTCTCTGGGTCTATTAATCGCTCTTTCTACATTTATCCTTTCTTATATTAAATTTCAAACTAATATTATCCAAATAATCTCGTCTTTTCTTGTTAACAATACAGGAGCAGGATTTTCAACCAGCT
This sequence comes from Candidatus Levybacteria bacterium RIFCSPHIGHO2_01_FULL_40_16, assembly GCA_001783805.1. Lineage (GTDB taxonomy): Bacteria > Patescibacteriota > Microgenomatia > Levybacterales > UBA12049 > GWB1-37-8. The sequence goes on from MFNS01000001.1 coordinate 93,584, forward strand.
CTGCTCTTCTGTCTTTAGTCGATTGGACCGTAAATATATTTTCAATTACTTTTCTGCCTTTTCCAAAATTACTTGTCTTTGCACTGTTATTATTCTTAATTACCTATAAGCGCAAAGAAATATTTAATATAAGCAATAAACTAATAACTTTTTTATTAATTTGGTTAAGTGGCTCGCTATTTTTATTTATATTCAATCGCGGGAACATGTCTGCAACTTTTCTTTATAGCCCTTTTTTGTTTTCCGGAGCCTTATTAATAGGATTAATTTTGAACAACCTGATTAGAAAAGACTACGTACGTTACTCAATTCTCGCGGGCATAGTTTTGTTTCAAGCATTATTAATTAATTCCTGGACAAATAGATACTATACTCCTCTTTCCATTCAGCTTGGAATTACTACCAAATTCGAAAAGGAGATAGTGAATTATACTTATAATCAGTCGGAAGGAAAAAATTTTATAATTAATACAATAACGAATCCTTTATATATTAATACTACTTGGGCATATTTGTACGAATATTATGGTAAAAATAAATACGGTTATTTGCCATACTGGGGTGGTAGGAGTCAAGTGGGCTATCTGGGCAACCTATCGGAAAAAGCGCCTTCAAATGTAGCCTTGCGTTATCTTATTATTGAGCCTCAAGACGGAATACAAGAGATATGGAAGGCAAGAATAATTTATGATGAAGACCGGATATCGGATATAATTGAGCGGAAAAAATTCGGAAATTACGAAGTTCAAAAAAGAATTATTAACTTGAATAAGGGTCCAATTCCGCTTCCCGATATTCTTCAAAAACGCGCGGATGTTCTTAAATTTTAATTTCTTGAAATTTGGCTATGAAACGTAGAAATGATAGAATTAGCTTATGATTTCTGTAGTTGTGCCTGTTTACAACGAGCATGAAAGTCTTGAAGCTTTTTTTAAAGTTTTAATTCCCAATTTATCTAAATTAGACAACGAACATGAAGCAATCTTTGTTGATGATGGGTCAACGGATAAAACTCTTGAGATTTTAAAGGACTTTGCGGCTAAAAATTCAAATGTCAAAGTTTTTTCTTTTAGGAAAAATAGAGGAAAAGCAGAAGCGTTAATAGTTGGTTTTCAAAAAGCAAAGGGAGATTTAATTGTTACTTTAGATGCGGATTTGCAGGACAGGCCGGAAGAGATCGCAAAACTAATAAAAAAACAAAAAGAAGGTTTTGACTTAGTTTGCGGTTGGAGAAAAAATAGAAAAGATGCTTTGAGGGCGAACCTTTCTTCCAAACTTTTTAATTCTATAGCATCTATTCTTTGGGGATTAAAATTACATGATTATAATTGTGGATTAAAACTCTACACTAAAGATGTTGCAAAATCTCTTAATCTTTATGGAGGCATGCATAGGTTTATACCCCTTTTGGTTGCCGACCAAGGTTTTAGCGTCGCGGAAGTGGCAATCGAACATGTTGAAAGAAAATATGGAAAGTCAAAATATGGATTTTCCAAAATCTGGAAAGATTTGCCCGACATATTTACTATGCTTTTTTTGAGCAAATACAGTAAAAGACCATTTCATTTTTTCGGAGCAGCAGGAAGCTTAATGGTTTTAATTGGCGCATTAATATTGGGATATCTTACTTACCTTAAGATCTTGGGCGAAGCCATTGGTCAACGGCCGCTTTTATTTTTGGGGATGCTATTTATAATTAGCGGATTTCAGCTGTTTTTTACGGGATTTTTAGCGGATCTAATTATTAATATTTCTTCAAAGAAGCAGAAAGATTTTACTTTTAAATATTCCAGCGAAGAGTTGTAAATTATTTTTCTCCCAAAATTAACGTCCAGGGAAAGGGAAAGATTATTTTTTTAACCTTTATTCCATTTTGCTTAAGTATCTTTTTTAAACTCCAAGGGCTCCAATGGTTAACATGTCCGGGATCATTGCCGAATCTTGACAGATTTTTTCCTCTTAGAAAATTACTTAACATAAATAACGGTTCGTTTGGCACACTGATAACTAGGTATTTATTTGATACCCGCAACATTTCTTTTAGTGCTTTTGTGGGACTTTCTAAGTGCTCAAGAACTTCCGTGCAAATGATTAAATCGAAGGAATTGTCTTTGTAAGGAAGGTCATATACGCTTCCCTGTTTAATTGTTAAATTAGGAAAAAGTTTTTTACCAAAGTCTATAGATTCTTTTGAATATTCAACTCCTTCAATCTTTTTACCAAGACCATTTTCTCTTAGTTTGTTCATAGTAAAGCCTTCACCGCAGCCTGCATCAAGTATTGAATCGGCGTTTAATGGTTTTATTAAGGAAATCAGGGTGGAGAAAAAGTTCCCGATTAAAAACTTTTGAATTGGATTTTTGCTGGTATGTTTGACCAAATTGGTTGGAAGCTGTGTTTTTGTCATTTAACAGTATTTGTGTAATAATTCTAAATTATACGACATGAAGATACAAGATGTAGCGTTTTATAATGAGCGATAAACAAAAAGCACTTATTTTTATATTATTAACGGTAATCCTGGGAGGAATGACATCGACTGTTACAAAAATCGGTCTTACGAGCTTTCCGTCATTGAGTTTTGCTTTTATCCGTTTTCTAATTGCCGGTATTATTGTTTTCCCATTTCTTTTGAAAACCGACTTCCTTAAGAATTTAAGGCAACTTGTCCCCTTTTCATTATTGGGATCAATTAATATTGCGTTTTTTATCGTAGGAATTAAAACAACAACCGCAACAATTGGCCAATTGCTTTACGCCGGCGTGCCGCTTTTGACCGCTATTTTCCTTTTTTTATTGTTTAAGGAAAGATTAACCAGAAAAAAAGAATTAGGAATTGCAATTGGTTTTTTCGGGGTAGCACTTATTGTTCTGCTTCCAGCGATTGAAAAAGGAACAAGGTTCTCAGGAGACCTTTTGGGAAATATACTTATTGGAATTGGAGTAATTTCTTGGTCTTTATACATGGCATATTCCCAAAAAAAACTGCAATCTTTTCCTCCGCTTATTATCAATTCCGCTTTCATCTGGACAACTTGTTTCGCATTATTCCCTCTGTTTTTAACAGATTTAATATCCTATCCAAGCTGGTGGCAAAGCTTAACAATTCCAGGCATATTGTCTTTATTCTATATAAGTATTGTCTCAACGGTTATAGTTTTTCTATTAAATCAATATGCAATAAGACATGGAGGAGCTATTTTGGCTTCTTTACAATTTTATTTGCTGCCAATAGTAGCTTATCTGTCAGCCTCGTTTCTCCTGGGAGAGCAGTTGACATTGGGGATTGTTATAGGCGGAACATTGGCTCTTTTGGGAGTTTACATAACTACTAAAAAATAGCTAAAATCCTCTCCTTTCTGCTACAATTAAAAAATGAAGATTGGGATAGACATATCGCAAATTGCCTACGAGGGAACAGGGGTGGCAAACTTTCTTAGTAATTTAGTCTCGAATTTATTAAAATTTGATAAAAAAAATGAATATATTCTATTTTACTCTTCTTTAAGAAGAAATTTTCAATTTTCAATTTTCAATTTTCAAGCAAATCGCAATTTTCAAGTCAAAAAATTCAAATTTCCACCCTTAATTCTGGATTTACTTTGGAATAGGCTGCATGTTTTGCCGATTGAATGGCTGATTGGAGACGTGGATGTTTTTGTTACTTCTGATTGGACAGAACCGCCGACTATTAAGGCAAAAAAAGCAACTATTCTGTACGATCTGATTATTTATAAATATCCGAATGAGACAGATAAAAAAATTGTTGAAGTGCAAAAACGCAAACTAAAATGGGTTAAAAAAGAGTCGGAAATGATATTTTGCATTTCCGAGTCGGCGAAAAAAGATGCGGAGGAAATCTTGGGGATAGAAAATAAGCGATTAAAGGTTATTTATCCCGGAATTTGATATGACAATAGGAATTAATGGATATGAGGCGGTAATTCCCAGATTTGGTTATGATCCAAAAACCGGCTTGCCGCGAAGGGTTGGGAGCGGAGAGTATTGTTTTCAGCTTTTATTAAACTTAAATAAAATTGATAAACAGAATAGCTACATAATTTACCTTCCGGAAAACCCAACATCGGATTTACCCAAAGAATCCTCAAGCTGGCATTACAAGATTATTAAACCGAGAAAAATGTGGACTTTGTTCGGATTATCTTTGGAATTTCTATTTAGACGTTCGAAACCCGACGTTTTCCTTTCCCCGACGCACTATTTGCCAATTATCGCGCCAAACCGGTCGGCAATCTCCATTTTGGACGTGTCATATCTAAAATTTCCGGAGCTTTTTCAAAAATCTGATCTCAATCAACTGACGAAATGGACTAAATATTCCGCCCAAAAGGCCTCAAAGATTTTTACTATTAGCCAGGCTAGCAAAGATGATATAATTGAAAAATACGGGATTATGGCAAACAAAGTTGTGGTAACATATCCCGGCGTAAAACTCAAAACTCAAATGTCAAAACTCAAAACTGAAGCTCAAAACTCAAATCTGCTTAAGGAAAAGTATGGGATTGAAGGGAAGTATATTTTGTTTGTGGGGACGCTACAGCCCCGTAAGAATATCGTCCGCTTAATAGAGGCTTTTTCTAAGCTAAACAAGCCAAATCTAGATTTGATTGTTGTGGGCAAGAAAGGCTGGAAATTTGAGGAAATCCTTGCAGCGCCTAAAAAGTTCGGAATAGAAAATAAAGTTAAGTTTCTGGGTTCCGTTTCGGATGAAGATCTGCCAGCTTTTTATAAGAATGCAATTTGTTTTGTTTTGCCAAGTCTGTATGAGGGCTTCGGACTGCCGGTTTTGGAAGCAATGAAGTATGGATGTCCGGTTGTAACCAGCAATATCTCCTCTCTTCCCGAGGCGGGAGGGGACGCGGCTTTGTACATAGATCCGCTTAATGTTGCAGATATAAAGAAGAATCTGGAATTAATAATTAACAATCAGGAATTACGCAAAGATTTGATAAGAAAAGGCTACGAGCAGGTCAAAAAATTTAGCTGGGAAAAAACCGCAAAAGAAACATTAAGGGTGCTGGAGGGCATTTAAGATGATTAATAAAATTTTTAGGAGAATAGGGACGATATTATTAGAGTTTGTTGTTTTTAAATTGCACTACGTTGGATATGTCCCGAGCCATCATTATCGGAGGTTTTTTTACCGGCTTTTTGGTATGAAGATAGGCCGCGGATCAACCATGCATATGGGAGCCCGTTTTTATAATCCGTATAACATTACAATAGGAGAGGATTCGATTATTGGCGAAGGTGCAGTTTTGGACGGAAGAGATAAGCTCGCAATTGGCAATCACGTGAGTATTGCAACAGATGTAATGATCTATAACGCGGAGCATGATATCAAAGATCCAAATTTTAAGGCAATTTCCGCACCGGTTGTGATACAGGATTACGTATTTATCGGTCCGCGGGCGATTATTCTTCCGGGAGTAACAATCAAAAAAGGTGCGGTTGTCGGAGCCGGCGCAGTAGTCACAAAAGATGTTGAAGAAAACGTAATTGTCGGAGGCGTACCTGCGAAGCAAATTGGGGAAAGAGGAGTAAAAGATTTAAATTACCGACTTGGCCGCGCCGCATGGTTTAGATAGTAACTAATTGTTAAATTGCTATATTGTTAAATTGTTACGATGGAACTTTCTATTATTGTTCTTTCCTATAATACGAGGAATTTAACGCTTGCATGCCTCGAATCGATTGCCTCTCAATATAAGAAGGAGTTGGAAGAAAAAAAGCTGGAAATAATTGTTGTAGATAACAATTCAACTGACGACTCGGTAGCAAGTATTAAGTATTGCGTATCCCACCTTCGCCAAGGCTTCGGCGGGCAGGCAAGTATTAGGCTCATTGAGAGTAAGGAGAATGTGGGGTTTGGCAGAGGATGCAATGTCGGAGCAAAAGAGTCGTCGGGAAAATATCTTCTATTTCTCAATTCGGACACACAAGTTTTAGACGAGGGTTTTTTATCAATGGTTGGTTTTATGGATAAGAGTAAAAATGTTGCGATTTTGGGAGGAAAACTTGAAAACAATGACGGATCAACTCAACGGTCTTGCGGAAAATTCTATAATCTCTTTAATCTTTTGCTTATACTGTTAGGTTTTGAACGATTAGGTTTTTTGAGATCAAGCCCGAGTAAAATTCAAAAAGTAGATTGGGTTAGCGGTGCCTGCATGATGGTAAGACATGATGTTTTTGAAAAATTAACCGGATTTGATGAGAAACTTTTTATGTATGTAGAGGATATGGAGATATGTTTTAGAGCGAAAAAGCTCGGTTTTCTGACTTATTTCTATCCCGATCTTAAGCTTATGCATAAGTCTTTGGGAAGCAGTAACCGCACATTTGCTATAATTAATATCTATAAGGGCATTTTGCATTTTTACGCAAAGCATAAATCCTATCCGGAATACCTAACTGCCAAAATATTATTAATTGCAAAAGCTGAAATATTAATTTTGGTCGGATTCTTAACATTTAATCCGGAGTTGAGAAATAGATATAGAAAAGCAATTTCTTGAAATTATGAAGATTTTAAAATGGATTGTTCACAATATATTATTCGTTTTTACTTTGTTTTTGTTGCTATTTATTCCTCTTTATCCAAAAATTCCTCTTTTGGATATACAGCATACGTGGGTATATGTCCGGGTCGAGGATTTTGTTGTTGTGCTGGCTATTGCCGCCTGGATTATTTTACTTTTGCTCAAGAGAGTTAGCCTAAAGACTCCATTGACGCTGCCGATACTTTTATTTTGGGTTGTGGGTGGTTTAGCTACTTTACATGGAGTATTGTTTTTTTTCCCAACCTTGTCCAATGTTTTTTCAAATGTTGCCTTATTAAGTTTTCTAAGGGGAATAGAATACATGTTTCTGTTTTTTGTCGCTTATGCGGGTATTAAATCTGAAAAAAATATCTATCCAGTTGCGATTATTTTACCTATCACATTACTCTTGATTGTGGGGTATGGATTTGGTCAAAAATATCTAGGGTTTCCGGCCTTTTTGACGATGAATGAGGAAGCTGCTAAAGGGATTCCAATTCAGCTTTCCTCATTATCACGCATTCCCTCTACCTTTGCCGGACATTACGATTTGGCCGGATATTTAGTCTTGACAATCCCTATTGTTGCAAGTATGTTTTTTGGATTTAAAAATTGGCTTATAAAGATTTTTCTGTTTATCACCGGATTTTTGGGTGTGATTATTCTTTTTTTGACGGTATCCCGCATTTCATTTTTTGCCCTTTTATTATCACTACTTATGCTATTGATTTTTCAAAGAAAAAAATGGGTCATGGTAGCGCTTTTTATAATCATGATCGCTTTTTTTGGCTTTTTCCCAACACTGCTGCAGCGTTTTAGCAGTATGGTTTCGGAAGTTGACGTATTGGTTAATGCTCAAACGGGTTCGTCAATCGGTCAAGCCAGAATTGTTCCGGCGGACTATTTTAAGGATAAAGTTGTTCTCACGCAGGCATTTCCAAACGAGGATTTAAATCCTAATCTAGCCAGTTCCTCTGCTTTGATATATCCGTTTGAGAAAATACCCCCTCAAGCGGTTTTAGTATTTGAACCAAATGTTTCAAATGGGGAGAATTTACCGCAGGGAACAAGTTATATAAACCTTCCGCTGTCTCCGGTGACGGGCAAGGCACGTGAGTATTTTTTTGAAAAATCAACTAACCGGGCAGGAATAATTTCAACGGAAATACGCGTCTACCCCGGAGATTATGTTATAAAAAGGGCAAAAGCGTATGACATTTCTTTTACCACGAGATTTCAGGGTGAATGGCCCAATACTCTTACGGCTTTTAAAAGAAATATTTTCTTAGGCAGCGGTTACGGGTCGGTTAGTCTGGCAGTAGACAATAATTATTTGCGCATTTTGGGAGAAACTGGACTCCTTGGATTTATTTCTTTCTTCTCAATCTTTATAATTGCAGGAATTTATATTGGAAAATTTTTACCAAAACTAAGATCACCTTTAGCCAAGAGTTTTATTCTAGGTTTTATAGCCGGCTCACTTGGGTTGGCAGTAAATGCGGTACTAATTGACGTTTTTGTTGCTTCGAAGATTGCTTTTATCTATTGGCTTTTGCTGGGAATAGCCTTGGGAATTTTAACCTCACATAAGGAAGAAATTATCGATCTTTATGGGGAGATAAAAAAAATAGTCACCTCTTCCTACGCGATTATTATTTATCTTTTTATTACGATTTTTATAATGTTCTCTTCGATTTTAAACTTCTATTTTGTAGGCGATGATTTTACTTGGTTTCGATGGGCTGCTAATTGCAGCAACTGTCTTTCTTTCTCGACAATAATTAACTACTTCACGAACGCAAGTGGGTTTTTCTATCGGCCGGGAACAAAAATCTTTTTTGATTTAATGTATTCAACATTTTGGTTTAATCAAGCCGTGTATCATCTGGCCTCAATTCTTCTTCATTTTACCGTCGCAACGTTGATATTTTTGCTCGCAAAAAAAATCTTGAAAAATCTTGCTATGTCTGCGGCTGTTGCATTTTTATTCCTAATTTTAAGCGGATATTTAGAGATTGTTTTATGGATTGCTGCAGTTGGTCATCTTTTCAATGCGGTCTTTGTTCTCTTAAGCTTGTTGATGTTTGTTCTTTGGAAGGAAAAGAAAAAAATGATCTACCTTATCGCTTCTTCCATTTTTACCTTTTTAAGTCTAATGTTTTACGAAATAGGGGTTGTTGCTCCATTCCTGATAATCCTTTACAATTCGATTTTCGGGAGTCAGACGGGTAAAGATGCTATTTCCAAAAAAGCAGCGTATTTTATTGCATTTTTACCTCTTTTGCCTTATTCTTTATTACGTTTTTTTGCGCAAAGCCATTGGTTTAGCGGTGATTACAGCTACAATTTGATTAAGTTACCTTTCAACGTTGTAGGCAATCTTCTTGGATATTTTTCTCTTACACTTTTTGGGCCCGCTTCTTTAAGCTTCTATGAGAATCTTAGAGTCTTATCAAGGAATAATGTGCTAATTACGCTACTGGGGTTATTAATTTTACTATTCTTGTTAGCTAAAACTTATCGGTCTGCGATTGTAAAGTTGGATACTCAAGAAAAGAAAATTTTGGCTTTCGGCTCATTGTTCTTTGCAATTTCCTTACTGCCGTTTTTGGGATTGGGGAATATAACTTCAAGATATAGCTACTTGTCTTCCTTTGGGCTCGTAATTCTTTTTGTATTTTTTCTTAAAAAAACTTATTATTATTTGCTGAATAATAATAAATATATCGCTTCAACAATCATTATTTTGATAGTTATCATCTTTTCTTCTTTCCAGCTTTTTCAATTCCAAAGAATCCAGACTGATTGGAAGGAAGCAGGGGAAAAAACAAAAAGCTTTCTCACGTCACTGGATTGGATATATGCGCATTATCCTGAGCAATACACCAAACAACTTTATTTCGTAAATGTGCCAATCCGTAACGGAGAAGCATGGGTGTTTCCTGTCGGACTAAATGATGCGGCCTGGCTTGTTTTTAGAGGAAAAGATGTTAAGATTTCTCAAGCTCAATCATCAGAACAGGCATTTGCTAATCTTGGGAGCGGTTATGGTAAAGTATTTGAATTTGATAGTAACGCAAAACTTATAGAGATGGTCAGAAACCGTCAGGGAAAGATTGTTCCGGTCAGCCAGCAATATAAGTAAATATGAAAAAAAATGAAATTTTATTTTTGCTATTTATTCTTGTAGGAGCATTTGCGGTTAGACTCTATCATTTTAGTTGGCCGATTGCCGATTGGCATTCCTGGCGTCAGACAGATACATCGGCAGTTTCCCGCAATTTCGTTCAAAATGGATTTGATGTTTTACATCCTAAATTTGAAGATTTATCATCTTCAGTTTCTTTAATTGATAATCCACAGGGATATCGTTTCGTTGAATTTCCTTTTTATAACATTTTGCAGGCCGGACTGTTTGAAACATTCCAAAAGTTTACAATAGAAGAATGGGGCAGGTTGGTCACAATTTCTTTTTCACTTATTTCCATAATTTTTCTTTACCTTTTGGTAAAAAAATACACTTCAGTTAGGGCTGGTCTATTTGCGGCGTTTTTCTACGCGTTTATTCCGTACAACATTTATTACGGCAGAGCTATTCTTCCAGATTCGCTTATGCTTGCGTCATTTTTGGCGGCCATATATTTCTTCAGCCAATATCTGGATAACGAATATAAGAAAAACTTATATTACTTCTTAGGTATTATTTCTTTGGCCATAGCATTTCTTATTAAACCCTATGTTGCTTTTTATATTCTACCTTTCGCGTACCTAATATATTCAAAATACGGCATTAAAGGATTTATGAGATTAGATATGTGGTTATTCTTTTTGTTATCAATACTTCCATTTGGTTTGTGGCGAATGTGGATGAGTCAATATCCGGCAGGAATACCGAGAAATAACTGGTTATGGAACGGAACGGGAATAAGATTTAGGCCAGCATTTTTCCAATGGATTTTTGCCGAAAGAATCGCAAAATTAATTCTCGGTTATTGGGGGTTGATATTTGTCATATTGGGATTAGTAATAAAACCTCTCAAAAAAGAGGGCTGGCTTTTTTTGACATTTATAATATCAAGCCTAATGTACCTTTTTACTTTTGCAACCGGTAATGTGCAGCATGATTATTATCAGATGCTCATAATTCCAACACTTGCGATTTTTTTCGCTAAAGGATTTGATGGAATTTTGCGTCTTGGTAAAGAAGGAGTGCTTAATTACAAAATAGGTTTGATATCAAGTATAACTGCAATTATCTTTATGCTTGCTTTTGGATGGTTTGCAATTCGTGATTATTACAGTATTCAGCACCCTAATATTATCGCAGCAGGTCGGGCAGTTGACCAATTGGTTCCCGAAGACGCAAAAGTTATTGCTCCTTATGGTGGAGATACAACTTTTTTATATTTTACCAATCGGCAAGGATGGCCGGTTTTTGACAGGTCTTTTAAGAAATTTAAGGAAGCGGGGGCATCGCATATTGCCTTTGCCGATCCAACCTCTGAAGACCTTAATTTGGAAGAGCTATTTAAACCCGTAGTCATAACTTCTACATACGCGATATTTGACATGACAAAACCTACTCCCGAAGGCTTGATGGCTCAACAGAAAAAAGATTAAGATGAACATTCTTTTGGTTTCATCATATCTGCCTTATCCTCTTTTTTCCGGAGGACACATCCGCTTGTATAATTTGATAAAAGAATTAAGTCATAAACATAAAATAACTTTGGTTTGTGAAAAAAGAGATTATCAAGGTGATGCCGAAATCTCGGAGCTTAAGAAATTCTGCAAAAAAGTTATTTCAGTTCCCCGTAAAAAGCAATGGTCTTTGAAAAATATTACAAAAACCGGATTGTCAGCTTTACCCTTTTTAATAATAGGTCACACTAGTAGCGAAATGCGGAAAGAAATTCAAAGAGAACTCAATGAAAATCAATTTGATTTAATTCACGCGGAGACTTCTTATGTAATGCAGAATATTCCTGAAACCAAAATTCCTATTATTTTGGCAGAGCACAATGTGGAATATTTGGTCTACAAGCGTTTTGCAGATAAAGCACCATTGTTGCTGAGGCCGCTTTTGTATATGGATGTTTTAAAGCTTAAGCGTTGGGAAGAAGCAGTATGGAAAAAGGCCACGAAATTGATAGCGGTTTCAAAAATTGAAAAAGAAATTATGAACAAAGTTAGAAAAGATGTTGTTGTTGTTTCAAATGGAGTGGACATTGAAAAATTTACAATTAACGATTTACAATTAACAAGAGATGGAAGAGAAAAAAGAATTTTGTTTATTGGGGAATTTAAATGGGTGCAAAATAGAGACGCAATCGAATGGATAATTAAAGAAATTTGGCCAAAGCTTATGGCCGAATTTATCCCGCCTATAACAGGCGGTGGGATTAAATTATGGGTAGTTGGGAGGAATATTCCTGATTCAATTAGAGAATTGACAAGCGATAAAAATATTATATTTGATGACAAAGCACCAAAAGAAACGGAAGAGATATTCAGAAAATCAAATCTTCTCCTGGCTCCAATTCAGGTTGGCGGAGGAACGAGTTTCAAAATTTTGGAAGCAATGGCGAGCGGCGTTCCAGTTGTCACAACAGATCTAGGTAATGCAATAGGAGCAAAAGAAGATTTAGAAATAGTTATTGCAAATGAGGCGCACGATTTTATTGTAAAGATTAAAGAACTATTCGAGAATAAGAAATTTTATGAAACAATTTCTCAAAATGCCAGAAAGTTAATTGAAGAAAAATTTAACTGGCAAAAAATTGCAGGAGATCTAGATTCCGTTTATGAGCTAGTCGTGCCTTATGCTTGACCTTTCTATTATTATTGTCAGTTACAACGCAAAGGAGTTCTTGAGGAAATGCATTGCGTCAATCGTGAAGAACATAAAGAACGTTTCATACGAAGTGATTGTTGTTGATAATAATTCAACAGACAGTTCTTCCGAAATGGTCAAAAAAGAGTTTCCCCAAATAAAGTTAATTGCGAATAAGAAAAATTTTGGGTTTTCAAAGGCGAATAATCAGGGAATTAAAATCTCAGAGGAAAGCAAATATATTTTATTTTTAAATCCGGATACGATTGTTAACGAACAGTCAGTTGAGGGAATGGTTAAATTTATGGATAGTCATTCAGATGCGGGGGCATCCACTTGCAAACTCGTAATGCCGAATGGAAGAATCGATGATGCATCCCATCGCGGTTTTCCAACTCCTTGGAATTCTTTCTGCCATTTCTCAGGAATGTCCCGAATATTTCCAAAATCACAGATTTTCGCAGGATATAACTTGGGATGGATGAACTTTGAGAAAACCCACGAAATAGATGTGCTGGCTGGAGCATTCATGTTGGTTAGAAGAGTTGCGGGTAAGGAAGCGAAATGGTGGGATGAAGATTATTTTTTCTACGGGGAAGATATAGATTTTTGTTATCAGCTAAAAGCAAAAGGCTGGAAAATTTATTATGTCCCGACCTTTTCTATAATTCATTACAAAGGCGTGAGCGGCGGGATAAAATCTGTTTCTAAAGAAATCACCACAGCGAGTAAGGAAACAAAAGAAATGGTAACCAAATGGCGTTTTAAGGCAATGAGAATTTTTTACAATAAACATTACAGGCAAAAATATCCTTGGATTATTAATTTATTAGTAAATGTTGGAATTTCAATCAGAGAAAAAATATGAAAATAGGAATTGATACGAGGCTTTGGGGTGAAACTGGAGTTGGGAGATATATTCGCAATTTAGTGTCTGAACTTTCTAAAATAGACTTTAAGAATAGTTATGTCTTGTTCGCCTTAAACAAAAACGAAAAAAACATTAAATCCGCAATTCGTAATTCTCAATTCGTAATTCGATTAACTGATATTAAGTGGCATACGCTTGAAGAACAATTAAAATTTCCTGCAATTTTGAATAAAGAAAATCTCGATCTAATACATTTTCCTTATTTTTCCGTTCCCGCTCTTTATAACAAACCATTTGTTTTTACGATTCACGATCTTATTATCGATCATTTTCCAACCGGACAGGCATCTGCTTTGCCATTTCCCATCTATAACCTTAAAAGGTTAGCATATAATCTTGTACTTAGTTACGCAGCAAAAAAAGCAAAAAAAATCATTACTGTTTCAAATGCGACGAAAGATGAAATTATAGATCATTTAAAAGTTAATCCCGAAAAAGTTGCAGTGACCTATGAGGGGGTGGATGATAGAATATCAAATATCAAATATCAAAAATCAAAAATTGATAGTGAATACTTTCTTTGTGTTGGGAATGCGTATCCGCATAAAAATCTTGAGAGATTATTGGAAGCGTTTAAAATATTGGATAACGACACGAAACTTGTTTTGGTTGGAAAGGAAGATTATTTTTACAAAAGATTAAGGAGTAAGGTGGCGGGAATGAGACTTTCCGACAAAACAATTCTCTTACAAAATGTAGCTGATGAAGAATTGTCAAGTTTGTACCAAAATGCAAAAGCTTTAATCTTGCCGTCTTTAATGGAAGGGTTTGGTCTGCCGGCTTTGGAGGCGATGGCGAATAAATGTTTGGTTTTGGCATCAGATATACCTTCATTGAGAGAAATATGTGGTAATGCCGCTTTGTATTTTAACCCATTAAGCATTGATGAATTGACAAAAAAGCTCAATATGGTTACCTCCCATACTACAGGGTATGGAAGGTTAGAAGAAATAAGAAAAAGAGGAATTGAGAGAGTCAAGCTTTTTTCCTGGCGCAAAATGGCAAGGAAGACATTGAAAATATATGAAAGTAGTTCTTCGGCAAGTCGAAGATACCCAGAGGGGCACTCAGAATAAACTTACTTATTATTGCAAGTTCATCCTATGAAAGTGGCATTAGTGTACGACCGATTGAATAAATGGGGAGGGGCAGAAAGAGTAATGCTTGCTTTGCATAAGCTATTTCCTCTAGCTCCGCTTTACAGCTCAGTTTACGATAAAAAGAAAGCTCCTTGGGCCCTTCGTTTTAACTCAGGGCAAGCAAAAATTAAAACTTCTTTCCTTCAAAACTTTCCATTCGCCATGCGCCATGAGCTATATGCTGGCCTGATGCCTTTGGCGTTTGAGAGCTTTAATTTTGACGAGTTTGATTTAGTAATTTCCATAACTTCGGAAGCGGCAAAAGGAATTATTACTAAGCCCCAAACAAAACATATTTGTTATTGTTTAACGCCGACCCGTTATCTTTGGAGTGGATACAAAGACTATTTTAATAATCCGGTTCTTCGTTTTCTTTCATTTCCGGTTGTTTGGTATTTGAAGTTTTGGGATAAAATTGCAGCGCAAAGGCCGGACGCGTACATTGCGATTTCAAAAGAGGTTCAGATGAGGATTAAGAAGTATTATGGCAGAGAATCAACCGTGGTGTACCCGCCAATCGAAATCTCAAATCTCAAATCTCAAATCTCAAATAAATCTCAAAATGCCAAATACAAAATACAAAATATCCCTTATTTCTTAATTGTTTCCCGTCTAGTTCCGTATAAGAAAATAGATCTTGCAATAAGAACTTTTAATAAATTAAAACTTCCCTTAAAAATAATTGGAACAGGCTCACAGATGCAGGAATTAAAATCAATGGCGGAGCCGACAATTGAGCTTCTGGGTAACTTGACGGATAAAGAGCTGGTAAGGTATTATAGTGAGTGTTGCGCTTTGGTTTTTCCCGGTCCTGAAGATTTCGGTTTAACAATCTTAGAGGCGCAGGTTTTTGGCAAGCCGGTTATCGCTTTTAGAGGTGGAGGGGCTCTGGAAACAATCATTGAAAAAAAGACAGGCGTTTTTTTTGAAGAACAAACAATCGAGAGCCTAACCAAAACAATAAAGCAATTTAACAAAATGAAATTTGATCCAAGAGATTGCATCGAGCAAGCAAACAAATTTAATTTTAAAGTGTTTGAGGAGCGATTTATGCAAGAGATCCTTCGGCTGATGCCTCGTGCCGCCGGCATAGCCTTTGGCGACGCACGGCAGGATGACATTAATAAATTATGAAGATTGTTGTTTTTGCAGGCGGAGTCGGAACAAGGCTTTGGCCGCTTTCCCGGAAAAATAGTCCCAAACAATTTGAAAAAATATTAGGTGACAAATCTACTTTGCAACTCGCAGTTGATAGGCTCAATCCGGATTTCGCCTTCGAAGATATTTATGTTGCAACAGGAGAAAAATATGAAAAAATTGTCCGAGTTCAGCTTCCCAAAATTCCAGCTAAAAACTTTATTTTTGAACCTGCGGTAAGGGATGTCGGTCCTGCGGTTGGTATGGCAATGTCAATCATAGGAAAAGAGTACCCGAATTCTCCGGTTGCAATTTTGTGGAGTGATCATTTTGTCAAAAAAGAAAGAAGATTCCGTGAGGTTTTGCATTTTGCAGAAGGGCTTGTTAAAAAAAATAATAACGCACTTATACTTATTGGGCAAAGGGCGAGATTTGCGAATCAGAATTTGGGATGGATAGAATTTGGCCGTGAAATAGAGGAGATTAGGGGAACAAAGGTTTTCGAATTTAAGAAGCTAATTTATAGACCAACACTTGAGCAAGCAGAACAATTCCTGGAAACCGGTAATTTTGCCTGGAATCCGGGTTACTTTGTTACAACTCCCGGATTCATCTTATCCCAATTTAAGACATTTGCTCCTCAATTATATGCTGGACTGAAGCAAATACGAGATGCCGTGGGTACTGCCAGACTTGACAGAACTGTTAACGCCGTATATCCGACGCTTGAGAAAATAAGCTTTGACAATGCGATTTTGGAAAAGATACATCCAAAACATGTTGCTGTTATTGCAGCAGATTTAGGCTGGAGCGATGTGGGCGCATGGGAAGCATTAAAAGAAGCATTGGAAAAAACGTCGGATGAAAATGTTACCAAGGGAAAAGTTATAATAAATGATTCTTCCGATAATCTCGTTTTTAACTATACGGATCAACTAGTGGTGGGAATTGATCTTGAAAAGATGCTGGTTATAAGTACGGATGATGTGCTTTTGGTTTGCAGTAAAAATTCCGTTCCTAAAATAAAAAAACTGGTTGAAAAACTGGAAAATACTCCGCATGAACATCTTACGTAAACTATGTCTAATATGCCAGTAACGGAGATTGAAAAAAGCAATTATTATCTATTCGCAAAAAGAACAATGGATGTTATTTCTTCTATATTTTTGCTGATATTTTTTTCTCCAGCAATACTAATTATAGCCATAGCGATAAAGCTTGATTCAAAAGGGCCGGTTCTGGCAGATACACCAAAAAGAGTTGGAAAAGATGGAAAACTGTTCAAAATGTATAAATTCAGATCCATGGTGGAAAATGCCCATGAAATATTAAGGGAAAATCCTAAGTACTCAAATCTATATAATGCTTACAAAAGAGGAAGTTATAAATTGAAAGATGATCCGCGCATTACCAGGGTTGGTCACTTCATACGCAAACATTCTTTGGATGAAATACCGCAAGCCCTGAATATCTTAAAAGGTGAAATGAGCCTGGTAGGTCCCCGGGCTTATTATCCTGATGAATTGCGCGATCAGCAAAAAAAATACCCCCACACGATTGATTCTGTCAAGATTGTGCTTTCAGTCAAGCCCGGAGTCACCGGATTCTGGCAGGTTTCAGGTCGAAGCGAGATAAATTTCGATAAGCGTATTGAAATGGACGCATCTTATGTCAAAAAAAGATCTCTTCTTTATGACCTTTGGATTATTGCAAAGACCCCTTTGGCTATGGTTACAGGGCGCGGCGCCCTCTAGTCTATCTGCAGTTGACCCCGCTAAGCGGGGTTGACAGGATTGAGCTTTTTTGCCATCATTAAGGGATGGAAGGTTTTAATAAGATTGATTTGGAAACTGTCCCCTCCCAACCTGCAGAACCTAGGATTATTGATAATAGACCTAAGCCTAAAGCAAAAATAAACTTTTTAAAAAAATCATTAATTGCTCTCGGAGTTATATTGGCCGTATTATTTATTTCCGGACTGATTCTGATAGCGCCTTTGCAGAAGGTTTATTCGGATGCCAAATCTACATTTAAACAGGTGAAAATTGCAGTGGACGCGTTAAAAAAGCAAAATATTACCTTAACATCCGAAGAGCTTAATAAAACCAAGGAAAGCCTAACTCAAACCCAAAAAAGCTTGGATGAAATTAGTTATTTTAAATTTATCCCGTTGGCAAGCGCATATTATAATGACGCCCAGCATTTAATTAAAGCAGGATTTTACGGACTCTCTGCGGCAAGGGTTCTTGTCGATTCAATAACTCCCTACGCAGATATTCTTGGGCTTAAAGGCCAGGGAAGTTTCGTTGGGGGTACAGCTTCCCAAAGGATACAGACCGCAGTTACAACCATGGGTAAAATTGCGCCCCACATTGACGATATTGCCGTACAGATGGAGGGAGCGAAAAAGGAAATAGATGCGGTTGACCCGAATCATTACCCAGCTTTCTTTGGAGGTGAAAAGATTAGAAATGGATTGTTTCAATCAAAACAATTAATAGATCAGGGCGTTGGCTTTGTATCCGATGCGAGACCGCTTATCAAAATTCTTCCGAGCCTCTTGGGTGACCCTAAAGAAAAAAAGTATCTGATACTTTTTCAAAACGATAAGGAGCTTCGCCCGACCGGCGGATTTATCACAGGCTATGCTATTTTCAGAATAGTCAGCGGTGTTATTCACGTAGATAGTGCCAATGACATATACTCTCTTGATGCAGGAATATATGGAAAACAAACTGCTCCCGCTCCAATCCTCAAGTACCTTGCCAATGTTCCTGTTTTGAATTTGAGAGACTCTAATCTTTCTCCGGACTTTATAACGTCCATGGAGACATTTAATAGTCTCTACAAAAAAGCAGCGGGCTATGTGCCGGTAGATGGAATTATTGCTTTGGATACTAATGTTTTGGTTTCAACGATTAAGATCTTGGATGATGAAGTATATGCGGACGGAATTAGATTTACGAGCAAAACTGATCCTCGGTGTGATTGTCCGCAAGTTATTTATGAACTGGAAAGTCTTATTTCAACACCTAAAAGTGTTGACTTAAAAGTTACCACCCTTAGAGCCGTACAGTCCCAAAGAAAAGATATTATCGGAACGCTTTTATATGCAATTATGGATAAAGCTTTGAAATCATCGCCCAAATTATATTGGGGACCTTTATTCCAAGACATGCTGGTTCAAACGCAGCAAAAACACGTTCTATTTGATATTTATAATCAGGATGCTCAAAGCGGGATAGAAGCATTAAATGCCGCAGGCAGAATCAGGACTTTTGAAGGAGATTATCTGCATATTAATCAAGCAAATTTCGGAGGAGCCAAGTCTAACATGTTTGTTCAGGAAACTGTAACTCAAAATTATGAGATGGCAGAGGATAAAACTATAACCAAAAAGCTCACGATAAATTACAAAAATCCCCACAAGCCGTCAGATTGCAATTTGGAGCGGGGAAATCTTTGTATTAACGCGGTTTTGCGGGACTGGATTAGGATATATGTCCCGTTAGGAAGTAAATTAGTAGACAGCAAGGGATCCGAGGTAAAAATGATTTCTTATGATGAATTGGGCAAAACGGTTTTTGAAGGTTTCCTTACCGTAAGACCTCTTGGATCCGCAGTTTTTTCAATTTCCTACACGCTGCCATTTAAAGTAAAAGATGGGTCTTTACCCCTCCTTATCCAAAAGCAGCCCGGAACAGGCGGAAATGAATATACACTTAAAGTTAATGACAATAAAATTGATAAGTTTGAGCTCTTGACGGATAGAGAAACAAAAATAAAACTTTAATGAGGACATATAGAATAGAGGGAATTGTTCTTAGGCGCAGAAATTTGGGTGAAGCGGATAGGATTTTAACAATCCTAAGTAAAGAATCAGGCAAAATAGTGGTTAAAGCTCCGGGGGTAAGGCGAATTCATAGCCGCAGATCTTCCCATATTGAGTTATTAAACTTTTCGGAGTTTACTCTTTATTCAGGCTCCAAAACCTTCATGCCGATAGTCACGGAAGCCCAAATCATTGATGATTTTTCCCGTATCAAAAAAGACCTCCACAAGATTGGAGTGGCCTATTATATTTGCGAGCTGATAAATGGTTTATGCGCGGATAATCAAGAAAATCGAGGAGTATTTTTTCATTTGAAAGCTAGTCTCTCCGAGCTTTCCGGAACTTTGGACACAGCTGTTCTTATAAAAAAGTTTGAGAAAGATCTTTTGACGGAATTGGGATTTTGGTCGGAAGCAAAACTCCTGCAAACTCAGGATTCGCAAATAGTGATGGAGAGATTGTTAGAGAGAAAACTTAAAACCCTACGTGTCCTACCGCTTTTTACTCCGTAACTGCGTTTTGGTGTATGCTATAATTTAGAAAATGGACTCATCCAACTTAATGGATAAAATTACCGCGCTTTGCAAAAGACGGGGAATAATATTCCCGGGAAGTGAATTGTACGGCGGATTAAACGGAACATGGGATTTGGGGCCAATAGGAACACTAATAGCAAATAACATTAAAAATGAATGGCTAGGAAACATGCTTTCTCGAGGAAATATAGTTCCTCTGGATTCCTCAATATTGCATGCAGCTCGTGTCTGGGAAGCATCAGGCCATGTGACATCATTTACTGATCCATTGGTTGAATGTAAAATCTGCCATGAAAGATTTAGGGCGGATCATGAAGGTCAAATTAAAGAACACGAGAAGACTCACGACAAGCATTCCTGGACAGAAGTAAAATCATTTAATCTGATGTTTAAAACATTTGTCGGGCCAATTGATGATGAGAAAAACAAGACTTATCTCCGACCCGAAACTGCGCAGGGAATTTTTATTAATTTTAAAAATGTTATTGATTCAACAAGAATAAATATTCCTTTTGGAATTGCACAAATCGGTAAAGGATTTAGAAACGAAATTACAACCGGCAATTTCTTATTTCGTGTTCGCGAATTTGAACTGATGGAGCTGGAGTTTTTTGTAAAGCCGACTGAAAGCGCAAGGTGGTATGAATATTGGAAAAAGGAACGCCTGAATTGGTATTTGTCACTTGGTATTAGAAAAGAAAACGTAAAGTTAGCTGACCTACCAAAGAAAGACATTGCTCATTACTCTAAAGGAACTTCGGAAATCTGGTATAAATGGCCATTTATGGGATTTGGAGAATTAGAGGGTATTGCAAATCGAGGTGATTATGATTTATCACAACATTCGAAATATTCCGGGAAAGACCTTTCGTATTTTGATGAAAAAACAAAAGAAAAATATTTGCCATACGTGATTGAACCATCTGTTGGTATAGGACGAGCAATGCTTGCGTTTCTACTTGACGCTTTCCATGAAGAAAAAAAAAGAATTGTTTTGAAGCTTCATCCGAAACTTGCCCCTTATAAAGTTGCGGTATTTCCGCTATTAGCCAATAAACCTGAACTTGTTAAAAAAGCGGAAGGAATTTGCAAGGGCTTAATGAAAAGTTTTGTCACGGTTTATGATGGACGCGGAAATATCGGCAAACGTTATTTTGCCCAGGATGAAATCGGAACGCCGTTTTGCATTACCGTTGATTTTGAAACCTTGGAAAACGATACGGTGACAATCCGGATTCGGGACACCATGAAACAGGAAAGAGTAAGAGTGCCTGACCTCGTAAGCCTCATCAGTCGTAAAATTATCTAATCTGCCATCTTGACAAAATCCTGACAATTTGTAGAATAAGATTGGCATTACATAGAATTTGTTTGGATGGCTAATTTGGAATTATCCCCTCATTGTCCAGAGATTAAGGGAGTTCAGGACGAATGTGCCGTTGTTGGCGTTTTTTCAACAATATCTAAGCCTGTTGCAGAAATTGCATTGGAAGGTTTGATAGAACTTAATCACCGTGGTCAGGAAAGCTCCGGAATTGCGATTGTAGGCGAGAATGGGATTCAAGTAGTTAAAGATTCGGGACTCGCCGAAATTGTATTTAAAATAAAGCACAATTTGCCTGATACTCCTGGCGCTTCTGTTGCGGTTGGGCATGATAGGTATTCCACCTCGGGATCCCTAAGCGATATGCAGCCGTTTAGCGACGGCAATATTGCGTTTGCTCATAACGGAAATTTGACCAATATTAAACAGCTTAAGGCTCGGTTTAATTTACCTGATGAAATTGATGGGGCAAAAAGCGATACCAGAATGGCCTTAGCAGTAATAAATAGCCTGCGGGGAACCGAAAAAGAAAGAATATTGCAGACATTACCCCTATTTGAGGGGTCATATTGCTTTGTATTCGGAACCAAAGATTCCTTATATGCGAGTAGAGACCCAAGGGGATTTAAACCCCTTGTGATTGGGAAGATTAAGGATGATGGATATGTTGTTGCATCAGAAACGGCGGCATTGCGTTCAATGGGAGCAAGTTTTCTTCGTGAAGTTGAAGCGGGAGAAACGATTCAGATAGATAAATATGGTCTAAAAACCATAGCTTTTGCCGGTAAAAACGAAAAACTTTCCAGATGCATCTTTGAACTTGTTTATTTTTCAAGGCCGGATAGTGTTGTGTTTGGTATTCCCGTAATGGAATTTAGAAAAAGACAAGGTGAGATACTCGCAAGACATCTTCCTGATGTTGATGTTGTGTCATCAGTGCCAAGATCAGGAATTGGAGCTGCACTTGGAGTTGTAACTGCAGAAATAGCAAGAATATCCAGAATAACTCCAATTCCTGTTGAGGCTTTTTACCCAAATCCATATCGGAATGTTGCGGAAAACGGTCCTAGAACTTTTATATTGCCAAATGGCAGAGATAAGGCAGCCACACAAAAATATTCAGTTATAGAAACAAGCGTCAAAGGCAAAAGAATTCTTTTAGTTGATGACTCAATAGTTAGGGGATCGATGAGGAGGATAGTTCAGATATTAAGATCTCATGGTGCTATTGAAGTACATGCCTTAATAGCTTCCCCTTCACTTAGGAACTCATGTTATTATGGGGCAGATTTTGGCGATGGGGAACTTCTTGCGCATGAGATTCCGGATCTTGAAGAAAGAAGAAGGTATCTTGGTCTTGACAGCCTTTATCACTTGAGTTATGCTGAGTTATTAGAAGCTGTTTTGGGAAATCCGGTTGAGAATGTTGCGGAATCATTTGAAAAAAATGGTTTTTGCGGCGCTTGCTTTACAGGTAAGTATCCAACATCTACCGGCGGAGAAATAAATAAAAAGGAAGTTCAAATCTGTGAAAAATAAGAAAATAATTACATTTTTAGTGGTTGGGGTAATTGTTTTGCTTGTTGGCGGATTCTTGGTTTTATCCGATAAGAAAGCTCCCGCTCCGATTATTCAAATTCCCCCCGAAGAAATAATTTCGATGATGAAGCCTGAAGAAATAGGATTGACACTAACGGCATCCAGTGACAATAAAAAAGTAATTCTTGAAGTTGAAAACACAAACGGCATAACGGGTCTTGATTATGAATTGTCTTATACGTCCAAAGGTAATATTCCCCGCGGAGTTATCGGACATATTGACATCAAACAAGCCGGGAGAAAGATTCTGCAGGAAATTACTCTGGGGACATGCTCAGATGTTTGTCATTATGATGAAGGCGTTTCCAATATAAAATTAATCTTAAAAGTTGCAAAAACGGATGGAACAGTCGGCCAAGTCGAAAAATCCCTCGAACTTTAGTATTAACTTCTAACTTCTAACTGCTAATGACTAACTTTTAACAACTACATCTTGCGTAATTCTACTTTGTAGAACACTATTGTGGTCATTTCCCTATTGACATAGTCAATAAATCGTACCAAAATGGAATAAAGTGGGTCAAAGTGGGAAAAGGTGGGACGGACTGAGCATTGCGAAGGAGTCCGCTTGCGAGCAGCAGCGAGACAAGGGCGGCATGCTCAACAGAAAGGCAGGCCCGCCTAAAATATAAAAAATTTTAGCGGCGGGTAAATTAAAAATGTTATTAGGGCAATATGAAGGCAAAGTCGGAGAGAAGAGCAGAATAGCTCTTCCTAAAAAATTAAGAGAAATTATCGGAGAAAAGTTAATAATAACTTTAGGATATGAAAACTCGCTTATTCTCGTATCGGAAGCAGGTTGGAAGGCACTTCTTGAGGGAACAGAAGGTAGACCGTTTATTGAAAAACCAGCCCGGGAGATCCAGCGTTACCTTCTTGGAGGAGCAACCAACATTTCGCTTGATTCTAAAGGAAGGTTTATTATACCTGACTACTTGCGACGCTTTGCAAAGATTAAAGGAAAAGTTGTATTCCTAGGATTGTCGCGGTATGTTGAGCTGTGGGATATGGAACTTTGGGAAGAGTACCGCCAGAACCTTGAAAAAAACATTGATAAGATTTCGGAAAAACTTATTAATAAGGAAGACACGAAAAAATGAGTGACTTTCATGAGGGTGTACTTTTAAAAGAAACAATAGCCGGATTAAAAGTTGAGAAAAACAAAAAGTACATTGACGCAACATTGGGAGGGGGAGGACACACGGGTGAGATTTTGAAGCATGGGGGGATCGTTTTGGGCTTGGATGTTGATGAGGATGCGCTTGCGTACGTTGATAAAAATTTCAAATTTCAAATTTCAAATTTCAAATTGACGCTGGCGAGAGGAAATTTTAGAGATATAGATAGAATTGCACTTTTAAATAATTTTGCTCCGCCGGCTGGCGGAGTGGCCGGAATAATTTTTGACCTTGGTGTTTCCGGCTATCAGATAGATAATCCCGCGCGCGGATTCAGTTTCCAGTATGAGGGCCCGCTGGATATGAGAATGGACCAGGATTTGGGAGTAAGGGCCCTAGATTTAATCAAGATTCTGACGAAAGGAGAGCTCTATGAAATATTTACTAGATTTGGTGAAGAGAACCATGCTTGGGAGATTGCTAACGCTATTGTTAGGGCCCGTAGCGTAAAAGCAATTGCAACAACCAGGGATCTGGCGAAAATAATTTTTCCAATAGCCGGGCAAAGTAAAAGAGTCTTTCAAGCACTTAGAATCGCAGTGAACGACGAGCTAGATGCAATTACGCAAGCCCTACCGAAAGCTTTAAAGCTTTTAGAGAAAAATGGAAGATTATGCGTAATTTCGTTTCATTCTCTGGAAGACAGAATCATCAAAAGAAAATTTTTGGAATTTGAAGAGAAAAATTTGGGAAAAATTATTACGGAAAAACCAATTGTTACGACAAACGAAGAAATCGAAAAGAATAAAAGAGCAAGAAGTGCAAAATTAAGAATATTTGAAAAAACTTAACCCCGTGTGACGGGGCAAATATGAAAAAACCTTATCTTATAATTACAATTTTATTGGGATTAGTCATAGTTCTATCTATAACTAGAGCATTCCTGCATAATATGCTGTCTACGTCCGGAATTTTCGTAAGCCGTGCCGAACAGGAAATAAATTTCTATAAAACGCAGAATGCTATTCTAGCAGAAGAGCTCTTGACAGAGTCCTCCTTGACGAATACCATTGAGAAAGCAAGGGAGTCAGGATTTACCGACGAAAACACCCTAATGGTTATTAAAACATCAAGACCTTTGGCAGTCAGACCATGAAGTGGCGCTATTCTTTTGTCTTTTCAATCCTCGTCCTATTATTTGTTCTAATTATTGGACGTTTGTTTTATTGGCAGGTGGTAAAAGCAGAAATGCTTTCCGAACTGGCCATATCACAATATAGCGGTTCGATAAAAATCATGCCCAAAAGGGGTACAATCAAAACATCCGATGGTTTTCCAATAGCAACCAATAAAGTTTCCTATTCTCTGTTTGTTAATCCGACAGAAATTAAAGACAAAAACCAAACAATTCTGACGCTTTCCTCTCTTCTGGATGTCACTAAAGCTTCTATCAGCGCTTCATTATTGCCGGATAGATTTTGGGTTCCCATAAGATCAGGAATTGAGGCAAAAGAAAAAGAAAGAATAGAAGAAATGCAGATTCCGGGAGTCGGATTTGAAGAGCGTTATACGCGTTTTTATCCGGAAGCATCTGTTGCGGCGCAGCTTCTGGGATTTGTCGGTAAAAATGATGCGGGAGAGAATAAGGGCTATGTGGGACTTGAAGGATTTTATGACAGGTTTTTAATGGGCAAAGAAGGATATGTGGTTCAGTTTAGCGATGCCTTGGGACGGCCGATTATACCCAGAAAAACCTCAATGCTTGGCGGTTCGGACGGAGGCAATCTTAGGCTGAGTTTGGATAGGTCAATACAATTTCTGGCGGAACAAAAACTTAAAGCAGGCATAGAAAGATACGGCGCGGCCGGCGGAATGATCGGAATAATGGATCCACAAACCGGAGATATTCTGGCAATGGCTTCCAGTCCATCCTTTTCACAAGCTCAATATTGGAAATATGACGAAAGTTTGTACAAAAACCCTTTTATTACCAATACATATGAACCTGGCTCTACTCTCAAACCAATTATAATGGCCTCGGCCTTAGATGCGGGAATCATTACGCCTCAAACAATCTGCAATATTTGCGCCGGTCCGGTGTCGGTGAGCGGATACGAATTGCATACTTGGAATGATAAGTATTACAAAGATAGCAATATGATCGAAGTTATTCAGCATTCGGATAATATCGGCATGGTTTTCGTTGCGTTGAAGCTGGGATCGGACAAGATGATATCGTATCTCACGAAATTTGGCATGGGCAAATCAACCGGCATTGACTTGCAAGGTGAAACTGTACCGTCTCTGAAGCCAAGAAGTGCCTGGTATGACGTTGATTTGGCGACTACCGGATTTGGCCAGGGAATTTCCGTAACTCCGATTGAACTTTTGACTGCTTTTTCCGCTTTGGCAAATGAGGGAAAAATTATGAAGCCCCATGTGGTAACCGCATTTGAAAATTCAAACGGAGAAGTGTTCAAAGTGCCTGCCAAGGTTGCCAGCACGCCTATCTCTGCAAAAACCGCCAAGATTATGGCGGAAATTCTGGTAAATGCCGTTGAAAAAGGAGAGGCGCAATGGACCAAACTTAAAGGCTACCGGATTGCAGGGAAAACCGGCACCGCATCGATTCCAGTAAAAGGACATTATGATCCCAGTAGTACAATTGCCTCATTTATTGGTTTTGCTCCTGTTGATAAGCCCAAATTTGTCATGCTGGTGATTTTGGAAAAACCAACCAGTTCTATTTATGCCGCAGAAACAGCGGCTCCGGTATTTTTTGATGTAGCGGGCAATTTATTAAATTACTACGGAATTCCCCCCTCAGAGTGATATAATATAAAACTATGTGGCAGAGAACAAAGAATCTTTATCATCTCGGTATTGCGATCATTTCCAATGCCTGGTTTAAATTTCCTTCAAGAAAGTTGACCATAATTGGCGTAACCGGAACGGATGGAAAAACGACGACAACCAGCCTTATCTATCACGTTTTACATACTGCCGGTTTGAATACTTCAATGGTGAGCTCAATCGGGGCAGTAATCAACGGAAAAAACTTTGATGTAGGCTTTCACGTCACCACCCCCTCCTCTTTTGCCCTGCAGAGATTCTTACAAAAAGCTTCCAAGGAGAGCCCTTCCTCTGGCGCCACCCCTCGAAATTTCTTAGTTCTGGAAACTACATCCCACGCTTTGGATCAGTACCGGGTTTTTGGGATTAAATTCGCTGTCGGAGTATTAACGAATGTTACCCATGAACACTTGGACTATCACAAAACCTATGAAAATTACGTTAAAACAAAGGCAAAGTTGCTCAAGATGTCCAGAATTGCAGTTGTGAATAAAGATGACCAGTCATATCGCTTGATAAATTCGAAATTCGAAATTCGAAATTCGAAATTAGTAACCTATGGGTTGGGAAAAGATTCGGATATAAATCCGAAAACATTTCCTTTTAAAACAAATTTAATCGGTGATTACAACAAATATAATATTTTGGCCGCAATAAGTGCTTGCAGAGCGCTTGGAGTAAAGGATGAGGCAATAAGGAAGGGAATTGAAAGTTTTGTGGCGCCACTTGGCAGGGGAGACATTGTTTATCCAACGGCTGCCTTAGGGCAAGCTGATTTTACGGTGATGATTGATTTTGCTCACACTCCGAATGCAATTGATCAAGTTTTAAAATCGGTTAGGCCGATTGTTGAAGGCAAAATTATTCATGTTTTCGGTTCTGCCGGAGCAAGAGATGTGACAAAAAGACCGTTAATGGGAGAAATGTCCTCCAAATACGCGGACATAATTATTCTGACAGCCGAAGATCCAAGAAAAGAAAATGTTGAAAAGATTATGAACGGGATAGCCGGAGGAATTCAGAATTCGGAATTAAGGATTAAGAATGGAACATTGTTTAAAATTCCAGACCGGAAAGAGGCAATTAAAACCGGAATTAAACTGGCTAAGAAAGGTGATTTTGTCATTATTACCGGAAAATCGCACGAAAGATCTATGAATTACGGACACGGAGAGGTCGCATGGGACGAATATGGAGTTGTTAGAAGAGTATTAAGGATTAATGATTAAGGATTAATGATGAAAAAAATAAAGTCAATACATTTTGTGGGGATAAAAGGGGTCGGGATGACACCTTTGGCAATTATTGCCAAGGAAGCGGGAGTAGTTGTTTCCGGCTCGGACATTGCTGATGAATTTATTACCGATAAGGTGCTTAAAAAAGCGGGAATAATACCAATGGTTGGGTTTGCTGATAAAAATGTCGGAGACGTTGATTTAATTATTGCAACCGGAGCCCATGGCGGATTTAACAATCCCGAAGTTCTGGCAGCAAAAAAGAAAAAAATAAAAGTGATTACTCAAGGAGAAGCAGTCGGGGTTTTCATGGACGGAACAATTTTTAACAGAAAATTTTCAGGAATTTCCGTCACCGGAACGCATGGAAAAACTACGACAACTGCAATGATTGCCACCTTACTTAAAGCAAATAATTTTGACCCGTCCTTTTTAATTGGGACTGCGACCGCGATTTCTTTAGGAGTGCCGGGACATTACGGATTAGGGGACTATTTCGTAGCTGAAGCGGATGAATATATGACGGAACCAACTTTCGACGCAACTATCAAACACATGTGGCAGCATCCGAAAATTGCGGTAATTACCAATATCGAGTTTGACCATCCTGATGCTTATAGCTCGCTAAGGGACACGCGGGAAAAATTTCTGGCTTTTGCC
The DNA here is from genome assembly GCA_001783805.1 of Candidatus Levybacteria bacterium RIFCSPHIGHO2_01_FULL_40_16. Taxonomy (GTDB): domain Bacteria; phylum Patescibacteriota; class Microgenomatia; order Levybacterales; family UBA12049; genus GWB1-37-8. The sequence goes on from MFNS01000001.1 coordinate 122,344, forward strand.
AAGCAATTGCCAAAAGACGGAGTTTTAATTGTCTGCGGAGACGATCCGCAAATAAAACAACTGCTTGGTGAATTTAGGGGTAAGAAAATAACGTACGGTTCCGCAAGGCAGAACGATTATATTGTTGATAATGTCTTGAAAGATGTTGAACTTTCCGTTTTCGGAGACCATAACCGTTTGAATGCAACTGCGGCTTTTGCAGTTGGAATAGAGATTGGCTTATCCAAAGAACAGATTAAAAAAGGTTTAGAGCGATATAAGGGTTCGAAAAGAAGATCCGAATTTGTCGGCACACTTTCATCCGGGGCACGGGTATTTGATGATTATGCGCACCATCCGACCGAAGTTCAAAAGACGCTCAGAGCTTTCAGAGAAAAATTTCCAAACTCGAAAATAGTCTGCATTTTTCAACCGCATACTTATTCCAGAACAAAATCTTTGTTCGAACAGTTTGCTAATTCATTTAAAGACGTTGATACGGTTATTCTGACCAACATCTATTCATCTTTACGCGAAAAACCCGATCTAACAGTTTCAATGGAAGATTTGGCAAATAAAATCGGTAAGAAAGCCTTATTCTTGCCGGAAGCAAGCGATGTGGTAAAATACATTAATGATCAAGGCTACGGAAATGATATTGTTCTGATTACGATGGGCGCGGGAGATGTCTATAAGATAAATTCAGAACTCAAAATGCAAAAGTCAAAATTAATAGAATAATAATATGGAGAAAATAATTATTAACGGCGGGAAAAAGCTAACAGGAACAATCGGGGTAACGGGTGCAAAAAACGTTGCCCTGAAAGCCATAGTTGCCGCCTGCCTGACAGATCAGGAGGTTATTATCAGAAATGTTCCCCTCATCTCGGATTTCATGGTAATGGTGGCAATAGTGCGGGAATTAGGCGGGGAGGTAAAAATTACAGACCACGTAGTCCGCATGCGCATGAGAGAGTTTAAAAAAGAAAAAATATCCTTGGAAGAAGCAGCCAAAATCCGGGCGTCTTGCTTGTTTTTGGCTCCGCTTTTAGCCCGGATGGGCAAAGCAATTATTCCAAATCCCGGCGGGTGCAGGATTGGCGCGCGTCCAATAGACAGAACTATAAAGGGCTTAAGAAAAATGGGGTACTTAGTAGCGTACAACAGTAAAGACGGATTTTTTTATCTTAAAAAAAAGAACGACTTTAAGAGCAGAGAAATTGTTTACAGATTTGAAAAATGTACACATACGGGTACAGAAACGCTGATGATGCTCGCTTCGCTTCTGAAGGGAATCAGAATCACACTTGAGAATTGTGCGACCGAGCCGGAGATTGACGAGCTGATAAATCTTTTAAATCAAATGGGAGGGAAGATTCTAAGAACAGGAGAACGCACAATAGTTATTCAAGGAGTTGAGAAGCTGGGGGAGGCCGAATTTACGATCGGACCGGATAGAAACGAAATTGTTACTTTTGCAATCGCGGCAATTGTTACCAAAGGCGACGTCCTGATTAAAGATGCACAAAACGTTGATTTATTTCCATTCATCCAGAGATTGGAATTATCCGGAGGAGGAGTAGAAAATAAAAAAGCAGGAATAAGGTTTTTTTACAAAGGTGAATTAACCAGCGTTGATGTTGAGACTTCATCTTATCCCGGATTTATGACGGATTGGCAAGGTCCATGGGCAATACTAATGACCCAGGCAAAAGGTAAAGCCGTAATTCACGAAACAGTCTACGAAAATAGATTTGGATACGTTGAGGAGCTGAAAAAAATGGGAGCTGACATCACCTTATTCAATCCCGATATTCAAAATCCGGAGATAGTTTACAATTTTAACTTATCAGATAACGACCCTTCATATTATCATGCGATCAGGATAACAGGCAAAACTGCGCTGCATAACGGCGTGGTCAATGTTTCCGATTTAAGAGCAGGAGCAACCTTGGTGTTGGCAGCCTTATCCGCAAGAGGCAAGAGTATCATTTTCGGAGTAGAACATCTGGATAGAGGATACGAAAAGTTGGAAGAACGCTTGAGAATGTTGGGTGCAGATATAAAAAGAGTTAAGGAATAATATGAGAAAAATTGCGGTAATAATTTTGGCAGCGGGTAAAGGTAAAAGAATGAAATTCTTAAATCATAACAAAGTTGTCTTAAGACTTGCCAATAAGCAAATGATTGTGCGCACGGTTGATCTTTTGGATAAGTTGAAAATTAAACAAAAAATTGTCGTGGTCGGTTTTGCGAAGGAGTCCGTGATTGGTGCTCTAGGTGACAGAGTTACCTACGCAGTTCAACAAAAAAGATTGGGAACCGCGCATGCGGTGATGTGCGCTCTTAAAAAAATAGGAAAAGATATAGCCGACGTTTTGGTTCTGCAGGGAGATGATTCGGCGTTCTATAAAGAACAAACAATCAAAAAAATTATCGATCTTCATTGGAATTCACAAGCAGATTTTACATTTTTAACAATAGACGTAGATAGTCCAGATGGCCTTGGAAGAATAGTTAGGGATCGAAGTGGCAAGCTAATCTCGGTAGTTGAGGAAAAAGATGCATCCATTGCGGAAAAAAAGCTCAAGGAAATTAATCCCGCATGTTATTTAATTTCCGTTGAATTTCTTAAAAAATATCTAAAAAAAATAAAAAAAAGCCCGATAACTGGAGAGTATTATTTAACCGGTCTCATTAATTTGGCTATCAAAAATAATGAAAAGATTGAGGCAGTGAAAGCTGGAAAAATATTGTGGCGCGGAATAAATACTCCGGAAGAATTGAAAGAAGCGGAAAAGTTATTTTTAAATCTAAAATAAATTTTAAATAAATATGAAAGTAATAATTGAGCAAGTTAAAACTTTTTCTCTCGGCTTAACTCAAGAGCTTAACAGCTTGTTGATCCAATTAAATCCCGATTCAAGAACACTTCTTGATGAGGATGTGAAAGAAACAATTGAAGAGTCATCAAATCATCTCCTTGTGGCAAAAGAACCGGTTAATCATAAAATAGTTGGCATGCTGACCCTTATCATCAACCGTATACCGTCGTGGAAAAAAGGTTGGATTGAGGATGTAGTTGTTGATAAAAAGTATAGGAATCAAGGAATTGCAACAGAGCTAATCACTTATGCAATAGAAAATGCAAAAAACAATGGCGCTGTCTCGCTTAATTTGACTTCCCGTCCCGAAAGAGAAGATGCGAACAAACTTTATGGAAAATTAGGTTTTAAGAAACGCGATACCAATGTATATAGGATGGAATTATGATGCAACAAAATAAACCTGTTGTGCTTTTCGATATCGACTATACGCTTTTCAACAGAGATATATTTCTAGAATCCTTATTTGATTCGATTGGGAGTCTTTTTAAAATAGACAAGAAAGCAATGGCACAAATTGGCCAAACAGCTTATAAAGAAACTGTTAATGAATTTAATCGCTTTAAGCCAAAAGAGTTTTCTTTAAAAGTTGCCAAAGCCTTAGGAAGAATACGGGGTTTACGAAAGATTGAAGATATAGCAATGGCAAAATATAATCGTCCGGAAAGCTTATATGAGGAGACTTTAGAGACTATTAGTGAGGTGTCCAGGATCGCAGTTATTGGCATTTTTTCAAAAGGACATAAACAATTTCAGGTAAATAAGGTAAGAAAATTTAAGCATTTATTACACGTTGACCACGTGTATATGGGCGTTGACAAGTATAAAACGCTGCCAAAAATTATTGATAAATATAAACAAACAAAACTGTATTTAATTGATGATTTGCTAGATATTCTTTATTTGGCAAAAAAATTAAAAAACGACATCGTAACGATTTGGGTAAAAAGAGGAATTTACGCTGCTTCGCAAGAACTTATTCCTGGATTTAAGCCCGATGCAATAATCACAAATATCTCCGATATAGTATCGATAATTAAAAATAATTAAATATGTGTGGAATATTCGGAACGGACGATCGCGTAGCGAAGAGAGTTCACCTGCAAGTGAAACGGACAGGCGTGGGTGATTGTAAATAAATTATGTGTGGCATATTTGGTTACGTAGGACATGAGTCAAAGGCGGCGGAGATTGTCCTGGAAGGACTAAAACTTCTGGAGTACAGAGGTTATGATTCTTGGGGAATCGCTGTCAAGCAGGGAAAGAAATTGGTTTTTGAAAAACATGTTGGGAAAATAGGAGATGCGAAAATAAATTTACCCCAAAGTTCTTTAGGTATCGGGCACACCAGGTGGGCAACTCATGGCGGTGTGACGGAAAAAAATTCCCATCCTCATTTGGATTGCACAAAAACAATCGCAGTTGTTCACAACGGAATTGTAGAGAACTTTCAGGAGTTAAAAACAGAGCTAATTAAAAAAGGACATAAGTTTATTTCGGAAACCGACACAGAGGCAATCCCGCATTTGGTTGAAGAAAATCTCAAACGTGAGGGATTTTCTTCATCAGTCAGGGATGCATTTAATTTATTGAAAGGACTTAATGCGGTTGTAATTGCCAACGCCGTATCCAAAGAAATTGTGGCTGCCAAAACCGGCTCACCTCTGGTGGTGGGCATTGGAAATAAAGAATTATTTGTCGCCTCCGACTTCTGCGCGATTGTAAAGCATACCAACAAAGTTATTTTTCTGGAAGACAAACAAATGGTCATTCTGGGAGAAAAATTAAAGCTTATCAGTCTGCCCGGAGGGGTAGAAATACAGCCGAACATTCAAACTTTGGATTGGAAATTTGCAGAAACGGAAAAAGGAAAGTACAAACATTTCTTGCTGAAAGAAATTCATGAACAGCCAAAAGTCATCGAAAACATCGCGCTTAATTACACTACGGAAATTAACCATTTAGCGAAGTTAATTGACCAGGCCTTTGGAACTTTTATGTTGGGATGTGGTACCGCTTCATATTCGGCATTGGCGGGAACTTATCTTTTCTCAAGAATTGCCAAAAAACACGTTAATTTTTCCATTGGTTCGGAATTTAATTATTTGGAGGATTATTTAACTGAAAGAAGTCTGGTAATTGCAATTTCTCAATCCGGTGAGACGATTGATGTGGTTGACCCGGTTGTTCAGGCCAAAAAGAAAGGCTCCAAAATCGTGGCAATTGTCAATATGCTGGGATCAACACTTTATCGGCAAGCCGACTTTAAAATTTTGCTTGGAGCCGGTCAAGAAAAAGCCGTGATCGCCACGAAATCCTTTATCGCCATGATCTCTGTTTTAATTCTTGCGGCTTATTCTTTGGCGAAAAGACAAATAGCTGGCAAGAGTCTCCTTTTGAAAGCGGCAAAAAATGTGCAGGAAATTCTGCAGGAAGAATTCGAAAAAAGTTTGCAAAAAGTAGCGGGTGAATTAAGAAATAAAGAACACATTTATATTATCGGACGCGGATTATCTTATGCTTCGGCAATGGAGGCAACTTTGAAAATCAAAGAAACCGCCTGTCTGCACGCGGAGGGCTTTGCGGGAGGAGAATTAAAGCACGGCGTGATTGCGCTCATAGAAAAAGGAACGCCCTGCATTGTTTTTGCCCCAAACGATGAAACCTATGACGATATCGTCTCCAATGCTCAGGAAATCAAAGCGCGGGGCGGATTTATCATTGGCATCGGACCCAAAAACAACAACGTTTTTGACCGGTTTTTACCAACATCCGATGTGGGAGACGCGACAATTATTCCGCAAGTGGTAATTTCCCAGCTGCTGGCTTATTATTTGGCGCTAAAACGCGGCATTAAAGATCCGGACAAGCCCCGCAACCTCGCCAAATCAGTAACTGTAAAATAGATATGGAAATTGATAGAAGGAATAGCGCTATTGTTAGGAAAACTGTTACGGAAAGAGGTAGGACTGTAAAGAAGACGCTCATAGATGCCGGCGTTTATCCTGATCCGAAAAGTCCTTCTCCAAGCGATGAAAAAATACAGGAAATATTGAACGTTCTGCGAAGCAATGAAAGAAAAACTCCGCATGGAAAACGAGGGCAGCATTATAGCAGGTAAAATAATGAACCTCTTTGCGTTTTGAGTAAAAAAAATTTATAATTCGCTCATGGACACACAAGAGCTTTTTAATGAAGAAGGTTTGGCACAACAAAGAGTAATGTCCTTCGTAGAAGGAATGCATGACGTCAAATTTGCCGGTCCAAGAGGTAAGTTTGCTGATTTGGACACCTGGCTCTTGATCACTTACAATCGAATAACGAAAGAAGACGAAATAAACTTTGTATCCTGGGCAGAGAATCAGGATGCCTCAAAAGATCCGGAAAATCCAAATGATCCGCTAAGGAAATATCCTTTTAATTTCATATCCTCCATTCGTTCACTTGAACTTCCCAAAAACAAGATCACGCACCGTATCCGCAATCCTATAAATACTACGAAAAGGAAATATCCAAATGGGGGAATAAGGTTCCCGTAATAGCTTTTGGTGCAGGCCCCACAGGCAGAAATGTTCTTTACAGACGCAAAGGAATGTCCACAAAAGAGTCTTTTGAGAGACTCAAAAAAGCGGCAGGATTATAGAATCCATTTTTGATTGACAAAATAAGGGCTTGGAATATTATTCGACTTATGGGAAAGCGAGGAGTAGAATTGGAAGATTTAGGAAGTAGTAAGCAAAAAAATAAAAAAAAGCGGAAAAAGGAATGTTAGAATAATTTGACTTCTTGGGCGCGGGGAAAATGTTATCATATTTTTTTTGTGATATAGTTAGGTAGTGAGATTAAATCTACCGAAATTAATTGTTTCAATTGCGCTTCCTCTTATTGTTGGTTTTTCAGGTTCTGTTTTTACTGTTTCCGCGGTTCCTACTTGGTATGCAACTTTGAATAAACCCTCTTTCAGTCCGCCAAACTATCTTTTTGGTCCTGTTTGGACGATTTTGTATATTCTTATGGGAATTTCATTGTATTTTCTCTGGACCGCCAAGAAAAAAGGAGAAGGAAAAGCAATAAAATTATTCCTAATTCAATTGGTGTTAAATTTTTTCTGGTCAATAATATTTTTTGGATGGCATAATCCGCAAGCGGCTTTTCTCGAAATTATTTCTCTTTGGATTTTTATTTTTCTGACAATCCGCCAATCATTACTTATTTCCAAAACTTCGGCCTATCTTCTGTATCCTTACCTTGTCTGGGTAAGCTTTGCCTCAATCCTAAATCTTTCCATAGTCCTCCTTAACTAATTTCCTATTGTTTTAGCTTGAATATTTGTTTTTTTAATGATACTCTACCATTATGACAATAGAGATGATAGGGAAAAAAGGGCCATTTGGACTGATTAAAAGTCGAAAGGAGGTTTTTCCTTCAAAGCCGTATTCTTTTATTCCTCCACCCGGAATTTCAAAAAGAGCTATTGAGATTGTAACATCAGATGTAATAAGAGTATGTGACGTTTCAATCAATAACGGAAGTTTACGGGTCAAATGTTTAAGTGAAGAGCAAATCAATGAGGCAAAATTAACAATTCCCGGAAAAAATGGGAAATCTGTCAAGCTTAGATGGAGACAGGGTTGATAAATTTCTTCTTTAGTGCTACCTTGATTGTATGAGAAGAGGGGTAGCCACATTCACATTAGATAGCGGGCGTTGTCCTCCATGGCTTTTTCAAAGAATGGTGGCGTTGGGGCGGGAAATTATTTATGTCTTAATTGACGAATATGGTCCGGATGAATTCGTCAGAAGGATTGCCGATCCGGTCTGGTTTCAATCTTTGGGAACAATTCTGGCTTTTGACTGGAATGCGTCCGGCTTAACGACTATTCTGACAGCCGCCCTGAAAGAAGCAATCCGCGGAGACGAACGAAATCTCGGGTTGTTTATCTGCGGAGGAAAAGGCAAAACCTCGCTCAAAACTCCGGTCGAGATAGAAAATTGGGGACGAATACTTAATTTCGATATTGAACAAACTCGCGGCCTCAAATTTAGTTCCAAAATGGCCGCCAAAGTAGATAGTTCTCTGATCCAAGACGGTTATTCAATCTATCATCACGCCTTTATTTTTTCCCGCAATGGAGCATGGGCCGTAGTTCAGCAGGGAATGAATACAGCAAGTTCATCGGCAAGGAGATATCATTGGGGTGATGAACTTGATCTCAAAACTCAAAGCTCAAAACTCAAAGCTAAGAATTTTACTGAAGAACCACATACGGGTATTGCCTCTCAAGTGTTTGAGAAAAATGTTTTAAACTTGGTGGCCAAGAAAAGCAGAAAGAATAAAGATATTGCCACGCAACTTATTTCCTCAAGTTATATGACGGTAATGAAAAATATTCAATTGCTAAGGTCGCATTTTTCAAGTCTTTCTCGGTCAATAACCCTGAGAAACGGGGCAGAACAACTAAGTATTTTGCAGTTGTCCGACGAACACTTCAGGACTCATCCGGTTATTCTTGAAGATTTTGGGAAAAGTAAATACCTGGAAAAAATAATTCAGAAAGTCTGCTTCGAAAAGCCTCAAAATTACGAGCAATTCCTCGCCACCGAGGGTGTCGGGCCCAAAACTGTCCGCGCTTTGTCTTTGGTATCGGAGGTAATCTATGGAGCGGATCCTTCCTATGAAGATCCGGCCAGATACAGTTTTGCCTTCGGCGGAAAGGACGCCATTCCGTATCCCGTGGACAAGCCTATCTATGACAAAACCATTTCTTTGCTGGAGCGGGCAATAAACCGATCGAAAATCAATCTTTTCGAAAAGCAGAAGGCTCTGCGCCGCTTAGACAAAGTTTACAAATAATAGTATAATATCCCAATGGCACAGCTATTCGGATTAGTTCTTTTGTCTCTTTTTATAACCGGGACACTTCTCATTCCCTTTATTGATTTTCTTTACAAGATGAAATTCCGCCGCGCCAAACAGAAAACTGTGGATATGTTCAATAAGCCCACGCCTACCTTTGACAAATTTAACAATTGGAAAGCCGGTACGCCATTCGGTGGAGGAATATTGATTATTGCCGTTGTTTGTGCGCTAACCTTCTGGGCATACGGGATACTTGGTACAAGCATTAATGGCTGGGAAGTAGCTACGATTATGCTGACTTTTATCGGTTTTGGAGCGTTGGGTTTCTACGATGATTTCAGGAAACTGGTTGACGGACACGGAGGGTTTTTTGGCCTGAAATTCAGACATAAATTCGCAATTCAGTGGGCCTTGGCGCTTGGAGTAGCCGCAATCATGTATTTTCAGCTGGGATACTCTTACATTTTCATTAGAGGCTTTGGGTTGGTGGCTCTGGGATTGTTATTTATTCCTTTTGCCGCTTTTGTAATTGTGGCTTTTGCAAATGCTTTTAATATTGCAGACGGCTTGGACGGTTTGGCATCGGGACTGTTGTTAATTTGTCTGGCGGCATTTTTAGCAATTACTTCCAATCAGCTGGATCAGCCTCTGGGAATATTCGTTGCGGTTCTGATGGGCTCGGTTGGAGCGTTCCTGTATTTCAATATTTATAAAGCCAGAATTTGGCTGGGAGATGTGGGGGCCTTATCTTTGGGAGCAGCCTTGGCGGTAATCGGACTGTTAACCGGCAAAGTTATTGCTTTAGCATTTATTGGAGGAGTATTTATTATCGAAATTGCCTCATCTCTAATTCAAATCATTTCAAAAAAGTTTTTCCACAGAAAAATTTTTTCGGTTTCCCCTTTTCATCTTCTTTTACGGCGAAAAGGTTGGGATGAGCCGAAAATAGTGATGCGGGCTTGGCTTTTGGGATTTCTTTTTGCTATTCTTGGATTATATATCGCTTTTATTCAGTAATTCATCTTCGTAATTCGATATGAAAAAAAATGACATTTCTCTATTGATTTCCGTTGTAATTCTCACTTTTTTCGGACTTTTTATGATTTATGATGCGTCGAGTTTTGTAGCTTTTAGGGATTTTGGAGATAAATATCATTATGTTAAAGATCAATTTATCTGGATAGTGCTTGGGCTGGGGGCGTTAACTTTTTTTTCTTTTTTTGATTATCATAAATTACATGCTTTAGCACTGCCTATACTTTCGGGAGCTTTAGTGCTTTTAATTCTGGTTTTTGTTCCCGGCATTGGGGTTAATCTTTTAGGGGCCAACCGTTGGATCAATCTAGGGGCTTTTCTTTTACAGCCTGCGGAATTCGTCAAGCTTGCCTTAGCAATCTATCTGGCAGCCTGGTTCTCTCACAAAGAGAAGGGCAGGCTGCCCGCATTCTTACTCTTGATGGGATTGGTTTTGGGATTGGTGATTAGCGAACCGGATATGGGAACAACGGCGGTAATTTTAGCTGAAGGACTAATAATCTATTTTTTGTCGGGAGCCAATATTTTTTATTTTTCCATCATAGTTCCCCTACTTGGGTTCTTGGGATTTTTATTTGTAAAATTCTCTTCTTATCGTGCAGAAAGACTGGAGTCATTCTTGAACATTGACTCAACCTTACAGTCTTCTTCTTATCACGTCAAGCAAATTCTAATTGCTTTCGGATCGGGCGGTTTATTGGGAGTAGGATTGGGAAATTCTTTGCAAAAATATGCCTATCTTCCCGAAAGCACAACGGATTCTATTTTTGCGATTGTTGCCGAGGAGTTGGGCTTTGTCGGGGCAGTCGCGCTAATTCTATTTTTCATTTTTATTATTTCCCGCTGTTTTAAAATTGCTGTTAATGCCAAAGATAATTTTGGGAAACTTTTGGCAGGAGGTATCACAACTTTTATAGCAATCCAAACAATTATTAATCTATCTGCCCAAACAGTACTGGTTCCTTTGACCGGCATTCCTTTACCCTTTATTTCCTATGGGGGCTCAAGCTTGATTGTTGATCTGACTGCAATCGGAATTCTTTTGAATATTTCCAAACAAGGAAGCTGACAGACCTTATTATGAAGATTGTTATAATTGGCGGACATTTGGCGCCGGCCCTGTCTGTCTTGGAGGCATTGCCGAAAAATACGCAAATTCTTTTTATCGGCAGGAAATATGCCTTAGAAGGGGATAACACTTTATCTTTGGAATACGAGACAATTTCCGGCTTAGGCATTCCCTTTGTCGGTTTGAATACGGGAAGATGGCAGCGCAAACTTACCGAATTTACCATCCTTTCCTTATTGAAACTTCCTTTGGGAATTATTAAATCTTTTTTAATCTTAATTGATTTCAGGCCGGACGTTGTGTTGGGATTTGGAGGATATGTCTCTATTCCCGTAGCGTTTTGCGCTTTCTTACTTAGAATCCCGGTTGTGATCCATGAGCAGACCATGGGGGCAGGTGTTGCCAACCGGCTGATTTCCCGGTTTGCTAAAAAAATTTGCATATCCTGGAATTCTTCAAGAAAATATTTTCCGAAGGACAAAGTTGTAATGACCGGAAATCCCATACGTAAATTCTTAATCTTGGAATTGCCCTCGGGAAAGTTCTCAATTTTTGGCAACAAATTACCGACAATTTATATTACGGGCGGCAGTTCCGGGTCGCATTTCATCAATGTCTTAATTGAAGAAATAATCAAAGAGCTTCTAGTTACCTACAATGTTGTTCATCAAGCCGGAGATACTCATGAATACCGTGATTTTGACCGTCTGAAAATCTTGAAAGAGAATTTGCCCGAGAGCCTGCGCGAAAACTATATCTTGGAAAAATTCATTAATCCGTCCGAGATTGGGGATTTGATAAATTTGTCGTCTCTAATTATTGCGCGCTCCGGCATGAATACTATTACGGAGTTAATCTATTTCGAAAAACCGGCTCTTTTAATTCCTCTGCCTTTTTCCCAAGGCGGAGAACAAACAAGGAATGCTAAATTTTTAGAAAAAATTGGACTGGGTATTGTTCTGCCCCAAGCAGGCTTAAATGGAAAAAAGCTCTTGCAGGCAATTGAGCTGATATTCCGCAATATAGATAAATATAAGATAAATAATAAAGAACGCAGAAGTTTTCCTGTAAAAAGCGCAGCGCACAATATAATTTCGGTAATAAATTATGCCTATGAATCCAAGACAGCAAAAAAATCTTAAGAGAAAATTTGCCGCGTATATTTTACTGTTAGGAATATTAGGATTTATTGCGTTTTTTTTAAATACATTTTTTGTCTCAGGCAAGCCATTGTTCATCAGCCCAGTCGGCAAAATAAATATTAACCGAGCAGAGGTTGAAAAGATTCTCAAGAACAATCATGTATCATTTTCCAAAATAATTTCGGAGAATAATTCTTACTTGGTTGATATTTCCAATAACGGACAGGTTCGGCTTTCTTTGGATAAGGACATTGGACAGCAAATATCCTCTTTACAAAGAATACTCATTCAGCTTACAATAGAAGGTAAGCCATTCAAGAGCATAGATTTTAGGTTTGCAGAACCTATCATCTCCTTTTAATAAAAGTATGAGTGAGGGTAAAATAATTGTAGGCGTTGATATCGGTACCTCAAAAATTGTCACCATCATTGCCAGGGTTGATGAAGAGTTCGTCAACGTCCTGGGAGTTTCCGAAGTTCCTTCCCGCGGAGTCAAAAAAGGCCAGATTGTCGACATTAAAGAAGCGGTAGAATCCATAAATAATTCGCTGGATGGGGCGGAAAGAATGGCGGGACATTCAGTAGGGAGTGTCGTGGCTTCAATCGGAGGAAGTCAAATCGAGTCACAAAATTCCAGGGGCGTTGTGGCTGTCTCTTCATCTGCAGGCGAAATCACAGAAAGTGATCTTGCCCGGGTAATTGATGCTGCCAAAGCTGTCTCTCTTCCCTCCAGCCGTCAAATTCTTCACGTTCTTCCCCGCAATTATGCGGTAGATGGACAAGAAGGAATAAAAGATCCCCTTGGTATGATTGGAATAAGACTGGAAGTTGATACGCATATTATCTCGGCTGCTTCTCCGTCTTTGAGTAATTTGGAAAAAGTTTTTTCTCAAGTCGGCATTGATATCGACGGCGTTGCTTTCAGCGGATACGCGTCAAGTCTCGCGGTTTTATCCGAAACAGAGAAGGAGCTAGGGGTTGTGCTGGTAGATATTGGAGCGGGAACAACAGATATTTCCATTTATTCCGAAGGATCGGTTGCTTATTCTTCTGTCCTGGCAATTGGGGCAAGGCATATTACCAATGATCTGGCAATAGGGCTTCGGATTTCTTTGGAATCCTCGGAAAAGATAAAGATCTATCTGTCTAATATGTCAAAAAGACCCAAAATTGAAAGATTAGGAGAGACTTTTGAAAGAGAGGCCAGGAATATTGATGAAATAGATTTAAGTTCTTTGGGACTTACCGAAGATTTGCGGAAAGTTTCCCATAAAACACTAACTGACGGAATAGTTAGACCGCGACTTAATGAGATTTTTACCATGATCGGAATGGAAATAAAAAGATCAGGATACGCGGGCCAGACTCCTGCGGGAATTGTAATAACCGGGGGAGGGGCATTAACGGTCGGGGCAGCGGATAGCGCGAAAAGAACCTTGGCAATGCCGGTTCGAATTGGAACTCCAATTAACATCAAGGGGTTAATTGATGAAATACAGTATCCTTCTTTTGCCTCCGTTGTCGGATTGGCGGTTTTCGGGGCAACTCTGGATATTAAACCGTCTTTGCCTTTCGGACTAAGCCTGCCTTCGTTTGGAAATTTGGGTATTAATCGGATATTTTCCAAAGTTTTTAAATTTATAAAATCTTTTCTGCCCTAAATGGACTCATTGACTTTTGCGAAATTGGGTGTTAGGATAAGTTGAATCGATAACTTATGTTAATCAAACCTCAAACAACTAACTTTGCCAAAATCCGGGTTTTGGGTATAGGCGGAGGAGGAATGAATGCGCTCAATTCCATGATTAAAATTAGCGAGGTTAAAGGGGTTGATTTTATTTCCGTAAATACCGATGCGCAGGTTCTTCTGCTGTCGCAATCCCCAACCAAAATTCAAATTGGAGAAAATCTTACCAAGGGTTTGGGTAGCGGCGGAAATCCGGATATCGGACGTCAGGCCGCCGAGGAATCTTATGAAAAAATAAAAGAATTTATTGATGGGTCGGACATGGTTTTTATCACAGCCGGTATGGGAGGCGGAACCGGTACTGGAGCAAGTGCGGTAATTGCCAGAGCCGCAAAAGAAGTTGGCGCTTTGACTGTGGCAGTTGTGACCAAGCCTTTTGCTTTTGAAGGAACCAGAAGAATGGTCGTGGCAGAAGACGGGATCGAAACTCTCCGAGACAAAGTGGACACGCTCATAGTTATTCCCAACCAAAGAATTCTGGATGTAGTTGACAAAAAAGTATCCCTTCTTGAAGCCTTTAGAATTGCAGATTCCGTACTAACGCAAGGGGTGCAAGGAATCTCCGATTTAATTACAATTCCGGGACTAATCAATGTTGATTTCGCAGATGTAAAAGTCATTATGAGTAATGCCGGGTCGGCTTTGATGGGAATTGGTACCGGAGTTGGAGAAAATAGAGCGCAAACCGCAGCCCGCAGCGCAATTGCGTCTCCGCTTTTAGAAATTTCCATGGATGGAGCCAGGGGAGTTCTGTTTAACATTACCGGCGGGCCTGATTTGACAATGACGGAAGTTGATGAGGCTGCCAAAATTATCTCCTCTGCTGCTGATCCTGATGCAAATATTATTTTCGGCGCGACAATTGATGAGGCAATGCATGACCAGATAAAAATCGCGGTTATTGCAACAGGTTTTGATCACGCCAGACAAACTCTTAAAGAATTTGTCAAGCCCTTAATAAGTCCGGTTGAGCCAAAACAGGAGTTAGCAAATGATACTCCGCAAGCGCCAAAACCGCAGGAAACGCCTGTTGAAGACAATAGCGACGACGCCTGGGACATCCCCGCATTCCTAAGACAGAGAAATTAAATTTATGGAAGCTGGAAGACCGATTTTAGATAAAGGTAAACTCTACGAATTGACAGGAAAAGAGCAGGTTTTATTTTCTCTGTCTATCGGCTATGAACGTACTAGCAAAAAAGAAATAGAAACCGATTTAAAACTCAAAGAACTTAGGAAAAAGATTTCAAGTATAGCTAAATTTATGAATGAGCAAGTCATGCCGGAGGATTCATCATCTCTTGGTGCTGGCGATTATTATCGTGACGTTAGAATTGTAGTTAGACGGGATCCAATTACTGGACGTATGACAAAGGGATTTACTCTGATCGGTGTTGTAAGATAATATCTCTTAATATAATTTCTCCGCCGGAGGAACTAACTATTATTTAAGCTTCTTAGGTCTGAGAAGTTTTTTAGATAAAACCAAACCGCAACCAGCACAGTCAGTACACTGATGATCCAGCCAAAATAGTCCCCATAGAAAATGTGGTAAAAAGTGGATGTGGAATCAAGGACGATCGGATACCATGAATAAACAACATTAATTAAATTAAATAACGACAAAAGGCAATAAATAATTAAATAAGTTTTGGCTTGCTTACTTAAGCCTATTGCCACAGCCAGCAAGGGAAACACCGGATACATATATCTGTCATGCATGCCGGGAAGAAAAAGGAAAACCAGAAAAGCAAAAAAGAAAACAAGAATAAAGATAAGAGCAAATTTATTTATTTTCCATTTCATTTTTAAATCATACATTAAGAAAATAGAAAAGTAAAAATAAGAAATGTTAATTCTTGACTTATCCCCATTCAATTGCTAATCTTAAGACAGAGGAATCGGTTGTCTATATGAATAAAGAATCTGAGAATAAAGATTCTGATGTTCCGGAAACATCTCTAAATTTAGAAGAGCTTCAAAGAAGAAAGGATCGATTTCCGCAAGCTTTAGTTGGTCTTTCTCTTGCAGAAAAGCTTGCCAAAGCAAGCGGGAGTACTCATATTTATGAAAAATCACGGAAAAAAGGCGATAATCTGGTAATACTTGCGGTTGATAAACAGACAATACGGGCGATAAATGGGGGAATTAAAAAAATGTATATGGGTTTGGTTCAAGCCGGGCAGAAAAAATTTGCAGATAAAATTCTCCAAGAGAATAAGAAATAACCCCAGCAAAAAGCATCTTTAGGACGGGTGATGTAATTATAGGTTAGGAAAATATTAGCCGCAACAAACGCATAAAACCAAAATTGAAAAGGAGTTAGACCAAAACCGGCTAGTCTCTTAATTTTTTATAAAAAATTACCGCAAATATGCTTATAATTATCAGCCCGATTATTGTGAATATCCATAGCCACAGATGGGACGGTTCGGGTTCCTTGATGCTAACTCCGATGATCATTGTGCCATTGCTTCCTGCTACATTGATAATTTCTTTTGAAAGTACAACGCCTTTTTGCGAGAGAGTCAAGACATGTACTCCTTGAGGAACTTTATCAAACTGAAAGCTGTCACTTGCTATCCTCGCCCCCTGAATATTGGAATCAAGAAAGGCATTGGCATCCGATAACGCAAGAGCCTTTGACGTAGAAACGTTGTAAATAATTGAATAAAGCATTTCCCCTTTAGGCCCGATAATTGGCGCTTGAATCGGAGTCGGCTGGCTTGACGATCCAACATTTGGACTTTGAATAATTATGTAGCTGGCATTTCCTAAAGAGCTTAATATGTCTGCAGCGCCCTTTTGGGACTTCAAAGAAGCATTGGAAAGAGCAATGGTGCCAACGCCTTCCGCAGCGGCTTTTAGCGCAAGAGTATATACGGTACAGCCAGTTCTGGAACCTCCCAAAATGACTCCCGCAAAAGACTGATTTGTTGAGGTTGGTGTACGGACAAAAGCAAAGCCGCAGTCGCCGATAGTCAGAGACTGTACAGTGAGAGACGGACTAATATTCACGGTTGATTTAGCAGCGTTAAATGCAATACCGCCGCCGTTAATATTGACAGCAACTTGAAATATATCTCCCTTTTTGTAGGTAGACGTATTGGGGGTAATATTGATACTTCCTCCGGCTGCCACCATTTTTGGCGTAGTTACGTGTATCGCAATTGCTGTAAATACGGCTAAAAACAAAATTAAAAATTTATACTTAGTTTCCATAAGCTTTTGCAAGAATTGAGAAATCGGTTAAATCAATAAGGCCATCGTTATTCATGTCGGACAAGGCATAATTAAGATTACCTATATTTTCCCAATCTGTTCCAAACATGGAAAGGTCTGTCAGATCTATAATGCTATCGCCGTTAATATCGCCGGGCCTATGAACATTAATAGTAATACTCACATTCGAACTTTTATTACCGAGATTATCCTGACCGTAGACAATAAATGTATTTGAAGCAAGTGTCAGGGTTGCCGGATATTGCCAGGTTGTTGAAGTTGGGTAAGTTGTAAGACTTGCATCACTATTTATGTAAACGCTTGCAACAATTATATCTTTAGCTCCCGTTAGGTTAAGTGAAATAGAATAGGTATCTAAGGGCTGTTGATCAATTGTCGGTGGAGGAACAACCGCAATTGTTGGGGCAGGAGTCGGAGTGTCGGTTGGGACAGACGTTGGAGTGGGGGTTGGGGCAGGTGTTGAAGTTGGGGTTGGGACAGGTGTTGAAGTTGGGGTTGGGGAAACAACAGGATTAATGGTGTACGAGCCGCTTTGCAGAGAAAGAAGTATTTCAGAGTTATTACTGTAGGCTTTTACGGAACCTTTGCTTAAAGTAATAGTACCGGTTCCCGCTCCATTTGCCGAAAGAGTAAGTGAGTAAAGAATACATTGTGTTGAAGATCCATTTAAAATAGCCCCTGCGAAGGATGGATTACCGGGTGTAGGAGTTGCTTTTTGATTGGGAAAAGTGAAGTTGCATCCTCCGGAGGGTGCAGGCACAATATCGAGTGTCTGTACAGTGAGATTGCTAGAAACTGCAACTGCTGCTTGGGCCGCGTTAAATGCTTGTCCTCCCCCGGATATCACAAGATTAACTATAAATTGCTGGCCGATTGAGTAAGACCCGGACGGCGGAGAAACACTAATAGTTGCAGTTTTATTTGCTGCAGCATTGGGAATAAAGATCTGCTTGTTGGCTACAATAAAAGGAGTAGAAAAAGCAATAAGCAAAAAAATGACAATAGTAAATTTTAAAAATCTATCCAGCGATATAAATTCATCCCAAAGACTTTGTAGAATATTTTCTGTAGGTTCAGTGTCTTTGCCTTTGTACCTGGTTCTAACTGAAATAATCTTCGGCATATTTAGCCTATGTTTATAGTATAGTGTCAAAAGTAGCAGTTTTTGTCAACTGGTTAACTCAAGGGATTTTATTTTGTGTGGAATTAGTTTATTTCTGGGCCAGGATGACGAAGGTGAAGAGCTTGTTTCCATTGCCAAAATCGCGTTCGTACAAGGCTATGTGTCCGTTGTTTCTTAATTCGCGGCCCCAATCGCTGCGGTTCTCAAAATCACCCTCCAAGATTCCCAGGGAAACAGACAAGCCAAACGGCAATTTCTGGGTGCTACTTTGGAGAGTTGAAGAGGTATCAAGATGGGCGTAAATTATTTCCAGTTCCTCATAGTCGTGAGCATTGGGATGCTGGTTTGACTCCGGGCTGCTGGTATAATCCATGCATGTTCCCATGTTGGAATTACTAAAATTCTCATCCTGATGGTCCAATCCTAAAGTATGTCCGACTTCCTGACACATGACCAGATTCTTCCAGGCAGTCGTGTTGTACGGTGCGTTATTAAAATAAGTATCATTAACTTTCGTCACACCTTTACTAATGTGTACTCCGCTCACCCAAATTTGCGCTAAACCAAGCCAGCCGTTATTGCCGTATTTACTGTTGCAGACCTCTACGCGTCCGCTGGTTGCCCGGCAATTTCTAGGCTTGGTTAAGCCCGGGACAATATTCGTATCAAGAACGGATGAGATACTCCAGTCGGAAGATGTGCTTGCAAGATGCGGATCCCAGGTTGAGGAAAGGTTGTCTCCGAGATTCAGAGTGAAAGGATTGCCGGTGCGTGCCCAGTGGTAACCGCCCCACGAATGGTTTGCGGCAACGCCTTTGGCAAAAGTGGTCAGAAATAACACCGCGCTCAGAATAACTAAGAGAAGTAAACGCATTCTGATTTTTAACATTCTGTAAATATGCTAGCAAAGATTTTCACGTAAATCAAGTCAGGAATTCAATAATTCAGCACTTTTTGTTAGAGAGGTTGACAACAAGCTTAGTTTGTGAAAATATTATTATAGGGTTAAAAAAAATTAGGAGGTGAAATAAAATGGCAAAATCAGGAATAAAGAGAAGCCCGTATTTGTTATCTGCAATCTTGGGTTGGGCTATAGGAGTCTTTCTGCTTGTTTTTATTATTAATAATCAAACTAACAGCAACGTTAAGGGAGTAAGCACAGGATTTGATCAGTACGGCTACAACAGAACTGCAAGAAATTTTGTTGGTCCTGCCGATGGAGTAGATAGGGTGTTAGATGGCAAAGTTTGGGGAGATTCCACATATGCCAAAGATAGATTGGTCATGAAATGGAATGCAGAATGGGATAAGGGAAATGCTGAAGGTTGGAAGAAACCGCCATATAATGCCTGGACCGACAATGAGTGGAATGGAATGGTTCCAAACGGTAGCGGTGAAACCTGGCATTACAAGATAGTTTGGGTAGGTCCTTGTGGCGCAGCCGGAATACCAGTGTCAAGTGGTGGATATTGCATTTGGGGACAGTTTGCAGTCATTCTCTCTCAAGGAACATTTGCCGGTCAACATTTCTGGGATGTGTTGGCTAGACCTGCCGGTTACGGATCTTATTATTCTATTCCTTAAACGGCATAATTTGTTCTAAACAAAATTTATTCTGGAATAGAACAGTCCATCTGGGAAATCTGGTGGAGGTTTGTGTGGAAAAAAGAGAGTTAGAAGCCGAGTTTTTCCTTGACGAAGATTAAAGTTATCCGATTGGGAACAATCTCTTTATTAATTATTAATAATTTGCTGACATTGCTTCTTTCCATGCCGTATGCTTTTTTCACTCTTTCCGATTCAAGAGGTAAAACATAATCATAAATTCTCTTCATGCCCTCTTCCAAATTGGCAACAATTTTTTGTGTTCCGACCACCCAGAGCACATGGGAAGCTCCATAAACGTAGGCCGGCAATTGGCTGCCCGTATTTGAGGCAATTAATACTTTCCCGTCCCCTGTAACCGCGTGGACACTGCCAATGGCGTATTCCGGAGCTGCACCCATTTTCTGCATTTCCCTGCCTTGGGTTTTTCTATCCATTTTTTCCAGCTTTACTTTTACCGAATTATATTTTCCGGATTCGTTTATTTCCTTTGGAAGTTCCAGCGTATCAATTGTAGTTGAGGACATATTCATTACTTCAGCATTTTGAGGTAATAATTCCAGTACTTTTTTCTTAGCCTCCTGACCATTTTCGACAACTATTGCATTTATTCCGTTTGCTTTTAAAGCTTCAATTGTTTTTTGAATATCCTCCGGACTTGCCAATTCTCCCCAATCTTTCATAGCTTAATCATACCACACTTCTTGATACGTCATTCCTTTTAAGCTACAATTAATCCATGAAACCCGTAAAACAGAATATAAATTTTCCGGAATTAGAAAGAGAAATTCTAAATAGATGGCAGGAGAAAGGAATTGTAAGAAAGTATTTAGAAAAAAATAAAAACTCAAAAGAAAAATTTTCTTTCCTTGATGGTCCGATCACCGCAAATAATCCAATGGGAGTTCATCATGCTTGGGGAAGGACATATAAGGATTTGTGGCAGAGATTCTGGAATATGCGGGGAAAAGCTCAAAGATTTCAAAATGGGTTTGACGAACAAGGGCTTTGGGTTGAAGTGGAAGTGGAAAAAGAATTGGGGCTGAAAAATAAAAAAGACATTGAAAATCTTGTTCCGGGAGACAAATTTAAAAGTCTCGTAAAATTTATTAATCTTTGCAAGCAAAGGGTTAAAAAATTTTCGGGAGTCCAGACAGAACAAAGTAAGCGTTTGGGATACTTCATGGATTGGGACAAATCCTATCACACCTCCTCCGATAAAAATAATTATGCGATCTGGAATTTCTTAAAAGTTGTCCACGAAAAAGGTTGGCTGTACAAAGGCCGTGACTCTGTTCCCTGGTGTCCGCGCTGCGGAACCGCAATTTCCCAGCACGAGATTTTGACAGAGGAATATAAAAATATAACCCACGATTCGATCTATGTTGAATATCCGATTAAAAACAGGAAAAACGAATATTTAATTGCTTGGACAACAACGCCCTGGACTTTAATTGCCAATATAGCTCTTGCCGTAAATCCCAATTACGATTACGTAATTGCAACAGGGGAAGAAAAGGGAAATATATATTATCTGCTTAAAGAGAGCGCGGAAAAATTAGGTCTTAAAATCAAAAAAAATATTAAAGGAAAAGATTTGATCGGACTAAACTATTCTTCTCCTTTTGATAATTTACCAAAAGTGAAAAAAACACTGGGGAAATATCTGCATCAAGTTATTGCTACAGACGAATTAATTCTGCCAATCAGTAAAATTGAAGGAACAGGAATTATCCATATCGCCACCGGATCGGGAAGCGAAGATTTTCAGCTTGGTAAAAAAAACAATTTACCGGTAATTGAAGTTATTGACGAAGGAGGGAATTATCTGGATGGTTTTGGAGAATTTAGCCAAAAAAATGCCAAAAGGCATCCCGAATTAATCATTGACTTTCTTAAATCTTTCGAAAATGGCAACTACTTTTTCCTAACGGAAAAATACACCCATAGGTATCCGACTTGCTGGAGATGTAAAACGGAATTGGTTTGGCGAGTGGTTGACGAATGGTATATTGCGATGGATAAAAAACCCAGCTCAAAGTTCAAAGCTCAAAGCTCAAGGCCAGAGAATAAAACTTATAGGGAGCAAATGGTTGAGGTGGCAAAGAAGATTAATTGGATTCCCGATTGGGGTTTGGATCGCGAACTGGACTGGCTTAAAAATATGCATGATTGGTTGATTAGTAAAAAAAGATATTGGGGGTTGGCTTTGCCAATTTGGGAATGTCATAAATGCGGAAATTTCGAAGTGATTGGCGGAAAAGAGGAGCTTAAAAAACGTGCAGTTAAAGGTTGGGGAGAATTTGACGGCAATAGCCCGCACCGGCCTTGGGTGGACTTGGTAAAAATTAAGTGCAGTAAGTGCGATGAAGTTGCTTCCCGAATTCCTGATGTGGGAAATCCCTGGCTGGATGCGGGAATTGTTCCGTTTTCCACCCTGCCGAAAGAATGGTTTCCGGCAGATTTCATAACGGAGAGTTTCCCCGGGCAGTTTAAAAATTGGTTTTATTCTCTGATTGCAATGTCCACTGCGCTTAAAAAAATCAATTCCTTTAAAACGGTTTTGGGGTTCGCATCGGTCAGAGATGAAGCAGGCGAAGAAATGCACAAGAGTAAAGGAAATGCAATTGAATTTAATGAGGCAGCGGATAAAATCGGCGTTGATGTAATGCGCTGGATGTATTTAAGACAGGATCCCGAACAAAATCTCAATTTTGGAGTCAATGCCGCTGACAATGTCAGAAGACAATTTCATTTAATGTTGTGGAATGTATATAATTTCTTTATTTCCAATGCCATTGCCGACAGCTGGACGCCTCAGGGGATGGAAAAACAATCGGAAAACGTTCTGGACAAATGGATAATATCCAGGCTAAATAAATTAATTAAGGTTGTTACTGCGTCACTTGAAAAATATAATTCCTTTTCTGCCGGGAATGCTATTGAAAATTTTCTCAGTGATTTGTCACTTTGGTATGTCCGCCGGTCACGCGAGAGAATCGGATTGTCTGCCGAAGATGCAAAAGACAAAAATAATTGCTATCAAACTTTATGGGAGGTTTTAGCCAGCCTTTGCCAAATTCTAGCGCCTTTCACGCCATTTATGGCAGAAGAAATGTATTTAAACTTAACGAATAAGGATTCGGTGCATTTAAGTGCTTGGCCGGAAGTCGGAGATATCGATGAAAAGCTGGAGCAGGAGATGGATTTTGCCAGAAAAATTTGTGAAATGGGGCATGCAAAAAGAAAAGAAGCGCTGATTAAAGTCAGACAACCCCTGGCACAATTAACAATTAATAATTCGCAATTAACAATTAACGGCGAGATAGTTGAGCTGATTAAAGACGAATTGAATATTAAAAAAGTGGTTTTTGAAAAAGGAAAAGGAGAAATGTCAGTGTCCCTTGATGTAAATTTAACCAAGGAATTGAAAGAAGAGGGGAAAGCGCGGGATATTGTAAGAATGATTCAGGGCGAGCGGAAAAAAATAGGGACAGCATTGGATGAAAAAATAGATGTTGTCCTCAAGGATTGGCCAAGAGAATTCGAAAATGAAATAAAAAAGAAAGCAATGGTTGCAACCTTAAAAAAGGGAAATAATTTTGAGGTTGTCCGCAAACCCCGCATCGACAGTCATGCATTAGAAACGCTTAACTTTTCACATCGCGCATCTTCGCTAAGTCCACGCTCAAATAAACGTGGCATTGTGGTGCGGGGTAAATGAGACGCTCACTTTTTAATATTGACTGGGGATTGTTAGCTCCGGTAATTGTTTTGGTAATCCTAAGTTTAACCACTATTTTTTCCCTGGATCTAAACTTATTCAAAAGCCAGTTTACTTTCTTTATTATCGGAATCTTCGCTTTTTTATTCTTTTCTCAAGCAAATTACAGGACCGTAAGACTCTACGGGTTACCGATTTACCTAATTTCTATTGTTTTGTTAATTATAGTTATAATTATTGGAGTTGAAGCCAGGGGGGCTGTCAGATGGTTCACGCTTTTTGGATTTAGAGTGCAATTTTCGGAGATTCTGAAACCCTTCCTGGCAATTTCTCTTTCCGGATATCTTTCTTCCAGGAATGATTATTCTTTAAAAACTTTATTTATGGTAATTTGTTTTTTGCTGCCGGTTGCTCTCTTGGTTTTTTGGCAGCCGGATCTGGGAAACACCCTAATCTATGTTTTGGTAACAATTATTGCGCTCATAGTTTTTGGTTTTCCTTTTAGATTCTTTTTTTTAGGATTAGTTTTTTTATCAATACTTTCTCCCATCTTTTGGAGATTTTTACATGATTATCAAAGACAGCGGATTTTGACTTTTTTAAATCCCAGTGACCCTTTGGGATTGTCTTATAATGCCATTCAGTCGGTTATCGCTGTAGGATCAGGAATGCTTTTGGGCCGCGGATTAGGGTTGGGAACACAATCCGGCCTTAGGTTTCTGCCTGAACGGCATACTGATTTTATTTTCGCGACTTTATCCGAAGAATTAGGACTGATTGGCGCAGTTTTGCTGATTATAACTTTTACATTTTTGCTGTACAAAATTTTCGCAATTTTCCGTGGGCAGGATGAGTTATTCTCTAAAACATTTTCTGCAATTGCATTTTCCTTAATTTTTCTCCAATTTTTTGTAAATATAGGTATGAATATCGGAATCCTTCCCATAGTTGGAATAACTCTCCCTTTCGTCTCCTATGGAGGAAGCTCTTTACTTTCCAACTTTATTCTTCTTGGAGCACTCTCCGGCATGAATAGAGGAAATTCATCGCATAAAGTCCTGGAAATTAAGTAGATTTTTTGGTATAATTAATTTTTATGGAATACGCAATCGTAAAAATAGGCGGAAAACAATATAAAGTCTCCAGGGGCTTAGTAATTGAGGTTGAAAGACTTGACTATAAGCCCGGAGAGAAATTTTCTTTGGAAGAAGTCCTTTTATACGTTTCCGATGGCAAGGTCAGGTTAGGCAAGCCCAGAGTTAACGGCGCCACAGTTAAAGCGGAAGTTTTGGAGCATTTTAAGGGAGAGAAACTGCGGATTGCCAAATTCAAGGCAAAAGCCAAATACAGAAGAGTAACCGGGCACAGGCAATATTTAACGAAAATCAAAATTCTTGATATCTTGACAGCTGTAAAAAAGTAACGTAATATAGGATTAATTTTCACCGGAACTTAAATATATGGCACATACAAAAGCCCAGGGAGCAGTTAAAGGAAATAGAGATTCCAGATCAAAACGTTTGGGCGTTAAGCTCTATAGCGGACAAAAAATTATAGCCGGAAACATTATCGTCCGGCAAAAAGGAACGAAAATCTTTGGAGGCAGTGGGGTTTCCATGGGGAATGATTTTACTCTTTTTGCGATAAAGGACGGAATTTTGAATTTTAAAACTTCTCGCGGAAAGAAAATTGCAGAAGTAAATCCGTAATAGAAAATAATTTATGGATAATACGAATACCCAGAGTGAGATCCATGAAATCGAAGTCAATCTGCTCCAATCCAATCCTCTTCAGCCCCGCGGAGCAATTACGCCTCAATCATTGAATGATTTAATTGATTCGATAAGAGAGCAGGGAATTCTCGAACCTTTGGTTATCGCCAAGACTCCGGCCGGATATCAAATTGTTGCAGGGGAAAGACGCTGGAGAGCGGCAAAACTACTTGGCCTTTCCAAAGTCCCGGTTGTAATTAAAGAAACTACGCCTCAAGGCATGCTGGAAATGTCTATTGTCGAAAACGTACAAAGAGAAGACCTTAACCCGATTGAAAGGGCATTGGCATATAAAAGATTAATTGACGAATTCGGTCTTGGGACAAATGAAGTTGCCAGGAAAGTTGGAAAGTCCGCTCCAACAATTTCAAATACAATCAGACTTTTGTCTCTTCCGGATGCAATCAAGGATGCTCTTGTCGCCGGGGTAATTTCGGAAGGACATGTCCGTCCTTTGATCTCCTTGGGAGATCCGGCTCTGATGCTGGAATTGTTCCGAAAAATATTGCGCGAGAATAGCACAGTCAGGCAGACCGAAGAAGAGGCTAGAAAAGCTAAAGGGGAAATCCAGAAGAAAGAACCGCGTACGGTTGAAGATAGATTATGGATTCCCGAGCTGGACGGAATGGCAAAAAAAATTGCAGAAAAACATAACCTTGATAAGGTAACAATTTTTCAATCCAGCAAAAAAGCCAAAATATTAATCGAAATAAGAGGGGACGTGGAGGTTACGGGGCCTAAGATAAAAACAATCAATAAACTTTTGCTTGGAACATAATTAATTATGCGGGTTATTAACCACCCCCATCCTGTTTAGCGGCCAGTAAACGAAAAAAGATCTCCCAACAATAGATCTAAGCGGAACAAAGCCCCATTCTCTGGAGTCCGAACTGCCATTCCTATTATCACCCATAACAAAATATGAGTCCGCAGGCACCAGCACACTGGCATTCTCTTTAAGAAATGATCCTCCATAGGTTTTTACGGAAGAAGGTAGATACTCATTCTGGTTAAGAAGCTGTTCGTTTACATAAACATCTCCGTTTCTGACCATTATTCGATCTCCCGGAACCCCTATCACGCGTTTTATATAATCTTTTTCAGAGTCATTTGGCGCCTTAAATACGATAGTATCCCCATATTTCGGCTGACCGAATTTGAGAGCAATTATATTGGTTAAAACGTATTGTTTATCAAGGAAGGTTGGATACATGGAATTTCCACTGACTTGAAATGGACGGAATAAAAAAACATATATCACCAGAAAGACTGCAAAAACCAAAAGCAGGGTTTGAATTGTATCCAGTAAGAAACCATAAATTTTTCTTAAAAATTCCATAAAACTATTGTGCTTGATTTGCTTTCCTTTGTCAATGCGAAGCGGATGTTGTAAAATGGTGTTGAGGACCCGTGGTTCAGTGGTAGAACGCTTCATTCACACCTGCCCGACTTTGTGAATGGACTTGTAGTTCAGAGGTAGAACGCTCGCTTCACATGCGAGAGCTCGATGGTTCGAGTCCATCCAAGTCCACACAAAGTCCAGTCAGGCGGGTTGAAGAGGTCAGAGGTTCGAATCCTCTCGGGTCCACTGTGGATATATGCTTGATTTGTAAGACAGAAGATAAATATCCTCTTTGTAGGAAATGCGCTAAAAAACCTTTTTTGGTTGAAAGAGCAAGGCAAATTCTCGCCAGCATAAGCGATCTTGATTCACTAAGGAAGATGTACGATTCAAAATATGCCGAAATCAAAAATTTAAATACGTCTTCTTTCTGGAACAGCAAGTTACAGGAATCAAAGCTGGGCAAACAGGACGGCATGACTAAAGATAGGGTGAAAACAGCATTCGGATTTTTGCCAAGAAACGCCAAAAGGGTTTTAGATATTGGTGCGGGAAATGGATTTATTGAAGAATTGTTGAACCGGAAGAATGTTAAAATCTTTGGCAATGATATCTCGGACGTTTCTATCAAAAATTTGAAAAATAGATTTAGGGGTCAATTCCGCAAGGAGTCAATCTACAGAATGAGGTATTCAAAAAGATTTTTTGATGCTATTTTTGCTCTTGAGGTGTTGGAGCACGTTGCGCCAAGCAAGATCTTTAATTCTCTGAAGAAAATTAGAAAAATTTTAAGGATTAATGGATCGCTCATAATCTCGGTTCCCACAAATGAGGGTTTGGAGAAAATGAAAAACAATCCTAGCGGACACACCAGAACTTATACGGAGAATCTAATAAGAGCCGAGTTAAAGATTGCAGGCTTCAAAATTCTCAAACTAAAAACATTATACGCTTTTAAGAGTTTTTATGGTTTTAAGAAAATTTCCTCAAAAATTCTGCGAAACAGGTGGAAGCCCAATGATATAGTTGTTTTGGCAAAAATTGCATGAATATTTTATTTTTTTCCCGTCGATTTTATCCCCATATAGGGGGAGTTGAGAAGCATGTTTTGGAAATTAGTCGGAACCTGATCAATAAAGGTCACAAAGTTATCGTTGTTACGGAACAGCATGCCCGTAACTCTAAAATACAGGAAAATATTGAAGGAATTGATGTATTTAGGATTCCCAATCTAAGCGAGGGGTGGTTTAAGAAAATCCAGATTTGGAATTGGTTTTGGGCAAACAGAAAGCTTATAAAAAATGCAGACATTGTTCACTGCCATGACGTATTTTTTTGGTATTTACCGTTTAAATTTATATTTCCTTTTAAAAAAATATTCACAACCTTTCATGGATATGAAGGTTACCCATTAACGTCAAAAGACATTTTAGTCCATAAAATATCGGAGAAATTATCAATGGGAAATATTTGCATTGGGGATTTTATTAAAAAATGGTACGGTACAAAACCAACTTTTGTTTCATACGGAGGAGTTAATAAAGTTAAAAGCGAAAAGTTAAAAGTTAAAAGTTCCGAAGGAGCGGTTTTTATCGGAAGACTTGACGAGCAAACGGGAATAATAACGTATGTTAAGGCGGTTGAGATAATCAAGAAGAAAATTCCAAATTTTGATTTTCTTATAATTGGAGATGGAAAACTTAAGACTGAAATTAGTGAAAAAATAAAAATATTGAAGCCCCGGAGCAATGCGGAAGAATACTTTAGAAAATATAGTTTTGCTTTTGTATCAAGATATCTCTCCATATTGGAAGCAATGGCTGCAAAAAGATTGGTCTTTGCAGTTTACGATAATCCTCTTAAGGAGGACTATTTAAGAATGGCTCCTTTTTCGAAATATATTACAATTTCAAGTTCCCCATCCGAATTGGTTTCAAAAATTTCTTTTTATCTCGATAATCCTAGAGCTCAAGAGAAAATGGTTAAAGAAGCAAATGCTTGGGTAAAAAAATATACTTGGGAAGAAATGACGGACATGTATTTAAAACTTTGGAAATCCGGAACGCATTAAACCAAATGCAAGCAGAATAATGAAAGAAGACAGACTAATTAATGATGATAATTTACGCACATTAGTATCCTGAAAAATCACTTCTACCCGATATAATCCCTTATCTAAATTGAAAGTGATTACTCCCGGATAATTTGGATTCATAAAACTGAATGGATATAAATTGCCGTTTACTTTGACAATCCAATTTGGGAAGTATAATGTATTTTCTTTAAAGGCCGCATTTCCTGATGTTACGCGAATTGAATAGGCATGCTTATTGGGCCCCCTAAGCCCCTCAGTAATATTTGCTTTTCCTTGGAGAATATCCATGTGCGGGACAACTCGCTGATTGATGTTAAATTTGTCAGAGTTAACCCATATCGTTGTTCCCGGGCCAATTTTAGCCATAGTTTGAGGTAAATCATGTAAAATAGCGGAATCCGTTAATAGGGGGAGCATTTTTCTATTGCCCCAGTTAAGCATGGTCGTTGTGACTGCAAGCAGACACAAAGCGATAAGGAATTGTTTATTGGGAATATTTTTTATCACAATGCCTGCAATTATCGACATAAAGAATGAAGTTAATAAAAGCAATCTAAATGAGAATTGGAAGGAGTTAATTAAAGGAACAGTTTTCCATATTGGGCTTGAAACGGATTGAGTTAGAAAAAGAAGAATCAGAAATGAAATGAGAGATATTAAGTATAGATTTTTTTCCTTAAATTTTTCTTTTAATTTTTTAAAAAATAAATAAATTGAAAACAAAATAATGGCCCATTCAACATAGCCTACGATAAAAGAGAGTTCTCCCTTGTGTCCTTGGAATAGGAATCCCCATCCCCATGGTGAATAGAAGAGCTGATCCAGAGAAATAAATGAAACAACACCTTTTGTTAATAAATTTGTGTATTTTGCCTCTAAAATGGCAGGCAGCCAGTAAAAAGAAGACAGAATTATTCCGAATATTAAAGAAAAAATACTGTTAAATATAAAATAAAATTTTTTCTTATTTTTATTTAGGAAAAGATACAGGCAATAAATTGCAATAAACGGCGTTGAAATAAGTGATATTGCCTGATGTGAAAGTATGAGAAGCGAAAAACTTACACTAGACAGAAAGAACCATCGAAAAGTAAGGTTTTCTGACATTTTTTTTATTGTCAAAAAACAAAATGGCAGTATTGCAAACGCAATTACTTCTCCAATTGCCACTCTAAAATGTAAATCCACAAGGTGGTAGGGAGAAAAAAGATAAAATAACGCGGCAATAAATGCGGAAAATTTATTCTTAATCTCCTCCTTTATGAAAAAATACATTGTAATTCCCGACGTAATAAATGAGAAAGCTAGAATAATTTTAAGACTATTAACAAAACTAAATCCTAGAAAATGAAAAAATGCGGTTAGGTAATAAGGCAAGGGGTAAGCGAAAAGAAAAAGCGGGTAACCGTAGCCGTAAATCATTTCGCTACTCCAGCGAGGAATGAAAACCCCTTCTTTTAAGGATTCATAAAACGACATCGCAAATCCTGCATGCAAGCTTAGGTCTCCGCTTTCATATGACCCTTCTCTAAGAACGCTAATAAGAGGTAGGAAAGAGACGAGAATTAAAAGAAAAAATAGATTAATATTGCGTTTTGGGTAGACATATTTATAGGCTATTATCCCCAACAATAATAGCGTAGAAAATATTAAATTTACTACGATCATTCTGTAAGGGTCCGGCATATGGATTATGGTATAGTATAAGAAATAAATAAGCAATATGTTTCGAAAATTACTTCATGAAATAAGTGCAGAGAGAATGGATGCGGAAAATCCTTTATTGCCGCCATTTTTTTATCAACAACAAAAAGCATATTCCTTTTGTATGAAATTTGCTAAAGATAAAGATGTTCTGGAAGTTGGAAGCGGGAGTGGATATGGTACTTATCGATTGGCAAAGGTTGCCAGTAATATTTTAGGAATAGATAGCAGTGAATTGGCTGTCAATAAAAGTAAGGAAAAATATAAAGCTGATAATCTCAATTTCATTTGGTCTAAAATAGAAGACTATAGAACAAAGCAGGAATTTGATGTTGTCATTGCTCTACAGGTACTAGAACATTTAGAAAAACCGGAATTATTTTTGAGAAAAGTAGCAGCTATCTTAAAAAAGGAAGGTTTATTGTTAATAACCACTCCCAACAGCCAAACCCAATCATATAATGAAAATCCGTATCATTATAAAGAATATTCTTTTGGAGAATTACGAAATTTTTTCTCAAAATACTTTAGAGAGGTAAATCTCTATGGAATTTCCGGAAACAGCGAGGTAAGAAACTTTGAGAGAGCGAGGAAAGACCATGTGCTTAGCCTATTGAGTGGGGATAGATTTAAGCTGAGAAGATTTCTTCCCAGAAAAATTAAACAGTTAGCTTTCGATTTAATTGCATATTTGAATAGATTTTTATATCAGCAAAGAGATAGAAGACTAAACCGAGAAATTTTAGAAGACGATTATAAGATTGCTAAAGAAAATGAACCCAACCCAATTGACATCATCGCTGTTTGTAGGCATTTAAGATAACCCCTTGACCTGCTGAAATCTATTTTTTGCATAAAGAAATAATTCAAAAGTTGTAAATAAAGAAAATCTTATCAAAATTCCCAAATATACAAGGAGATTTATCAGAAAAAATTTTCTTTGTGCGTGGTGTTTGTTGTAATACTGGAACATTCCTTTATGAAAATTTAATAATGATTTGATTTTGAATTGCCTGGTTGTTCCTCCATGCATATGTTTTACTTTAATCTCTGGAAAATAATAAACGTTCCAACCTGCTTTTATTGCTCTATAGCAATAGTCGATGTCTTCACTATATATGAAGAATCTTTCGTCTAGATAGCCAATTTTTTTGGTTAGTTTTTTTCTTATGAGCATAAAGGCTCCCATTATACACTCGACTCTTGCAATTTCATCATCCGGCAAATGAGTAAGATAATAATTCAGGGATTTAATCTTTGGAAATATCTTATATAGTCCAATTGTTTGAGAAAATACGTTTATTATTGTTGGTAAAGAGCGTTTGCAAGGTAAATCCAGAGACCCATCATGTTTTATTATTTTGCAACCGGAAATGCCTATATTGGGATTTTTGTCCATAAATTTTATTATTAAATCCAAAGAAGAATCTTTCGTGAAGATAACGTCTGAGTTTAAGTGAAGAATATATCTGCTTTTAGACAATTTGGTGCCGATATTATATGTTTTACTGTATCCTAAATTTTCTGTATTTTCTTTAATCTTAATTTTTGGAAACTTTTTCCTGACCATCTCTACGGATTTATCAATTGACCCATCATCGACTACAATAATTTCAAAACTGATGTTCTTGGTATTTCGATATACGGAGGATAGAGTTCTTTTTAATAATTTTTCAGTGTTATAATTTCCGATAATTATTGATACGTCAAATTGTTTCATTTGTAATTATTGAATTTTATCATTTATTCTTTAGAAAAGTAAATTAGTTATTATTTGATGCTATAATATGAATTATTGTCCTAGATTTGAGTATGAAAGTTTCATTTATCGCTACGGTTTATAATGAAGAAAAATCAGTACTGCTATTATTAAAATCTATATTCTCTCAGTCCAGACTTCCGGATGAAATTATTATTGTTGACGGCGGTAGTCGCGACCGGACGGTCGCTAAAATTAAGAATTTAAAATTAAAAATTAAAAATTATAATGGGAAGTTTAAAATTATTGTAAAAAAAGGGAATAGATCGGTTGGCAGGAATGAAGCGATAAAAAATTCGAGCAATGGAATTATTATTTGTTCGGATGCAGGATGCATACTCGACAAGAATTGGGTTAAGAACATCATAGAGCCTTTTATAAATCCAGGTGTGGATGTGGTTGCCGGATATTACAAAGGTAACGCTAAAACAATTTTTCAAAAATGTTTAATTCCCTATGTTTTAGTGACGGAAGATAAAATTAATTCTCAAAACTTTCTTCCCGCCACCCGCTCAATGGCTTTTAAAAAGTCAATTTGGGAGAAAGTAGGTAGATTTCCTGAGGAATTTAGTAATAACGAAGATTATGTTTTCGCTAAAAAATTAAAAAAAATTTCCGCCAACATTGTTTTTGAAAAAAGTGCAATAGCTTATTGGATGCCAAGGGACAACTTAAAAGATGCCTTTGCAATGTTCTACCGTTTTGCAAAAGGCGATTCCGAATCCCGTATTTTTAGACCAAAGGTATTTCTAATTTTTCTCCGGTATATTCTCGGTTTGACTCTTTTGTCATTATTTTTTCTTTTAAAGTCAGACTTAATACTTAATACTTTATACTTAATACTTATTATCTATGTCCTTTGGTCGATATTAAAAAATTATAAATACGTCAAGGATATCCGTGCAGTTTTATTTCTCCCTTTATTGCAAATTATTTCCGATATCGCCGTAATGCTGGGTACAATTGCAGGATTATTTTCTTTTGTAGACCTCGACTAGATGAGCGCCATCGGCTATAACCGAATAAATTACCTTATAATTTTTTCTAATCTTACTATCGTTAAAACCCTCTCTGATAATATTATAAAAATTTACCACAACAAAATCATAAGCTTTATCATCTTTATAGGGAATTAGCGTTCTTCCGTGAAGATCAGGGAGTATATGGTTTGGACTTGTGGCGATACCTACGGTTGCGTCAATTGGTGCATTAATATTCAAATAATCAAATGACTCATTAATGCCTTCCCCCCACCACCCAAGCTGGAATAAGCGTTTTTCATAGACGTTTTTAGCTCCGCCAACGACAATATTAAAATAATCTATGTAATAAGGCGTAATCCTTAAAAGGATGATAAATTGGTAGATAAATAACGGGATTAAAAATAATATTTTATAATTGATTTTTTTTACTAACTTTATTACAACAGCTTCAAATCCCATTGCCGCAATTAACGCAAAGGGTATCATGATTTGAATAATATATCTGATTCCGTGTTCGCGTTTTGGGTAAAAGGACATGATAAAAGGAATACAAAACCAAAGAATAAGCGAATACCAGATCCAATTCCTGGATCTATTAATCTTAATAGCGCCGATAAGCGCAAAAAGTAAAATTATCAAGGGGGTGGTAATAATAAAATAGACAAAGTAATACGGGATCGGGGTAAGCATAAGACGGCCGAAAAAAACTTCAGGAATTGATCTTGCCGCATTAACCCTTAAATTCATAAAGTAATTAAATTCCCATTCCAGGTGAAAAAAAGGCATTGGCCAAAAGAGAAAAAAGGTTAAAAAAGCTATACCAAAAGTCCCGAGTGTCTTATAAAAAACAGATTTTATATTCTTATCTTTCAGACTATGGTTTCTTATAAAAAGAATAATAAGCATCATTGGCGGAAGCATAATATGTGTTTCCCGCGCTAACAAAGCAAGTCCTAGGGTAATGCCCGAGAAAATCATTCTTTTTCTATTCGGTTTTTCAAGGAAAAGAAAGAACGCGAACATGCTGGCAGTAAAAAAGAACAGTCCAAGGGGTTCAAGCATGGCAATTTGGGAATGCCCTAACGGAATTGGCAGCATTGAAAAAATCATTCCCGCGGTAAAGCCGGAATATAAGGAAATATATCTTGCGCCAATCAGGAAAACCAAAACCGCTGCAAAAGAGGTTAAAAAAACAGAAAGCATTCTGTCGTAAGTCAGATCATAGTTGTAAATCGGAAATCCCTTATTATCCCAGCCTTTGATGTCCGGTATCGAGGCAATACCCCTTAAAT
The DNA here is from genome assembly GCA_001783805.1 of Candidatus Levybacteria bacterium RIFCSPHIGHO2_01_FULL_40_16. Classification (GTDB taxonomy): domain Bacteria; phylum Patescibacteriota; class Microgenomatia; order Levybacterales; family UBA12049; genus GWB1-37-8. Next base: position 156,703 of record MFNS01000001.1, read on the forward strand.
ATCTTGCAAGCGGAGGGTGATCGGGGGTGCCTTTCCACCAAAATTCACTGCCAAAATCAAGATTTTTTGCGTCTCTGATATAATGCCACGCATAATCTACAAGCAGTGATTTCTCGTCCCACATTTGACCCGCTTTATTCAAATTCCAGACTCTTAGCGAAAAAGCCAAAAGAAAAATTAAAAGAGAAAGTAACGGTATAGCATATTTAATTAAAGTGTTTCTTAAATTCATTTAATCAATATCAATATATCATACATTATATTTTTTATTGATTTTCTCCACGGACTGCGCCTATAATAGACTTCATAAAGAAAGGATAATCGTGAGAAAGAAAAAAGAAAAAAAAACCTACTCTTTTAATGATGATATTGAAAGTAGCGGCCGTTATCAATATACAAATTTCAATAATTATTCAGCGTATATCGCCACAAAAAAACAATCCGAAGAACTGATAAAATTACTAAAAGATCATGCTTCAAAAAATATTAATATTTTGGATGTAGGATGCGGTGACGGCACATTTACATTTGAAATTTTAAAAGAAGTTAACCCTAAAAAAATAATCGGATTCGACTACGCTCAATCCGCGATACGCGTTGCGAATAAGTCGGTTGAGCCAAGAATGCAAGGTAAGATAGAATTTTTACATAGAGATGTCTATAATGTGCATAAAATGTTTAAGAAAAATTCTTTCGACGTTATAGTAATTAGAGGTGTCTTACATCATCTAACTAGACCAGAACAGGCAATTAAATCACTCAGAAACCTTTCAAATAAAATTATAGTATTGGAACCAAACGGGTTCAATCCTATCTTAAAATTCATAGAGAATACATCTTCATACCATCTACGCCGCGGAGAAAAATCGTATTGGCCTCCGACGATTAATAAATGGTTTGAGAATAATGGCTTTAGAACAAGAAAACAATTATTTTTCAGTATTGTTCCGTATTTCTGTCCCAAAAATGTTGTAAAAATATTAAAGTTTATAGAGCCGGTTATGGAGAAAGTGCCATTCTTAAAATTATTTTATTGCGGAACAAACCTAATTTATTATGAAAAATAACATATTCTTAATTATTCTGATTGCATTGTATGGTGTCGTGATGTTTTCGGTTATTTCGTGGGGAGTGCCAACAGGAACGCGTCCGTTTACCTACAATATGGATGAGTGGCACCAGCTGGAAGCTGTGAGGGCTCTTTTTACTCGGGGTACTCCCAATGTTCCGGGCGCTGCGCATGGATCAATTTTTCAATTTCTTGTATCCGGGATTTATCTGATTCCCTTTGTTTTTCTCGGACTTGTTAATCCTTTTACAATTCATTCATCAATCGATAATCCTGCAATGCAGGAGCGGTTATTTGTCATTTTGCGTTCAAACACTTTACTGTTTGGAGTTTTGTCAATAATTGTAGTTGCAATAACTGCAAAAAAATATCTTAAGACCAATCCCGCTTTTGCCGCAATTCTAATGATGGGAACTCCCATTTGGCTGACACTAAGCAGTTATTTTAAGTATGATGTAGCATTGATTTTTTGGATTGCACTCTCCTTATTCTTCCTTTTGAGATATGCAAAAAAACCTACTTTAAGAAACTTTATTTATTCTGCGATTCCTTGCGCCTTATCGCTTGCGACGAAAGTCTCTGCCGTTCCAATGCTGATAATTTATTCTTTTAGTTTTTTTTGGTTTACTCCACATTGGCGTAAAAATTATAAATATCTAGTATTGGGAATTATTACTTTTCTAGGAATTTTCATAATCTTAGGGGTTCCTGATCTAATTTTTAGATGGAGTGATTATTCGGAATATTTGTCTTCAAATCTGATTACCGCCGTACAAAACGATAACAATTATCTATTAGGAGTTTCAAATAAATGGATTTACATTCTCTTTACAATATTTCCAATGATTTTTGGTCACATTTTCTATGTATTATTTTTTATAACCTTCATATATTGGTTTATTAAAATAATAAAACTATTTCAAGTAAAAAAACATGTTAATTATAAAAGTGAGATTTTTTTATTTTTCTCGTTAAAAATTTTTCTTTTATCTTTGGTCCCTTTGGGCTTGGGGGCAACGGGAAACAGATCGCTAGTTCTTCTCCCGTTTTTCGCATTGTTATCGGCAAAATTTATAGCTAATATTCTGAAGCTTAAGAAATATAAGCTGTATCTCGTTATCTCAATAAGTATTTTGATATTGCTGCAATTTCATGAATCGTCAGTAGTAATTACTGCAAAATACAATAAAAGTGCTCTACAAAGATCATCAGATTGGATAGTTAAAAATATACATAAGGACACAGTTGTTGGCATAGAAAATATACCAATTTATCAAACGCTTCCGGACATCATGCTTAAAGAATATTATTTAAGTACATCAAACAAGCATGTAAAAACAAACTACGCGTATGAAATTGTAAATTCATTATCGGAAAAACTTCCCGAGGTTGTGATTATTACCAATAGATATATGCATGAGGAATTCGTAATAAAATCCCCAAAGAAAGATCTGTTAAAACGTCTTAAAAGAGAAAATTATAAAGTTGTTGGTGAATTTATGCCAAACCCGCAATTGTACAAACTTTTCTATAACGATTTAGATTATTATCAATCAGGTTTAAATTTTGTATTCCCGGTGACAATATACGAGAAAGGCTAAATGGGCTATAATGCGGTATGGGTTATTCGGGTAATGTTATAAAAGGAGCTTCTTGGATGAGCGGATTTAGGATCTTTACGAGAGCACTTTCTTTCTTGAAGATGGCAGTGCTAGCCAGAGTATTGACCCCTTCGCAATTTGGTATTTTCGGCATTGCAACACTTGTTTTAATGCTTCTTGAAATGCTTACGGAAACAGGTATAAATATTATTCTAATTCAATCAAAAAATAAAATTGACGAATATATCAGTTCAGCTTGGATAGTTTCTATTATCAGGGGTATATTTATTAGCTTGTGTATTATTCTGTCAACTTCTTTCATAACCTCTTTTTTTAATGCGCCCGAAGCATTTAACATTTTGCTTTTAATTAGCGCAATACCATTCATTCGGGGATTTATTAATCCCGCCGAAGTAAAATTGCAGAAAGATTTAAAATTTCATTATGAATTTTGGTTCAGGACTTCTATTTTTACTTTTGACGTAATCGTGACTCTAATTCTCGTAGTTTTAACTCGTTCCGTTTATGGTCTTGTGTGGGGATTGATGGCGGGAGCTTTGCTTGAAGTTGCAATTTCTTTTATTTTGATAAGACCGTTACCGAAGCTGAATGTCCGTAAAAATTACTTTAAGGAAATCTTTCACAAAGGAAAATGGGTAACGGCTTACGGTTTTTTTAATTATATTGCTCAACAAGGAGGCAATATCGTAGTTGGAAGGGTTATGGGGGCATCCGCATTGGGAATTTATGGAATTGCCTACAATATCTCGACTCTTCCGATATCTGAAATTACAGACGTAATCAGTAAGGTAGTTTTTCCTGTCTACGCGAAAATAGCGGGAGACATACAAAGATTAAAGTCTGCATTTATTAAGAGTACATTGGTCATTGCTTCATTAACAACAATAATGGGCGCAGTTCTTTTCTTATTCCCAAGTCAGATAATCACTATTGTTTTGGGAAGCAAATGGTTATCCGCTATTCCCGTTTTAAAAATACTCGTAGTCTATAGCGTACTTAGGGCGATATCGGGATCAGCATCGGCGTTATTTTTGGGAGTAGAAAAACAAAAATATGTGACCAACATGACGTTTCTACGTTTTGCCGGACTTGCTATAACAATTTATCCTCTGGTTAAAATGTTTGGTTTAGTTGGTGCGGGATATTCCGCTTTAATTTCCGTGATCGTTGAGATTCCTGTTATTGCGTATTACGTTGTTAAAGTTTTCAAAAATAAATAAATGAAAATTGCAGTATTTTATAATTTAAAATTCAGCGGAGCAAAGCGAACCGTACAAGAACACGTAAAAGGATTAAAGGCCCTTGGGCACACTGTTGATGTGTATACTACCGATGAAGAGCATGATATTTTTGATCCAAGAAATGTTGCCAGTAATGAATATAGATATGAATACCGGCAAATAATAGTTTACATTCCGCTTTTGAAGCGTATTGTCAGAGATTTAAGTGATTTTGACGTACTTAAATCGATTCACAGAAAAATTGCACTAGACATAGACAACAGAAATTATGACATTGTTCTTGTTCATACGGACAGAATGACGCAAGCTCCGTTTATTTTGCGTTTTTTGAAAACGAAAAATGTTTATTTCTGTATGGAACCGTTAAAAATGGTTTATGAATATGGCTTGAGGATTCCCGATAACCTTTCCGTTTTTAATAAGATATATGAAGCATGGAATCGATATATGCGTAAAAAGATTGACAGGAAGAATGCTAGAGCTTCCGATTTCTCAATGGCAATAAGTTATTTTGGAAGAGAATTGATGATTCAGGCTTTTGACCTATATCCAAAAATTTCTTATTTAGGGGTAGATACAGAAAAATTTAAAAATTTGAATATTCCTAAAAAAAACCAAGTTCTTTTTGTTGGTCAAAAATTAAAACTTAACGGATATGAACAAGCGCTGGAAGCAATTAAGCTCATTCCTGAAAAAATCAGGCCGGAATTAAAAATTCTCTCAATATCAAAAAACAGCCGTGAACGGTTGTCGGATGGAGAGATAATAAAATTATATAATGAATCTTTGATTACCTTATCATTAAGTAACCTTGACACGTTTGGGCTTGTAGCACTTGAATCACTGGCATGTGAGGTTCCCGTGATTGCCTTTAATGTTGCAGGCTATCGGGAAACGATGATAAATGGGGAGACCGGATATCTCGTTAATTTTTCGGCTCAAGAAATTGCCAATAAAATAACAAAACTTTTAAAAAATCCAAAACTTAGAACTGTGATGGGAAAAGCAGGAAGGAAATGGGTTGAAGAACAATGGACATGGAAAAAACAGATTAAAAATCTTGAAACATTACTTATTGAATATGCAGGCAATAAGAGAAGCTAAAAATTATAAGGTAAAAGAAAGTTTTCTAATCCACTTTCTTGAGAAATATTGGTTTATCCCGTCTGACGTGTTGCAGCGGGGGGTAGAAGCAAACATTTGGGATTTGTGTAGTTTTAAAAAACCGATACTTGATATCGGAATTGGGAATGGACAAATGAGTAATTTTATTTTTAAGAATAGCCCGCAGATAGATGTCGGGATTGATTTGGAGGAAGGCGGTCTGGAAAGCGCTAGGAAAACAAACAAATACATAAAAGTGCTTCAAGCTAATGCAGAGAACATGCCTTTTAAAAACGCATCGTTTAATTCCGTTGTCAGCAATAGTACGTTTGAACACATCGTTAATGACCTTAAGGCGATATCAGAAGTATCACGTGTCTTAGAAAAGGGCGGCCTGTTTTTTACAACTATACCAAGTGGATATTTGCAAAAATGGATCTTGGAATATGAAAAAGTGAAAAATAAAGCAAAATCGCAAGAAAATTTAAGGATTTTCAATAAAAGAGCAAATCACCTGCATTATAGATCCCTAGCTAATTGGAAAAAGATCTTTAGAGACAATAGCCTTAAGCTTGTGTTCCATAAATATTATTTTCCAAAAAAAACCGCTTTATTTTGGTACAAACTTTTTAAAATATTTACCTATAAATTGCACGGTCGTGAAATGTGGTCAATTATTGTCAATTCTAGAATAACTAAATTTATTCCTAAAGATCTGGTGATAAAATATTTGAAAAATATGCTTTTGAAAAACGTTTATGAAAAAGGTTTTTTTGTCAATTCCGGTAATGGCGCTCAATTATTTATGATAGTAAGAAAGATATAGTTGTTAAACTTATGGTATCGATAATAATTGTCAATTATAGGGTTGAAAAAGAATTGACGGTTTGCATTTCTTCTATTTTAGAGTCAAAGCCGAAAGTAAAATTTGAAATAATTGTTGTTGATAATAGCTCAAGCGATAGGTTGAGGGAAGACTTAAGAAAAATCTCTCAAATAAAATATATAAGAAGCAAAAGAAATATTGGATTCGGAGCAGGAAACAATCTAGGCAATAAATTTGCATCAGGAAAATATCTATTTTTCTTAAATCCGGATACGATCGTAAAAAAAAGCGTTGTCGATGTCCTTTATAATTTTATGGATAATAATTCAAGCGCTGGCATGATTGCACCGCTTCTTCTTGATCCTTCTGGAAATACATATCCCAATCAGGGAAGTAATGAGTATAATTTAGTAAGCGCTTTAGTTACGGAGTCTTTTATAAATAAACTTTTCCCCAATAATCCAATCTCAAAAAACTTTTTTCACAAAAATTGGGCAAAAAATGAAACTGAGGAATTTGATGTTGTTCCGGGTACTGCGTTTATGATTTCTAAAGATCTTTTTGAAAAAATCGGAATGTTTGATGAAAAATTCTTTTTATATTTTGAAGAATACGATTTGGCAAAAAGGATAAAAGAACTGGAATATAAAAATTATATTGTTCCGCAGGCAAAAGTAATACATGTATGGGAAGCGAGCGCTAAAAAAAGAAAAGATATAAATAATATTTTTTCTCAAAGCCGTCATTATTTTTTTAAAAAAAACTATGGAGCGCTTTTTGCCTCAATTGTCAACATTGTCTCAAGCATAGGTAAATTTGAGTTTATTTTAGGTTTCATTCTTGGTATCTCCGTCTTTTTGAGTTTATTCAGAATTAGAGAATTAATGATTTTTATAGGTGATCAGGGGTGGTTTTATCTGTCGGCCAGAGACATGCTGATAAACGGCCAAATTCCGCTTGTGGGTATTGCTTCAAGCCATCCCTGGCTGCATCAAGGCCCATTCTGGACATACTTGCTGGCTTCTTTTCTTTGGATATTTCACTTTAATCCTGTTTCGGGAGCATATCTTACCGCTTTTCTAGGAGCTTTATCGGTTTTGATGATGTATTTAGTCGGATCAGCTCTTTTTTCAAAAAGAGTAGGTTTATTGGCGTCCTTATTTTATGCAACATCACCTTTGATAATTTTCTATATGCGGTTGCCATATCACACGAGTCCAATTCCTTTTTTTGTTCTGATTTATATTTTTTTCCTAAATAAAGTCGTCCAGGGCAAATCAATTTATCTGCCGATGACATTAACACTGTTAAGCATTCTTTATAATTTTGAAATCGCAACTTCTACTCTTGGAGTGGTTCTCGTCGGGGTGTTAATATGCAAAATAATTAAAAAAAAGATTCTTATTAATAAAATTTTAAATAAAAAAATTGTAATATTGTCTGTAATTGCATTTATAACTCCCCTATTGCCTATGATATTGTACGACGTGAAAAATGGATTTCCGCAAACTTTAAAATTTGCTGCCTGGAGCCTCTATAGATCGGTTTCGTTGTTTGGGGATAATCCGCAACAAACGTTTTCAATAAATAAAATTATTATCATGTTTAATTTTTTATTTATTAATTTTACAAAAATAATTTTTGTTCAAAGTAATTTAGTTTCCTTAATAATTCTTTTATTCTTGATAGGTTGGGTTATCTATATGCGGTTGAAGAAAAAAAAAGCCGGCTCATTCAGTTTAGTTTTCCTTTTGGTTTTCATTCCACTTATGCTTGTTATTTTTAATCAAGTTCCGTCGGATGCATATCTTCCTATATTTTTTCCAACTATAATTCTCCTTTTATCCGCATTTATAGATTTTATTATGAATAAAAAAGCAATGTTTATTCCGGTATCTATCCTTATAATCATCTTAGCTGCGGGCAATATTAACTTTATGTTAAAAAATGATTTTGCGTTTGATAAACCAAGCAAGTTATTTACCCTAGATAACCGTTTGCAGGCAGTACATCAAATATTGGATATAACAGGAAATAGAAACTATAATTTAAAAGGTAAAGGACAGGGAAGTCAATTTGAAAGTTTTACCATGAATTACGAATATCTGGCCTGGTGGTTAGGCCATGGGCCGTCAACGAATAACGAAAATCTTAGGATATATGTATCGGAATCCGTAAAAGGTATAAAAATAGAGGAAGATAATAAATGATTAGCGTAGTAATTTTAACAAAAAATGAAGAAGAAAATATCGCAAGATGTCTGGAGTCAGTCAGATGGTGCAATGAAATTATTATCGTTGATGATAATTCAACTGATAGAACTATTGAAATTGCTAAAAAATATAAAACAGCAATATACTCGCGTACATTAAATAATGATTTTTCGTCTCAACGCAATTTCGGATTATCCAAATGCAAAAACGAATGGATGCTTTTTCTCGATAGTGACGAGGTAATTTCGGATCCGTTAGTTTATGAGATGCAAAACGCAATTAGCCTTAAAGATCAAAATTTAAGAAACTTTAACGGATTTTATCTCAGAAGATCGGATTTTATGTGGGGAAAACGCCTAGAACACGGAGAAACAAATATAAAATTATTAAGATTGGGAAGAAAAGGAACGGGCATTTGGAAAGGTATCGCTCATGAGAGATGGAATATTGAAGGTTTGGTTGGAAATTTGATAAATCCCATACTTCATTACCCTCACAGAAATCTGGAAGAATTCCTTAGGGAAATAAATTTCTATACGGACATTAGGGCAAAGGAATTAAAAGATAAAAACGTTAAGGTGTTTTTCTGGTCGATACTTTTATACCCCATAGGCAAATTCTTAGTTAATTATTTTATCAGAGGTGGATTTCTAGATGGAATTCATGGTTTGGTTATCGCAATAACTATGTCCTTCCATTCATTTTTGGTTAGGGGTAAGTTGTGGATAAGAAATGAATAAGAATAATGGGATAAAAAAATGCCGCTCCTGCTTATCTAAAAAATTAATAGACATTCTTTCTTTAGGGGAACAATGCTTATCGGATTTTCTGGTGGACGACAAAATGCCCAAGAAGTATCCCCTGGATTTAGTTTTATGTACCGAGTGTGACTTATTGCAGTTAAAAAACACCGTTCCGCAAAAATTTTTATATACCTCAAGGTATGGCTATAGATCAGGAATAAACAATACGATGAAAAATGAATTAAAAAGAATTGTTGAAGTTTCGTTGAGCAAAATTAATACTAATAAAAAAATAGTAGCATTGGATATAGGCGCAAATGACGGAACATTACTAAGCTTTTATCGTAAGAATATATTCAAGATTGCAGTTGAGCCAATTAAGAAATTTTCATCGGAATGCCGTAAGCATGCAGATGCTGTCATAAATGATTTTTTTAATTATGAATCTTATAAAGCAAAGCTAAAGAATGTGAAGGCAGATATTGTTACGGCTATCTCCTGTTTTTATGACATAGATGATCCAAATAAATTTGTGTCAGATGTAAGCAAAGTGCTGGACGAGAATGGATTATTTGTTATATCTCAGAACTATTTGGTTGGAATGCTGAAGAATAATGCGTTTGACAATATGGTACACGAACACCTTGAGTATTATTCTCTTTTATCTCTTGAAAAATTAATGGCAAGACACGGCTTAGAAGTTTTTAATGTAGAAAAAACGCAGATTAACGGAGGAAGCTTTATAACCTTTATTTCTCATAAAAATATGAGAACGGTTGGCAAATCTGTAATTAAATTGAGAGAATACGAAAAAAATTTAAAACTTAACGAATTAAAAATCTATAATGATTTTGCAAAAAGAGTTAGAGAAAATAGTAAAGATCTTTCTAATTTAATTACAAAATTAGCGAAAGATAAAAAGAAAATTTATGTATACGGCGCATCAACTAGGGGAAATACGTTGTTGCAATTTTACAATTTGGATAATAAACTGATTAAGGCTGCAGTTGAGCGTAATCCGGAAAAATGGGGAAAGAGAATTTCGTCTTTGAATATTCCTATTATTTCCGAGCAAGAGGCAAGAAAACAAAAGCCTGACTATATGTTGGTTTTACCCTGGTTTTTCAAAGAAGAATTTTTACAAAGAGAGAAAAATTATTTAGATTCAGGAGGACATTTTATATTTCCATTACCTAAAATTCAAATAATCTAATGAAAAAAATATTCACTGCTATTCTATTTCTGTTTCCATTAGGGGAAATTTTACGCTTAGATTTTGCCAATGGGGTTTCTCTCAAGCCTTTAGACATTGGAGTGGGAATTATCGTAGTTTTGTGGGCAATATTTAAAATGGCAAAAAAAGAAAAAATAAAGCAAAAACGTGTTTATGTTCCGATCCTTCTATTTGCTGGATCGGGAGCGTTATCATTATTGATTAATTATTCTAATTTGACAATTAACCAGTTTTTCATATCCTTAACGTATTTGGTAAGATGGGTTGCTTATGCAGGAATATTTTTTGTTGTCAGTGATTTCGATAAGGAGTTTAAGGAAAGAATATTAAAGTTATTAATTGTTATCGGTTCTTTAATTGTTGCTTCAGGATATTTGCAATATATTTTTTATCCCAACCTTAGAAATTTGTTTTATTTAGGGTGGGATGAGCATATGTACAGAATATTTTCCGTATTTCTTGATCCAAATTTTGCCGGAGCTTTTTTTGTTTTATTTTTTTTGTTCTTAATAAATTTATTCCTGAAGCGAAAAAGTATTCCAATAGCTTTACTTTCATTCGTAACTTTAGGTGCGGTCTTCTTAACGTTTTCCAGAAGCGCGTTAATTATGCTTGTCGTAAGCTCGAGCCTATTATTTGTACTTATGAATAGAAAAATATTAATAGTTTTTTTGTTAGTAATTATTCTATCAGTATTAGCAATATCATCAAGAAATTTCAATATTGAGAACATTAATTTATTCAGAGTTGCTTCATCAGAGGCCCGTATCGAAACAACAAGAAATGCCATAAAGATAATACAAGATCATCCAATTCTCGGAGTTGGATTCAATGCCTATAGATATGCCCAGTTTCGATATGGGTTTCGTAATGAAGCAAACCCTATAAGTCACGCTGATGCCTCACCGGACAACAGTTTCTTATTTATTATGGCTACTACGGGGATTGTAGGTTTTATCTTATATTCGTTTTTGTGGCTTAGGTTACTCGAAAATGCTTCTATTTTAGCTATTGCTTCAGTTGCGGGAGTATTCATAGACAGTCTGTTTATTAATGGCTTATTCTATCCTTTTATTGCGCTGTGGCTTTGGATAATTTTAGCTCTTTCAATAAATCCAGCACCCTCCTCTCGAAGCGTTAAATTCAAACAGAAGAAATACAGACCTAAGCGTGCCGGTTAATCACTTAGTTTTTAAAAGGTGTTGGATAAAAAAACAGCTGACTTAAAGGATCAAAATAATCGATTCGATGTCTGTTATATTTTAAGATCGGAATCTCCGGATATAACGATTTTTCTTTTGAAAGAATTTTATAAATCTGAATACCTGCGTCCTCGTCGATTACCGCATACTTTTTAATTGAGTATGAGGAAATTAAATCTTTTAATTCGTAGTTTTTCGCATACGAAAGAGATAATGGAAAAAGAAATGGTCCCGAATATATCCCATATGGGTCAGATAAAGCTTGAGATGTAATAAATATCGGTTTTTTATTTTGTAAATAAGTATCAATCATTTTCTCGAGCTTCTCATGGTTCCACCCGGGTTGATTTATAAATATAATTTCGTCTGAGTACTGGCCTTCAACCTGAGGACGTGCAAAATGGCTTTCGATTAATAAACCCTTAGGAAGTGTTTTAACAAATTTGCCCATTTCAAGATAGGGTATGGGTTGAGTCAATAATGATAATGCAGACATAGAAACGAAAAGTAAATATCCGATTACCATTAGTATCAACATTCCCCTTTTTTTTAAAAGTATTGCGACAAGCAGCGAGAAACCAAATCCAGCGATTATCCCATGACGTCCAAAAAGAAGCGGATCAAACCATTGACTTGTAATAATCAATGGAAAAATCCATAAAAACGTAATAATAAATAAATTTATATTTTTTCTAAATATTCTTATGAGCGAAATAGTTCCTAAGATAAATATAAGAGAAGCATTATTTTGTAAAACAGAAATTAATACGTTTCTGATAAATCTAAGAATCGTTATTGAAGATGAGACATTTGGTATAAGCTTTATATCTTCTCTAAATAAATATTGATATATTCCATTTTGAATTGACTCATGGAGAGCGTAAGAGACAAAGAGGCCATTCGTTAGAATGACAAGGGTAATAGTTAAAAACATTGATAATATTATTACGGCAATCTTCTGTTTGTTTAGAAAATACACGATTGATAAAAATAGCGGTGTCCATAAAATGACTAGCGGATTAGTAAGCAATGCTAATCCAAATAATAAGCAACCAATAAGAATACGGAAATTTGAACGAGTTTTATTTTTTACATACGAAGCAGTAAGGTATAATGAAATAAGAAAAAAATAAACGTACGTTGACTCGGCCATTATGGAAACATTCGTTATCCAGTAAAGAGGCATTAACGAGCTAATAATTGTTGCAATTATTGCTATTTTCTTACTTGTAAGGATTTCAACCAACCGATAAAAACAGTAGAGAGAAATTGCCGAAAAAATTATTTGCGCAAAAATAACCGCAAAAGATGGATTAATGTTTAAAAATTCGGCAATGTGGAATACCGGCCAAAACAAAATAATATATCCTGCGTGGAAAGGTATGTGTCCGGAAGCAATTGCCTGAAAATAATTTGAATATGCAAATCTCTCTAAATATTCGGGTGAGTCAAAAAAAACAGGAAGAGAATTAATAAAAGTTATTCGGGATAAAACAAAGATACAAAGCAGAAAAAAAGTTTTTAACTTCATTAAGGAGAATATGTCACTTTTAATTCCTTTTCATTCTTGTTTCCTGCCAGATCGGTTGCTGTAATTTTTATTTTATTTTCTCCGTTTTGAAGAGGAAGACTGTAGGAAAAATTGCCATTATCATCTGTTATTGCCCAGAAACCGTTAACGGTTACTTTTACATCCGTATCCGTTGTGCCCTTGATGTTTGCGCTATTCTGATCCTTGGAAAAAGATTGATTATCGGATGGAGAGCTAATATTAAGGAATGGAGGAGCTTTTTTGAGAATTATTGTTAGAGACTGAGAATAATCGCTTTCCTTGTCATTCTCAATTGCTTTTGTTTTTATTATATTTTCGCCGGTTGAGATTGCTTTCTTGAATGAAAAACTTCCATCGTCTTTAGTTTTGGTTTCGTCAACCGGATTTCCATTTATGTATAAGCTTATGGTTTGATTTTTCGCAGAAAATCCAGAGATTATAATGTTTGCACTTGCAGTTGCCTGAGGAAGTGAATTAAGTATCGGGGGAGCAATGAAAATTGGATTTTGATTCTGGAATTGCTCCTGATTAGTTCTTGATCCCGAAAGAAAGAGGCTAAGATTAGCCAAGAAAGGAATTCCAAACTTAAATATCAAAAGAATTATGAGGACAATACCAAGAATACTTAATACAAGATTTTTCTTAGTTTTTTGCTCTAATCTTCGGGATAGTCTTGATCTGACCATAATTTACTCCAGAGCCGATGGTGGGAATCGAACTCACGACCTAGTGTTTACGAAACACTTGCTCTACCACTGAGCCACATCGGCACAAGGATATTCTACAATAAAATAGGGCTAAATTGGAAGTCATTGATTATTGCTTCTTCTGAAGGAATTTCTTTCCGTGTCCGACAATAGTATTGATTGGTACATTTTTTTTACACAGAGGACATTTATTAGCGGGAAATGCTTCAGCTTTAAAAATACCCAGCTGTGATAAGGGAGCCCCGATTGATTTTGAGATTACTTTTTCAGGGTTGCGATTTATCATCACACAAACCGCAATTACTTTCCCTCCGGCTTTTTTTACACTTTTTACTACTTTTGCAACAGATCCTCCTGTAGCTGTAAGATCCTCAACAATCAATACTTTTTTATTTTTAACCAATTTGTCATAACCGCGTTTAAATATCTGGTCACCTTCTTCATCTTTTTCTGTAAAAACCCCAAGAACATCTTTATTTTTTAATTTCGATAGGTGATATGCTGTCCATTGGGAGAGGATAATTCCGCCAACCGAAGGTCCGACAATAACATCAATATCTTTATTTTTAAATTTTTTCGCAAATAATTTGCAGACTTGGGAGGTCATCTTGGTATTGGGATAGAGCATGTCTTTACGAACATAGACACTGCCATGTTTTCCGGATGTGTATACGAAATGATCACCGGTTTCAATTGCCTGAATATCTTTTAAGATCTTAACAACATTTCTCATCGATATTTATTTATTTCCTCAATCAGCTTTAAGGCTTCAAGCCTTGGATTAGCTGAAAAGATTATCTCACGGGAGGAGCTGATTATCAAGCCAGATTTGTTTTTAGTTAAGCCTACTTGAAGAGTTTTCTCTAAATCTCCCCCTTGCGCGCCGATACCGGGAATTAAAAAAAACATCTCCGGAGCAATTTTTCTAACTTTGCGCAATTGTTCCGGCCACGTTGCTCCGACAACCATTAAGCAATTTTTATAAATTTCATTCCAAACAGTTACTTTTTCTGCGACTTTTATGTAAAGAGGTTTCTTATTAATTATTAAATCTTGAAAATCTCCGGCTCCCGGATTGGAGGTTCTCGCCAAAATAATAATTCCCTTATCTTTACGTTCCAAAAATGGTTTTAGCGAGTCGAATCCCAAAAAAGGATTAACCGTTACCGCGTCTGCCAAATAAACATCAAATACCTCTTTAGCGTATTGGGTTGCTGTGGACCCGATATCTCCTCTTTTGGCATCCAAAATTACGGGGATGCTCGGATGCTTAAGGTGAATGTACTTAATTGTTCGGATTAGAGCCTTGATACCGGGTATGCCATGTGATGCGTAAAACGCAAATTGAGTCTTATAACAGCAGACCAAATCGGAAGTTTCATCAATAATCTTTTTGTTGAATTCAAAAATCGGATTTTTCTTTTTTAAAATATGCTTGGGAATCTTATCTAAATCCGGATCCAATCCAATGCACAAAAGTGAATTATTTTTTCTAATAATATTTGCTAACTTCTGTTTGAAAGTCATATAAATTCATTCTTGTATTTCATATAGTTTACTAACTTGTGCTTGTTAATGCAACAGGTTACTTGCTTTGCGTCTAACGGATTTGAGATAATAACCAACATTATGTTCAAGAGGATAGTCAGTCCCATTCTTGACAGACTTGATTCGGAAACATGGCATAATCGGGCGCGCGAACTTCTTCATTTGTCTGAGATTTCTCCTTTTACACTTAAACTATTAGAACTATTTGCCTATAAAGGGAAAAGGATTTTCAATGAAAGGCTAAAAGTTAAGATAGAGGATATAGAATTTGATAATCCGCTTGTTGTCGGAGCGGGCTGGGATAAGGTAGGCCGCGCAGTTAAAGCTCTTTATAGATTGGGATTCGCAGGTGTTGAGGTAGGTACGGTTCTTCAATATCCCCAGCCTGGAAACGCTAAGCCAAGACAATTCGTGCTCGCACCGGGAGTGGCCTTGAATAGATTGGGGTTTAATAGTCCGGGAATGAATATTGTTGCCAATAATTTAAAAAGATATAAAAACGGCAGCGCCGTTGTCGGAGTAAGTATCGGGAAAAATAAAAATGTGCCGAAGAAAGATGCTCCGAAAGCCCACAGCGCAGTTATTAAAAAATTATATAAATATGCAGCTTTTTTCGTGATAAACGTCTCTTCCCCCAATACTCCGGGGCTTCGTCAATTACAGGATAAGGCTCCTCTCGCTAAGATTGTTAAAGCTATAAACAGGGCGATGGATAAAGTTGGGAAAAGAAAACCCCTATTCGTTAAAATCGCACCTGATTTAACAAATAGTGCCGTAGACGATGTTATAGAAGTAGTGATTGAAAATAAATTAACAGGAATAGTAGCTACTAACACTACAAACAATTCCGACATAAAAGCAAAATATGGTGAAAAATGGAGGAATCAAATGGTCGGAATAAGCGGAAACGATAAAGATTTTAGACAAATGGCTACCGATAAAATCGCCTACATCTACAAAAAAACAAGGGGAAGAATTAAAATAATCGGCGTAGGCGGAGTCAACGATACAAAATCAGCACTGGAAAAAATTATGTCAGGAGCAAGCCTTCTTCAAATTGTTACCGGCATTCGAGGTGAAGGCACTTCTTTGCCCGGAAAAATTAATCAAGGAATTTTAGATTATCTGGATAAAAAAGGGATTGAAAATGTTGAGAGAATTGTGGGAATACGCGCCAAAAAATTACATTAAACGTTTTTTGTGCCTTGTGGCAACTCTGAGTTCCAAAATTGCCTTGATCATTTCCGCCTGCGCAATTCTCAATTCATTGTCGGTTGATTTCTCACTCATTACTTTCTCCGCGCGTTTTTTTGCTTCCATTGCCCGAGCTACTTGAATGTCTTGGGCTTTTACCGCGTATTCTGCAAGAATACTTATTTTGTTATGCTGAACTTCCAAAAATCCGCCTGTGATTGCCAGATATTCTTGTTTAGCTCCTTTTTTTATGATTAGTTCTCCCGGATTCACTTGGGTGAGGAGATTGATGTGGTTGGGAAGAATTGCAATTTCTCCATTTTCGGTCGGAACAACAACTTCATCAACTTCATCTTTGTAGATTACTTTCTCGGGCGTGATTATTTCAAAAAGAAGATTCATTAATCTTTAGATTCCGCTCCTTTTTTAACTGCTTCATCGATTGTTCCGATCATATAAAAAGCATTTTCCGAAAGGGAATCGTGTTTCCCGTCCAGAATTTCCTTAAACCCTTTTACCGTATCTTCAATTTTGACATATCTTCCCGGTTGTCCGGTAAATATTTCTCCGACAAACATGGGTTGGCTTAAGAATTTTTGTATTTTCCGGGCTCTGGCGACAGTTAATTTATCTTCGTTGGATAACTCATCAATTCCGAGAATTGCAATAATATCTTGCAGGTCTTTGTATCTTTGAAGAACTTTCTGTACGCCGCGGGCAACAGTATAGTGTTCTTCTCCCACGACATTAACATCCAAAATTCGGGAAGTTGAGGCTAAGGGGTCAACTGCCGGATAAATTCCCTGCTCCGCAATTGAACGTTCAAGATTAATTGTAGCATCAAGATGGGCAAAAATAGTTACAGGAGCCGGATCCGTGTAGTCATCTGCCGGAACATAAACGGCTTGCACGGAAGTGATGGAGCCTTTTTTGGTGGAAGTAATCCTTTCCTGAAGGTCTCCCATTTCGGAGGCAAGGGTGGGCTGATAGCCAACGGCAGAAGGCATTCTTCCAAGGAGTGCCGATACTTCGCTGCCGGCTTGAGCAAACCGGAAAATATTGTCGATAAAAAGTAAAACATCTTCTCTCTTCTTGTCCCTGAAGTACTCGGCCATTGTCAAGGCTGTCAAAGCAACCCTCATTCTATTAGCGGGCGGTTCATTCATTTGGCCAAAAACCATAACGGTTTTATCCATAACTTTGGCTTCTTTCATTTCCAGCCATAAATCGTTTCCTTCTCTGGTTCTTTCTCCCACTCCGGCAAAAACGGAATGACCCTGATGTTCCTTCGCAATATTTCGTATAAGCTCTTTGACAATAACTGTTTTTCCAACTCCGGCTCCTCCGAACACAGCTACTTTTCCGCCTTTTGTGAAAGGGGCAATAAGATCAATAACCTTAAGACCCGTTTCCAGGATATGTGGTTTTGTTTCCTGCTCGGTTAGGGCTGGGGCTGCATGATGAATCGGATCGTAGGAAACATCTTTGTGTTTAGTATTGAATGGTTTGCCGTCGATAACGTCTCCTAAAACGTTGAAGATCCTTCCCAGCGTTGGTAACCCGACGGGAACTTTTATCGGGGAGTTGGTTCGTTTTACTTTCATACCCCTGCATAAAGTATCGGTTGTGCCCATAGCTAGAGTCTTAACTTCGTTGTTGCCTGTGGAGAAAGCAACCTCCAATATCAGTTTCTTCTGTCCCTTTAATTCGATTTCCAAAGCCTCATGGATGAAAGGAAGGCTCTTGGCAAAACGAACATCCACAACCGGACCGGCTATTCTGATAATAATTCCTTGATTTGTATTGTTATTCATATGCAAACGTAAACACAGCGCTACCGATATCCAAGATTTCGTTGGTGATCTTTTCCTGGCGTCCCTTATTATATTCAAGCTGCAGATCTTGGACAATCTCCAATGCGTTATCCGTAGCGTTTTGCATTGCGACCATTCGGGAACCTTGTTCGGATGCATAGCTTTCAAGCAGATTCTGATAAACAGTCATTTCCAAAAGATGGCGTAAAAGCGAAGGAAGCAATTTCTCGGGAGACGGTTCAAAAAGGCTAAAAGAAGCAGATTCTACTGACGGGAAGTCGATTGGCAGAACATCAACTATTTTGGGTTTTTGAGAGAAGACGCTTAGGAAATTAGTAGAGATTATTTTAACGCTGCTCACTTTTTGTCCCAGAAAGTATTCGTCAATAATTTTTACAATTGGTAAAACCAAATCAAAAGAAGGGAGGGTGGTTCCAAATTTAAAAGAGGCAATTATTTCTTTTCGCAAATTTGCAACAACCGATTCTGTTTTCTTGCCAACTGTTAGATATATATTATTTCCATTTTGTGAATCAAAATTTATTATTTCGCGGATAAGATTGGTAACTAATCCGCCGCAGAGTCCCTTGTCCGGAGAAAAAATAACTATCAGGGATTTGTTATTTTCATTTTTTCTCATATATTCGTGCATGTACTTACTGCTTAGTCTGGCTAAAACATTACTGGATATGGATGAAAGTTTTTCTACGTATGGTCTTCCGGCCATTGCTGCATCTTGAGCTTTTTTAAGTTTTGAGACGGCAATCGTCTGCATTGCCTTAGTTGTTTTGGAAACATTACTCGCCGCTCTAATTCTTCTTTTTAAGGATAAAAGGTTTGCCATAGCTATTCAAATCTTTTCTTAAATTCTTCTACTGCTTTAGATACCTGCTTTAAGGTTTGTTCGGTTGGTTTTTCGCCTGTTGATAAGAGTTCTAGCACTTTTGGATGATTTTTCTTAACAAAGTCATGCATTTCCTTCTCAAATCTTTGAAAAGAGTCGATTGGGACATCGTCCATCAAGCCGCCTGTTACAGCGTAAATACTTAATACCTCTAAATTTTCCGTAAGCGGGAAATATTGAGGCTGTTTGAGAATTTCAGTTAATCTTTTTCCCCGGTCAAGTTGTTTTTGAGTGGCGGCATCTAATTCGCTTCCAAATTGCGCAAAAGCCGCCAATGAATTATATTGAGCAAGTTCCAGTCTTAATTTGCCGGATACGGATTTAATCGTTGGTGTTTGAGCTGCTCCTCCAACCCTGGATACAGACTGCCCGACGTTAATAGCCGGTCTTATCCCCGCATAAAAAAGATCGGTTTGCAGGTATATCTGGCCGTCGGTAATAGAAATAACATTGGTCGGAATATAGGCGGAAATATCATTGGCCTGTGTTTCGATGATGGGAAGCGCAGTGATTGAGCCATTTCCGTTTTCCTTATTCAATTTAACTGATCTTTCCAAAAGCTTACTGTGGAGGTAAAATATATCTCCGGGATACGCTTCTCTTCCGGCGGGCCGGCGTAAAACCAGGGAAATTTGCCGATATGCCCAAGCATGTTTAGTAAGATCATCAAAGACAACCAGAACGTCTTTTCCTTTTTCCAGAAAGTATTCCGCTATTGCTATTCCTGCATAGGGAGCAAGATATTGCAAAGCGGCCGGGTCGGAAGCGCTTGCGGATACGATTATGCTATAACCCATTGCATCCTCAGAGCTTAACTTGTCAAGAATTTGGGCAATTGTACTTCTCTTCTGTCCGATCGCGACATAAACGCAGATAACCGGTTTTTTATTAAATTTTTGATTTATTATGGTATCAATTGCGATGGCGGTTTTTCCTGTTTGCCTGTCTCCAATGATTAGTTCCCTTTGTCCCCGGCCGATCGGAATCATGGAATCAATTGCCTTAACCCCCGTTTTAAGAGGGACAGAAACGGGTTCCCGATCAACAACACCGGCTGCAATTTTTTCCAAAGGCATATCTTTACCTTTTTTTATCTTGGGTTTATTGTCCAGAGGGTTTCCTAGGGGATCGATTACTCTTCCCAATAATTCTTCGGATACTTCAATTGAAAGCATTTCTCCGGTTGTTTTCAGAGTGTCTCCCTCCCTTATGCTTGATGCCTCTCCCAGCAGTATTATAGAAGCGTTGTCTTCATCCAGATTTAAGATAGTGCCATTGTTTCCATTCTCAAAGATTACTTTTTCCCCCATAATTGCGCGGGAAAGTCCGGTTGCAACCACTACTCCATCGGTATTTTTGATAACCGTTCCTACATTTTGCGTTTTGACATCACCGCCAAATGTCATTAGCTTTTTTTCTAATGTTTCGATAATTTTGTTATTGTCAATCATAATTTTGTTCGATGTAGTTTACGATTTTATCAAGAGAATTCTTTAATGTGAATTCGTAAACAATGTCATTATCAATAATTTGTACGCCTAGCATAAGGGATGGGTCTTTTTTAAGAACAATTTTTTTATGGGGAAAAAGGTTTTCAAATTTTTTTAAGCTTTGACTGCTAATCGGGGCTGAAATAGTAAGGTTTTTTTTCTTTTCTGCCAACTTCAATCCATTGATGTATTTTTTTAAATCTGACCGGCTAATCAAGGAAGCAATTTTATTAACTTTTTTTTGGTCCAAATTGCTATTTCTATAACTTGCTAAAATTAAATTTTTTATATTCTTAGAATTCATATTTAATTAGCCTTTTTGATTTTTTTTAAGGCTTGTGAAATTACCTGTTCCTGCTCTTTGGATGAGAAAAATTGCCTCAAGGCCTTTTCTAGAAAAGCCACTGCCAATTTGCTGGTGCTTAACGCAAGTCTTTTTTCTGTTTCTATAGTCTCCTTGGCTATTTGTTCTCTGGTATCATTTAATAATTTCTCTGTTTGTTTTTTAGCTATCTCACTCATTCCCCTAGCTATTTCTAACGATTCCTGCTTTGCATCTTCGATAATTTTTTTGGATTGAAGTTGTGCTGTTCTTAAGATATTTTTTTCTTCAATAACTACTTTCTCAAGTTTGATTCTCGCATCTTCCGCCTGTTTCAAGCCTTCCCTAATCGTGATTTGTCTTTTTTTTAATACCTCAAGAATCGGTTTGTAAAGAAACTTTTTTAGTATAAACAATACAATCAAAAAATTAAATATCTGAGCGCCCAAAAGAACAGGATTTAACCCAAATTTTTCTACTATTTCCATAAATTAATTATTATCATTCTGAGCAAAACAAAGAATCCCATAAGATCCTTCTCAAACTTTGCCTGATCAGGATGATTCCCTTAAAGCGGAATCATTTTCCAAAAGCTAAGATTAGAGAATAAATTGCAATAGCTTCTGCGAATGCCATAGCGAGTAACATTGCGGGTAAAATTTTTCCTGATGCTTCGGGGTTTCTTCCCAGCGCTTCCATTGCTTTAGAGCCAACAAGAGCAATTGCTATTGCCGGAAAGATACCACCGAGGGCAATGACTAAGCCTCCTGATATACTAAAATTCATAACTCACCTCCTTTATCGTTAATTAGTTTATTCTACACCATCAAATATACTCACGCAACCATCTTAATGGGCTTTATTATGTGATGTTGTCAGAATCGCCATGAAAGCCATAGTTAACATTGAAAAAACAAGCGCTTGAACAATTCCGACAATCACTTCTAGCATTAGGAATGGTAAAGGAAATGCGAAAGCAAAGATTGAAGATACTGTTATCAGCACGACTTCTCCTGCGTAAATATTACCGAATAACCTGAAAGAAAGAGAGACAACTTTGGTTATTTCGGAGATAATTTCAAGAACTCCGATAAAAAGATTAATGGGATTGAAAGAAAAATACCGACTAAGGTAATCCTTTATTCCGATTGTTCTGATGCTTAACACGTGAGTAGCAGCTACAGAGACAAGCGCCAAACCAAGAGTGGTGTTTAGATCACTGGTTGCACCCCTAAAAAGCGGTACCAGTTCATGTCCATGAAAAAAACCGATCGTTCCGACTCCTGGGATAAGTGCGCTCCAATTAATGAATAATATGAATAGGAAGAACGTTATGAAATAGGGGAAAATTTTAGAAGCAGCATTCTGGCTGACTGATTCTGTTAGGCTGTAGAATGTTTCAACTACCCATTCGGAGATATTTTGAACGGGATTGCTGGGGATAGAAGTTATTTTTTTGCCCACATAGAGAGCTCCTCCGATCAAAATTATATCTACCAGAAGCGTGTCCAAAAGAGTATTGGAAACTGGAAACTTTCCTATTTTAAAGATTATCTCCGGCGCAAAAGACAGCATTCAGATTAAATTTTAAAGGTAATGTTTGCGTATGTCAAGAATCTAAATGGTTAACCGACGAGATTTTTTCGGCAATAATCGAAGGGAGATCGTTTTTTGTGTCCAAGTGCCCCTCGACGATTATCACGGAATCTCTAACCAGCAAACTTTTATATTGTTCAAATGTCCGCGGGAAAACTACGCATTCCACTGAAATACCCTTTTCATTCGCTATTACCAAAAAAGCCATTTCACTATTATTTTTTTTCGTAAATATTCTCCTTATGGACTCAATTATTCCGCCAATTTTTATTTTGGCACCTTCTTTCTCTTCCGGAAGGTGTTCAATTTCATGGGAGATTGCGGATTTGACGTAAATAAGATTATCCAGCTGCGGATGTGATGTCAAATAAAGACCAAGAAATTCTTTTTCAAAAGCCAATTTTTCATTTGGGGAAAAATCATCAACGGAGTTATCAAAACTTTTATCTTCCGTTTTTACGCCATCTTTTTCATTAAAGAGGCTGGTTTGACCTTCTTTTTCTTGTTTTCTTTTCTTGTGCGCTTTATCAACAATTTCAGGGTAATACATTAATAGGCTGGCTCTGTTTCCAAAAGTGTCCATTGCACCAGCCTTGATCAAGCTTTCAATTGTTTTTTTATTTACAGGCCCAAGATCAACTCTAAAACAAAAATCACCGAACGATTTAAATTTCTCATCCTTACGGGCATCCAAAATGCTTTTTATGGCCGCTACCCCAACATTTTTAATAGCGGTTAGTCCAAATCTGATATTTATTTTATTTTCAATGGAAAAATCACTATGCGATTTATTGATATCTGGAGGAAGTATAGTAACCTTTAAGCGCCTGCATTCGGCAACTGCCTGAGCAATTTTTTCATTTTTTACAGGTCCAGTTGTGCCGCGGGACTCCGCGGTTAAGAGCGCTGTCATAAATTCAACCGGATAGTGAGCTTTAAGATAAGCAGTTCGAAAGGCAATTGTTGCGTATCCTGCGGCATGAGCTTTATTGAAGCCGTATCCCGCAAACGGTTCAAAGAGAATCCAAAACTCTTCAGCTTTTTTTCTTACCATTCCGTTGGCAATGCACCCTTCTACAAATTTGTCGTGTTGCTTTTTCATGTCAGCGGTAATTTTTTTGCCAATCGCTTTCCTAAGCTTATCTGCCTCAAGCCAGGAGTAACCCGCCACTTTTATAGCGGTTAAAAGTACGTCGTCCTGGAATGTAATAACCCCATAAGACTCTTTTAAGATGTCCGAAAGACGGGGATCTGGATATTTTATTAGAGAAGGATTGTGTTTTCTTCTGATAAATTCCGGAATGTTTGCCATAGGGCCCGGCCGATACAGCGCAACCATGGCTTGAAGATCAAAGATACTCGTTGGTTTTAGATCTTTAATGTATCTACGCATCCCCGAAGATTCGAGCTGAAAAATTCCGGTTGTTTCACCGGAGGAAAGCAATTCATACGTTTTTTTATCTTCGTAGGTAACCGTTGATAAGTCTATATTTTTTTGTTGGTTTTCCTTTATGAAACGAAGTGATTCCTGGATGATGGTTAAGTTTCGTAGCCCTAAAAAGTCGATCTTCAACAGCCCAACCCCATCTTCTCCGACAGTATACATATCATACTGAGTGATGATTTTTTCCCCATTCGTTTCTTTTTGAAGAGGCGTATACTCGGTTAAGGGTTTATCCGCAATGACTACTCCTGCGGCATGCATGGAAGCATGTCTGGCGACTCCTTCCAGTCTTTTTGCCAAATCGAGAAGTTTTCTTGTTTCTGGCTCGGATTGGTAAGCTATTTTTAACTCAGGGCTTTGGTCTAAAGCTTTTTCAATAGTCATAGCGCGTCCCTGCCAACCCGGAGGAATCATTTTTGAAATTCTGTCAGGACCCGAATAAGGCATGCCTAGCGCGCGTCCCGTGTCTCTGACTGATCCTCTGGCTTCCATAGTTCCAAAAGTAATTATTTGCGCAACTTTATCCCGGCCGTATTTTTCCGTCACGTATTCGATGACTTCATCACGTCTATTATCAGCAAAATCCAAATCTATATCTGGCGGTGATGGACGCATTGGGTTAAGGAATCTTTCAAATGGCAGCTTAAAAAATAAGGGATCAACGTCGGAAATTTCTAAAGCATATGAGACAATTGATCCTGCATTTGATCCTCTTCCTGGTCCAACCGTTATGCCGTGAGACTTAGCCCAATTAACAAAATCCGCTACAATTAAAATATATGTTTCATAGCCCTTTTTAAGGATGACCGAAAGCTCGTATTCAGTTCTCTCCTTTATTTGTTCTGTAATTTTTTTATATCTTTTCTTGAGCCCTTCTTTGACTTGCTCTTGAATGTATTCAGCGGGGGATTTGGAGTTGGGAACGTCGAAAACAGGCATGATCCATTTGCCTAGAGTTATCTCAATGTTGCACATATCGGCGATTTTTACGGTATTTTCGATTGCAGCGGGCGTTTGAATAAAAAGTCCGGTCATTTCTTCCTGAGATTTTATATAAAAATCCGGAGAAGAAATCATCGAAAGTTTTCTGTTTTTTGTGTCAATGGTCGTTTGAGTTTGTATGCAAAGAAGAATTTCTTGAGCCTGCGCATCGGACGGGCTAACGTAGTGATTGTCATTAGTTGCAACCAGAGGTATCCCCAATTTTTGAGAAAGGTTAATTAGCTTTTCGTTTAAGGCGTCCTGATCTTTAACGTCGATATGTTTTTGAATCTCCAAGTAAAAGTTATCCTTACCGAAAATTTCCGAAAGAGTTTGGGCTCTTTTTTTTGCAGTTTCCTCTTGATTCTGCAGTAACGGTTCTGAGACGAACCCATTCACGCAGGAGCTTAGACAAATTAATCCTTCATGGTGTGTTTTCAGAAGTTCCATGTCTGTTCTAGGTCTGTAATAATATCCCTCAAGATTGGCAATTGAGATTATTTTCATTAAATTTTTATAACCCACATTGTTTTTTGCCAGAAGGATTAAATGGTTGGAGTCTGTGTCCA
Organism: Candidatus Levybacteria bacterium RIFCSPHIGHO2_01_FULL_40_16; assembly: GCA_001783805.1. Classification (GTDB taxonomy): domain Bacteria; phylum Patescibacteriota; class Microgenomatia; order Levybacterales; family UBA12049; genus GWB1-37-8. The sequence goes on from MFNS01000001.1 coordinate 182,078, forward strand.
ATCCGGCTTCTTTGTCGTGGCGTGATCTCCGTGACACATAAATTTCGCAGCCAATAATCGGCTTTATGCCTTCGTCAATGCAGATTTTGTAAAACTTTATTGCCCCGTACATATTGCCATGGTCAGTTATGGCAATTGCCTTCATTCCTAGCTCTTTGGCGCGGCCTACCATATCTTTTATTTTTGAAAGCCCGTCCAAAAGTGAAAATTCACTATGATTATGAAGATGTACGAAGTCTGCCATATCGTATTAAGTATAGAGTTATTTCAATTTCATTTCCAGAGCAATTTTTATCTGATTGGCGTCTCCCTTGGGGAAATGTTGTTTTGCTTTTCCGAGTAAAAATCCAATAGCTTGAACTTTACCTGTTTTGTAGTCATTGACCGCTTTGGGGTTTTCATTGATGACTTTATTGATAATTTCACTTAGTTTCTTATTGTCAAGGATATTTATTTTTTTAGAAATTACAATACATTTAATTAATTCTGCCGGCATTATGTTCTCAATATCGATTTTTTTGTTTATGATTACATTGGTAATTTGCTTTGCGTTTACTTCAAAAGTTTTCCCAGCTCTTACAGCTTCTTCAAAATAATTAGACAATTCCTTTTCTCGGGTCAAAATTTCCGCGTCATACCTTGGTAAACCATAATTTTTTGTAAATCTTACAAGTTTTAAGTCCGGCAATTCCGGCATTTGAGATTTGAAATTTGAGATTTGAAATTCCGATAATCGTATCGGCGGGATGTCCGGTTCCGGAAAGTAACGGTAATCATTCGCTTCTTCTTTGATTCTTTGGGAAACGGTTTTTTGTTTATCTTCATTCCATCCGCGCGTTTCCTGAACTGGCGTTTTTCCCACATTCAAAATCTCCGTTTGTCTTTTAATTTCATATTCAATTGCCTTTTCTACAAATCGAAATGAATTAATGTTTTTAACTTCAACTTTATAATTTGGCAATTCGCTTTTGAGTTTTGAGTTTTGAGTTTTGAGTTCGCGAAGTGATATGTTGGGTTCAAGGCGCATGTTGCCTTCCTCCATGTCTGCGTTGGAAACGCCAAGATAGCGGACGATTTGCTGAAGTTTTTTCAGGTATTCCACAACTTCTTTGGCGGTTTCAAAATCCGGTTCTGTCACAATTTCAACCAAAGGCACTCCGGAGCGATTAAAATCTATCAATGAATCATCGCCTTGATGAGTCAATTTGGCAGTGTCTTCTTCCATGTGTACACGGGTAATGCCAATCTTTTTGCCGTTTGATAGGGCAATAACCCCTTTTTGGCAAAAGGGCTGATCGTACTGACTTATTTGGTAGCCTTTGGGTAAATCGGGATAGAAATAGTTTTTCCGGTCAAATTTTGAAAAATTGGCAATTTTACAATTTAACGCCAGTCCAATCATGATGCACCAGTCAATAGCTGTTTTATTCGGGACAGGCAAAGCGCCGGGAAGACCTAAGCAAACGGGGCAGGTGTGAGCGTTAGGTTTCTTACCAAAATAATCCGCGGAACAACCGCAAAACATTTTAGATTTTGTTTTTAATTCAACATGAACTTCCAGTCCGATTACCGTTTTATAGATCATAATTTTCTCCTTGTCATGCTGAATTTAGTTCAGCATCTCCCTTTTTGGGTAGATCCTGAAACGAGTTCAGGATGACACTAGAGTATGGGTTTCATTTTGTGCCATTCCGTTGTCTGTTCGTATGCATGTCCGATTTGAAATAATTTAGCTTCTGAAAACTGCTGACCCAGAATTTGCATTCCAACGGGAAGGCCTTTTGAGAATCCAATTGGAACGGAAAGTCCCGGAATTCCTGCCAAATTAGCAGTGACAGTAAGAATATCTGATAAATACATTTTCAATGGGTCATTAATTTTTTCTCCCAATTTCCAGGGAAGGGTTGGGGAAACAGGAGAAATAATTGCATCAACTTGCTTGAAAGCATTTTCAAAATCCTGTTTTATTAAAGTCCTGACCTGCATTGCTTTTCTATAATATGCATCATAATATCCCGCAGAAAGCGTAAATGTTCCCAACATAATTCTTCTTTTAGCTTCTTCACCGAAATTCTGCCTTACAGAACCAAAACGAACCCCATCGTATCTTGCTAAATTTGAGGATACTTCTGACGGCTGGATAATATAATAACAGGCGATCGCGTAATCGGAATATTTTAAATTAATATCTATAATCTCTGCTCCCAAATCTTTTAATTGTTTTTCAGCGAAAAGAAAAGGCTTTTTTACTTCATCATCAACATTCTCCAAATCTTTTCTGCTTATTCCGAGTTTTAATCCTCTTATTCCCTTTTTTAAATCTTTAAGATAGTCTGGAACAGGTTTACTTGAAGTTGTTGCGTCGTTTGCGTCTTTACCTGCAGTAACATTTAAGAATAATGCGGAATCTTCAACTGTCTTTGTAATATGTCCAATAGAATCAAGGGAAGACGCCATTGAAATAATTCCGTACCTGCTGACTCTTCCGTAAGTTGGTTTTAGTCCGACAATATTGCAAAAGCTGGCCGGTTGCCTGCTAGAACCGCCAGTGTCGGTACCTGTAGCGGCGATACACATGTCAGACGCTACAGATACAGCTGAACCGCTTGAAGATCCTCCAGGCACGTACTCTTTATTCCACGGATTTTTAGTCGGACCAAAATCAGAATTTTCCCCAGATGCACCGTGTCCCCATGCGTCATGGTTTAATTTTCCAAGAATTATTGCGCCCGCATCTTTTAATTTCTTAACAACAGTCGCATCATATTCGGGAACATAATCTTTTAAAACATTTGATGCTGCAGTTGTTTTCATTCCCTTGGTTGAAAATAAATCTTTCAAAGCAATGGGAATTCCGAGCAGCGGCTTAGTCTCCCAGGCCTGGCCTTGCGAAGCTAAATTGTCAGCTTTTTTCGCTTGCTCCAACGCATCTTCTTCAGTGATAGTGATAAATGCATTTAATTCTCGATTGTGCTTTTTTATTTGCTCAAGACAAGCCTTCGTCAATTCAACCGATGAAAATTTTTTTGCTTTCAATCCCCCTTTTGCATTTTTAATTGTAAGTTGGTTTAGCTCCATAACAATTTAACAATTTATCAATTTAACAATGATTAGTCTTCGAGTATTGCTTTTACTTTAAAAAATCCATTATGTTGGGACTTTGTGTTTGATAAAGCTTCTTCTTGGGTTAAGGAGTTGATTGCCTTATCTTCTCTTGTGACATTTTCCAGTCCAGTCACTTGGGAGGTTGTTTCGACGTTTTTTGTATCTACTTCTTTTAATTTCTCAAAGTAGTTGAGGATTTCGGAGAGTTGTTTTTCAAACTTTCTTTCTTCTTCGGGTTTTAAAGGTAAATTTGCCAGTTTTGCAACATGAGGAACATTTATTTTCATAGAACCATTATATTTACTTCTTTCGTAATCCGCAAGCCATATTAAGCAGAATATGGTAAAATATGAATTGCGAATTAGCCAATAAAGCTTATATGGAAGACAAAACTATTCTAAAGGAGACGACTAAGCCTGAAGTATTATCATATTATGAGGTAAAACAGGAACTTAGAAAAACGCTGCTTGTTGACTTTGATAATGCCTTAGTTGATCTTTTTGGTCTGCAAAATCGTTTTTTTCATAAAACCGTCGATCAAGAAAATCAAAAAACTGTCTTTGTAACCGAATCTGAAGTTGAAGAAGAAAAAACGTTAATTGAACTTTATAAATATAAGCACGAAGGTCATTGGAACTATTCCTTAATGGTCAAGGGCGTTGAAGAGAGCACCCGTAGGCGGTTGGAGTTAAAATTTGAACGTTCTGTCATGCGTTTACGTTCTTCTGGACAAGAAAAAGACGAGATTTTCGATTCATTATGGTTCCTCAATGAAGGAAGTATCGCCATGGATAATGAGGACATAAAAGCAATACCGGAGAAATTCCTAAATAGCACGAAAAACTCTCCCAAAATTTATTTCTCAAGTACGCTGGGCCCTGACGGCAATAGATTCGGATCATTACAATTATCTATAGCTGGGACTTTAGGAAGCAGCTGGGGATTTGATATACACAGGGGAAGCAATAATATTTTATCTAAAATAGGCCGTGAGAGGGCTTGGGAAATTAAATTACCTAACTATTTACGGACGTTTGGGGCCAAGGGGGAAGAGACTAATTTATCTAGATCCGTTTTTAGACCAGTCTCCTAATTATCTCATCGCGAGCTTTTGTTTCTAGAGAATCGTTAAGATAGGTGCATAATGGTGATTAGGAAAGTTATAGTTGACGGGAGAATTTTAAAGTGGCAGAATGGAACTTATGTTAACAAAAAAAGATATTAAGCAAATAATGCAGGGAGCTTTGAGAGAGTTCTTTGAGACCTTAGTCTTACAATATTTCGAGCATAACGAAAAGGAACATGGGGAAATGAAGACAATTCTTAAGTCGCACGATAAACGCTTTGATGATCTCGATAGTCGTTTTGACAGTCACGACAGGGACATTGATCTGATTCAGAGGAAATTGGAAAAGAGTGAGGATGATCATGAAGAAATTTTCAATAAACTTGAAAAAATTGACGGACACGTCCAGGGTCAAGAAATAAGAATTTCAAAATTGGAAGACGTAGCCAGCATTATTTGATTTTCATCTTCTGAAGAATACTTTTTTTGGCGCATTTTTCTAGAGAATCATCGAGGGGATTTGGTACAATATTTTTATTGTATTTTTTTTCAAGGGCAATTTTAATTAATAAATCCGTGAACTGCGGATTTTTTGGCAGAATTGGGCCGTGTAAATACGTTCCGAAGCTGTTTTTATAAACCGCACCTTCGGTTTCGTCCCCCGCCTGCCACGACTTGCCGTCTGGTATGGCGGGCAGGTCTCCATTATTTCCGTATCCCTTAATCACTTTTCCGAGTGGTTTAACCGATTTCCCCAAGTAAGTTCTTCCTCCATGATTTTCGAAACCCACCAGCGCTTGCTCATTGTCATTCTGACGAAGGTCAGAATCTCCTTTTGTATGAGATCCTGAAACAAGTTCAGGATGACACGGACTAATGGCGATGTTGCCAATTAAGCGGGGTTCATCGGGACCCGGGTTTTCGGTATATAGATCGAGAATATTTAAGCCTTTAATAATTTTTCCATCTGCTTCTCTATAATATTTTCCCAGGAATTGGTACGCGCCGCAGATATAGAGTCCGGGGATTCCATCTTCAATCATCTCTTTTAATGCTTCACGCTTTTTTAATAAATCATAAGCGACAATTTTTTGCTGTTGATCCTGTGCCCCGCCCATAAATATCAAATCGCACATTTTCAACTCATTAATCTTAAATTCTAAATCAAGCAATTTAATTTCAACTTTAATCCCGCGCCATTCGCAGCGTTTTTGCAAAACAATAATATTTCCCCGGTCTCCGTATGTTGACATTAACTCCGGGTATAACCAGCCGATTACTAAATTGTATTTTGTATTATGTATCATGTATCATGTATCATGTATTAAGTATAAAATTATAGAATCTTCTTTCCTGTCAGAATTTTTCTTACGTCAAGCATGGCTGAATAGGTCGGTAAAATATATAAAATCTCGTCTTTTAGTGTTGCGATTAAGGCATCGAAAACAGCCTCTTCAAGATTTTCTATAATTTTAAATTTTGAACTGTAATTTTGACTTTTGACGTTTGAATTTTGAGCTTTAGAAGAATATTTTAAACGTAAAGCCATATCAAAAGCCCGATCACCGGAAATCAAAATATTTTTAAATTTAGAAATGTATTCCTCTGTGTCAGCATCCCAGATCCAGGAAACGTCTCTTCCGTCAGGAATGCGGTCATTCAAAACCAACAATAAATTCTTGGCATTTAACCTGACAATTGTTTTTAAAGATTCGTTAAGGCTTGTGGGATTTTTTGACAGGAAAATCTGTATTTTTTTTCCATAAACATTCAATATTTCCTGTCTGCCAAAAGCCGGCTTAAAGTCTTTCAAAGAGGATATAATTTTTTCATTGCTAAAGCCAATCTCTTTTGCCAAAAGAACAGCAGCATTAGTATTGTATTTATTGTAGTCTCCGAACAAAGGATAAATCGGCGAAGAAGTAAATGTTTTTTGCGGATGTTTAAGTCCACAGTTATCGCAATGCCAATTACCAAGATGTGAGAAATATGCAGAGTCGTAAGCTAATTTTCGGCCGCAATTCGGACAATAAGTTGAATCAGAAGCATGTTGGGCTTTATTAATACCATTTGCCGGATTAATTCCAAAGTATTTTACAGTTGCACCTTTAAGGTGTAAGCCTAAATAAGTTATTTGCGGATCATCAGCATTCAATATTAGGGTTGTTGCGCTATTTAATTTCTTCAAAGCTTCGCGCCATTTACTGGCGATAGTATTTATTTCTCCATATCGATCCAATTGATCGCGGAATAAATTTAAAAGAATTATAAAATTAGGATCGGCTATTTCCTTCAAAATCAACGGAAGCGTATTTTCGTCAATTTCAAAAATCGTATAATCATAATTTAATGTACAAAGTACGTTGCTATGTAGCAGCATACTTGAAGCAATGCCGTTGAGAAGGTTTGCGCCACCTTCATTTTGGAAGACGCGGTAATTATTTTTTTTCAAAATAGTTCTTATCAGTTTGGCAGTAGTTGTTTTTCCGTTAGTTCCGGCAATCAAGATAATTTTTAATTTTGGATTATGCTTTAAAATTTGCTTGATAAAGTTTGGATTTATGGATAAGGCAATATGCCCCGGCCAAGTTGACCCCGATCCGAGATTAAGTAAGCGACTAAAGGCTGAGAGTAATTTACCAAGCAGGATCAATAATAAATTCATTGATATATTATATCCTATGACATTGAAGATTACATTGAGCGGAGGATCTTGATGCGTTCTGCGATTGGCGGATGAGTATTGAAAAGACTTGTGAACCAATGCTTGGAATTAGCGTGAAGCTTAAAGGGATTTGAGATGTATAGGTGTGCGGTAGCATTATTGGCAGCTTCAAGAGGTTCTTTGTCTCTGGAAATTTTTTCCAGAGCAGACGCCAAACCTTCGGGATAACGTGTTAAAAGAGCTCCTGATGCATCGGCGAGAAACTCTCTTTTTCGGGAAACTGCAAGTTGAATTAAGGTTGCAATAATAGGAGATAAAATCGCAAACGCGATTCCAATTAATAAGAATATGCTTTGAGAGCTACCCCTGTCATCTCTTCTTCTTCCACCCCCGTACCATAAGCTACGCATGAAAAAATCAGCCAGAAGTGCCACTAAACCCACCAAAATTACGACAATCGCCATAAGTCTGATATCGTAATTTCTTACATGGGAAAGCTCATGGGCAATAACTCCCTCAAGTTCAACCCTATTTAATCTTCCTAGAATCCCTGTTGTTACGCAGACAACGGAATGCTTTGGATCTCGTCCCGTAGCAAATGCATTAATAGCCGAATCCTCGATAATGTAGATTTTAGGCAACGGAGTTCCTGCGCCAATGCAAAGATTTTCGACTATCCTGAAAAGTTGAGGATTATCAGCTTTTTTAATTTGTTTGGCTCCGGACATTCCCAGAATCATTTTGTCTGAGTAATAATAACTTGAAAAAACCATGATTCCTGAAAAAATAAGTCCTATTCCCGCGTACGATAAGCCGTAACCTGATGCTTTACCATAGACAAAAAGAATAGTGGTTATGAAAATAACAAACAAAAACATTATTAACCAGGTCTTCGTTTTGTTTGAAGATATCTGAGAGTAAATGTTCATACTTTAGAACGAAACTTTAACAGATTTTCTTTCAGATTCAGTTGCCGCAAAGAATTCCTCTTGTCTAAATCCAAACATATTCCCAACTATGTTTCCTGGAAAATTTACCAAGATTGAGTTGAAGCTTGCGACGTTGGTATTGAAAAATTGTCTTGCGTAGGCAATTTTTGCCTCAATATCTGAAAGTTCTTCCTGTAATGCTAGAAAATTTTTACTTGCTTTGAGATCCGGATATGCTTCCGAGATTGCAATCAAACTTTTCAAAGCCTGAGACAGCATATTGTCCGATTGCGCTTTTTCCGCAGTTCCTTTGGCATGCATCAGAGATGCTCTTGCTTTAGTAACATTTTCCAGTAATTCTTTTTCGTGTTTGGCATAACCCTTAACAGTTGAAACAAGATTCGGAACTAAATCAATTCTGCGTTTTAGTTGAACATCTATTCCGCTTAGTGACTCTTTAATTCTAACTTTTCCAGTTACTAGGGAATTATACGTAGTCCAAACGAACAATGCTATTAAAACAACTGCAATAATTATAATTAAATTAAAATCCATTATTTATTCACCTCCTTACATTTTTATCCATTTTATAAAATCTTCAAATTCCAAGGTATTAATTATATCACTTTTTGTTGCCCAACCCCGTCTTGCCATTGCTACACCATATTTCATGAGATTCATTTGGCGAACTTCATGGCTGTCGGTGTCGATTATAAGTTTAACTCCATTCTTAACTGCTTCCATAATTAAGGGATCGGGTAAGTCAAGTCTATTCGGCCAGCTGTTAATTTCCAAGGCTTTATTATTTTTTTTGCAAAAATCAAAAATTTGGTCAAAATCCAATTCATATCCAGGACGTTCGTTAAGCATTCTTCCCGTAGGATGCGCAAGGATTTTTGCTTTTGGGTGACTTAATCCTGCCAAAACTCTCTTCGTCATCTCTTGCTTATTCGTTGAAAACGAACTATGAATCGAGACAATTGCGCCATCAAGAAGCTCCAGTGATTTATCGTCAACAGCAAGTTTTCCCGAGCTCAAAATATCTATTTCGAGTAATTTAAATATTTGAACATTTTTAATACTCGAAGAAATGTGTTCAATATATTCATTTCTTCTTGCAATTAGAGAGTATATTTCATCTTTACTATGCATAGAAATGCTCGGATTATGCTCGGAAAAACCAAGATATTCGTATTTTAGTTTTTTTGCGTATTCAGCCATTTCCTTGATGTCTGTTTGGCCAAGATCATGGCTTGGCTCAATAGGAAAGTTGGAATGAATATGCAAATCCCCCTTGATATCCGACAACTCAACTAATTTGGGAAGCTTGTGTTGAATGGCAAGCTCAATTTCGCCTTTGTTTTCCCTCATTTCCGGCGGAATCCAACTCATCTCCAGAAAATTATAAAATTTCTCTTCAGTAGCGTATTTCATGAGCTTTCCATTTTTTTTCAGGTCTTTTATTCCTCGTTCCGAAAGCGAAAGGCCTTGCTTTAAAGCATACTCACGCAGGCGCACATTATGGTCTTTGCTGCCCGTGAAGTGTTGTAAAAGTGCTCCAAAGCCTGCGGGAAACGCAACCATGAGATCGATTTGCCTGCCGCCGGATGTTAATATTGAAGCTGTTTCAGAACCTTGTTCAACAACTCTTTCTTTGTAGGGATAGGCAACAAAATGCGCTATGGCTTCCTTGGGACTGCTTGTTGTCACAGCGATGTCAATATCACCGATTGTAGGCATCATTCGCCTAATGCTACCTAAAGGAATAGCCTCAATTATTGCAGGAGATTGTTTTAGATAGGAAATAATTTTTTCTGCGATTTCAGTTGCAAACGGAAGGATCATTCTGGTGGTTTTTCCTTTGCCTTCTTTATATTCAAAAAGAGCCCTAAGTATATCCTGTTCCGATTTTTCCCCAAAAGTTGGAATTTTGGCAATTTGGTGATTTTTAGCCTTGATAATTAGGTCTTCGATAGCGGTTTCGGGATTATTCAGTGACAATTTCTTAGCCAATTTGTAGGCTTTTTTGGGACCGATGGAAGGAACGTACATTAAGACAAAAACAGATTTTGGTATTCCCCTTAGAACAGCATTGAAGTGGGAAACTGATCCTTTTTTGAATAATTCTTCCAGCCTTGATTGGATGGTCGCGCCTATGCCTGGAAGAGTTTGTAATTTTCCTTCTCTATATATGTCCTTAATCTCGGTCGTAGAGGACGCAATTGCCTCCGAAGCTTTTTGATAAGCTAAGATTTGAAAATAAAATTTCTTACTGTCTTTGATTGAATAGGCCGCGGCAACCTGCCTGAAAAGGCGAGTTATTTCCTGATTACTCATAAACCCATTCTAAGTTATTGTTGTATAGAATTCAATTATTTGTTAAAATAGGTAAGGAAGCGAGGGGCCGTAGCGCAATTGGTTAGAGCGGAACGTAAAACGTTCCAGGCCTCCCTGCTTGCCCCGTAAGATTGCGGGGAAATGGGCTCGTAGTGAAGTTGGTCTATCACGTCTCCCTGTCACGGAGAAGATCGCCGGTTCGAATCCGGTCGAGCCCGCAATCTGTGGGGTCACGGAGGAGGTTGCGGGTTCGAGTCCCGCCGATCCCGCAGCGTAATACCTCAAAATATTTCAGCTATTGCCTTTTTAAAATAATAGTTGTATAATCCTGCCACAAGAACTGCCTCGAATAAAAATGCTTCTATGCCAAAAATAAATAAAAAGTCCAGGAGAAAAACTGTAAAGGCAAAAATACAGAAAGATATACAAAAAGGAATTGTAAGTCGCTTGAGGTTTACAGAATCATACACAAATCTCATTTTAGGTGCAATTGTTGTTTTAATTGCAGGAATTTTATTTATTTCTTTTGCAAGAGTAAATAGAAATACGCAAACAAGTTCGACAAAAGATGTATCAAAAGCAGAACAAAATTCAAATACTTCGTCAACGTACACTGTAAATGCTGGCGATGACCTCTGGAGCATTTCAGAAAATGTTTATAAAGATGGTTACAAATGGGTTGATATTGCCAAGGCAAATAAATTGGAAAATCCCGGATTAATTTATTCGGGAGATAAATTGATAATTCCCTCTCTTGACCGAAAGGAAATTACGCAAAAGCAAGACTCAAATCTGCAAGCACAAAATTCTGTTATTCAAAATGGCTCAATCACCGGAGGTACTTATGCCGTGGTTGCAGGAGATAATTTATGGGACATTGCAGTCAGAGCCTATGGCGACGGATTCAGATGGCCGGAAATTGCGAAAGCGAATGAACTCGTAAATCCGAATTTAATTCACCCCGGAAACTTCTTTAAAATTCCGCGGTAAAAAAAATTACTAAATCTTTGTGATAAAATAAAGTTAATTATCGCGGTGGTAATTCAGCGGTAGAATGTCTCCTTCCCAAGGAGAATGTCGGGGGTTCGATTCCCCTCCACCGCTCCAAAAATCCCCATTGACGAGAACCAAACCTTCTGATAAAATAAATCGTGCACCCTACGAAAAGGACTAAATACATTTTTGTATCCGGTGGTGTAATTTCAGGCATTGGCAAAGGTACAACCGCAGCCTCTATAGCGCTTCTTCTCAAATCAACAGGATATAAAGTCGCCCCAATGAAATTCGAAAATTATCTGAATATTGACGCGGGAACAATTAACCCTATTGAACATGGCGATACCTTCCTGTGTGAAGATGGGACCGAAACAGACATGGATATTGGCACTTATGAAAAATTTCTCAATGAAGATATGGGAAAAGATAATTTCATAACGATGGGTCAAATTTATAAAACAGTTATTGATCGGGAAAGACGATTTGAATATCATGGTGAAGATGTGGAAGCAATACCGCATATCACGGATGAAATCATCAGGCGAATTAAGCATTTGGCCCAAAAAACAAAAACAGATGTGGTAATCATAGAATTAGGAGGTACAGCAGGAGAATATCAAAATGTTTTTTACTACGAAGCTTCAAGAATAATGACCTTAAAAAATCCGGGCGACGTTATTCATATTCATGTAACCTATGTACCAACCCCAATTCATTTGGGGGAACCGAAAACCAAGCCGGCTCAACTTTCGGTTAGAACTCTTAACTCAATGGGAATTCAACCCGATTTTATAATTGCCAGATCGGAAAAATATTTAGATCAAAGAAGACGAGATAGATTTGCACTCTTTTGCAATATGCGTCCTGAAGATATTATTTCTAACCCTGATATGAAATCCGCATATGAAATTCCGTTGATGCTGCATGATCAGGAATTGGATAAAAAAATCTTGGAGAAATTAAAAATGTCTACGAAAAGTACAAAACTAATAGAATGGAAAGAATTCTTAAAGAAAGTAAATTCCAAAAAGACTAAGGATATAGAAATTGCGATTGTCGGAAAATATTTTGGAACAGGGGATTATCAGCTGAAAGATTCTTACGCGGCATTATTTGACGCCATTGACCATGCGGCATATTACCTAGGTGTAAAAGCAAAAACTCGCTGGGTTAACGCCGAAAAAGTGGAACAGGAAGGGGCGGAAAAATTAATCGGAAGCCCAGTCGGAATAATCGTGCCGATTGGCTGGGGAGAAAGAGGGTCGGAAGGAATGATTGCAGCTGCTTCTTATGCCCGAAAAAACAAAATTCCCTATCTTGGCCTTTGTTATGGAATGCAATTGGCAGCTATTGCTTATGCTCGGGATGTTTTGGGATTTAAGGATGCAAATACTACAGAAAATGATCCAAAAACAAAACATCCGGTTATCCATTTAATCCCAAGCCAAAAAGAGCTGATGAAAAGACGGGCTTATGGAGGAACAATGAGGCTTGGTGGTTGGGATGCGAAAGTCAAAGAAGGAACCCGCGCTTACGAGCTATATGCTAAATATAATGATTTTATTAACAAAGCAAAAAACTTAACTTCGGAAAGACACCGGCACAGGTATGAATTTAACGATAAATATACTAAAGATTTTGAAAAATCAGGACTGGTTATCTCGGCCAGGTCAGTTGTGGAAAATTTGGTGGAAATAATCGAACTTCCGAAAAATAAACACCCGTTTTATTTCGGAACCCAAGGGCATCCTGAATACAAAAGCCGTCCCTTAAGACCTCATCCAATTTTCCTCGGCTTCATCGAAGCCTGCGCTGAAATGTAGTAATGACACCGATATAAATATTTGGTATAATGTCGTTTATGATTAAAGATGTAGATTTTGTTCCGGGAGATATTATCCGCGTTCACGAAAGAATCAAAGAGGGAGACAAATCCAGAATTCAGATTTTTGAAGGCACGGTTTTGGCATTTAAAGGCAGAGGGGAAAACCAAAGCTTTACGGTAATGAAAATTGTCGGAGGCATAAGTGTTGAGAAAATCTTTCCGGTTAAATCCCCAAACATCGAAAAAGTTGAAGTTAAAGAGCATTCCAAAAAGAAAATCAGACGCGCCAAACTTTACTACTTAAGATTACCCAAACCGGCTTAAAGTGAGAATAGTAAATCCTACTGCAATACTCGGAGAAAATATAGCCTGCGATTACATCAAGAAATTAGGCTTCAAAATTATTGAAAGGAATTTCAGAAAAGGATACGGGGAAATCGATATTATAGCAACTGAAAAAACAAAAGACGGAGACGTTTTGACATTTATTGAGGTCAAAACGCGGACTTCCAGTCTGTTTGGGTCGCCGTTAGAATCAATTACTCCTTGGAAGTTAAGATTTTTAATTAGAACTGCGCAATACTACAAAATGACTCATCCCAAACTCCCTGAAAGTTTAAGAATAGACGCGGTATCGGTAATTTTAAACGGAAATAAAGCTGAAAATATCGAACTCACCCGCAACATCAGCGGATTTTGAAATTTTGAATTGCATTTCTGAAGATATAATGTTAGTATTGTATTGAAATGGGCGAACTTGAAACATTCACTGACGTAAAAACGGTGAGAGCAATAATCGGGGACACCATTGTTGGTGTTTTTCAGCGTCCTGTTGTATTAGCAACGGATTGGAAGGTCTATCTTAAGTCTGATGATCCCATTGAAGAAAAACGAAGAGAGGATATTAGGCAAGAATTGTGCAATAAATCGGCGGCAGGCGCAACTGAGGAAGCAACCTTTTTAGAGTTTCATAATAAGATTGGTAGTAAAATAGACATTACTATCGGCGATGTTGGGCTATTTCCTCACGGGTAAGTTGCAAGATTGAAGTTTAAGATAATTTTAAAGATTTGATTTGGTCGCGGAGAAATGCGGCTTTTTCGAAATTCAAAGTCTGGGCGGCAATTTTCATTTCTTTTCGTAACTTTTTAATCAAATCTTCCCTTTCGTCAGGAAGCAAAACTTCTTTTTTGGCAAGGTCAAGATAAAAATTCAAACTGCCTTTGTAATTTTTACTTTCCGTAATTTCTTCGTCAATTAATTTTTCTCTAATTTGTTTTTGTATTCCGATTGGTTTTTTGTGATATTTTTTGTTGTATTTCAGCTGGATATTCCTGCGTCTTTCAACCTCATTAATTGCATTTTTCATCGAACCTGTGACATTGTCAGCATACATAATTACCTCCGCATCAACATGTCTGGCCGCTCTTCCCATAGTTTGAATAAGCGATGTTCTACTGCGCAGAAATCCTTCTTTGTCCGCATCCAAAATCGCAACCAAAGAAACTTCGGGTAGATCCAATCCTTCACGCAGCAAATTAATTCCAACCAGGACATCGTATTCGCCTTTTCTCAATCTATCCAAAATATCTTGTCTCTCTAGCGTTTGAATGTCGGAGTGCAGATACGCGACTTTAACATTTTGTTCTTCCAAATAACTGGAAAGCTCTTCCGCCATTCGTTTGGTTAAGGTAGTTACCAAAATTCTTTGTTTTTTGGCAACTCTTTTATTAATTTCATCAATCAGATCTATAATTTGTCCTTTGGTTGGTTTGATAATTACTTTCGGATCAACCAAATTGGTTGGGCGAATCAATTGTTCGACAACCGCTCCGTCAGCTGACGGATTGTCTTTGGCTAAAGATAACTCGTACTCGTCAGGAGTGGCGCTGACATAAGTAATTTGGTTAACTCTTTGCATAAATTCAGTAAATTTGAGCGGACGGTTGTCCAATGCGGAGGGAAGACGGAAACCATAATCAATTAAAGTGTTCTTTCTTGATTGATCTCCGTTGTACATTCCTCTTATTTGTGGAATTGTAATATGTGATTCATCAATAATTGTCAGGAAGTTTTTTGATGCATGCTTAAAATAGTCTAGTAAGGTATAGGGCGGCTGGCCGGGCGCTCTACCGTCAAAATAACGCGAATAATTTTCAATTCCATTGACGTAGCCTACTTCTTTGATCATTTCCAAATCAAAATTCGTCCGTTGTTCCAGCCTGTGGGCTTCCAAATTTTTACCAACGCTTTTTAAAAATTTAACTTGTGTTTCCATGTCTTTTCTGATTATCGGAAACACATTATTGTAAGTATGCGGATCAGTCATATAATGTTTGGCAGGATAAATCACCGTACCCTTCAAAATTGCAATTGTGTCGCCGGTTAAAGAATTAAACTCAGAAAGTTTATAGAGCTTATTCTTTTTAAGCTCAATTCTAATTCCTGTGTCTTTATAAGCCGGAAAAAGATCAATTGATTCGCCTCTAACCCGAAAACCGCCTCTGGCGAAAGCATATTCATTGCGTTCGTATTGCAGGTCGGTCAGACGGATCATGATAGATTTTAAATCAGTCTTCATTCCGGGGACTAGCTCCATGACAAATTTTCCGTATTCAACCGGGGAGCCTAAATTGTAAATACAGGAGACCGAAGCAACAACAATTACATCTTTTCTAGTTAATAAATTGGTTGTTGCGGAAAGCCGTAATTTATCAATTTCCTCATTAATTTCCGCCTCTTTTTCGATGTAGGTGTCGCTTTGCGGGATATAAGCTTCGGGCTGGTAATAATCGTAGTAGGAGACAAAATAGGAAACGGCATTTTGCGGGAAAAAATCCCTGAATTCCTGATAAAGTTGTGCGGCCAGAGTTTTATTATGCGAAATTACCAGTGTTGGTTTTTGAACTTTTTGAATTACATTAGCCATGGTGAAAGTTTTACCAGATCCGGTCACGCCTAGCAGAACCTGATTCCGGACATTGTTTTCAATGTTTTTCACCAGTTTTTCGATTGCCTGCGGCTGATCTCCGGTCGGTTTAAAATCCGACTTCAGCTTAAATTTCATAGTGATCTATTTTACCATACGTTTGTATACCTTTGACATCTTGACAAAATACTCGAATATTTCGTATAAAATAGTAGATGCTGAAATAAATTCAACATGACAATATTATGCCGGGAGTAATTTACAAAAAAGAAAGAGAAGTTTTGGAATACCTTGCCCAATTTCAAAGACAATTTGGCTATTCTCCAACGCTTAAGGAGATAGCGGGAGCTACAGGACACAGAAGCAATTCTACGGTTCATTCGTTAATTAAGTCTTTGGTTGATAAGGGCTATATCCAAAAAGTTGATGGGAATAACAGAGTGCTTAAAATTGTTGATCAGAAAGTTACATTCTCTCTGTTAGGAAGTACCGCTTCAATAGAGCTTCCTCTGATGGGCTATATTGCCGCAGGAAAGCCCCTGGAGCCTCACAGCGACCCCAATGCTACATTTCATGTATCGGCATCAATGATATCCGGCAAAAAAACCGCTTATGTTTTGCAGGTCAAAGGCAATTCCATGATTGAGGATGGGATATTTGACGGAGATTTTGTGGTTATTGAAAAAGCAGAAACGGCGACAAATGGAGATATTGTGGTTGCTTTAGTTGATAATAATATGGCGACTTTAAAAAGATTTTTTAATGAAAATGGAAAGATTGTTTTGAAACCTGCTAATGCAGAAATGGCACCGATTTACCCGAATACCCTTTTAATTCAGGGAAAAGCTGTGGGAATTGTCCGCAAATTCTCCTAAAATTACTGCTTTTTGAATTTTATTATTTTGAGTTTGTGGTTGACGTAAAATAATATAGCGAAGATCAGCAAAATCGCTAAGATTAAGTCGAATCGATGAAAATATACACCAATTGTATTCCATTTATTCCCAAGATAAACTCCGATATAAGTTAAAAATGCTGACCAAATTAAAGAGCCAAGAAATGTGTAAATTGAAAATTTCCAAAAATTCATCTCAGCTAACCCGCAAGGCAAGGAGATAAATGTCCTGACTGCAGGAAGCATACGGCTGAAAAAAGCAATTTTATCACCATATTTATTAAACCATTTCAGAGAGCGTTCGTATTCGTGGATAGTGATTAAAATAAATTTGCCATATTTTTTAATTAAGCTGACGATTATTGTCTCCTCCAAAAAATATCCAACTGCATAGGCAAGCCAAGATCCTACTAAATTCGCTAAGGCTCCGACGACGATAACAGCTATAAAAGAAAATTGACCTGTAGTTACCAAATATCCCGCAAAAGGCATTGTTACCTCGGATGGGATAGGTATTAAAGCCGATTCTAAAGCCATGAGTAGGAATACGCCAAGATAGCCTGAGGATTGGATAAGTTGTATAATAAAGCCTGACAACAATTCAATCATGGGAATTCTATACATTGTAGCAACACCAATCGGCAACATGCAAGACATCACTCTGCGTGCAATTAAAATTTTGCAAAGCGTAGATGCAGTTGTCTGTGAAGATACACGTAAAACCGGTTTACTTCTGCAAAATCTAGCCTCGAAAGGGGACGCCTTGCAAAAAAAAATACCTAAACCTAGGCTGATTTCTTATTATGAGCAAAATGAATTGCAGAGAATTCCGGAAGTGATTAACGCCTTAAGAAATGGACTAAGCATTGCTTTGGTATCAGACGCGGGAACTCCGACAATTTCCGATCCGGGATTCAAACTTGTTCGCGAATGCATTAAGGAGGGGATTAAAGTTGAATCAATTCCCGGGTCTTCCTCGGCAATTGCAGCTCTGACCGTTTCAGGTTTACCAACAGATAAATTTTTATTTATCGGATATCCCCCGAAAAAACCCGGCCACAGAAAAACATTATTTGAAAATCTCATAAAATTACCAATCAAAACCACCATTATTCTTTTCGAAGGACCGCATCACTTAATTAGAACTCTTGAAGGAATGACAGAAATCTTCGGCGACATCGATATTGTCATTTGCAGAGAGCTAACTAAAATTTATGAAGAAATCCGCCGCGAAAGAATCTCATTCTCGGTTGAACACTTTACCAAAACCATTCCAAGAGGCGAGTTTGTTATTTTATTTAATCTTAATAATTAGAGGATTTTTTTGGAGATGACGTTGCCATTATTGTCAATTTCAAATAAATCAACTTCACCGACTTCAATTTCCAATTCTGATACACCTTCATCGTTAATGTTTTCAAGATATTTGATTAGAGCTCTTAGGGAATTTCCGTGGGCAATGATAAGAACATTTTTACCTTTTTTCAATTCTGGCAAAATTTCAGCTTGATAATAGGGGATTGTCCGATCATATACGTCTTTCAAGCTTTCTCCATTTTCAATTGGTGAATCCCAGCTTCTGCGAATTTTTAAAAATTGTTCGTTTCCGACTTCTTTTTGAATTTCCCACTTATTTTTTCCCGTATAAATTCCGTAATCGCGTTCGTTTAAAGCTTTGTCTTCGAAAGTAGGAATATCTATTTTTAAAACATTTTTTATCTCATCAAGTGTTTGCTTTGCACGTATCAATACGGACGCAAAAGCAAGATCAATAGACATGCCTTTTAACTTTTCTCCGGCAAACCTGGACTGCTGTATTCCTTTTTCACTTAAACCAATATCGGTTAACCCTGTCCACAGGCCCTTTGCGTTCCATTCCGATTCTCCGTGTCTGACCAAAATTAAATTCGCCACACTTTCTTTATAAAATTTTTAACTGATTTTCTATTTGCAAAAGTCTATTGTATTTCGCAATATTCTCACCCCTGGCTAAACTGCCTATTTTAATGTAATCTGCCGAAACCGAAACTGAAAAATCAGACAAAAAATCATCATTCGTCTCACTCTCTCTATGGGAAACAGTTACTTTTAAGCCTGTTTCTTTAGCTGCTTCCGCGACCGCCAAAGACTCGATGACCGTACCTATCTGGCTTGGTTTCACCACAATGGCGTTGACGGCTTTTTTGTCAATAGCCATTTGCAGCCTATATGGGTTGGTTGCGATAAGGTCGCCCCCGGCAACTATAGTTGTGCCGGACAATTTTTCAAAAAGTGATGTCCATCCCTCCCAATCATCCTGATACAAAGGATCCTCTAAATATAAAAGATGAATATTCCGATTTAGTTCTTCGTAATAACTTATGAGATCTTTTGAGGATAGAGCCGTAGCACTATCTTTAAGATGATAATTTCCATTCTTGAAAAAGCTTGAAGCCCGGCTATTTAATCCAAAGAAAACATCAAAGCCAAGCTTGACATAGGTATTTCCGATTGCCTGCTCAATTAAAGAAAATGCTTCTTTATTTGTTGTCAGATCGGGAGTGAATCCTTCTTCGTATTCATCCAGCATCCTGGCATATTTTGTTTCAATAACCTGTTTGAGCGATTTCCGGACTGCTTCTCCGATTTGGATAGATTCCAAATAAGATTTTGACGAGGCAGGAACAATCAGAAATTCATGAAAATCCGCTGAATGGCCTCTTGCTCCATCAATAAGATTAAAAATTGGGGTAGGAATCTTAAGCGCTTCGCGATCTTTTTTTATAAATTGCCTAAGATACAGAAAAAGAGGAAGTACGGAGCTTTCTGCACCGGCTTTTGCAACCGCCATCGACACTGCCAAAGTAGCATTCGTTCCAAGGCGTGATTTGTTTTGCGTACCGTCAAGATCAATCATAATCTTGTCTATTTCCGGCTGACGTTCCGCCTCTTTTCCTATTAGGGCAGGGGCAATAACATTTTTAATATTGCTTATTGCTTTGCTTACTCCCTGGCCTTCAAAAGTATTTTGGTCATTATCTTTTAAGGCAACTGCTTCATAGTTACTTATTTTTTCTCCAGTCGGACATGAAGCTACTCCAATTTTTCCATCATTGAGTATAATTGTTGCCTCAATTGTCGGAAGTCCTTTGGCATTAAGGATTTCCCGTGCATCAACTGCTTTTATTTTTGTCATACTTCAGCTATTATTAATATATTAGTCCACCGGAATATATTTCTCCACTCACTCCATTAACAGTAACAATATTGCCGTTTTGAAACACCCGGGTCGCATTTTTGACTCCCTCTACTGTGGGAATATGAAAATCTTTTCTGTAAAGAAATTTTTCATAGGAGTTTGGCAAGAATGAATCAACAACTACAGCTTTCGCATTTTTCATCATACCAAACAATGAGTGATCGAGATTATGAAGTACAATTACATCGCCATTTTTTATTTTCGGGTCATAATTGAAATTATTTAAAATTTTAACACGTCCCGTAACTATTCCCGGATTAATTGAGACTCCTTTAGCGATGATTTTGGGGGTTTTATAAGACGTGGCTTTATTGTCAAATTTGTTTACTATTCCTGTAAAAGGATTGACTTTTGTGATGATAATTTTGTCTTTTATTACAATATATTCAATTTCTTTTGGGAAATAAGAGTGTTTTTGGATTATTTTGCAGTAATCGTTTAATTTATCCATTTGCACCTTAGTTAATCTCTTATCGAAGACAGGATTGCCTGTTACAATCTTTCCTTTTACTCCGGCTTTAATTTCTTCTTGTACTACAATTGCAACAGGGTTTTTGAAAGATGAAGCCCAAATCGTTTTTATTTTTAGAATTAAATTCGTATCGCCTTTTATATTTGTAAAAACAATAGATTTATTGTCGGAAGATGATGAAAAAATATTTAAGGGGCGGTTCTTAAATAATCCCGATAGATTTTTATAGTAATTATGTAATTCCGAAACCAATATTTGCGGAATATGGCTATGCATTATATGTCTTTGAAGCAAATTATCGGTTGAATTAGATAGCGCAGGGTGTTTTAGGAACGGAGTTTTATATATATTTTTATCAATATCGATTAGCCGTAAGAATTCTTTAAAGAAATTGATCGTAATTACAAATCCTTTCGGAAGCGGAATTCCTAATTTCCAGAGCATTCCGAGTTCTTGTGCTTTTTTGCCGACCAGATCTTCATCCGTTTTAAAAACTTGCGATAAATCTACGATGTGATGATTTAACCTCATACTATTTATTATGCGGAATTTCCCAAAATTATCAAGGGGAGTTAGCAATTCCTATGAGAGTCTTTTGATAAGCCTTATTAATTCTGATTTTTTTCGTTCGGTTTCTTTTTTGGAATATGACTCAACATTTAATCTCAATAATGGCTCTGTGTTTGAAGTTCTGACGGAAAATCTCCAGGTTGGATAATTTACTGCGATTCCATCCATTTCGTCCAAAACACCGTCTTTGTATTTCTCCTTCACGGCTGCAATTATAGCTTTTCCATCTTTTACTTTAAAATTAAATTCTCCCGATTCATAGGACCTCGTATAATCTTTTACAATTTTTGAAAATGGTTTATTCTTACTAGATAAAACCTTCAGTACGGTAAGTATCATGGGAATTTGAGATTCGGAATTTCCTGTTTCCCTAAAAAAATAGTGCCCGGATGATTCACCGGCAAAAATTCCGCCATATTTATTCATAGCTTCGGTAATATATGCGTGTCCAACTCTTGTAATCATCATTTTTCCGCCATTTTCTTGAATTATTTTTTTTGGAGTGAAGATATAACGTATATCTATAAGAATTTGGGCGCCTTTGTTTTTTTTAAGCAAATCTTTCGCAACGATAGAGGTAATAATTGTCGGCGGCACAATATTTCCTTTCTCATCAATGAAAAATAAACGATCTCCATCTCCATCAGGGGCAAGGCCTAAATCTGCTTTTTCCTGAACGACTCTTTTCTGTAAATCAACTAACGTTTCTTTTTGAAGGGGATCCGGCTGATGGGCGGGGAATGTTCCATCTAATTTAAAGTTCATCCTGACTAGATCCATTGGAATTTTCCTTGCGACAGCGTTAATATATTGAGACCCCATGGCATTAGCAGCATCGGCCACAATCTTAAACATCTTTATCTTAGGATTGCCGGCGATTCTTAGCGAATTAACAAATTCATCATCTAAAATTCCTCTTTTTTGCGAGACAGTTCCTTTACCTTTGGGTTGAATAAATTTTCCTCCAAGCGCTATTTGCTTAATCTCCTCAAGCCCTGTAGGCTTACCTATCTTTATAAGACCTTTTTCGCCTTTCTGAACAATTTTTAGACCGTTCCATTCTTTTGGATTGTGAGACGCTGTAATTTGAATTCCGGCATCATATCCATAATGAGAAACAGAAAAATAAAATGTTGGCGTAGAAACAATTCCAACATCAACTATGTTTGCGCCCAAACCTTCCAAGGTTTCTATCACGACTTTTGTAAGGGAGGGGGATGAGGTACGCATATCTGTCCCCACAACCAACGTAAAAGGCTTCTTTTCCCCGTAGTCTTTGACAAGGAAAGTATAAATTGCCTTAACAATCAAAACTATATTTTCCTCATTGATATCTTTTGGATAAATTGCTCGGATATCGTAACCCTTGAATATTCCGGGGTTTATATTCATTTTTTTATGTTACATTTCCAAGAGTAAAAAGTCAATGGATTGGGATAGAGACAGAGGTAGGCCTCCGGTTTTTGAGCCGATTTCGATTTCGTACAATTTTTTATATATTTTTTTCAAACTTAATTGATCAAAAAACCTCGCCTGTTTTTCCAATTTACCCATTTGCCAGGGGGCAAGGCGGGTTATTTCGTCAATGGGTTCATTATCGGATGGCTCGGATAACCCCAAGAGTATCCTGAATTGTCTTTGCAGCATAAATAGAATTAATTCTTCTTTTATTCCGCTAGAAATTGCCTGATGAAAAAAATTAAGAAGACTTCTTGAGCTATTGGGTTTTAGATTATCTAAAAATAAAAATATATTCTTGGGTAACTTAAAATAATTAACGATAGCGCCCTTAAATGAAGATAAATTTCTTTTTGCTATTTCTTTCGATTCCCATAAGACAAAAACAGAAGATTTAACGTTTTTGGATATGAAATCATGAATTTCCTTGGACTCTCTGTTCGTTTTTTTTAATTTTGTTAAAAATTCTTCAATAAAAATAACTTTTGAGTTGCCAAAAAGAGATGACCCTTCAATATTCTGTACCAGATCTGCAATCGTTAGCTTACCTCCGTCAAACAAAATAAAATCTTTATACTTCTGTTTTAATTCATTAAAATATTCTCGTGACTTGGAGATATCGTCTCCGTGGATAATTGTAATCATAATTTAATTTTCAATTTTAAATTTTTAATCAATTTCTAATGACTAAATTATCTAAATTTTTTGTACTGCGTGAACAACTTGTTTACCTCTGATTGCAAATGACGATGCCGGCTGCGGTGCGGCAAGAGAGCGCCTGAAAAGTTTTTTGGGATATGCAAGAGCTCATGAATCAATACTTTCTTCTTTTCGTCCGGAGATAGCTTATCATAATAACGAGATAAAACTTCTATAATATATGCTGGTTTAATATTCAAGGCTCTTTGAAATATTTTAGGCATTGCCCAAATTCTTGCATAGGATCTGGATTTCGATCCAAAGGTCCGGAAACAAAAAATCCTTGAAGGGTCAATATTGGAAAAATCTAAAACTTTCAACATTTTATCAATATCTTTCTTAACTTCTCCGGCATCTTCCCATTCCAAGGTTTTAGCAGTTTTGACTTTTGCGTTTTGACTTTTTCGTTTTTTAGGTATGCTTATCCGCCACATAAGAAGCTCCGTATGCGTGAGGTTTTGTTTTTGCTACGAAGCCATTGCCCGTAACCATGCCCACAACTTCCTTGATCATATCTCTTGTATCCCCATGCTCTCCGACGTCAATATGAATTTCCAAGTTATAAAGGGGAGAGTTACCATTAAGTGCTTTCCGTAGCATTGGAACAAAAAATAAGGCAAAATTAAGCGATTCAAGTGTCTCGGCATAAATTTTCTCCCGAAGAGAATGAATATTTGCCATATTTTTTCTTCTCCAGAAGTATTTGCCCCCATATCCCCGTCTATGGATTAATACAGCAGTAACCAAATTTATAGTTTTAGAATCCCCATTATTTTCTTTTTCATGAGAATCTGTACCGATAACCAGACTGTACTCTGCAGATGGTTTTTCCTCCAAAAAATCTCTGATAAGCATTATTGATTCTTGAATTTTTATTTCCCCATGCGTAAGACTGTTTAATAACTCGTTTGAGGTGTCTTTTCCTACTGCTAGTATATTTTTGACCATGTCGTATTATACCATAAATGCTAGATAGATAGCCTCAGGAGCCATTTGAAAAAATCGGAGATAATATTGTTTTTTTCCAAAGGTATATTTTTATATTGTAATGTTTTGGGAAAAGTTTTTAGAGGAAGTTTTTTAGATATACTGTTTGAAGAAACATCCGTATTGTAATTTACCGTAGGATTGCCTTTTGTTTTTGGAATTTTGGCAAGGGCAAGAAAAATTTTACTTTTTTCTCCATTCTCATTGATTAGAGAAAATTGAGAAAAGTGTCCTTGCCCCCCTTGAAGCAGAAAAGGGGTTACAGCGACAATATAATTGTCAGACCAGACATGCTTGAATGCGTATTTAAAATATTCTGCAATTTGATTTTCCGCCAATTCTTCTTTTGACCAACCGGTTTCCGTGATAAAAACAGGTAAATTCTTACCGCTTAATCTATAGGCTAAATTTCTCTCAAAATTAAAACTATAGATGCTTTGACTGGTCAAAATATACGGCATCTGCCTGAACCCGGGATTCGGATATGAATGACTTCCCAATCCATCTACTAAATCAAAAATACCAGGAACCGCATCATTCATTGCAAGCATATAATCATATTCATTCATATATTTTCCGTTAATATTTGGCGCTGCATTGTCAAGCCCCGCAGAAATTATAAAAAAATCATCATTTAAAGATTTAAAGGCTGAAACAGCATATCCTAGTATGTTTGCATATTCTGCGGGATTTAAATTTCCTTCCCATTCGTCACTTCTGTTAACCTCGTTAAAAACTACTATATACCTGTTTTTTACCGGCCATTCTAAGGAGTTCAGGAAATTGGCAAAATCTAAAATATCGTCGTAATGTGATTTTCGCCAAACTTTCGTATCAAAATAATAATTCTCAGACGCCAAACGAATTATCGGAATAACGTGTAGCTCTCTTGCGTCATCCATGAATCTTTGCCATTTTTCAAGATCTCTGTCTCCGGCCTGGATAGGAATTGTTACGTAACCCCAGTCTCCGCCATTTGAATTAAACAGTCTTGAAGCGTCAGATAGCTCTGTGGTAAAAAGTATGTGAACACCGAATTTATTGTTAGGAATAGAAAGCGGATCTTCAATTGCATAAGCATTTTTGCAACATTGCGTAGTAATAAGAATTGCGATTACTAGAAAATTTATTATTCCTATCATAAGATTAATCAAATTTTATTTTATCAATAGTCAATTCTGCGGTAAAGATATGGCCTGCAACTGATGGATGAATACCATCATCCGTGTTTACTAAATATGGATCACCATATGCTCCATCAATCCTAGAATTGTAATATACGTTAATAAGGGAAATCTTTTCGGCAACGGATAAATTAATAACGTTATCTAATTGTTCAATAATGTGCTTGGCTTGTTCAAGCGCTGTCCCTTCCGGCATGTTGACCCCATTTTTTCCTTTTCCAAAGCCTGTTTCTAAAGGGGCTATTTCTGCCAAAAGATAGATACGGGAAGATAAACTTTTCGTTTTCGCAATCAGTTCCTTGAGAAGTGAATAATGTCGGTTTCTATCATGAGTTGAAAAAGGATTATAAGCAAAAGACCCAATAATCAATACATCGGGATTAAGCGTCGGAATTGGAGGGAAATTGCGTTCTCTATTCACAAATGAACTTTCGAAACGAGCAAGCCCTTGCTCCACATTTTGGCCTCCTATCCCATAATTATATAATTTAAACGTAGTTTTAGGGTACTTATTTACCAAGGCTTTTTGTAAATATTCGAGATTCTCCCCCATGGTATCTACCATAGAATCCCCAAAAATTGCAACTGTATACAATTTTTTTTTGAGAATAACTGCTGGATTAGTCGAGGGCGATAGGGACGGAGATGGAGTTGGGGATAAGGTTGTTGTGGGTGTAGAAGTAGGAATAAATTTTAAGGAAATGGATTCGCTTTTCACTGCTTTTTTTTCCATATTATGAAAAAAGTTTTGAATTACATGACCGGTTACAACTGATAAGAATAATATTGCAATAAAAATTATTGCAAAAAAACCTCTCATGGAGACCTTATTATACACCCTATCCGCTAGCATCAGACCAAGAACCCGAGGAGAGAGAGGGATTTTTTTAACGTCGAGACTGAACCTTTATTTTTAACAGTTTCAGTAATAATTTGAAGCGCTATGGGAGTATTCAAATCATCTTCAAGAGCGTTGATAAATTTATTGAAAATATTTTCATCAATTTCGGTATTTGAACTTTGATGGTTAATATATTTTTGAATTTTTAAACAATCATTTTCGGATTTTTTTAAATCCTTATCAAAAAATTCAAACGGCTGCCGGTAATGATGTAATAAGAGGTACCAACGAATCGCATTAGGCGAATAATTCTTGAGAAGATCGGAAACCATAATTAAATTGCCCAAAGACTTAGACATTTTCTCATCTTTGTATGAAACAGGCGCATTATGCATCCAAAATCTGGAAAAAGGTGTTTTTAAGGTTGCGCCTTCACTTTGAGCAATTTCCGCTTCATGATGGGGGTAAATTAAATCAATTCCTCCCCCATGAATATCAATCTGCTCACCAAGCGTGGAAATTGCCATTGCGGAGCATTCAATATGCCAGCCCGGCCTGCCTCGCCCGAATGGGGATTCAAAAGAAGGGATGTGGGAAGGCTGATTTGTTTCTTCTGCTCTCCAAAGGGTAAAGTCCAAAGGATCAACTTTATCCGGATTCTCTATATTTTCGTCGAAGTCTTTGGAAATTTTTAACATTTCGTTTCTGGTTAATTTTGATAATTTGCCGAAATCCTTTTTTTTGGAAATGTCAAAATATACGCTTCCGTTCTTTTGATAAGCTAAACCGTTTTGCAAAAGTTTATTAATTAAAATAATCATTGGACCGATATATTCGGAGGCTTTAATGTAATTGTTGGGCTTTAGCCAGTTTAGGGAGGACATATCTTGTAAAAATTTACCAGTCCAAAAGTCGGAAAGTTCTACCCAGGAAGTATTCTGCTCTCTTGCCTTTTTCAAAATATCATTGTCCCGGTCGTTAATATCTGTTACGTTTTGCGTGTAATTAACTTTGAAACCGTTGTGTCTTAACACTCTTACCAAAATATCAAACGAGATGTAGGTAAAAGCATGGCCTAAATGAGTGGTGTCATAAGGAGTAATGCCACAAACATACAAGCTGACATTTTTGGACATTAAGGAAGCAAAAGGCTCCTTCTTTTTGGAAAGTGAATTATATAACCTAAGCATTCTTTATATTTTATCATTTTTCCCCGGCGTATTTTCGAAGAATGGGAACTTTAAGCGCGACTGCTCCGGCGATTATTACTGTTGCCACTCCCCCTACAACAACAGATAAGGGAGCCCCGATTGCTCCGGCCAGAAGTCCCGCTTCAAATTCTCCAAGCTGAGGCCCTCCCATAAAAAAGATCATGTTAATTGATGTCATTCTCCCCCTAATGTAATCCGGCGTCATGAGTTGACGAATAGTGTTCCTGATGACGGTGCTAATACTGTCCCCTGCGCCAACCAAGAAAAGGGCTAAAAATGACAGCCAAACATATCTGGATAATCCGAACATTATAGTAGCCAAAGCATAAATGAAAACGCCCAAAAGAAGAAGTTTTCCCTGATTTTTAATTTTTCCAATAAATGCCATGACGTATCCGGTCAAAACAGCGCCAATTGATTGTGCAGCGTATAAAATACCAAAACCAATTGGTCCGACATGGAGAATTGTTTCTGCAAAAATGGGCAAAAGAGAATTTGCCGATGAGAAGAAAGTGCTAAAAAAGTCCAGAACCATTGTCGACCAGATAATAGTTTTTGATTTAATGAAAATCAGACCTTCGAGAATTGCACCAAAAGAAACCTTGGACGGTTTTCCTTCAATTTCTCCCGATGTTTTCATCATAATTAATGCCGTAATTACTGCCAGAAAAGAAATAGCGTTAATCAGATATATACTTCCGACCCCATATTGCTTGATAACAAAACCGCTTAACGCAGGGCCAATAACCATTGACATTTGAAACATAATTACATTTAAACTCATTGCATTAGCCAAGTGGTCTTTATGGACAAGGCTGGGAATAATGGCTTGTCTTGGAGGCGCGTCAAAAGCAACCGCTACGGCAGATAGACTAGTAACAATGTAAATTATCAGTGGATTCACGGTGTTATTAAGGGTGGCAAAAGCAAGAATGAAAGAGAGTATTGTTAAGGTAATTTGGGTAATAAAAAGGATTTTGCGTCGATTATGGGCATCGGCAACCGCTCCTGCAAGAAGTGCAAAAATTGCGATTGGCAGAAATCTGGCAAGTCCAATTAGTCCAAGCGAAATAGCGGAGTGAGTAATTATGTAAATATGCCAATTGATCGCGGCAAACTGCATTTGAGAGCCAATAGTGGAAATCAACAGCGCAATCCATAACAGCCGGAAATCCCGATATTTTAAGGCCGCAAACCTACCATGCTTAACGCTAGGCATACTCATGATTGCTTAGTATATCAGAAAAATCTTTTAGTAAAATTAGTTATTGACAACCAATGTTATTTTTTGCATAGTATATTTATGGCAAAGAAAAAAGTCACTAGAAGATCTTCAAAGAGTCTCTTTCAAACAAACCCAAATTTAAAGTGGTTGCTTCCCTTGTTTATTCTAGCCTACTGGCTAACTACAGTTATAAAATAATATCTCAAGAGTACTTCCGTTCCCAATATTGATTAAATTATTCCGCAGAATTAGAGTTTTCTCTCGAATAGGATTTTGTATGCCCGTTGTGTACCGCCATGGGGATTCGAACCCCCTCCCAATTTTAGCGCTCGGCTTTTCAGAACTATTCGTTTACGCTTCGTGCTGCCCGGAACGTTAATTTTGGCCTTTTGTACCTCCGACCGGATTCGAACCGGTGATTCTCTGGCTGAAAACCAGATGTCCTAGGCCGCTAGACGACGGAGGCTTGATGTTTAATTAAATTTTCAATTGCAACCCTGCTTTTAAGCGATTTTAAATAAAATTCTCTTTTTCGAGCTTCTGATAACGTTTCATATTCTTCTTTGTAAATAAGTTTAAACGGTCCCCGATTTTTTGTATACTTTGAACGTCCTTTATTGTGATCTGTAAGCCGGCGATTAATGTCAGTCGTACTGCCAATGTAATGTCTACCGTCAATATCACTTCTTAATATATAAGTCGTAAACATTTTGGTCCTAGGTTCCGATTTAATCGCGAATGCTCGATGGATAAATCCATCGGCACCGCTAGCCCCGATGATCGGTGTCATCGGGATCCCGCACGAATGAAATTCGTCGGGAACGATGGCGGCAAGCATTATTGATTATACCAACTTTCCTAAAAAAACCCAAGACTCACTTAAGAGCCTCGGGAGAATAAACTTTAATTTATTCTAACTTCCTGCGAAGTCCCTCAACTATTTCTTTAGCGCTATTTTGTCCGCCCAGTCCGAAAGCAATACCTCCTGCAATAGCCAACATTGCTACAAAACCTGTAAATAATATCCTGATCAAGTCTGTAGCAACACCCAACTGATTAAGCACTGCCAAGATTACGAATACATTTACCGCCCAGCGGGTAACAGATGCAATCCTATTGGCCGTATTTGAAGATATTCCTTTGACTGATGCCAAAATCAGGTTGTGAGCCAGACTTCCTAACACAAAGCCGACAACTGCAATGATGGCTGCAACAAAAACATTTGGGAGATAGAGTAAGAATTCATTAAGAATCGTTACAACTCTGGGAAGTCCCCAAATGTCTGCTGTTGGAAGTAAGAAAATAATAATTATAAACCATCTGACAATTTCGGCAAAGATGTTCGACCAGGAAAACTCTTCATTTGCTTCGGGCACACCGTACTTCCTCAACAAAGCCTCCACCCTGAGAGCTTTGAAAATTCCTAAAACTATTTGCTTGAGAATGGAAGCAATGATGATACCGATAAGAAGAACTACCGTTCCGGCGATTAAGTTTGGCACAAAACTTCCTACCACTGCAACACCGTTATTCAGAGAAGCAAGGAGTGTTTGACCAATATCTTGTGTCATGTTTTATTTCACCTCCTTTTTACCCGCCGCTCAAGTGCCCTTTGCGACGTGTTCGAATAGAACTGAAAAGTCGCAAAGTAAACTTAGGCGGGCCTTTGATCTTATATTATGCAGTTTAACTTCCCTTGTCAAGAGATTAGAGTATTGTTATAATTAGACATTGCACAGCATCCTTAATTCTGCTTTGCAGAAGGGTCGGTAGCTCAGTGGTAGAGCAGGAGCCTTTTAAGCTCTTGGTCCTGGGTTCGAATCCCAGCCGGCTCACAAAGTTTTTAAGCAGAAAATCAGCTTCACAACTTGTCATTAAAATGACACACCCCGATGCGATTCAAACCAGACGACCACTACTTGAAAATATTTCTTAATAAGTTATACTACGACATCATGATAGGAATAGAAATCAAAGGAAATATTAGGGATCAGTTTTGCCTAAAAAATGGTCATTGTGATCTGCAAAGACTATTTATAGATGGCCAGCAAAAAGATCAAGCAGAGGGAGGCATGTCATTGCAGGAAATAAAAGAACTTTGTTCTAAAGAGGGTTTAAAACCAAGCAATGATTACTATGGCTCTGCTATACCAAACGAGATGAGAAAAAAAATCAGTAATGTCATTTTCACTGCTGATTGTACCGCAGGAAAAATTAAAGGGACAAACTATACAAATTGTGGGAGCGTTTGCGCTTATTTAACGACATATGAACCAGAATCTAAGCTCGAAGAGCTTGCAGTTAAAGTGATAAAAGCTCAGTGGCTTCTAAATAATAGATAATCTTTTAAAGACATATTGTCTTAACTTCTGGTAAATCTTCAGATATTCATATAAAATTGGTTCGAAGGTCGGGATTTCGGTCTCACACAGTTTTTAACATAAAACTAGCCTCTGAATGTGTTCAGAAAATGGAATACCCCGATGAGATTTGAACCATTTGTGCAGGTTAATAAATACAGGACTATTTCTTAATACAATCAAATATTATATATGAAGGGTAACTGCTCCTATCTTTATACCATTTTCTATCCAACCCCTTACTTATATCAAGCGGTCGAGGTTCGATTATCTTATCGATCTGAAAATTGTTATTAACAATAGCAGAATAATAATCTTGTAATGTCCAGTGATATGCAATTGAACTTAGCTTTTTTCCATCTATATTCATCGTGAAATCATAAGGCAGCCCACTTCTGAAATATTCAAAATCGCCAATTCTTAACTTATTTCTCATATAAAAATCAAAAGCCGGATGTGGTTCACTTATAATTAGTCTGCCTCCTTTATGTAATAAAAGTGCGCATTGTTTAATTACAGATTCAATATCTGCTTTACTTGATAAGTGAGGGAGAAGTAGGGAAATTACTATTAAATCAAGTACTTCATTTCTTATTGCTTCCATATTTCTTGCATCCATTACCTTGAAGTTTATAGATAATCCTAATTCTTTTGCTTTATTCTTACCGATATCAATTAACTTAGAAGAGTAATCTATACCAGTGCATATTGCTCCCTTTTTTGCCAAAAATACTGTGATTGCACCATCTCCACAAGCAATATCTAATACTTTCTTCCCTTCTACATTTCCAATAATTTCAAAAAGTGCTGGATCTAATATATATTTCCTACCTTTAGTTCGTCCACCAGCATAATCCGAAGCTGTCTGATCCCAAAATTTTTGACCTTTCACATATACTTTATAACACATTTAATATTAATATTCGAATACAGCTTTAACATATTGCTGTAAGGAGTAGTAAATTTGTTGGTATTTTGATAAAATTGGTTCGAAGGTCGGGATTTCGGGCTCACAAAATCTTAACAAAATTATCTTCGTAATTTATTTA
Organism: Candidatus Levybacteria bacterium RIFCSPHIGHO2_01_FULL_40_16; assembly: GCA_001783805.1. Taxonomy (GTDB): domain Bacteria; phylum Patescibacteriota; class Microgenomatia; order Levybacterales; family UBA12049; genus GWB1-37-8. The sequence continues at coordinate 214,119 of MFNS01000001.1, forward strand.
TATTCCCTGTGCGTTCCAGTATGGGTTACTATTGCAAATAGGATGATTCTCATTTTTCCTTCCGGATCAAAATCCCAAATAATTCGTAAGTCTCCGCTGATCCAACTACTCCATCGTTCCCCAAAGATTCTCGTATTGACTTTATGTGATTTAAGCGAAGGGTAAAAAGGTTTTCGCCTTAAGAAATTTAAGGCTTTTTTTGTCCTTTTCTCTTTTTCTTGATTTCCTTTTACTATTGCGTTATAAGTATGTTTAAAGGAGTCTAGGAAACGGAGGATATACATACAATCGTTTAAATAGTTCTAAGATAGTTATCAAGTTCTTCTTCAGTTTTGACGTCAGTATATTCTCCCTCTTTTATATTTTGAAGGCCTTTTGCAATCAATTTTTCCGTCGCCTCATCTACAAGTGGAATATTTACCTCTTTTAAATATTTCTCAGCGAGAGATATCTTGATAATCTCAGCTTCAGACAATAAACGGTACTTGTTTCGTAGAAAAGCTAAAACACCTTCTAGTTCCGGTGTTTTGGTTAATCTAATTTGCGACATATAGTGCCTATATTACTACATAAAATACCCACAGTCAAGTAGTAATTACATATCGTTGAGAAATTCAAACCGGTTCGAAGTTCGGGATTTCGGTCTCACTGTTTTTTCTTATCCTTGTTGGTTTTTGTAACACAGATCCCCAGATGTCCCTTATCAACGATAACCGGACCGGAATGAGTTTTGAACCGCTCTCCTTCCCTTGCCTTTATCCCCACTTGATATGATAATCCTTTATATAATCCTATGTTTTCCTCTGGAATGACAAATCTATTATGATTCTTTCCATTTTTCCTTTTTTCAACCATAACGGACATAATATAATATTTCACAGAGTCTTGTCAATTCTTCCGAAATATTTTATAATTACATCTTATGATTCCAGTCACGTCTTTAAGGCCGGGGATAACTTATGAGGAACACGGAGATATTTTTGAAGTTTTAACCTATAACAACATGCATCTTCGGAAAACCAGCTCCGTGGTACAGGTAAAAGTCAGAAGTTTGAGAAAAGGCTCAACTTTAGAAAAAACTTATGGGAGCAACGGACAGGTGGAGCCGGTCACAATCCAAAAAAAAGAACTCCAATATCTGTACAAAGACAATGATTCCTGTTATTTTATGGACCCGCAAACTTTTGAACAGATTAGCGTTTTAACCAAGAATTTATACGGCAGCAATTATTTAAAAGAAGGGGAGACAGTAATAATTAGCTTTAATAAGGAGGAGGCCTTGAGCATGGCGCTTCCCCCGAAAATGAAATTCCGGGTTACGGATACCAATCCCGGCGTCAAAGGCAATTCCGCCACCAATGTTTATAAAGATGCTACTCTGGAAAACGGCTTAACTACCAAAGTTCCTTTGTTTATCGACATCGGAGACGAAATTATTGTTGACACCCGCGACGGCTCCTACACTGCCCGCGCATAACAACTACTTATTAAATTCGAAGCACGAATATCGAAAATCGAAACACTTTTGAAAATTTGGATTTTGAGAATTATAATTTGTTTCGGATTTCGGATTTTGATATTCGGATTTGCACCCCGTATGGTTGCTACATTATTTTTTTTTCAGTATAATATTAAATCGCTTTAAAGTATGAATGACAAGATAATTATCAAAGGTGCCAGAGAACATAACCTCAAGAATATTGATTTGGAAATTCCCAAAAATAAATTAGTAGTATTCACCGGTTTATCGGGGTCAGGTAAATCTTCTTTGGCTTTTGACACAATTTATGCCGAAGGACAAAGACGTTATGTAGAAAGTCTGTCTTCTTACGCCAGACAGTTTTTAGGTGTGATGAAAAAGCCGGACGTTGACCTGATTGAAGGGCTTTCTCCGGCAATTTCCATTGACCAAAAATCAGCCTCCCATAATCCCAGATCAACAGTCGGCACAGTTACGGAAATTTACGACTACTTAAGACTGCTCTTTGCCCGAGTCGGACATCCGCATTGTCCGAAATGCGGCCGGGAAATTACCCACCTGACACCTGAACAAATAATTAATGCAGTTTTTGCCTTAATCAATAATGAGGCTTCCAAAAGGATAAAAATATTAATTTTGGCACCGCTTGTCAAAGACAGAAAAGGCGAATACAAAGAACTTTTTGTTGATCTGAAAAAAAGAGGTTATAGGAAAGTCCGCATTGACAAGCAAATCTTCAGTCTTGAGGAAAACTTTATTTTAATCAAAACCAATAAACATACTATCGAAGTTATTATCGATGAGGTTGTTTTAACAAAGGACACGGACAGATTGAGGATTGCCGAAGATGTTGAAAAGGCGCTGAAACTCGGAAACAGTGAGCTAATTGTTTCAATAGTTAAGGATGCGGGATTCAATCTTCCTGCTAAGCCCAAAAAAATGCAGGACGAACTCTTTTCGGAGAAATTCGCCTGTCCGGCATGTGGAATTTCGATGTCCGAAATTGAGCCGAGAATTTTCTCTTTTAACACTCCGCATGGCGCCTGTCCGACTTGTAACGGATTGGGAACACTGTTAACGGTTGACAGAGACTTGGTCTTCAATAACAATCTTTCAATTAGCGAGGGCGGTATTTTGCCCTATTCAAACCTTTTTGAAAATGATACTTGGTTTTCCCGCACTTTAATCAAATTTTGCGAAGAAAATGATATTCCGATGAAAGAAAGGCTTCAGGAGGTTTCCGAAAAGAAAAAAGACCTTTTGCTTTTTGGAACAGGCGAAAAAATCTATGAAGTTGAGGGACAAAACCGTTGGGGGAGAGCGACGGAAATTCATGAACCTTTTCATGGGATCCTCGGGGATTTGCGGGAAAAATATTTATCAACAGACTCGATGTTTCTCAAATCCCGGATTGAAAAATTTATGCGCTACGAAGTTTGTCCGGAATGCAATGGCGCAAGACTGAAAAAAGAATCTCTATCGATAACTATTGGGAAAAAATCAATTATTGAAGTCTGTAATATGTCTATAGTTGACGCTTTTAAATTTATAAAACAGCTCACTGAAATCTTGAGCTCCAGAGAAATTGAGATATCTAAGTTAATTCTTAAAGAAATAAAAGAAAGACTACTGTTTTTAGTTGATGTGGGTTTGGATTATCTAACTCTGTCGCGGGGAGCACAGACCTTGGCGGGAGGAGAGGCACAAAGGATCAGACTAGCCAGTCAAATAGGCAGCGGGTTGACCGGAGTTTTATATGTCTTAGACGAACCGTCAATCGGACTGCATCAGAAAGATAACAAAAAATTAATTGAGACGCTTAAGAAGCTCCGGGATCTGGGCAATACGGTTTTGGTAGTCGAACATGATCAGGAAACAATGAATGAGTCCGATTACATTGTTGATTTCGGTCCGGGCGCCGGCCTTGGCGGGGGACAAATTATTGCCAAAGGCAACATTTCCGAGATAAAAAAGGATCCCAATTCTATCACGGGTTTATATCTGTCAGGCAAAAGAAAAATAAACGTCGAAACAATGAAGCAATCCAGCAATGAAACAATTAAGTATCTGTCAATTTTAGGCGCTAAGGAACATAATTTAAAAAATATTGATGTTAATTTCCCTCTGAATAAATTTATAGTAGTCACCGGAGTTTCCGGATCGGGAAAATCAACCTTAATCAACGATATTTTATATCATGCTTTAATGCAAATGCAAAATCCTTTCCACCGCGAGAAACCGGGAAAATTTCAAACCCTTAACGGATATCAAAATATTAAAAGGGTTTATATGATAGATCAATCACCAATCGGTAGGACTCCACGGAGTAATCCTGCCACTTACACAGGCGCATTTACCTACATCAGGGACATTTTCGCCAGAACAAAAGATGCGAAATTACGGGGTTATGGCCCGGGGAGATTTTCTTTCAATGTCAAAGGCGGACGTTGTGAGGCTTGCGAAGGGGAAGGGCAAATTAGAATTGAAATGCAATTTTTACCTGATGTTTATGTAACTTGTGAGGTTTGCAACGGTAAGCAATATAATAAAGAAGCTTTGGAAATTTTTTTGAACGGAAAAAATATTGCAGACATTTTAGCGATGAGCGTTAAAGAAGCTTTGCAGTTCTTTTCTTTTGTCCCGGTACTTTCCCACAAACTGCAGACTCTCAATGATGTTGGACTTTCTTACATTAAACTGGGCCAACCGGCTCCGACTTTATCGGGAGGAGAAGCGCAGAGAGTGAAATTATCCGACGAATTGTCCAAAAAAGGACAAAATTGTTTGTATTTGCTGGATGAGCCAACCACCGGATTGCATTTTGCCGATTTGGAAAAATTATTAATTGTTTTGCGAAATCTGGTTAATAGGGGTAATACGGTGATTGTTATCGAACATAATCTGGATGTGGTTAAAAATGCGGATTATATTATTGACTTGGGACCTGATGGAGGAGAAAAAGGCGGGGAAATTGTCGCCTTTGGTACTCCCGAAGAAGTCGCCCGCAGCCCCCGCTCCTACACCGGAGCCTTCCTGAAAAAAATCCTCTAACTCTCACTCATCTTTCGGCAATTTGTATTTTCCTTTTATTTCCTCAACAGTTCGCTTTAAGTCTTTAGAGTTAATTTTATGAAATTCATGTTTAATAACAACAGCTGACGTAAGTTTAGCAGCATCTTCAATCTGCGGTACTGATAAGTTATATTTTTCATTTTCTGGAATAGTTCTATCGATAATAACTATATTCCTTTTATTTTGCATATGATGCTTGGTAGCTTTCTCCAATATTTCTGCTGACTTTTGTGCTACAGAAATAAACTCTTCATTGTCCCTATCTATCTTCTTCATCCACTTGCCAATAAGGGGAATCTTCTTTAAAGAATCCCCTTCTGGCAGATCCATTACTCGTTTTATTTCATCCCTTCTTCCTTGAATATAATAAAGCGCAAAATATTCACAAAAATGAGCCTCTTTATATGGATCAAAATCTAATATTCCGTCCATTTTAAATTGCTTAAAAATTTTTGCGGCATGAAATGACGCATTTAAGACCATAACAGCTTCCTTACTAAGTTTTCCTACTGCTTGTTCAGTATCCTTCATACATCCGGGATTATATCAAAACACTACCTGATTTACTATAAACTTGTGTTAGAATCAGAGAAGATGAGAAAAGTTCTTGGATTGATCTTTGGTTTTATTTTTTGTTTAATTTTCTTTTTTACTCCTCAATCAGCTTTTGCAGATTCGAATTTTACCACAGATTACAACGTTACTTACAATGTACTGGAAAATGCGCTAACACACGTGACTTTTGATATCACGCTGACCAATAAAACCAGCCAATATTATGCATCTTCCTACGGTGTTCAGGTTGGATTTAAAGATATTGAAAATGTTTTTGCCCGCGACGGCGGAGGAAAAATAACGCCTCAAATCTCAAAAAATAATGACGAGAACAATATCGAAGTTACTTTTAATGACCGGGTTGTCGGACTAGGTAAAAACCTCTATTTTTCAATATCTTTTGACACCAAAGATATCGCGCAAAAATCCGGACAGATTTGGGACATAAATATTCCCGGGTTAGCCGAACAAAAAGCTTACAACTCTTTTAATGTTAAAGTTATCGTTCCTAGTTTCTTAGGAAGCCCTTCGTATATCAAGCCCGATAGCGGAAAACTTATCAATAATAATTTGATCTTTACGAAAGACGAACTTGGGGAATCGGGAATATCAATATCTTTTGGCAAAGAACAAATTTATAACTTTAATCTTTTGTATCATTTAAAAAATTCAAATTTATTTCCGATCAAAACAGAAATTGCGCTTCCTCCGTCAACCAATTACCAAGATATTCAGATATCGAATATTGAACCAAGACCTCAAAATGTGACACGGGATATTGATGGTAACTGGCTTGCTCAATATATTCTAGCACCCGGCAAAAAAGTCGATATTAGCGTTGAGGGAGTTGCGAAAATAATGCTTAGTCCAAAAAAAGAAGCATTGTCGGACACCGAACTTAAGGAATATTTAAAATCGGAGCCCTATTGGGAGACTAACGATAAAGAAATAAAAGATTTGGCAAACCTGCTTAAAACTCCTTATGCTATTTACCGATATGTCGTAAATAATTTAAAATATGATTTTGACAGAGTGCAGAATAACAAGCCTAGGGTTGGGGCATCCGAAGTGCTCAAGAATTCAACTTCTGCTGTTTGTCTTGAATTTACAGATCTATTTATTGCCATTGCCAGAGCCGCAAATATTCCGGCCAGGGAAGTAAACGGTTTTGCCTTTACTTCGAATACAAAAGAAAGACCGCTCTCCTTAGTTAAAGATATTTTGCATGCCTGGCCGGAATATTATGATTATGAATTGCAAACCTGGGTAATGATTGACCCGACCTGGAGCAATACTACCGGAGGCGTAGATTATTTTTACAAACTGGATTTCGATCATTTTGCTTTCGTTATCAAAGGCATTAGCAGTACCTATCCTGTGCCGGCAGGCGGTTACAAAGTTTCCGAAAACGACAATTCCAAGGATATCAATGTCGAATTTGGAGAAGAATTTGCACCGAAAATCCAAACTCTAACTTTAGGTTCGGACTTTAAGCCTAGTTATTTTTCGGGAGCAAGAGTGAAAGGGAATGTTTTAATTAGTAACACAGGATATGTTATGTCTTCTCCGCAAGAAGTTACAATCAATACGGATTTCCTGCTGCCTCTCTCTCAAAAAATATCCGTAGGTCCAATTCCTCCTTTTGGATATGTAAAAATTCCGGTCAGTTTCCAGAAGCCCTCGCTTTTGACAAACAAGTCAGACGTGATTAAAATAGCAATCAATGAAAGCTACATTACCAAAGAAATTAAAATTTCTCCATTCGTTTTAAATATATGGACAATTTTAGGAGGGTTCACAATTGTTAGTATTGCAATCGGAATATCGTTTGTTATCTACGGAATCAGGCATTTACCTTTTTCTAGACAAAAAGGGAAAGATCCTTTACGTGGGCAAAGCGAAAAACCTTAAAAAAAGGGTTTCCTCATATTTTCAAAAATCCTCCGATCTGGACGCAAAAACCAACATTTTGGTATCTCAAATTGACAAAATTAAAACAATTACTGCCGATTCTGAAATTGAAGCATTTCTTCTGGAAAGTAAGCTTATTAAAGAGTTTAAGCCTAAATACAACGTAAAGCTGACAGACGACAAAGCTTACCCGATGATCAAGATTACAATTAAAGATAAAATCCCAAAAGTTTTAGTCGTCAGGCGTTCGGATGATAAATCCGTCTATTTCGGCCCCTTTCCCAATGGCGCTCAAGCTTTAAGAACTGTTCTAAAAACGATCCGAAAAATCTTTCACTACCAATCTGTTCCAAATCATCCTAATAAAATCTGTTTGTATTATCACCTCGGATTATGTCCTTGCCCGCCTGTTTTTGATTCTCCCGAATTTAGGAAAGAATACAAAAAAGATATCAGGCATATTATTAATTTCCTGAGAGGGAATACTAAAAAAGTTGTCAATGATCTTAAAAAAGAAAGGGATTTATTAAGTAGCAACGAACAGTTCGAAAAAGCAAATACCCTGCAAAACAAAATAAACGCGATCGAATTAATTACCGGACCGTTTTACAAAACGAAATTAGACCTAGATGACAATCCAATTTTTACGGTTGGCCTGCGAAAGAAAGAAATAACCGACTTAATTGATATTTTAAACAAAAATAATTACAAATTAAAAAAAGCAGAAAGGATTGAATGTTTTGATATCTCCAATATTTCCGGGACATATGCCGCCGGCTCAATGGTGGTTTTCGTCAACGGGCGGAAAGACGGAAATTGGTACAGAAAATTCAAAATAAGAACCTTGAACACTCCAAATGACTTTGCCATGATGCAAGAAGTTTTACAAAGAAGATTTAGACATAAAGAGTGGCCATTTCCAGATTTGCTAATTGTTGACGGAGGAAAAGGACAGATTTCAATTGCCTTAAAAGTTTTAAAAAGCATGAATTTAAATATTCCAATTGTTGGTCTTGCCAAACGGGAGGAAACAATTGTTACTTCTGATTTTAAAGAAATAGTTTTACCAAAAAATTCTGATGCCTTGAAACTGATAATGCGGATCCGTGATGAAGCACATCGCTTCGCCATCACCTATCACAAATTACTCCGCTCCAAGTCATTGCTTTCTTGAAACTTCGTAGTAATAGGGAAAGAAGAGGAAAGAAGCGGGGGGATCGGAAAGTAAATATTTTTGAAAATCAGAATATATCAATATCCGTTTTTGAATGTCCAACTCTTTCCTTCCGTCCTCTAATAATTTGTCTATTCTCTTATTATCATAATATGTGATGTTGTTTACTTGGGATGAATGCCAGAGGGTATACTGATCCGGATCCGAGGAAAGATTGATTTCCCCTAAAAAAATTTGAAAATTCGAAGGGACTTGAGAAGTTACTTTAATTTTAGTTTCAATGTTTAATTTTTTCCAAGTCTCAGCGATAGTTTTGGCCGTACTTTCATATTTAGGCAGAGTATCCATTGTCAAGGATATTTTTCCGCTTTCGGTTGCCGTTTCCGATTTATCTATTAATAATTTTGCATGTTCTAAATCTTGTTGATAGGCATTGAATCTTCCCTGATTTGCATAAGAAAAATACGGCAGGGGACTGGAATTTCTTTCTCCCGATTCAAAATTATCCGGCATTGTGTAACTCAAGCCCTCCCGCAGTGTTTTTGATGAAACAACCTTGTCCCTAGTATTGTAAAAAAGAGTAACGAGTTTAGTCCGGTTTATCTTTTTCTCAACTTTTACATTTTTAAAAGACCCGAAATTGGAATTTTTAAATTCTAAGTCAGGCAAATTCGTAATAATTGAAACTTCCCCAAGGAGAAAGGCTGTTTTCAAGGCAAATGTTGTTGGATAAAATAGCTGATAAGTTATGTTCTTATGATATTTTTCAGAATATAGCTCTATGGATTCAATGAAATTGCCGTTAAGCCGTATCTTTTTGACTTTATAATCTCCCACCCCTACAAAGCCATTTTTGAAAATAGGCCGGGTAACGGTTGTAAGAAAAGGCGAATAGTTGTCCCTTAAATCAAAAACGATTGTATATTTATCGGGCCTTCTTACGGTAACATCGGCAAAATCGTAGTTAATATTATCAGAAGTTAAATTTGTGCCGTCGGAAAAGAATCTATCTTTGTGAAGAATAAAGGCATAACTTTTTCCATTCGGAGCGATCTTCCATTTCTCTGCAATATCAGGTTTAACAGTTCCATCTATCTCCGTTCTTGTCAGCCCTTTGGATATTTTGCTTAAAATTTCTCTAGGCAAAGAATCGATGGTGTAGGATCCCACCATTCCTATCGTCTCTTTTTCTATAAATGGCAAACGTGTTATCGAATAGGATAAAACTTTATTAAGAAGGAAGAAAACAACGAGACCAAGTCCAAAATAAATCAGAATATTCTTCCCCCATTTCTTGAAGTACGCTTTTATCAGCCAAAATAGGAGTCTTTTTCTTAAGACTATCATAAATTATCGAGGTATGAGAAGAATTATCGATAAAATTCCAAAGATAGTTGTTAGGATTACCGTTACCCAAATAAGCAACTTATCGATGCTTTGGCGACTGCGGTAGAACTCTCCGCCTCCTCCAAAAGAGCTGGATAACCCGGTTCCCTGCATCTGAAGCATGATTACGCCAATTAAGAGTACTGCAACGACAATCGCAATTACATTCAGGAGCATATTCTCAATTATACCACTCCGCTTTAATATTTTACAAATTGGTATGACTCCGTAGCTTCAGGCTAATCTTAAACCAAAATTTGCAAACCGAGACTAAAGCTTCGCAGGTATTTCCCTTTTTATATTTTAAAAGCGAAGGGTCATATATTTTCCATGATTACTTTTGCAAGTTTAACGGAATCATGGTAAATCGGAAATCCTGTATTTACGATGTCGTGGGCTGAAACGTCGTAATTCTTGTTTTTTTTGTAATCTAGCGGAACAAATTTGTATTGGCGTTTATATTTGTCTGGAATAATAGGCGTAGTGTTATTGTTCATGAGTACATGTTTGAAAATATTAGCTCCGCAATGAGATGTAATCGCTTTTATGTAGTCATTAACTTTATAATTTGGAGTTTCAAATAATTTATTTGCAACATTTACAATATAAAGTTTTTTCGCCTCTGATTTCTTAATCGCTTCTAAAATTCCGGGTATGAGGAGAGCAGGAAGAATGGTTGAGTACAAATCTCCGGGACCGGCAACAATTAAATGTGCCTGCATAATTGCGTCAATTACTTCTTTTGAGGTTTTAGGGCTCTTTGGCTGTAAATGAAGTTTTTCGATAGTCCCCGTGAACCTTCCCAAATCGATATTTTCTTCACGGTCTACTCTTTCTCCAACACTTGTTTGCGCCCAAATAGAGACTGTTTCTGTTGTTGCCGGCAAAATTTTTCCTCGGGTTTTGAAGATTGCCTGCATTTGATACAGCGCTTTAGAAAAGTCACCCATGATCGAAGTGAATGCCACCATCATTAGATTTCCCAGCTTATGACCGCCCAAAGATTCGTCCTGACCATATCTTTCTCCGGCAAACCGATAAGTAAGCAGTTTTTTCATTGTTTCGTCGGCAGTAGACATTGCAGCAATGCAACTGACTAAATCACCGGGAGGAGGAATGCTGTAAAGCCGGCGAAGTCTCCCTGTCGAGCCTCCGTCATCCGCCATTGAAACAATAACAGCAATGCCGTCCGTATACTTAATTAGACCTTTAATTAAATTAACCGTGCCGATTCCGCCACCAAGACAGACTATTTTTTTATTAACCATTTTAAAAAACCGACTATAAAAGATAGCAGGAGAGATGCAAGAATATAGGCAAAGAAATTGTTAACTGGAAAAGATGGAATCACAAAACCTAAAAATGCAAAACCGTTAAATTTAAAGGCTGTAATTGCGATATTCGCATCAATAATTGTCAAAAGATAGAGGATAATTGCATTGGTTAGAAAAGAAAATAAACCAAGCGTAATTATATTTAATGGAAGTGTCACAATATTTAAAATCGGCTTAATTATGAGAAAAAGAATTGAAAGAATAATTCCCCCTGCAATATAAGCTGTGATTCCTCCGCTCACCCTGACGCCTGCCAAGGCCTGGCTTACCAGAAAAAGAGCGACTGAATAGAACACTATTCTGCGTAGAATTGACTTCATCCTTGAATGCTATCAAACAAAGACCCTTGTGTCAACGAATTATGAGTGATATAGTATGGAAATTATGGATACGATTCCTTGCCCTAAGTGCGGTAAGCAAATTCAGATTACCGAGGCTCTACGCCACCAGCTGGAAGAAAAGATAAAAGTTGCGCAAAAAGAAAAACACAAAGAGGAATTGGAAAGAGTTAAAGTCCTAATCACGGCCCAAACGGAAAAAAGACTCAAGGAACAATCTCAAAAAGAGCTGGAAAAATCGGAAAAAGAAAAAGAACTTCTAGAAAAAAAGCTTGCCAAAGAGCAAGACGAACGAGCTGTGTTTGAAAAGAAAATAAAGGAAGACGCTTCCAGAAATGCTCAAGAAGAACAAAGATTGAAGCTTAAAGAAAAAGATTTGCAATTGGATGAAATTAGACGTGTAAATGAGGACCTCAAAAGAAAATTGGAACAAGGATCACAGCAAAGGCAAGGCGAAGTTTTGGAACTTGATCTGGAGGAGAAACTGCACTTGCAATTTCCAAATGATGAATTTCTTCCAATTCCAAAAGGAGTAGAAGGAGGAGACATTTGGCAAAAGGTGATTTATCAGGAAAAACTTGTTGGCTCTGTACTTTGGGAAACTAAAAGGACAAAAGCCTGGAGCAATGGGTGGACGGTCAAACTCAAAGAAGATTTGGGAAAAATTAATGCTTCGGAAGCAATTCTAATTTCCCAAGTTTTGCCAAACGATTCCAACAGTTTTGACAGAAAAGATGGGGTCTGGATAGCCAATTACGAACACGCAATCAGTCTTGGTAGATTCGTCAGGTTTTTGCTGACCAATGTGGCCATAATTAAATCTTCAACTTCGCATACCGAAGAGGAATGGGGGAAAATTCGGGACTATATGATGAGTGATGCCTTCAAACATAGGATGCAAGCACATTTTGAAGGGATAAAAAGCCTAAAAGATACTTTGGATTCGGAAAAGAGAGCAACTATTTTAAGATGGAAAAAACAAGAATCGGTAATTAATAAGATGGATGCAAATACCGTTAACTTTTACGGTGAACTAAAGTCAATTGTTTCACAACTTCCTCAAATAGAAGGTGTGGATTAATCTTCCGACACTACTTGACAAGGAGGAAAATTGTTATTAACATAGATTAATGACTCGAAAACTGCTCATACTATTGCTTCCCCTGTTATTATTAATTTTTGTTGCTTCAGTAAATGCGGAAAATGCAACTACCGGAAGCGCCCAAACCGCAACTGATGCCGCAACAAAGCTAAAACTGCAAATGCAGCTACTGCAAGAACAGAAGAAAACAACAATTACACAAATCAGAGATGATGCGAAAGCTTTAATTCAGGCGAAAAGAGATGAATTCAAGGCTAAGCTTAAGGCAATCAAAGACCAAAAGAAAAAAGCCTTGGTTGATCGCATAGATGCCAAGCTCGTAGAAGTCAACAAAAAGCATACAGCCAGATTCCTTGAAGTTCTCACCAGATTGCAATTATTTCTGGAGAAATTTATACAGTCGGCAACGGGAAGCACATCGGCAAAGACTCTGACAGATATTACTGCGGCGCAAATAGCGATCGATACTGCAAAGTCAGCAGTTGAAGCTCAAGCTACAAAAGACTATACTATGAATATTGCCGATGACACTACCTTAAAATTAAATGCAGGGACAACCGTCAGTCAATTAAGGCTTGACTTGATGGCAGTTTACAAGCTGGTTATAGACGCTAAACAAGCAGTTCAAAAATTGAATACAGACAGATCGACGATTAAGAAGGAGGCAACAGGTTCAGCCAATTTATAAAATTATGGATCCAAATAACAATCAGCCAATAAATACGAATCCGTTAGAACAGCCGGCTGTACCCCAACCAGTTGCTCAACCTGCTCCTGCGCCCGTTCAGCCTGCTAGCTATCAAGCCTCTCCGACGCCACCAAAAAAGAATAAGAAAATCTTGAGTTTATTACTAATTCTGTTTTTGTTAATTCTCGGAATGGTGGGATATGTATTTTTTGCAAAAAATCAACTAAATAATAAACAAAATCTATCAACCAGCAATACTACTGCTCCAACTACAACAGTACTCACTCCAACTCCTGTTACTGTAGATCAAGTAAATGTGGAGAGTCCCGCTGCCGATCTAAATGGAATAGATCGGGACGTACAAGCCTTATAAAATTTCCTCAAAGGCCAGCGAATTGGGACCTAAAAACCCTGCGGAGGATAGCACCCGTCGCGAATTTCCCCTTTTTCTCTTCCTGGAAGCTGTAAAAGTTTAATAATTGTAGTATACTAACATTCAAGGGTCGCTAGCTCAATTGGTAGAGCAATTCCCTCTTAAGGAATAGGTTCCGGGTTCGATTCCCGGGCGGCTCACAAAGTTGATAATTAGATAATTGCCTTACTTGGAATTATAAGCTAATCTTTGTTAAGAATTTATTGGGGTTCTGCATTTTGTTCTGGCTTTTCCAAAATTTCCCTTATCTTTTCAAGTACATCCTCAAACTTGGTGCTTGCTTTTATCAAATAATAGGTTGGATTATCCTTAACAACCCCCTGCAAAATTGTGCCGAGGGGATCCAGATTGGTCAGGATGATCACTTTCGCATCTTTTCCCCAGGGATCTTGACGTAAAAGCTTAAGCATAGTCATACCATCCATTTTTGGCATTCGGATATCCAGCAATATCAAATCGGGATGCTCTGCCAAGGATTTTTTTAATCCTTCTTCTCCGTCCATTGCCGTATGGACATCATATCCATGATTAACCAGAAGTTTTTGGTACATGTTCAGAAGAATTTTGTCATCCTCGATTAGTAATAATGTCTTTGCCATATCATAATGTACTTTATCAACTTTTTATTACTAAATCAACTGCCTTTTTACTTTTTGAGCTAGTTGAGATTTGGCAATGGGCAAGGAAAAGGCAAATGTGCTCCCAACGCCTACCTCCGATTTATCAATCCACAATTCTCCTCGCATTTTACGGATCATCTCTTGGGATATGTGCAGCCCAAGCCCCGTACTTGCCGGTTTGTCTTTAGCTGATTCAAGCTGTTCAAACATCCCAAAAAGCTTGCCTTGGTCTTCTTTCGTAATGCCAATGCCGGTGTCCGTAATATAAACGCTTACTTTATCTTGTTCACTTTTGGTTGAAATAGTAATGCTGCCTTGATCCGTAAATTTAAGTGAATTGCCAATGAGATTATTTAAAACTTCTTTTACCTTCTCCGAATCACCTTGAACGATAATAGGCTCAAGTTTTGCGATTTCAAGCCGCAGCCCTTTTTGTCCGGATAGCGGCTGCAATAGATGGACTGCCTGATTAACAACATCTGCAATAGAAAATTCTGATAGATTATAGCTCATCTTTCCTGCCTGAATCCGCGAAAGGCTTAACAGATCGTTTACCAGATTAATCAACCGCTGACTGGAAGTATTTACATCCTGAAGGGGTTGTTTCAAATTTGCGTTTACCTCCCCGTATTCTCCGCTAAGAATCATTGAAACCAAACCATCAATAGCGGTAAGTGGTGTTCTAAGTTCGTGTGAAGCAATCGACAAAAACTCATCCTTAAGCTTATCCAAGCTCTCCAATTTTTTATTGGCCTTTTGTAGATTGGCTTTTTCTTTGATTAAATCTTGCTCACTTCTCTTACGCTCCGAAAGAGCCAAACTCAAGTTGTGCGAATTAACCTCAAGCTCTGCCCAAGCGGCTAATCCCAAAAGAATTTCTTGATTAGCTTTTGCAAATTCTCTTGGTTTTGTATCTTTAATGCAGAAAACGCCCACCCGTTGTCCGTCGGCATTTGAAATCGGTACGCCTGCATAAAAACGGATGTATGGCTTGCCAACTACCATCGGGTTATCGGAAAACCTCACATCTTTTTTTGTATCCGGTATTACCAACATTTCCGGAGCCAAAAGTGCGTGCCCGCAAAATGAAATAGCGCGACTGCCTTCTTTACTCGAAAGACCCTGACAGGATTTAAACCATTCTCTTTTCTCGTCGACCAGAGTTAAGGTTGAAATGGGGACATGAAAAATTTGGGTTGCGGTACGGGTGATTATGTCAAACCGTTCCTCAGGATGAGTATCAAGAAGCCCTAATTTATGCAAAGACAGAAGGCGTTCTTGTTCATTGTCGGGAATTGGCGCATGTTTCATAATTAAAACTCAGTTGAAGCTGGATAACTGCCTTGCTTGGAATTTTTATGATCCATATTGTTAATAATATACGAATCATTATCTCTTTGGCAATATTCAATGCAATCAGTCATTCTTCAGGATATCTGGTATAATTTAATTTACGCCCTTGTAGCTTAACGGATAAAGCACTGGTCTTCGGAACCAGTAATGGGGGTTCGATTCCCTCCAGGGGCACACCTCGCTTTGCTCGGTGCAAGCTATAAATATGGAAAATTTATTCAAGAGATACCAGCATGAATTTATTCTGGGCATTTTTATTTGTATTTATATCGCTTATTTTACAATTGCCAGCTTTCTTAGATACGATAATTTTTACGCCGGGCGCTACGATTTAGGCAACATGGACCAGACAGTCTGGAATACAATCAACGGAAGAATCTTCCAAACATCAAATGAGAATGGAGTGATAATTTCCAGATTGTCTGCGCATGCGGATTTTCTGCTTATTTTAATCTCCCCATTTTATCTTTTGTGGTCAAGTCCTAAGACTTTATTATTATTACAAACTGCTGTTTTGGGACTTGGAGCTATATTTATTTTTCTAATCGCCAAAGAAATACTTAAAAACAAAAATCTCGCCTTAATTTTTGGCTTTTTGTTTCTCATGAATCCTCTGATGCAATTTTCCAACCTATACGACTTCCACGCGGTCACTTTCGCAACCACACTCTTACTCTCGTCTTTCTATTTCTTAATCAAGAAAAAATATTTCTTACTGACTATTTTGTTAGCACTGTCGGGTATTGCCAAAGAGGAAATATGGATTATTACTTCTTTTTTTGGCTTTCCTTTATTGCTTCAAAAAACAAAAATTAAATTATTGGGGTTAGGGATAATAGTTTTTTCTCTGGCAATTTTTGTTTATCTGGTAAATTATGCCATTCCTCAAAACTTAAGGGGACAACATTTTGCTTTAGCCTATTTTTCTGATTTTGGAGACACTTCAACTCAGGTTGTCTTAAATATTTTATTGTCACCTCAAAAACTTTTTTTAACTATTTTTAATGTAAACGGCCTTAGTTACTTATTCAAATTATTTCTGCCTCTTGGTTTTATTTCTTTTCTAAACCCTTTTACACTTATCTTTAGCGTTCCTAGCTTACTGATTAATCTCTTAAGCAATAATTCGCAATTGCGTGAAATTTACTACCAATATACCTCAACGATTACTCCATTCATATTCATCTCCGGAATCCACGGAGTAAAACAATTTTTAAAGTGGTTTCCGAAAATTTCTAAATTTTATGTGGCCGCATATCTGCTTTTTTTTATGCTCTCATATGCTTATTTTTTAGGTCCCTTACCTGGAACAAAAAATCCTAGCGTTGATATGTTTACTAAGCCATACTCCAACAAAAAAATTATCGAAGATTTCCTGACACGGATTCCGGAAAATTATACAGTTGCCGCAACCAATAATCTGGGCGCACATCTTTCCCACAGAAAAAGCGTTGCAACAATTCCGGCCGGAATTGACCAGGCACAGGTTATCCTCTTTTTATTAAACGATGTCTCCGCTCAACCCTCCCTATTATCCCAAAAGGAAATGGTTTATAGTTTAAAACATAATCGTAATTACGTTGAGGTTTTTGAAAAAGATGATTTCGTAGTCTTTAAAAAACAAGGGTTTTTGTTGTAAGATATAAATGTAATATAAATATGCCCAATGTCTTAAAAGCGTCAGGTCAAATTGAACCATTTAACGAAGCCAAGCTTCGGGTCTCTGTCCAGCGGGCAGGCATAGATCCAATACTTGTTGAAAATGTCATTATCCATATCAAATCCAAATTGTACGAGAACATTCCCACAAAAGAAATTTATAAACACATTCTTGAATTTCTGCAAAAATCTCCATATCCCTTTAGTCATGCAAAATACGGACTGAAACAGTCGATTATGGATCTGGGGCCCACGGGATACCCATTTGAAGATTATATTTCGGAAATTTTGAAAATGGAAGGATATGCTACTCAAGTTAGGCAAATTTTGCAAGGTAAATGCATCTCTCACGAAATAGATATTGTGGTTGAGAAAAACAAGACAAGATCAATGGTCGAATGTAAATTTCACAATGCTCCTGGAACCAGATCTCAAGTGCACGTTTCATTGTATACAAAAGCCAGATTTGACGATATTAAAGAAAAAAATAATTTAGGTGAAGTTTGGCTGGTAACTAATACCAAAATTACTCCGGATGCCTTAAATTATGCATTATGTAGTAATATGAAAGTTATCAGCTGGGATTATCCGGAAAAGGAAAGTTTTAGAGATCTCATTGAAAAACACAAACTCTATCCTGTTACAACCCTTACCAGTCTGACGCAAAACCAAAAACAATTACTTGCAGAAAAGCATGTGGTTCTGGCAAGAGATATTTGTAAGAACCCAGCTTCTTTGGATATCTTGGGGCTCCCGAATGATAAAAAAAATTCAGTCTTTTCCGAATGCCAATTTATCTACAAGTAAATATTTTTATTAGTTTGACAATACCTTTCCCTATCTATATAATCTGCTAAATTATGGGGATTCATGAAAAGTTTTTTCTGATTGAAGACGACCACAGGGATGCGCAAGATATTTTTAGCGAGATGGCAAGAGCGGGACATGAAGTTGTAGGATATGCTGACAATTTACAAGACGCTACTGAACTTGTTTCCAAAATAGAGGAGTCTGGGGCATCTGTTATAGTTCTAGATGGCAATCTTAGTCCTCGTCGGTCAGATTGCGAAGAAGGAAAAGAAATTGCCAAATTAATAAAAAGTAAAAATCCAGATATGTCAATTATCGCTCATTCAGGATCAAGCAAGGAAGCAGCATGTTATGGTGATATTTACATAAAAAAACCATCCTTTGGGGAGCTTGCAAAAGCAGTCACCGCAATTCCACGATAATTGCCCAGCCTTGCAAGAGCCTTGCAAGGTCTGACCTTGCGAGACTAAATAGATTCAGCAGCCAATTTGGTGCGTTCGTATTTGTCTGCCATGTAGCCGTTGGGAACCGTGGTAAGTTTGTCTGAATATAATAAAAATCCATTGCGGATGGTATGATCGCCAAAACGCTCATTAATAAAATCTACTGTTTGTTGCAAAGAATTCTGCTTTGCAGAAGAATCAAATAAAGATAGGGGAGTATTGCTTGAGTCCTCTAAACCTGATGCCGTAATTCCAATTTGCCTGACATATTTAAAATTATTGACATTAACTAAATTGGTTAATAAATCAAACATTTCTTTACCTGTATCAAAATATTTCGTATAAGTTTTTCTTTGATGTAAATTTATGTTTCCGCCAAAATAATATCCGACAGTCCTGGCTTTTTTATTTAAGCGCCTTAATTTGATGCAAACTTCTTCGCACAATTCATAAATGTTTTGCAGAACAACTTTTTTATTATATTCGTTTTGGGGCAAACAATAATTCCGTCCCACCGATTTCACTTCCGGAGTCTTAGTGTAGGAACTTAGAACATCTGTGCTTAAGCCTAAGCCTACTTGATGTAAAAACTCTGCCTCTGCAGAGCCAAATTCCTGAATTAATAATGATAAATTCGCATCCCGTAATTGCAATAGATTGTAAATGCCGATCTTATTAAGTCTTAATTTTATTCTTTCTCCGATTCCGCAGACATCGGTTAATTTTGCTTTTGCATAAACTGCTCCTAAATTATCCTTGGTAATTTCGAACACCCCGTCCGGTTTGTTAATGCTCGATGCCAATTTTGCCAAAAGTTTATTGTGCGAAATGCCAACCGAAACCGTAATATGTTCGCCGATTTTTTCTCTGATTTCTTTTTTAAGAAGTTTTATCGTGCTATAAACTCCGCCGAATAAATGATTCGTCAAAGTAATATCCATAAAAACTTCGTCAATTGAGAAAAGTTCGACTTCCGGAGAAAAGCTTTGACAAATCTTCAAAAACTTCTTTGACACTTCCAGATATTTAACAAAATTAGCCGGAGCAAGATTCAGTGTGGGACAAATTTTCAGAGCTTCATAAGTTCGGGCTCCTGTTTTAATTCCTAATCTTTTCGCTTCGCGGCTGGAGGCAATAATACAAGTCCTGCCGTTGGTTGCGGTCACTCCGAGAGGCTTATTGCGCAAAAGGGGATTAAACTGCTGTTCGCAGCTGGCAAAAAAACTGTCAAAATCAATATGTAAAACCCGCCTGCCATCGGCTTTTGCCGAAGGTAAATGCGGGCAGGTTATTTTTTGCATATCTTAATCGTATGGGAAAAATACCCGAAAAACAATAGAACAAAACTAGAACAAAAATAGACTTTTGATATCAACTTTTATGGTTAGAAGCCATAGGCAGAGGTAGGCCTTAAGAATTAAAAGCGTGAAGATAAATTACAATAAATAAATTAAAATTATCGCCGGGGAAGACTTGTTTTAATCTTTCTGTAGGTTTCTTCGTAAATATTTGGCTTACCGGCTAAATAATACCTCTCAACTAAATCTTCTATCGAATCTATATGGAATTTAAAACCAAACATGGGAACTCTTTCTGATGCATCTACATAGTACCCGAATTTCCTTTCGTCTCCTCTTTCGCGTTCTAATTTTATTTTTCCGCTAACCATGGATTTTTTAATATCTATTGCCGGTCCTAATATAATTCCCACGTTCATAGTCAATACTATTCTGGTTAAGTATTCTGCCACCTCGTGACGCCTGAACCTATTATTTAAGCTGTTTCCAGTTAAATTATTGAACCAAACAAAGGGTTTTTCTTTGCCGTCAATCGGGGATTTTGTGATAACCCCAATTGGTTTATTTCCTGATTCAAAAGGACTCGGAATGTCTAAGAATTGAGGTGTGGGCATTTGCCTATTTATGTCTGGCGATTTATTTAGCTCTTTACTCATGACGACCATATACTACATAAATAACAAACTAATGTCAAATAAAACCATTAATTATAATCCGTATGCAGACAGGGGAGCATTGCCGATGCCGATTGTACTTCCACCTCTAAGGCGGAAAGTCGCAAGCTAGAATTATAATTATAATCCGTAGGCGGAGAGGGGAGCGTTGCCGATGCAGGCATTGAGTTAATTGTGGTATAATTATAAATGAGAATTTAAGGTCTGGCTGCTTACACTTCCGGAACTTTTTCATCCCTATGAACAATTTAACATCGGATAAAATTAGAAATATCGCGGTTATTGCGCACGTTGACCACGGAAAAACTACGCTTGTAGATTTCATGCTCAAGCAGTCCCATACCTTCCGCGAAAATGAAGCGGAAATGACTCAAACTACTATTCTTGATTCAAATCCCCTGGAAAGAGAGCGGGGCATTACTATTTTGGCCAAAAATACCGCAATAAATTACAAACCTGCCCGCAATGCTTCGCCCGCCGGCATGCCTTCGGCAAAGCCGATGGCGGCCAGGCAACACGATGCAGGCGGGGACTACAAAATTAATATTATAGATACTCCGGGGCACGCGGATTTTTCAGGGGAGGTTGAAAGGACTCTCAATATGGCAGACGGAGCGCTTTTGATTATTGATGCGTTGGAAGGACCGATGCCGCAAACTAAATTTGTGCTTAAAAAAGCCCTTGGAATAGGTTTAAAAGTGATTGTTATCATCAATAAAATTGATAAAAAACTCGCAGATATTGCAGATTCTTTTGAAAAAACCAATGATTTATTTCTGGAATTGGCAACCGATTCGGAACAATTGAACTTTCCCGTTCTCTATGCCGTAGGCCGCGAAGGAAAAGCAGCGGTAAAACTGGAAGATGTACAGGGAAGCAAAGATTTAGACCCAATTATGCAAACAATTATCAATTATATTCCGGCTCCAAAAGTTGACGCCGGCCCGTTTAGAATGCTGGCGACTGCTTTAGATTACGATACCCACAAAGGCAAACACGTCATCGGCAGAATCAGAAGCGGTACTCTGGAAAAAGGACAAACAGTGGTTTTAATTAATGCTAAAAATGAAAAAATTCCTGCCAAAATAGAAAATATTTATATAAACCGCGGTCTTAAAAAAGACGAGGTTGAAAAAGTGAGGGCCGGGGAAATAGTTGACATTACCGGAGTTGACAATGTGACTATCGGAGATACGATCGCAGATTCCAGCAATCCGGTTGCGCTTCCGCGAATTTCAATTGAAGATCCTACAATCAAAATTGCTATTTTTGCCAACACCAGCCCTTTTGCAGGCAAAGAGGGGAAATATTCAAATTCCCGCCAAGTCTATGAAAGGTTAGTTAAGGAATTGGAAACGAATATCAGTATGAAGTTAGAGGTTATGGAAGATAAATTTGTAGTTTCCGGAAGAGGGGAATTGCATTTGTCGGTTTTAATTGAAACCATGAGGCGCGAGGGTTATGAGTTCCAAGTTGAAAAACCGGAAGTAATTACAAAAATTATCAACGGCGTAGAGATGGAGCCGGTTGAAGATTTAATTATTGATGTTCCGGACGAATTTCAAGGAATAATTTCAAGAGAGTTAGGAGAAAGAAGGGGACAAATGACCAATATGGATGCTGACGGAAAAGGTAACACGCGTTTTGAATACAAAATTCCTTCCAAAAATCTTCTGGGACTGCGGAATACTTTATTAACCAACACTAAGGGTACAGCGGTAATCAATACTATGTTTGATAAATACGAGCCGTTGACGCCTGTACTTCCTAAAATCAGAAACGGTGTCTTGATTGCATCGGAACCGGGAACTGCCTTAACTTTTGGCCTGCAAAACGCGCAAGGAAGAGGCATAACTTTTATTGACCCCGGAACATCGGTTTATGAGGGAATGATTGTCGGTCTAAATACGAGAAGCGATGATATTGAAATAAATGTTGCTAAAGGAAAACACTTAACCAATATGCGGTCCGCAAATGCGGACATTGCAATTGCTTTAACTCCGCCCCTCAAAATGAGTTTAGAACAATATTTGGATTTTTTGGAAGACGACGAGCTTTTGGAGGTAACACCGAAAAGTTTAAGGCTGCGTAAAAAACTTTTGACCCGTCTTGACCGTGTTAGGGCTGCAAGAGTACAATAATTTCAATCATGAAAAATGTCAATCAAATGTTAATTTTTGATGTCGACGGAGTAATAACGGATATCGAAAAAGAAATAGTAACCGAACCACTCATCCTAGATTACATAATAAAAATTTTAGAAAAAGGAGAGCCGGTTGCGCTTAATACAGGCAGGGGAATTGACTGGACACAAGACGCCGTACTAATTCCACTCAAAGATAAAATAATTAACAGAAATATCCTGGAATATTTATTTGTGGTTGCGGAAAGCGGGGGAGTTACTGCAACATTTGATCAGAATGGCTTTCTAAATATTAAAGTTGATGAAAATCTCAAAATGCCAACCGATTTAGATCAAAAAGTCCGAGAATTAGTTAAAGAAAAGTATTCTCAAAGTATGCGTTATGAAAATAAAAAAACTATGATTACAACAAAAATTAAAGAAGGAACGCCAGTAGATACATATCATAAAGATCAACTAAAAATCGTTGAAGACTTACAAAAGCTCATTGACAATTTTGGCGCAAACGACAGAATGAAAACGGATGCCAGTACTATCGGTACAAATATCATGTACAAAACCACCGGAAAAGATAAAGGAATGGAATTGATTTTAAACTGGATTTTGCAAAAAGGAATAAAACCGCAAAAATTTATAACATTCGGCGATAGCTTACCCGACATAGAAATGGCAGAGAAACTTGGCGAAGAAGGGCGCAATGTGGAGTTTGTATACGTTGGTAAAAATCATCTTAAAAAAAAATATCCTTTTCCTATAATAATCCCAAAAGAAAAATACGGAAAGGGGACATTAGAGTTCTTAAAATCCCAATATCCTCAATAGCATTGACAGGCATGATTTGTTTGTGCGATGATTTTACTAATGGATAATCTGCCCGATTTACAGCAGCTAACAAGTTATCAGCAAAATCCGCCTTCAAGCTTTAAACTTTTTCTGTCAAAAAATAAATTCACAATTATATTTATTTCGATATTAGGCATTGTTTCTCTTGGTATGACAGGGTATTTATTGGCGTCAAACAGCAAGCCGCCTCTTCCTGATCAAGTTTCTCAAGAGAGCATTGCTCAAAATTTTACCATCGCTCCTGCTCCGGAAAATGAAATTCCTACCCAGCCGCCGCTAACGCCCGCACCAACAATTGCACCAATAAATCCTACAGCATCCTGGAGTGCTTTTGTCAGCTCGGCATATTCATATTCGATTAAATATCCGCCTAACTGGACAGCGCAAACAATCGCTCAAACAGATCCGAAGATCTTAGAATACGTTGTGTTTAATCCGGTGGCAACCAAGTCGGGAACTTTATCAATCACTCTTTCCTATGGCACGCGGACTTATCAGCAGGCTCTGGCTTTGGATCCGCAGACCGGAGAAATTATTACTGTGGCATCAGCCAGTGCTACGAAAAAAAATAGTAAGGACTCCAACGAATTTAAGGCCGTAAACGTCATTGTGCCTTTCGGATCAAATACGATTATTTTCAACGCTAAGGAAGTGCATTTAAATCTCTTCAACCAAATGCTAACTACCCTCAAGCTTACGAGATGAATCATTGCCCAAAAGTTCTTGGGGTGGGCAACGGGACTCGAACCCGCAACCGTCAGGTCCACAACCTGATGCTCTAGCCATTGAGCTACGCCCACCATTCTGCAGAGCAGAATTCTATTCTAGCTTATCATAGTTTTCGAAAATGATTTTTCTCAATCTATGTCCAAAACCAGACTTTAAAAATTGTTTTCTTTTATCTGCGCACAATCTGCAATAAAAGTTTTCGAAATAAACTAAACGCCATGGCCGATTTGTCTTCGTATATCTAGAAAGTCCATCATTATGTTCCTTCAATCTAGATTCAATATCTTTTATTGTTAATCCTATATATGTCTTGCTTTTGTTGTGTAAACTTTTCAAAAAGTAAACTTTATACATTAGGTCAAGTTAAAATCAAGACATAAAGAAATCTGCTTTGCAGATGTGCCCCCGGAGGGAATCGAACCCCCAACCTTGTCGTTAGAACCGACCTGCTCTATCCGTTGAGCTACGAGGGCAGTATGTGTATTTTACAGTATTTCTTCTCTCTTTGACAATACTATCATCCTTACGTATACTACAAATGTTGGTTTATGAACAATCCGATTGTTAAATATTTGATTAACAACCATTTTCTGACGGCGCTTATCGTTATAGCGCTTTTTTGGCTGGCAATTGACCTAAGTAACATCTTAATTATTATCTTTATTTCCTACATAATCATGGCTGCCTTATCTCCTTTTTCGGATTATTTAACTCAAAAACGCATTCCCAGAATCTTAGCCGCATTGATTCCTTACACAATAGCTATTGCGATATTGGTACTTTTGATCCTTCCATTAGTGCCCCTCTTTATCTCTCAGATAGAGCTTCTTTTTAGTAATTTTCCAAAATACATTAATCAAATAGCAAATGCCCTTAATCTCAATATTGATGCAGCCAGCGTTAAAAATGTTTTCGAATCAGATGCCAATACTCTAAGCAAAAATGTTTTGAACGTCACGGGTAAATTTTTAAGCGGTTTTTTCTCTACATTTACAGTCCTGGTCATAAGTTTTTATCTGATGCTTCAAAGAGAGATGCTTAAGAAACAATTTGTAGGCCTTTGGCCTAAAAAGAGTCAGGATCAGGTTCAAGAAACGATTGCCAGAGTTGAAGATAAGATTGGCCGGTGGCTGCGTGGACAGCTGGTTCTTTCCTTTACAATTGGTTTTTTCACCTGGGGAGGTCTAACGCTCTTCGGCTTACCCTTCGCTCTTCCTTTAAGTTTGCTGGCGGGAATACTGGAAATTGTACCGACAATCGGACCGATTATTGCCGCTATTCCGGCTGTTATTGTCGCTTTAACTATTTCTCCCGGACTTGCAATATCGGTTATATTTTTCTATATTTTAGTACAAATGCTTGAGAATCATATTCTCGTTCCGAAAATAATGCAAAAAGCGGTCGGATTAAATCCCATTGTCATCATCATTGGAGTTTTAATAGGCAGTCATTTCATGGGAATTCTGGGAGCTCTGCTCTCTGTACCGTTTATAGCAATGACCTTAATTATCGTTAAAAGCTTCAGGTCTTCCAATCAATAGCCCTTAGTTCCTCTTCCACCCTCAAGCTTGATATGCTAAAATACTATTTAGTATCCAGGCTGCGGTGGTGGAATGGTATACACGGAGGCCTTAAGAGCCTCTATCCGTAAGGGTGTGTGGGTTCGACTCCCTCCCGCAGCACTTCTGCAGAGCAGAATCTAAAGGCGTAAATGTATAAAGTTTATTTATTGCATAGCCTAAAAGACACAGGGATGTCTTACGTTGGATTAACAATTAAGGAAATAGACAAGAGAGTTGAAGAACATAATAAAGGACTATCACAATATACAAAAACATTTAAGCCGTGGAGATTAGTTTATTACGAACTTTTCTATTGCAGAACATGTGCCGAAAAAAGAGAACAATTCTTGAAAAGTGGAGTAGGATATCAATTAAGAAAACATCTGCTTACATTTAAGAATTCTTCTTTGAAGAACGGGGGTTAGCTCAGTTGGCTAGACCTGCCCGCAATTGCCTGGAGCCGATAGCGACTGGCAGGCGGGGCGCGCGGTTTGGCCCGCCTGACTTGAAATGACGGGGTGTAGTTCATCGGTAGAACGCTCGGTTTGGGACCGAGAAGCAACAGGTCCAATTCCTGTCACCCCGACAAGTCATTTCGGGCAGGGACCGTGAGGTCGGAGGTTCAAATCCTCTACCCCCGACCAAGTTGAGTTTTTATGTGCTAAAATTGAAGTAGTTTACTTCGGATAATTAAAGCGGGCCTGCCCGCCGAAGTTCCGAAGGAACGTAGGCGGGTGTAGTTTAATGGCAGAACACGACTTTTCCAAAGTCGATACGAGGGTTCGATTCCCTTCACCCGCTCAGACACGAAAGGTATTGACATACTCCGATATATATGTCTTACTAGTATAAAGACCCGCCAACGCTCGCGTTTCGGCCTTCGGCTCGACGAAGTTAGTCTACGGCCAGACGAAGTCGGCGGGCAAGAAGGAGGTGATAACATGAAAACGCTTCAGCAAATAGCAAATGTACTCGTCATCGTAGGAGCACTCAATTGGGGATTGGTCGGACTTTTTAGTTATAATTTGGTCGAATCTCTTTTGGG
This sequence comes from Candidatus Levybacteria bacterium RIFCSPHIGHO2_01_FULL_40_16, assembly GCA_001783805.1. Lineage (GTDB taxonomy): Bacteria > Patescibacteriota > Microgenomatia > Levybacterales > UBA12049 > GWB1-37-8. Next base: position 240,771 of record MFNS01000001.1, read on the forward strand.
TGGACTTGGACTTGCCCAAATAACATACATTTTGGTCGGTTTATCCGGCGTATTGGCATTGGTAAACTGGGGAAAAAAGTAAATCCGAAAGGTTTTACTGATATTGATAAGGTTTTATTCATCCCGGGATGAGATAGTTTAAACATATAGAAAGCTAGGGTAATTGAAAGATGAAAATCTTGTGTTTTTTTTGTTTTATATTAGGTATATGAGCATAATGAATTTAGATGAAGATGTCCTCCTTACTTTAGATTTTTTTACTAAAAATAAGCCACCGACATTAGACATAAATAGATTTAAATTGCCTTTCGTTGTTGGTTCTGGAAACGCATACAACGCAGGAACAATTATATTCTCCAATATCGCTGCGACATTTGCCGATGAAAGCAATTTTAGAAAAACCGTAACTTCATTTGGAAACGCTATAAAAAAAGGCCTTATGAAAGATACCGTTGTAATATCTGCATCCGGAGGAAAAGATTCTGTTTGGGAAATTGAACTGTCCAGACAACACGGCCTTAAAACAACTTTATTAACTACAAAAGCAGAATCCGGAGCAGCCAAGATAGCCGATGAGGTCATCACCTACAAGTCGATTGCAGAACCTTATACTTATAACACTTCTACATACATGGGCATGGTGCTTGGATCAACGTGCGAAAACCCCTTAAAAATTAAAGAATTTATAGGAGAACTTAAATTTCCTGACGCTTTTGCTGATTATAAGGGATATACTTTCGTTCTTCCGGATAAGTATATGCAAATTTGCCCAATGCTGGAAATTAAAAAGAGCGAATTATTTGGACCTCACGTTTCCTTAAGAGCGTTTAGTCAAGGACACGCCAGACATGCTAAATTCGTAGTGAGATCTTCCGAAGAGTTAGTTATTTCCTTAGATCAAAAGAATGAGTATTTTGGAGATCCGAGCCATAGATGGGACATTGATCTGCCTGAAAATTCAAATTTCGCAATGATAATGGCTCTTACTTATTATATTATAGGCAAAATCCAAGCTTCAAAGCCGCCATACTTTAAAGAAAATATAGGTAGGTACGTTAGCGAAGACGGCCCACAAGCATACGGACAGAATACGAAACCTTTTGAAATAATTGTTCCGGGATCTGAAGCCTAGCGGAGGATTTTGCGTTTGTTTAGCCTCATTTTTGATTTCACCCGGGCTTTTTTAGCTGAATCCTGTTCTTTCTGAAGCTTAATTCTGGCTTTGGTTCTTTTATCGATCGCTTTTTGACAAATCTCGTCCGGACATCTGTAAATTGTAGTCACTACCTTGGAAAAAGTATCCTTGGTTTCGGTTTTACCCACAAAAATTAATCTTTTTCCACATTGACTACATTGGGGTAATTGTTTTTTTGAATTAGATATTCTCAGAGGCTACTATTATACCATATTTAGGCATATAATGTTTAAATGATCAAATTTTTTGTGAAAGAAGCTGTAAATCTAAATGAAAAGATGCGGGGACTCATTGGCAAGGAACAGCCCTCCGCAATACTCATTAAAACTCATTACGGAATTCACACTTTTGGAGTAAAATTCCCAATTGATGTTTTAATTTTGAACAATGAAAATAAAGTTGTTTCAATGAAAAAAAATCTAAAACCTAACCGGATTTTCTTATGGAATCCGATGCATGAAAAAGTACTCGAATTGCCCGCTGGGACGATTGAAAAAGAACAAATAAAGATAAATATCCCTATTGACATCTCTATTTTATAAGCGCTACTATATTAGTTCATGACGAAAGATACTAAATCAACCGAAAAAGATGTCTGCCCTAAATGCGGAAGTTCACTGGCTGAAATAACCACTACCAGAACAGGGAAACAACTGCAAAGATGCTCAACCGGCTCATGGGATCCCGACACTAGATCGAATGTTGGGTGTGATTATGTAAAATGGATTGAAGCCGAACCGCAAACTCTAGATGAAAAATGCCCAAAATGCGAAGCAAATCTTGTCCTTTCGGTTACCCGGTTTGGGAAGAAGATGAAAAAATGCTCTAAAGGCGGTTGGGACAGAGAAAAAAGAGTTGCCACAGGCTGTGATTATATCGAGTGGATTAATGGCACCAAAGAACCCCTTGATGAAGAATGTCCCCAATGCCAAAGCAAGCTGGTTTTATTCACTACCAATGCCGGGAAGAAGATGAAAAAATGCTCTACAGCCGGTTGGGACAGCAAAACCAGAACAGCCAGCGGATGCCCATATATCCAATGGCTTAAAGTCAGTGATTATCCTCAAATAAACAATAATGGAGGCGAGGAATTTTTACCACCGGAGCCGCAAGGAGAATGATTAATTAGCCAGTAATTCTTCCACAATGTTTTTATTTTGTGTGAAAAAAAGATCCGTAGAAGTAGCCAATTGGAGCTTATTTAATTCTTTTAAATCAAAAAATTGTAATTCTTGTCCTTCCGCCCGTTCAATAAGATTCACATTGTTATCCGTTAATTTCCCATGATAAAAATAGGTATTTTTATTATCGGAGGGAGCAATCAATAGAAGCTTAACGTCGTTAATTTTTATATTCATATCCTCTTTTATGCACCTTGCAATTGTCTTTTCGCAGGACTCGTTACTGCCTTTTTCTCCTCCGATCATGCACCATGTTTTTTGTAGCCCCGAATTAAAAACATAATTTCTGATCATTAATAATATTTTTTCTTTATAGGTTAAGAGGATTAAACTTTCATTGAGTTTGCGGATCATATTTTAATTATACCACTTTTATCTCTGCAACAGTGGTTAAAGAATTAAAATTCTACCAAACTGCTTGACGCGGTTTATTTTTTTCGGGCTCCCGACAAATTTTCTAAGGCTTTTAGAACGCCGTCTGCGCCGGGATTTATACCGATAGGCGAGATGTATCCCCAAGCGATTTTTCCAGCTTTGTCAATTAAATAAAGCGACCGTTCGGACACTCCGTCTTCCTCATGATATGAATTGTAAAGTTTGGAAACTCTTCCCTTAGGATTAAAATCCGAAAGTAAAGGGAAGTGCAAATTTCTTTCTTTGGCAAAAGCCAAATGACTCCAAACATTATCAACTGAAATTCCCAGCATGACTGCCTTGTATTTTTTGAGCTCGGACAGGATCTCATTGAAAAGCATCATTTCGCCGCCGCACACGGGACTGAAATCTGCAGGATAAAAAGCTAAAATTACCGGTTTACCCGCAAAATCGGACAGGGAAACGGTTTGGTCCGGTGTTACTTTCAAACTGAAATCAGGCGCTTTTGTACCTTTTTTTAATGGTTCCTTATGTTCTTTCATTCCTTAATCACCTCCCTCGCCCACAATGTTTCCTTTATTGCCCTAAGTAACAAATCCAATTCATATGACTCATCAAAACGCGCGCCGTTAATATAAAAAGTGGGCGTACCGTTGACCCCGCTTCTGACTCCTGACATAAAATCATTTTTTACTTTTTTTATTATTTCTTCCGATTCGATGTCTTTATTAAATTGCGCAATATCTAATTTTAGATTCTTTGCATAAGAAAGTAAATCCTGATTATCTAATCTCTCCTGATTTTCAAAAATCAAATCATGCATTTCCCAAAATTTTCCCTGTTTTCCTGCCGCTTCCGCAGCAGAAGCCGCGCGGAAAGCATGCGGGTGAATTTCGGAAAGGGGAAAGTTGCGGAAAACAAATTTCAGCTTGTTTCCCTCTATTTTTTGAAGTTCATTAATTATCGAATATGCTTCTTGACAATCCGGACACTCAAAATCTCCATATTCCACCAATGTAACCGGCGCATTTTCTTTTCCCTTAGCGTGATCCTTCTTACTTACCGGAATAGTTAGTTTCATATAATTAATAATCTATCGGGCAAGAAAGACTAAAAGGATAATTGCGGCAAAAGTAATTATTGAAAGGAAAACTAGGGTATAAGTTAGCAATGATAAAGCTTCTTTTTTACGGCCGTCAATGTACATTTGCGCGGGCTTGCCAAAAATCAAAAATCCGGTCATTGCTGCTGAAAATACAAAAAGCAAAAGTAAGGTGATAGGAGCAAGAAAAGTATTTACTCTTCCTATTTTTATGGCAGAGCCGTAATACATAAAACTCCCAACCGCAATCACATATAAAGCCGTAAAAATGGAATTAACTAAAGCGGTTTTCTTAATCTCCTTCATAAAATTATGATAGCAAATTTATGCCCTCTTAATCCTTCCTTTGTTTTTAATTCTGTAAACGATATCTACTTCTGCTTTCAAATTTTCTACCACATCTCTTACAATTGGAGACATCATACCAAAACGTACTTCGCCAACTGTAAATTGTCTTCCCACATAATCTATCCTATTTCTTACGTCTTCTGCTGAAAACGAGTGTCGGCGTAACTTTCTCGTTGATTTTTTTTATTTTTTCAAGTAGGTCGCCAGCCGATTTTACCGGGGTAGCATTGGTAGTATCGCTTTCTATTCCCGGATTCATACTCGTGAGCTTTACGGGAATATAATCCTTAAGTAAATCCGTAAAATCCGCTGTTAATCTGCGCCGCTCGTCAGCAAGCGGTTTCCGGTTTTCAACCACACTACTTAGACGAGCTACCTGTTCCTTTGTCATATTTTCGCCCTTATTATACCAAATCTGTCAATTTCTGCAATTTCAACCTAAAAAATATTATTTTTACACCTATTCTCCTATATGTTATAATCCGTTTTAGCTATACTAAATTGAGATAATTAGAGAAATTGATTTAAAGTGTGAATTATTATGAATCAAATCGAAAATGGTGTATCAGTAAGGAGAGGGAGATTAAATACTCTAGAATTTGTAGATAGAAAAACAGTTCGTAAAACTAGTATTCTTCAAGAGACAACCAGACCACACCGCTTAAAAATAGAAGCTTGGGCTATTTCTGAAGCAAAATCCCGCGGCGTTAATGCACCAACTATTGTAGATTTTTATCAGAACAATAGGGGACAAGAAGTTCTTATTTTGGAAAGGATTGACGGTAAGACTCTTTCACATTGTTCACTCCGAGAAAATGCTTCAAGCATGATAAGTGTGGGGGAACAAATGAGCCTGCTTGAGAATATTTCAAGCAACTATGGCTGGATTGATCCCCAGACAATGACGGGGAAGAGCAAGGATTGGAAAATATTTCTACTATCGTATGCCCAAACATATGGGAATAGACTTGTCAATGAGGGCATAATTAGCAAAAAACATCTACAACACATATCTAGTGGAATTCAGGACACCGATTTAAGCACCTCTCCCTATTTAGTTCATAGAGATATAAAATTGGACAATCTTATAAAAGATAAGGATGGAAAAACATGGATCCTTGATTGGGAAAATGTAATACTAGGAGATCCCCTCTATGACCTTGCAATTTTTGGATTGACTCATAAAGATATCCTGTGGGAAAATCTTGCTATCACCAAAAGGACTACGTACGATCCTCAAAAATATTCTATTTATGAAGCAGTTGCATTGATAGGATTGATTGATTTTTGTCGAAAAAATAAAATTGACTTTATCGGAAGACAAAGACAATTCCATGATGCAGTTAATCGATTCGCTTTTTCTTCAAAACTGCATGATTAATAAAATTAAAAAGATCAATTATGATAAAAGTCTCAGTAATTATAATTTCTTATAACAACCTTCATTGCCTAAAAAAAAACTTAGATAGTTTAACTAATCAAACCTACGATCATAATGACATCAAAGTAGAATCTATGATAGTAGATAGTGGCTCGAAGACAGATTCGTTAAGAGCTCTACAAAAATATAAGGATAGGATAAAAATAATTTTAAAACCGCAATTTCTCTCTCGTCTTAGCCCCGCTGAAGCTAGAAATATGGGCGTTCGGAATTCAACTGGAGACATCCTAATCTTTAGTGATGCAGATTGCATTTTACCCCCTGCTTGGATACAAGACATAGCTGAATGTTTTAAAAACCCAGAGATTGACTGCGTTATGGGATCCCGAGAACCAGATAAAGGACAAGGGCTGGGAACTATTATTAGGCGATTCAGCTTCATTCTGTATTCAAACAAATTTAGCATCCAGGAGTCCACGATAATTAACCAGAAGAACCTAGATAAAGGCGAACCGCTTATTTTATTAAGTGGAAATAACTTTGCGATTAAAAAGAAAATATGGCTTAAGCTCGGTGGTATGAAAACCATTTTTAAAAACCCGGCAGGAGAAGATGTAATGCTGGAAAATGATCTGATTAAAAATAGCTATACAATTCTGTTCAATCCATTTATCAAAATTATTCACTTCCACCCAATTTCTTTAGTAAATTTATTTAAAAAATGCATATATGGCGGAGAAGCAAGTTACGTTATTAGCAGATATCCAGATAGCTTAATTAGCTACAAATATTTTATAGAACGTGGTCACCTTTTATCGTTTGGCACTTTCATTTTTATCATATTATTCATAATTTTTGCTACGTCAATGATTGTTTTAGATAAAATATCTTTTCTTTTTATATTATTTATTTTGTTTCTACTGACATCCACAGTCACATTTAGACTGATTAAACTTAAAAAAAAATTATCAGCAATTTTAATTACAAAAGGAAAGCAATATGAAACCAAATATAGTCTATCTACATTCCAATTGTCTTATTTTGGCTTAATTCATTTTATTGCAAAAACTATAACCCTCATAAGCTTCTTGAGATGCTATCTGTTTGACGGTCTATCTACACTTGATCTTCTTTTGAAAAACAAAAGCAATGACTATACGAGAGAAGCAAGGCGATTTCACAAAAAAACAGGACTAGACCTTCTTAGGGGACATGATAAGAATGTGCGAATTACTACGAGTTGCAGCATAATAATCCCTTTTTGCAATAATTATTTTTTCTTAAAAAAAAGTTTACGCGCACTTTGCAATCAAATATTTCCAGTCAATTTTAAATTAAGCAAGATAGAAATAATTATTATCAACGACGGATCGCCTATTTGTTTAGAAAAACTCGTGACGCAGGCTGCAAAAGTTTATTCAACGACTTATTTGAAGCTGAAAAAGAATTACGGCGCTGCTACTGCTAGGAACTTAGGTTTACTTTATGCAAAAAACGAGGTAGTCTTTTTTTTAGATGAAGATATGGTAGTCCCTAATGACTTCATTGTCAGCCATCTATTGAGACATATTTTCTTAAAAGATTGCATAATAGTCGGCTTCCGCCAAAACATTAGTTTAAGGAATCTTAATTTACGCACAAATCGTCTGGATAAAATTATTGCCGTTACCCCTAATTACAAAAATGATTTTAGATATAAAAGATTTGTTCCTCAAGAATGGTCTGGCATTTATAGAAATGTCCCTGTCGATAATTTCAACAAAGAATATTATCCTTTAATAAATAGTAGATTTTTTAGAGACTATGGGAAAGGGAAGCTTATTGGGGTTTGGGATCTCCCATCAATGTTTTTGTCATGCAATGTTAGCGTACGAAGGAGACATATTACAGAATTAGGAGGATTTGACATGAGGTTTAAGAATTGCGGAATGGAAGATGTCCACTTGGGGGCAAAATTAATCGCTAAGGGTTTATATCTTATACCAAACCTCCATGCTACAGCTTATCACCTAGTTGATGTTGATTCTAATAGTAAGCAGAGAACGTCAATTGCAGACTATGAGAGAAAACTTGACTTATATTACAACCTGAGAAATGAGGCATTGATTATCTTTAAGCGCAATCAGTGGCTAAAGCAAATGAGAAATTATTTTGCAAATAAGTTTGACGTTATTTACTCGTAATCCTACTTAGATTCGCCAAATTTTACTTTTTAGTTAGTGCTGCGGGACTAGGAATCGGACCTAGATTAGAGGATCCAAAGTCCTCCGTCCTACCATTAAACGATCCCGCAACGTAAAATTTGCACCCGCAAATCACGTTGCTGGCCAAGTCAGGCTTGGCCGCAATATTCAAAATTATATCATAAAGTCGAATTTTGATATAATGAACAGTATGACTGAAATATTAAGGAATCAAAATCTTGTCAAAATAGATCTTGAATTAATAGATGAATTAAATGTTTTCTATCTGGAATATTCAAGAAAAAGAGGCTTTCCTGATGCATTTTGTACCCAAATTAGTCACGACGTAGCTAACAATTTAAAATTAGACTATCAAGAAGGTACCTTCCGACTAGACAAACCAAACAGAAGTGGAATCACTAATCCAACATATGCATGGTGTACGGACGCGGATAAAATTATTATAGATCTAACACTCCATCAATTTAAGCCTTATTTAAATCCTGATGTTAAAATTTTTATTGGAGGTCCTCATATTATACGTCCCAACCAACCTCTTTATAAAAGATATTCACCCCTTAATAAACTTCATTAAGTTATCTGCTGTAGAGACCGATTAATTCTGATTTGTCAATAATATGGCCTTGCATTTCTTTTTCCAAGGTCTCCTTGCCTGGATTGTTTAAATTTAAAACTACATCCAAAGAGTAGAGCTTGAAGAAATATCGGTGGGTGCCGGATGGCTCGCCCGCTAACGCCTGAGCGTAGCGATGGCGAACGGGGGGACAGGGTCCGCCATAACTCTTTTTACCAAAACTTGTTGTCGCTTCAATTCCGCCTTTTGGAACACTATTTTCCGCAATTTCCACGGTATTTGGGTCAATATTAAATACAATCCAATGGATCCATGTTCCGCCCGGCGCATCCGGATCATCCATGATTAAGACTAAACTTTTGGCATTTGTGGGAATTTCAAGAAAAGACAGCGGGGGATTTATATTCTCCCCATCGCAGGTATATTTGGAAGGTATTTTGGAATTATTTTCAAAAACAGAACTTATTATTTTCACGTGAGCGGGGTACGAGAATTGAACTCGCTTCTCTACCTTGGCAAGGTAGCATACTACCGGTGTACTAACCCCGCTTGTGTGCCGAGAGCAGGAATCGAACCCGCATAACCGCTTCTTCAGAGCGGCGCCTTGACCTCGTTGGCAATCTCGGCCTATTTAATTTTTTGCAATCTCCTGTATGTCCTGTCCCTATGACAATTAGCGCATACCAAGTCGCATTTTGCTATTTCTTCCTTTATTTTATCAAATTTTACTAATTTTCGAAAGGTGAGAAACGAAATGCTTGCCACCTTTTTCTTTCCATCACGATGATCGAAATCCATCACCCATGCAGGGTATTTCTTCCCGCAGTCAAAGCATGGCTTGTTTTTAATTTTTCCCAAAAACTCCTTACGCTCTACTATGTATTTTAGTTTTCTTTTTTTGGCTAGATATAGCTGTCGCTCTCTGTTTTGATGATAATAATTTTTTCCGCGGATTTTATAACAATCTTTGCATTTTTCGTAATACTCACCAGCCCTTAAACCGCTTTTTCTTCTATAAAAATCTTTCAATTCCTTACTCAATCCACACTTCGAACATTTTTTCATTTATAATTTATAATAAACCGTAGTGAGTCGAAATGCAACTTTTTTCTTCAGACGGAGAGGAAATCATTGACCGACTTGGCTACCTCGGCATGTATAAATGCTGTTGCTAGAATAATGTTAACTACCCAATGTCCTATTATTTACTAAAGCATGTATCTTTTACAAAAATTATTTATACATGCCTAGGCATGATCATTCCAGTCTTTTAATCTTTTCCGCAAATAACTTTTGCCCAAACGAGTTTTGAGATATTTTTCTCTACGATAAGCATCAATTTCGCTTAGGCTGGCTTCGTAGTATATTATATCAAATGGAGCATATGGGCTGGTAGACTTAACCATTTTCTCATTATGCTCTCTAAATCTTCCTCTTAAATCATTAGTACATCCTGTATACAGAAATTTTCTGGACGTACTTTTTAAAACATAAACGTAAAACATCTTGTGGACTCTAGAGGATTTGAACCTCTGACATCTTCGATGTAAACGAAGCGCCCGGCCTGACTGGACTTTGTGGACCCGAGAGGATTCGAACCTCTGACCTTCTCAGTGTAAATGAGACGCTCTACCAACTGAGCCACGGGTCCATTCAAAGTCGGGCAGGTCTACCGCTGAGCTAAGAGTCCAGGGTGGACTTAATGATGTCCAGATTGAACCAATTATAGCAGATTTTGAGAGGCTAAGGTTAGCTTTTCAACTTAATTACCATTAGAGAATAGAAATTCAGTAATCCTGGTTTGGGATATTTATACCTTATCAACGGGTTTAGGATTTATTATTATAACCTGTAATTTGTCGAATAAGTTTGTTAGTGAGGGGTCTTCCGGGCCATTACCTTCAATAAAGGAGCTATACGTTTGTGATTTTTCGTCCCATTCTATATTTCCATGGGGCAAGTCACGACCTAGAATTGAATAGAAAATATATAATTTTTTTTGAGTATCTGGTCTAGAAATCGTTTCGAGCCACCTTTCATCCCTGTCATCCGACGATTCATATCCAGAGTGATACGTAGATGTATTTTCATGTTTAAATTTGTAGTCAGGATGACCTTTTAGAAATTTTTCAACTGCCGTTTTAATCCTATCTCCTACCGGTTTTGTCGGATCATCTTCGGGGTCGTCTTTTTCTGCATTCAGTTTCAATTTTTCTGGGCTCATCCGTCTAACTTCGTCAAGTGTAAATTTTTGGTTTGGTGCAGCGTAAGCTTCCAGAATTTTGTTAGCACACATCTCATCTAGAGCAAATGGACCATCAAAAGACTCATCATTTAAATATGAGCCTTCTATCCATGTTCTATGTGAAATAACTGCCCATTCATTTCTATTTTTAACCCAAATAAAGATCAATTCATAATCCTCATTCATTACTGCTAATCGTTCTCTTTTTATTGAGATAGCAGAATGACCTAAAACGGCCGTTTCTTGAGCGGGTAATCTCATTAAGGAATCGTATTCCTTGGTTACCCATGGCGGGAGAGTGGAAAAGGTTGCATTTTCAGAAATTTGGATAATATTATCTCCATAAGAGCTGGTGTCTGGTCTACTTCTTACCCAATCACTCTTGCCAAAATTAATTTCAATTATCTTTTCTCGCTCTTCAGTCATTTCTGGGGGAATTATATTACCATAAGTTTTGAAAGTCAAATCATTCCTTGTCGCACAAGCTTTATTGAGACGTGGTTTTAAAGCTAAACAGCGTCATATACATACTGGTGGGCTTAGCGATGCTCAACTTGAACCAATTATAGCAGATTTTGAGAGGCTAAGGTTAGCATTTGACAAGATAACTTGCATGAATTCATTTATAAATTATCTATAATCTCACCTAGTCTATCCATTTCTCTTTTGGAAACATTTGCATCGGCGCCATCAATACCTTCAATTGAGTTCGATAAGCCAACTGTCTTTATTTTTGGTTTTCTTTTACGTATCTCATCAGCCAAAAGCTGACCTTCGCCGCCTACCCAGCTTAATTTCCCATCAAGTGTAATTACTTGGATTCCTAATTTGTCTACTTCGCCTCCACGAATCTTTCCTAGAGCATCAAAGAACTCGTTGCTTGTCAGAACCACCTTATGACCCGCTTTTTCTAATACCTGTTTAATTCCATCCTGATAATATTTGTCGTCTTCAACGACAAATATTCTTGCTTCTTTTGGCGACATACTATTTTTTAAAAAAAGATTGGTGGGCCCGAGAGGACTTGAACCTCCACTCCTTTCGGAATACGCACCTCAAGCGTACGCGTATACCAATTCCGCCACGAGCCCAAACTTGTCTAATTATATCATTTATCGATCTTGACTTCGGGATATATCAAGCTAACATTAGTTATTTGTCTTTTGGGATGATCCAAATATTCTCTCCAAAATTCTTCTCCGAATATCAGAACTTTTGAGCAAGGACCAACATGAATCGTTTCCTCTGCCATTCCTGTTTTAGCTTTCACAACCCCACCCATTCCTTGCGTATAGCCAATAACTTCAAGATTGACTAAGCCACAACCCCTATCTTCTATTTGAAATGTTTTTGAATTCAAATAAAGGCTTCCTGTTTTCTCAGAAGAAATAGTCATAAGTATAAATTCTTAGTGCCCAGGGGGAGATTCCCTGCCCGCCATCAGCTGTCGCCTCAGGCGACTGCAGGCGGGGAACTCCCAAGCCCTTGCGGACACAGCGTTCTGAACACTGCATGCCCGCCTGCCAGAGTGCCCCAAGAGGGACTCGAACCCTCACGTCCTTGCGGACACAGCGTTCTGAACACTGCATGTCTACCATTCCATCATCGGGGCACGGCGGACAGGTCTACCATTTCATCACCTGGGCGCATGTTGATTTTACCAGAAGCAGTTTTACTTGACAACAATGACAAAAAATGCGATTATGATAGACAATGAGAAAGATACTTCTGTCTACCTCTTTCTTTATACTTACACCCATCTTACTTTTCGCAAGTATAATTTATTTCCTCTTTTTGTCCTATGATTCCAAGCTTCACAATAACTTAACTGGTCAAAGCTCAAACCGCGGTGTAGCATTTGCGGCCTTGCCCTCGGTTGAAAATGTGCTGGGAGACAGCATTGTCTTCAAGGACATAAGAGTAGAAATAGTCAAGCAATTTTTTGCAAAATATAAATCCCCACTTGAGTCATTTGCTCAAAATGTTGTTGAAGATGCGGATAAATATGATCTTGATTATAGGCTCTTACCGGCAATAGCCATGCAGGAATCGAATCTATGCAAAAAAATTGTCACAGATTCATATAATTGCTGGGGGTTTGGAATCTATGGCAAGAAGGTAACCAGATTCGAAAGCTATCCTGAAGCAATTAGTACAGTGACCAAGACCCTAGCGAACAATTATATGGCAGGAGGCTTAAATACGCCTGAAGAAATTATGAAAAAATACACTCCCTCCAATAACGGAGCGTGGGCCGAGAGTGTCAACTACTTCATGAGCCTGCTTCAATAATATCCTATAGCCAGCACCTCGCTTGATTTCGCCTATGACACCTCTTTATTTAACTGACTAATCGATTGAACAATTCGCCGGTTGGCGGGACTTGACAAACCTATAGTTCCATGATATACTTCCACCTTAGATCCTAAGGTATGCCTTTCCAAATGCATACGTTAGGATTTTTTTATTCTGCAAAGCAGAATAACCCGCCGACCAATCGCACCGTGAGCCGTCTACGAATAGTAGTGGAAAGGCAAACGGAAAGATTAGGCGGGTGCATTATGAACACAATATTTGTTTTTATATTTTCATTAATTTTATTTTTTTTATCTAACGGTAAAACTGTTTTTGCGCAGGAAATATTTGCGGGTTCTTCCGCTGCGCTTTTAAAGCCGGTTGTTCAAAAAGCAACCGACAGTCGCGTAAGAATTTTAAGAGAATATTTAGAAAAATATAATTCTCCTTTGGTTCCATATGCTGCGACTTTCGTAGATACCGCAGATAAATATAATTTGGATTGGAAATTGGTCGCTGCAATTTCCGGAGTTGAATCTACTTTTGGCCGCCAGATTCCTCCTGATTCTTTCAATGGATGGGGATGGGGAATTTATGGGAACAATATGATCAGATTTTCTTCTTGGAATGAGGGAATTGAAACGATTTCTGAAGGATTAAGAACCAAATACATCGATAAATGGGGAGCAAGAAATGTATATGAAATCGGCAGATTTTACGCTGCTTCTCCTACCTGGGCTCAAAGAGTTGAATACTTCATGAATTCCATAGGGAATTTTGAGACTTTAAGCCTGGCGAATCTATCCATTTCTCTGTAAGCCTCGAACCTTCTTCTCTTAGAATTTCTGAAGCACGCATCGAGTTTGAAGGTGCGGGGTAAATTGTGTATAATGTCTAAAATATACGCGGATGTGGCGAAATGGTAGACGCGATAGGTTTAGGACCTATTGACCGCAAGGTCTTGGGGGTTCGAGTCCTCTCATCCGCACTCTAAATTATGAATAAAAATGTTACTACGGCTCTACAAAAAGAGCCCAACGGAACAATCCGTCTGACAATTACGATTCCGGCTGTTGACGTCAAAAAAACCTGGGAAGAGGTAATGCTTGAGGTTGCAAAGAATGCGGAAGTTCAGGGCTTTAGAAAAGGAAAAGCACCCAGAAAATTAGTTGAAGAAAAAGTTGATAAAGAAAAGATTAGGGAAGAAGTTTTGAAAAAGCTTTTACCAATCGCCTATACGGAAGCTGTTAAGTCCCAAGGAATAAAGCCAATTATAAATCCCAAGATTCATGTTGAGAAGATCGACGATCCGTCGACCCTGAGCGAGCAAAGCGAGTCGAAGGGTTGGCAATTTACCGCTTTAACTTGTGAAGCTCCGATTATCAAATTGGGTAAATATAAAGAAGCTATTCAAATAATTACGGCAAAAAGTAAAATTATCTTACCTGGAAATCCGCCAGCCGGCGGACCCATACCTGCCAAATTTGAGGATATCGTGAAAGCTTTATTGGATAACGTCACCGCTGAAATACCTTCAATTCTGATTGACAATGAAACCGACAGGCTTTTATCCCAGACCCTGGAAGATGTTAAAAAACTTGGCTTAACGCTTGATCAATATCTGTCTTCAACCGGTAAAAATCCGCAAATCTTAAGAGAAGAGTATAAGAAAAAAGCGGAAAATGATGTTAAATTGGAATACACGCTTTCCAAAATTGCGGAAGAAGAAAAGATCACAGTTGAAGAAAAAGAAATTGAAGAGGCGGTAAGAGCCAGTAAGAGCGATGATGAAAGAAAGAATTTGGAAGCTAACCGGTATCTTCTGGCCAGTATCCTAAGGCAACAAAAAACACTTGATTTCCTCAAGAATTTGTGATAAGGTAATCCCGCTATGAAAAAGTCAAAAAGCAAGGTAAAACACGTAAAAAACCCGCTGGAGGAATTACTTAATCTGGACGATATCCTTGGATTTTCCAAAACTTCGGAAAAACAGAAAAAAAATCAGGAAACAGTGTTGGTTGAGGGCCAAGAGGTAAGTCTCGCAGAGCTTCAAGAGATAAATTCGTCAGCTGTTGAAGAAAAAAAAGAAGAGAAAATAGTAATAGAACCAGGCATTAATTATTCCGCAGACATAATCCATTCAGAAGAGAAGGCAATCAGCCGTGAAAACCGGGAAATTGAAGTGCAGTTGCAGGAAATAATGACCGAAATTAAAAAATTAGCTGACAGCTCCAAGGAATTGCAAATGCAATTTAAAGAAGTTGCAGTCGAGCAATACGTAGTAAAACCCGGAAAATATCACAAGAACTTTTTCTCATGGCTTCTCTCCATAGTTAAAGCTGCGAGAATGAAGGTTGAAGATTCCGGCGCATGGCTGGCGGCAATGCACAGCAAGAAAAAATCAAAAGAGTATTGGGCAATGAGTAAAAAAGCCGGAACATCTTTCAGCCTTTCCAACGAAAGAAATGTTGCCACCCAAGTTGGATAAGCAATCTATTGCAAAAAGAAAAAGGATACTATAAAATTTAATTATTAAATGAATAAGCAAAATAGATCGATTATTGAAATTATTGCTTCCCAAGAGGGAGGTGTGCTTGCGTAACTTAAATTAATTACGAAACACTAGCCTCCCCAACGGGAGGTTTTTTTATGTCTTAAATTATGAAAGAAAGATTTATAAAAATATATGATACAACTCTGAGGGATGGTGCCCAAACGCCTGGCTTAACGCTGACAACAGGCAATAAATTAAAAATCGCTCAAAAACTTGCAGATCTTGGTTTTCATTATATCGAGGGTGGATGGCCCGGAGCAAATCCGACAGACTCCGAATTTTTTAAACGAATAAAGCAGGAGGTTGACCTTAATAACTCAACTCTTGCTGCTTTTGGAATGACGGGAAGAATAGGAATAAAAGCAGAGGATGACGAAGGACTTCAAACATTACTAAATAGCCAAACCGGATTGATAACCATTTTTGGAAAAAGTTGGATGGATCACGTTAAATACGCACTAAAAACAACCGGGACTAAAAACCTTGATACCATTTTCAGAACTGTTGAATTTTTAAGAAAAAGTGGAAGAGATGTTTTTTATGATGCGGAACATTTTTTTGACGGATATAAGAGCAATCCAAACTACGCATTAGAAGCTATTCGAGCAGCGAAAATGGGTGGAGCAAGAGTTGTAATACTCTGTGATACCAATGGCGGATCTATTCCCGAATTCATTTATAAAACAACCAAGCATGTCAAAGAGGCCTTTCCCAAGCTTCCTCTCGGAATTCACGTTCACAATGACGGAGGACTTGCAACTGTGAATACCCTGGCCGCTGTGCAAGCCGGAGCATCACAGGTGCAAGGAACAGTTAATGGGGTCGGAGAAAGAGCCGGCAACGTAGATTTATGTATTTTTATGCCAACCGCAGAATTTAAATATGGATTTAAAACAGGAATTGATCTTACCAGAATAAACGAGTTATCCGATTATGTAGCAAAACACAATGGCTTTCCGGTACCGACAAACGCACCCTACAGAAAAGGCTCACTTACACATAAAGGCGGTGTACATGTCTCTGCACAGGAAAGAGGAGCAACGTATGAACATATAGATCCACGCTTGGTAGGCATATCTAGTCATTTTGAACACTCTGATCAGGGAGGCGGAGCAAATATCATTTCCATGGCTCAAAAACACGGATTAAAACTGGATAAAGGTGATCCGAAAGTTAAAATTCTAGTTGATAAGATGAAGCAAAAACAAATTCTTGGTGACGCTCAGGAATTGTTATTATTGAATGAAGTTTTATGTTTGAAGGATATAGAATTTACTGTCCTTCCCTCCAGCAAAACGGAAACATCAAAGATAGAAGGAGCCAAAGCATTGATAGACGTCTCTATCGAGGGAAAAATATTTCATGCACAGGCTTCGGGAAACGGAGGACTAAATGCCTACGACATTGCCCTTAGAGCAGCCCTGTCGGAAAAATATCCCGAAGTTTTTGAAATAAAACTTGTAGATTACAGGGTTGTCCTTCCTCCTCTTGAAGAACTAGGAACTGATGCTCTTGTAGAGGTGTATGTCGAATTATCTGCAGATGGAAATAACTGGACATCGAGAACCAGAAATGTCGATCAGCAATTAGCGAGTCAAGATGCCTTAGTTGAAGGATATCAATACTTTCTACTAAAAAACGCTCATGAATAGAATTTAGCTATTGCAATGATATCCCGAATATTATAGAATTTAATTGTAAAATGAAAATAAGATGCTTGTCAATTAATTTGGTTCTTCTCCTTACCCGTTAGGGCGGGAGAAATTTTAGTGTAAAACACTAAAAGTATACCCGCCACTAGGCGGGTTTTTTTGTGTTCAAAAAAAAAGGAGGTGATTTACATGAAGGAAGGTAAAAATGGAAAAGGCACGGAGCAACAAAATACGGAAAATGCAAAAGATTTCGGTGAAATACCCGGCAGTGTCTTTTCAAAAAAAATGCCCCAACCGGAAAGCGTAATCAAAGAGACAACTCTCAACAATCCAAAAAGAAAAGAATGGGCTGAGAGCATAAATATTTAAGAGATAACGTGAATATCAATATGCTATAATTGCTGTGCGTGGGCTCATAGCTCAGTTGGTTAGAGCGTTACATTGACATTGTAAAGGTCAGAGGTTCGACTCCTCTTGGGCCCACCAAATTTACAAATTGACTCCCACCTGATAATATAAATTAATGGATAACAAAGACAATAAAGCTCCGCTGAAAGACCACAGGCAGATTGGACAAGAGCTTGATTTATTTTCTTTTCATGATGTTGCCCCGGGCGCTGTTTTTTGGCACCCCAAGGGACTAGTAATTTACAAAGTCCTCGAGGAATTTATCAGAAAAGAAACGGAAAAAGAAGGCTATAAAGAAATTAGTACTCCGGTCATGGTTAAAAATTCTCTTTTCAAGCAATCTGGACATTGGGAACATTTTGGAAAGCATAATATGTTTAATCTCGCAATCCATGAAGATGAAGAGATTGCCGAAGGCAAGATCGTACCCGAAGTAAATTATTCTCTAAAACCGATGAATTGCCCCGAGTCAACTCTTATTTATTCCACTACAACACGGAGCTATCAAGATCTTCCGATTAAATTTTCAGACTACGGAATGCTGCACAGACGAGAACTTTCAGGAGTATTGGGTGGCTTGTTTAGACTAAGACAATTTACGATTGACGATGCGCATCTTTATGTCAAGCCTGACCAAATCCAAGAAGAAATACGTAAACTCTTAACGCTGGTAGTCAGATTTTATAAATCTCTTAATTTCCAGCCGGAATTTTATTTTTCAACCAAACCGGACAAAGCAATGGGAGATCCAAAACTTTGGGATGAAGCGGAAAAAGATTTGGAGGAAGCATTAAAAAGCGCAAAGGTTAAATACGGAATTAAGAAAAAAGACGGTGCGTTTTATGGACCTAAGATAGATATTCATATAAAAGATTCCCAAAATAGAGACTGGCAACTTGCAACAATTCAATTAGATTTTCAAATTCCCGAAAAAATGGAACTTGAATACATAGATGCCGATGGAAAACCAAAAAGACCGGTTATGATTCATCGGGCAATTTTTGGATCTTTTGAAAGGTTTATTGGGATCTTGACTGAACATTATCGGGGGGCTTTCCCACTGTGGTTATCTCCCGTGCAAGTTATTATAATGCCGATCACGGATAAACAAGGATCTCACGCAAAAAAAATCGTAGAAGATCTAAAAAAAGAAGGAATCCGGGTGGAATTGGATAATCGTACTGAAAGACTGCAGGCAAAAATCCGGGATGGGTCTTTGCAAAAAGTGCCGTATTTAGGTATAATAGGCGATAGGGAAATTGAGTCCTCAAGTATTTCTGTTCGAATGAGGAACGGAAAAGACTTGGGAAAACTTAAAATTTCTGATTTTTTACAAAAGTTAAAAGAAGAAATTGATAAGAAGATTTAACAAAAAAAAGCAAGATAATAGGAAATTTTACCGGATTAACGAACGTATTTTTGCAAGTAATCTTCGGGTTTTGGACGCAGAAGGAAAACAAATTGGAATCTTAACCCGCTTCGATGCGCTGCAAAAAGCAAAAGAATTAGGAGTTGATTTGGTAGAAGTCGCACCAATGGCAAATCCTCCTGTTGTCAGGATAATCGACTTTAAGAAATTTCTATATCAGGAGTCAAAAAAGAAAAACGAAGAGAAAAAACGAAGTAAGGTATCGGAAACAAAAGAGATCCGGCTTGGACCCTTCATGAATGATCATGACCTAAGGACAATGATCAGAAGGGGAACCGGATTTTTGGAAGATAACGACAAAGTAAGATTAATAGTCAAATTCATGGGACGGCAAATTGCCCACCCAGAATTTGGGGAAAAGCTAATGCAGAAAGTAATCAGCGCATTATCACCTTTTTCCAAACCTGAAAGAGAACCTCATTTTGAGGGAAAACAATTAATTGCGATTTTATCGCCGGACAAAAAAAATAAAAATGAAAAAAAAGATTAAGAATTCAGTCGGAAAAAGGTTTAAAGTTACCAAAAACGGTAAGGTGATGTTTTCGCATCAATATAAAGCTCATTTGAAGATTAATAAATCAGGTAGCAGATTGCGAAGACAGAAAGAACCGGGACAATTAAAAGGAAGATTCGCAAGAAAAATCAAACAAATACTGGGCGCAGCATAATTATATGGCACACATTAAACGGGGGATGGTATCCCGAAGAAAACACAAAAAATTATTAAGCCTTGCAAAAGGATATCGCCAGAATAGAAGCAGAAATGTAAAGCAGGCAAAAGAAGCTGTTTTGCATGCGGGCGCATATGCATTTGTGGGAAGGAAAGCGAAGAAGAGAACGTTCAGAGCCTTATGGAATGTGAGAATTTCCGAAGCTGTAAAAAAAGAGGGATTATCCTACAGCGTATTTATGGGCAAACTTAAAAAAGCGAATGTTGGAATAGATAGGAAAATCTTAAGCAACTTGGTCGTCGAAGATCCCAAAACTTTCAAATCCATTATTGAAAGTGTTAAAAACGCGTAATACCTTTCCTCAAAAACCCCAATGTGATATCCTAATAAGTATGGAAGAAGAGTTGATGCAGATTAAAAATTCTGCGGTTTCAATGATCATTGAAGCTACGGATCAAAAAGAATTGGAAGAAATAAAGCTCCAGTTTTTGGGGCGTTCGGGAAAATTAACTCTGACTTTAAAAGAGATTGTAAAAGTTCCCGTGGAAAGACGGGCAGCGGTCGGTCAACTCGCCAACGAAGTGAAAAGAGTAATTGAGGAAACCATTAAGAATCATGAATCAAGAATTAAGAATCAAGAATCAAAAACAAAGATAGAGAAAATTGACGTAACAAATCCCGGAATCAAACCCGATATTGGCCGCCTACATCCGCTGACGCAAGTTCTGTACGAAGTTGTAGATATATTCAAACAAATAGGCTTTCAGGTTGCAGACGGCCCAGAGATTGAAACGGATCATTATAATTTTGAAGTATTGAATATTCACAAAGACCATCCTGCACGCGATACGCAACAAACACTCTATCTTGATACACGCGGCTCAAAATCAGATCCAGGCAAAATAATTCTACGTACTCATGGCTCTAACATGCAGGGGAGAATTATGGAAACAACAAGGCCTCCCGTCCGAGCAATCTATCCTGGAAAAGTTTTCCGCTACGAACAGGTCGATGTCTCGCATGGATTTGAATTTTGGCAGTTAGAAGGGCTGGCTGTTGATAAAAATCTTACCTTGACTGACCTTTTTGGCACGATGTCTTATGTTATCAAAGAATTTTTTGGATTGGATACAAAAGTAAAATTCGTGTCCCATAATTTTCCATTCACCGAACCCTCTGCCGAAACATATATGAGTTGCACTGTTTGCAAGGGAAAAGGGTGCTCTTTTTGCAAGCATTCCGGATGGGTAGAAATCTTAGGATGCGGTATGATTCATCCAAATGTATTAAAAGCCGTAGGCTATGATTCTCAAAAAGTATCGGGTTTCGCATGGGGAATGGGGTTCTCAAGAATGGTAACACTTAAATATCAAATGGACGATTTACGTCTTTTGACAAACCCTGATTTACGGATCCTAGAACAATTTTAACAATGTAACAATTTAACAATTATGTTGGTACCTTTATCTTGGCTCAAGGAATACGTTGACATTACTTTAACCACAAAAGGATTGGGAGAAAAATTAACAGAGGTTGGACTTGGATGTGAAAAAATTATTAAAACATCCGATGACACAATCTTTGAATTGGAAATAACCCCAAACCGTTCTGATTGTTTATCAATTATTGGCGTAGCCCGTGAAGTCGCAGCCATTGAGAATAAAAAAATTAAACTCCCCCACCTTCGCCAAGGCTTCGGCGGGCAAGCCAAATTAAGAAAAATTTTGCCATTGACAATTAAAACCGATTTCAAAATAAACCCGCGATTTACAGGAATAATTATTACCGGAATCAAAGTAGGGGAGTCTCCTAAATGGCTGAAAGACAAATTGGTAAAAGTGAATCAACGGTCAATCAATAATATTGTTGACATCACAAACTATGTGATGCTGGAGCTGGGAAATCCTCTTCATACTTTTGATTATAACAAAATTGCAGGTCACATAATGACTGTTTCCCAAGCCAAAGGCGGGGAAAAATTCGAAAGTGTCGATGGTGTCATCTACCATTTGCCCAAAGATGCAGTGATTATTTCCGACAAGGAAAAAGTAATTGATCTTTGCGGAATAAAAGGCGGTAAGAATTCGGGGACATTTGGAGAAACAAAAAATATATTTATCCGAGTTCCGGTTGAAATTCCTAATTTGACAAGAAGAACCTCTCAAACATTAGGACTGCGATCTGAAGCCTCAAGTATTTTTGAAAGAGGAGTAAATACCGGCGGGACAATCGATACTTTAAAAAGAGCAGTTGACTTGGTTCTGGAAATAGCCGGAGGAGAAATCGCCAGCGAACTTTATGATATTAAAAGTGAAGATTTCAAACCCTGGAAATTGAAATTAAGAATTGAAAGGTTAAATGAAATTTTAGGAATTGAAATTGCGGATAAGAAAGTTTTAGGAATTCTTGAGACCTTAAATCTTTCTCCTGTTTTGAAAAACAATATCATTGAAACGACAATTCCCACCTACAGAAACGATTTAAAAATTGAAGAAGATTTGATTGAAGAAGTGGCAAGAATTTATGGTTACAATAATTTTCCCAAAACAATGCCAATTGGAGAAATTCCAACCAAACAAATTCCCTATTTTAAAGATTATAAATTAGATGAAAAGGTAAAAAATATCTTAACAGCTTCCGGATTTTCCGAAATTTACACCTACAGCTTAATTGGAGAAAAGGAACTGCCGCAAGGAATAAATTCACAAAACCTTCTTCGCGTAGACAATCCTGTCAGCCGTGATTTTGAATATTTACGGCCAACTCTAAAAATCAATCTAATAAAAGCTCTCTCGCAAAATAAATCCAATTTTGAAAAAATTAATCTTTTTGAACTGGGAAAAGTCTATTTGGGAAAAAATTTAGATGAAGCGAAAGAAGCATATTTTCTTTCAGGCATTACAAACAATAAAAACTTCTTCGAGGTTAAAGGACTCCTTGAGGCAATTTTTAAAGACTTAGGTATCAAAATGGATCCAACTAAATATATCGAGATATTAAGTGAAGGAATTTTCTTTGAGTTAAATTATTCTGAAATTTTGAAAAATATAAATTTAAATAAAACTTTTAAGCCCCTACCGAAATATCCGCCAATTGTTGAAGATCTATCAATTATTGCAGGAGAAAATATTATGACGTCGGATTTAATTTCGGGAATAAAGAATCAAAGCTCTATAATTGCAAATGTTTCACTTCTTGATCAATTCGAAGATTCAAGAACATTCCACATTGTTTATCA
Organism: Candidatus Levybacteria bacterium RIFCSPHIGHO2_01_FULL_40_16; assembly: GCA_001783805.1. Classification (GTDB taxonomy): domain Bacteria; phylum Patescibacteriota; class Microgenomatia; order Levybacterales; family UBA12049; genus GWB1-37-8. The sequence continues at coordinate 263,623 of MFNS01000001.1, forward strand.
AGATGAAAATAGGAATTTAACCGGAGAAGAAGTTGCCAGAATCCGCTCTAAAATCCTCAAATCCCTCCAAGCAAAATTCCACGCAGAATTAAAAGGATAAATCGCAAGTTTGTGCAATATCCCGCGATATGGTAATATGTTTTCCGCCCTATGGTAGAAGCAAAAAAAGCCGCTATCGTCCGCCATATTGAACAATCGTTAGCTAAAGAAGTTATAGCGGATACTATAATGAACCATGTAAAAACCCGCGTTATGTCATTTTTTCAAGGAGTAGATTTGGACAAGGTAGGTACGACTCAACAGGATTTACTGACTATAAAAACATCAATTTACGAACGATTTGCGGATCAGCCTCGGACTATCGCTAATATCGCTTCTATAAATGGAATTCCAGTCGCCAAATATGAACGTATGGCTGATAAGTGGCCAAGATATGGCAGTGGCAAACTCGTGCAACAGAAGTGGTATACGCTGAGAGGAGAAAAACCAAATCCTAACGGCTATACGGGAGAGTGCTATGCAGGAGAGTATATAGGAATAATGTTCGCAGAAGGCGAGGATGAAGGACAAAAACTTTCCAGATTGTATATAGACGGGCAAGAAAAATCTGGACCGCCAGGCATATTCAGCGTGAAAGAACTCAAGTCTATCGCTGCCGTTTTCAGAATAAAGCCATAGTCTCTAGGGAGTTGGCGTTAACGTTATTGTTGGGATAGGAGTATCAGTTGGTGTTGGAGTCGGAGTCGCATCGGGAATAATTCTAGTTGATGTTTCGGTTGGGGGATGATATTGCGAATCGTCTTTGTGATTATCCGCAACCCATTGATCAATTCCTTCCTGCCAGCGGTTTTTTCCGTCCGTAGATACCGGGTCATCTTCGTGAAAAACAATAAATTTCTTGGTGTCATATTCATTGTGGTCAATTTCGCTCTGGCTGGCAATTTTATTACTGTCTTTTGAGACTTTAATTGTTTTATAGATTATGCTTGGCCCTTGTGGTTCTGTTCCTTTAATAAAATATTCCGAACGGGTTGACTGACCGTCAACAGGCAGCCCTCCGCCAAGAGCATCTATTGTGACTGCAATAACATCGTCAGGTTTTACAAAATTTTCAGAAGGTTTATTCCTCAAAGCCTCCAGGATTATCCGTCTCCAAATCGGCGCTGCTCCCGTTACTCCGGACGCAACCTGACCCATCGGACTGTTATCATTATTTCCAACCCATGTTGCCACCAAAACGCTTGGCGTCCAGCCGATTGTCCAGTTATCTCTTTTGTCATCGGTTGTTCCGGTTTTTACCGCGATCGTCTGCCCTGACACATTCAGATAACTGTTCACGCCGAAAGTAATTAGACGGGCATTATTATCCAAAAGCATATGGGAAATAATAAACGCAACTTCCGGACTAAGTACCTGCTTTTTGCTTACTTCTTTTTGCTCAAATAAAACTTTTCCCTTCGGATCCGTAACTTTGAGAATTGCAACCGGCTCGCTCTTAAAACCCTGATTTGCAAAGGCAGTGTAAGCTGCGGCTAATTCGAGTGGCCTCACCTCTCCTCCTCCCAACGTTAAGGACAAGCCAAAACGGTTTACGTTGTCATTTGTTGGAGCAAGTGTACTTATTCCCATGTTATAAGCCGTAGTTAACATATTTTTAATTCCAACCATCCCCAGTAATTTCACTGCAGGCATATTTATTGAACTACCCAGTGCGAACCTTAGCTGAAGAGGCCCGTGAAATTTTCCATCATAGTTTTTGGGGACGTAATCCTTTTCCTGTCCGCCGCCCGGGAAGGCAGTTGGCGCGTCCATTATTAAAGTTGACGCAGTGTACCCTTTTTCCAGTGCCGTAGCATAAGTAATGGGCTTAATTGATGAACCGGGCTGGCGCAGCGCCTGGGTTATTACGTTGAATTGTCCGCCTTTTAACGGAGCATTTGTTTTTTTGTCCGGTTCTTCGAAAAAATCCCGACTTCCGACCATTGCGAGAATTTCTCCATTCTTGGGATCTAGGACAACGCTCGCGCCATTTCCAACCAGAAGGCTTCTAGCGTTTTGCACTTCTTCTTTAACAATTTCCTCTGCTTTTTCTTCTAATTTATAATCCAGCGTTGTTGTTACCTGCAGTCCCCCTTGTTCCACCACATTTTCACCAAACTGTTTTACTAATAAGTCTCTAACATAAAAAGAAAAATGCGGAGCTTTTATTGCCTGTGTTTCCTTCAAAAAGTCAACATTTGGCAATCTCTTTATCGTATCCAATTCCTGTTTTTTGGTAATATAACCATCCTCCTGCATTCTCCGCAATACTTCTTTGCTTCTCTCAATATATGCTTTCGAATTCTGTCCGTATGGAGAGAAATAAGATGGTCTTTGGGGAAGACCTGCCATGATTACCGATTCCAGTAGGTCTAAATCTTTTGCCTTTTTTCCAAAATACCTTTCCGCTGCCGCCTCGACCCCAACTGCCGTTCCACCATAAGGAGTCGCATTGAGATATAGTTCAAGAATCTGATTTTTTGTATAATTTCTGTCAACCTGAATCGCCAAAATAAATTCTTTAACTTTACGGGCAATGGTTTGCTCGGAAGTTAAGAGGGTATTTTTAACTAACTGTTGAGTTAAAGTTGAACCTCCGCCGGCTATTCTTCGGCTTAATATTGCATTCCTGAACGCCCTCAAATAACCCGTAATTGAAAACCCTTGATTTTTATAAAAATCCTTATCCTCTATCGCAATTGTTGCCTCCTGCAGAGTTTTTGGAATTTGGTCCAAAGCTATGTAGGTGCGATTTTGGTCTTTAAAGATATCGTAAAGTAAGATTCCGTTTCGATCGAAAATTTTCGTAGATTGAGAAAAATTACTGGCTGACAATTTTCCGGGCGTTGGTAAATCGCGGCTAAACCAAATAAACATTATGAATGCAACTGCAAAAAGCCCAACCAGACCAAAGAAAGCTAGTTTGGCAATTTTACTGTAAAGATAGATGTTCGAAGGGTACCTAAGTCGTCGTCTGGATCTCCAATATCTTCCAAAGAAAACCATGAATAGATTATATACCACTCCGCTTTGAATTTGCAAAAATTTGGTATATGCCTCCGAAGCCCCGCTTAGCGGGGCGAAGGGGCATACAACTTTTAGACAATATTATGCTATACTTTAGCCATGGACAAGATTCAGGAATTACTGACTAGGGGAGTCGCAAACATCATCCCCAATAAGGAAGAATTAAAGAAACTTTTAGCATCAGGTAAGAAGCTCAATGTTTACCTAGGGATCGACCCGACTACTACAAAAATACACCTAGGCCACGCTGTTGTTTTACGCAAACTCAACGAATTTGCTAAATTAGGGCACAGTGTCACATTTTTAATTGGAGATTTTACTGCTTTAATAGGGGACACCTCGGACAAAGATACCGAACGGCCAGTTCTAACGCCGATTGAAATTCAGGAAAATTTCAAAACCTACAAAAAACAAGCCGAGAAAATTCTAGACTTTTCCAAAATCAAAGTTAGGAATAATAGCGAATGGCTTGATAAACTAAACCTAAGGAAAGTCATAGAACTTTGCCAGAAATTTTCTTTAAATGATTTCGTAAGTAGAGAGCTCATGAAAAAAAGATTTAACCAGAGATCTAGGATAGCGCTTCATGAAGTTCTTTATCCCGCAATTCAGGGATACGATAGCTATTTCTTAGACACCGATATTCAAATTGGGGGTACGGATCAAACTTTCAACATGCAGGCAGGCAGAATATTGCAGAAAAATTGGAAAAATAAAGAATCTTTTATAATCGCGACCGAATTTCTTATGGGGACAGACGGACGAAAAATGAGTAAGAGTTGGGGCAACGCCATCTGGCTGGATGATACGCCAAGTGACATGTTCGCCAAAATTATGGCAATCAATGATGACTTAATTGACCAATATTTTACTCTGGCAACAAATAAATCTTTTGACGATATTAAGAAAATTAAATCTGGAAAAGGACCAATGGAAATAAAAAAAGAATTAACAAAAATTATTGTAACGGAGTTACATGGCGAAAAAGACGCGTTAAATGCAAGAGAAAATTTCGAAAAGACAGTTCAAGGAAAAGAAAAACCGACAGACATGGCCACTAGGACAATCGCTAATCCAAAAGCTCCCCTCGCAGAAATTCTTGTTGAAACAGGCCTTGCAAAAAGCAAATCGGAAGGAAAAAGGGTTATTGAACAATCAGGAACAACTGTGGATGGAAAAAAGATTACTGATCCTTCAATTCCTTTTAATTCAATAGCAAGTAGCGGTGCGACGATTCAAGTTGGACCAATCAGATTTGTTAAAACTGAATGGAAAAAATAATATATGGAAATGTTTAGGAAACATCAGTGGATTTGGAAAATAATAGTTGCTGTTGCAACTATTTCCCTAATTGCGACATCCATTCTTCCCTTGTTAATATATTAATCCTTCATTAAGCTTATGAATCTGCAAACGCCTGTAACAACTGCCGGACGCGTATATAAATTATATGCCCGGAGGTTAGAAAAATTAGGAATCAAAACTTTTGAAGATTTTCTATATCATATACCCTTCCGTTACGATGACTTTTCTTTAATTTCAAAAATTAACCGGGTTCAACCCGGAGAAGTAGTTACGATTCAAGGCACAGTTTCCGAAATAAATAATGAATTTACAAAAAATTTTAAAAGACTGCAGAAAGCCGAAATCGCAGATGAAACCGGAACAATTGAGGTAGTGTGGTTTAACCAGCCTTATTTAACCAAAATAATTCACTCTCAAGATAAAATTGCTCTTTCGGGTAAAATTGACTGGTTTTTAAGAAAAATCGTCATGCAATCTCCGGATTATGAAATTATTACCAATTCACCAAGCATTCATACGGGAAGACTGGTACCGGTATATTCTGAAACTAGAGGGATAACGTCAAAATGGCTGCGCAGGCAAACTTATAATTTGCTTAAAGAAAACAAAAATCAATTTATTGAGTACCTCCCTGACTCAACTCTTGTTGATCATTCCTTAGTAACAATCAGCGAAGCTATTGAACAAATACATTTTCCACAAACCCTTACTAAGGCTGAAAGGTCAAGACAGAGATTGTCTTTTGATGAGCTTTTTCTCTTACAGCTATCGGCAATGCACAGAAAATTAAACTGGAATAAAAATTTGATCAGTAATCCTTTTTCTGTAGATAAGTTTAAATCTGAAACAACTAAATTTTTAAGTAAGCTTCCTTTTACCCTAACTAATGCTCAAAAGAGAGTAGTTGAGGAGATTTTCAAGGATTTAGCGAAGACTAAGCCCATGAACAGACTTTTGGAAGGAGATGTCGGAAGTGGTAAAACTGTTGTTTCGGCAATTGCAATGTTTTTAAGCTATTTAAATGGTTTTCAATCGGTACTAATGGCTCCAACAGAGATATTAGCTCAACAGCATTATAAAACTATCTCACAACTCCTAACGTCCTTTAAAATCAGGGTTGGTTTTGCAACAGGCAGTCAAAAAATGAGAATCAAAGACTTTGATGTAATGGTGGGAACGCACGCGGTTTTGGAAAAGGGAATTAATTTCGACAATTTAGGATTAGTCGTAATTGACGAACAGCAAAGATTTGGAGTAGAGCAAAGAGCGATAATCCGAAGCCGTGGTAAAAATCCTCATCTTCTAACAATGACTGCAACTCCAATTCCACGGACAATTGCTTTAACTTTATATGGAGATTTGGATCTATCTCTCCTGGATGAAATGCCGCATGGCAGAAAACAAATTAAAACCTGGCTGGTTCCTGCGGAAAAAAGACTTAATGCATATTTCTGGATTGAGAAGCAAGTTAAGGAGACCAAAAGTCAGGTATTTATTGTCTGCCCATTCATTGAGGAATCGGAGACTATGCAGACAGTCAAAGCCGCAAGCAAAGAATTTGAAAATCTCAAAAATAACGTTTTCAAGAATTTCAAGCTTGGACTTTTGCATGGAAAAATGAAAACCAAAGAAAAAGAAAAAGTGCTGAATAAATTCAGGGGTGGGAAAATTGATATTTTGGTAGCAACACCGGTGGTTGAAGTCGGAATCGATATCCCCAATGCGACAATTATTGTCATTGAGGCATCCGAAAGGTTTGGTTTGGCGCAATTACACCAATTAAGAGGCAGGGTGGGCAGGGGAGATATGCAATCATATTGCTTATTGTTCACGCAATCTTTAAATTTGCAAACCCTGGAAAGATTAAAAGCAATGGAAAAACATAATGTAGGCAGCGAATTGGCAGAACTTGACTTGCAGCTTAGGGGCCCAGGGGAAATTTACGGAACCATGCAACACGGCAGAAAAATGCTCAAGATTGCCAGCTTTTCGGATTTCGAATTAATACAAAAAGTAAGAAAAGAAGCTGAAAAAATCTTCCCAAACCTCAAAAATTATCCACGGCTTTTGGAAAAACTAAAAACCATCAATTTAAAGCAAATCTCTCCAGACTAAATCCTCCGTAGGTGTACCCACATACTCACCCCAAGGGTGTATATATAAACTTGCAGATTAACTTAACGGAAATCTAGGTCGACCAAAAATATTAGTTTCTTTCCTACGTTCTGAAACTTCACTAAACCAATGCCTTATTTTTCCTTTTTCCTCCCGCTGCATCGGAAATAAATATTCCCTCACGCTTAACAGATGTTCTCTTTTGTTATTATAGATCGCGCTCCGCACAGACACATCTTTCATCCGTTCTCCTGGAAATTCCATGCTTAATTCCTTTAGTTGACGTTCTATCTCTGTTATTAGTCCCCGCCTTATATATACATGGCATCCCATAACTCTTATCTTCTCCCGCACTATATTTCCATCTCCATTATGCTCCATCTCCGCTATTGCTTTCTCATTAAGAGAAATCCATTTCTTTTCACCCATAATATCTACTATCTCCGCTTCAATCTCATTTTTGCCTTTTAGCTCAGGCAATACTAACACCTCGTATGTAGGATCAGCTTTATTCCTGTCTTCCTCAACCATAAAATTTAATTAATGCTATTCCTTAAGACGTCAGAAAACGACAAGAAGTATTATATCCACATATAAAAACAATTGCAAATTAGTTACCTATTGTAGGAAAATTAAAAACCATTAACCTCAAGCAAGTCTCTCCGGACTAACTTCAAATACTTGAGAATGTTCTCTAAAACTGTTATAATTATAGCTTACTATGCCGCACGAACCAAAAAAGAGACATTCACGGGCCAGACAAGGGAAAAGAAGAGCTGCGATCAAACTTCAAATTCCGGGATTTGCCGTATGTCCAAATTGCAAAGCTACAGTCTATCCGCATACTATCTGTAAAAAATGCGGATTCTATAATGGCAAACAGGTTCTAACAATAAAGGTGAAAGAGAAAAAACCCTCCCAACCTTAGCATTCGCCTTTTCAGTACTATTCGTACACGGCTCTGGCTAACGATTTTGGGCGGGCAAGGAAAAACTTATGAAAACTCCCTTGGATCCCCGGCATAAAAAGCGTCAAAAAATAGTTGAAAGCTTATTCAAAATAGACTTTCACAAACAAATAGTTAATAATAATACCAAAGCCGTATTGCGTCATCTTGGTTTTATTGACAACCAAATTGAAGCTGCAGCACCGGAATTCTCTATAGACAAGATTAACAGAGTTGATCTGGCAATATTAAGACTCGCGGTTTATGAACTGCTGGTTGAAAAAACCCAACCGACTAAAGTTATAATTGATGAGGCGGTAGAATTAGCCAAGGAATATGGGGGCGACTCAAGTCCAGGATTCGTAAACGGCGCATTGGGAAATATCAAAATATGAACTTGCCAAAATTAAACAATTCCAAACTTTTTGAAGAAGCCTTTACCCATAGAAGCTATTTAAATGAAGCAAAACTTAAAATTGCTTCAAATGAACGTCTTGAATTTTTGGGAGACAGTATTATTTCCTTTGCGATTTCAAATTATTTATATATTAAATATCCGGATTTTAACGAAGGGGATTTAACGAACTTAAGATCTCTAATGGTCAACACAAATAGTTTGTCCGAAATCGCCAAGGAGTTAAACATGGGACAGCTTTTAAAGCTTTCTCGGGGAGAAGAGGAGTCAAAAGGACGGGAAAATGCTACGCTTTTAGAAAATAGTTTTGAGGCCTATGTTGGCGCGCTTTTTTTGGATCAGGGGATGATCTCTGTGGTTAAATTTTTAGATAGCGCTTTATTTCCAAAGATACAAGAACTGGTCATTAAGAAAGCATTTAAAGATCCGAAAAGTCTACTTCAGGAAAAAGTTCAAGCTCTTAAACAAGGTTCTCCTTCATATAGAGTCTTGGAGGAAACCGGACCCGCGCATGCAAAAACTTTTAAAGTAGGCGTTTTTGTTGGCGGAAAAAAGTTAGGGGAAGGATCAGGCAAATCAAAACAAATAGCCGAGTTGTCAGCAGCTAAAATCGCTCTTGAGCAAAGGAGTTAAAACTGGTATAATTTGTGTTATTCGAAACTTATTTTGAGTTTTGCTTGCCCCTCGAAGCTTTAGCGGAGTGGGGAGTTTTGAGTTTTTAATATGTCAGTTGTAATTAGACTTTCAAAGATGGGAAAACGCGGTGAAGGAAGATACCGCGTTGTTGTTACGGAAAAAAGGTACAGACGCGACGGCGAACCCATAGAAACTCTTGGCTGGTACGAAAAGAAAGAAAAGAATAAGGAAAATAAAGAAGTCAATAAAGCGAGATTTGATTATTGGCTTTCCAAGGGGGCAAAGCCGAGTATTACTGTGGAGAAAATCTTAAGTAAATAATATGAGAAAGGCGTTAGAATATATTATTTCTCAAATCGTAGATAATCCCAAAAAAGTAGAAATTAGCGAACAAGAAGAAAATGGAATGATAAATTTCACCATCACGGTTGATGCATCCGATATGGGAAAAATTATCGGGAAAAATGGAAAAGTCATCAGAGCGATCAGGAATGTTGTAAAGATTTCCGCAATCAAGCAAAATAAAAAAATCAATATTTCACTTATTGAAAACCCCTCGTAATTTCCGTATGAAGATTTCGATTCTTACTCTTTTTCCCGAAATGTTTTCCGGCCCCTTTGATCATTCGATTGTTAAAAAAGCAAAAGAGAAAAAATTGGTTGATGTAAATTTTGTCAATATTAGAGACTTCGGCGTGGGTCCGCATAAAATTGTTGATGACAAATCATATGGAGGCGGACATGGCATGATTTTGAGAGTTGATGTTTTAGAAAAAGCGATTACGCAAACAAAAAATAAAAATCTCGGTATCTTGGAACAAAAAGTTGTTCTCTTAAGCCCACACGGAAAAACTTTTAACCAAAGAAAAGCTTTAGAATTTGCAAGCCTTAAACATCTTATTCTTGTTTGCGGTCATTACGAAGGAATTGATGAAAGGATAAAAAAGTTCATTGACGAAGAGTTATCTATTGGGGATTTTATAGTTACAGGAGGAGAAATTCCCGCAATGCTTGTAACCGATGCCGTAGCAAGACTTGTAAAAGGGGTTTTGAAAGAAGGAGTAACTTCTACCGAATCGTTTTCTGAAATTCTTGAATATCCGCAATACACAAAACCCAATAACTACAAAACCCTTGCTGTGCCATCCATACTATTAAGCGGAAATCATGAAAAAATAAAATCTTGGCGCGATAAAATTTCGCATAGGACAACTGAAAAACTGCGTCCTGATTTGCTCCGGTCAAATCGAAGTTTACTGGGACGCTGATGATACATTTTCAAATTTACTCAGTTGATCAACCAGGTCCAATCCTTTTTGAGATATAGAGCTGATACGAATATCTTGACTATAATTAGAAGCGCCTAATGGCTTGTAATAGAAAGACAAACTTACCATCGAAGATGCGTTTCCCATTTTGACAGAATAAACTTCCGATAGGGGAACTGTTTTACTGATGGTTTCGACAAAACTATTTATCGCTGTAATCGAAGAGCTGATGGGTACGGACAATCTGACGACCGGAAAATTTTCATCACTTTCAGATTGAGCGAGATCACCTATTTTTAACGAAAAACCCCCAAGATTAACACCGGTTTTTTGGGCAGTAGAATAAACGGAATTTAATATTTCAATAAAATCTTTATTTAAAGGTAATGCCAAATTTAATATCCGAAGCTGCGAATCAAGTGTCTCCTCATTGATATTGGTAAGCATATCTAGATTTTCCTTTAATATCTCAAGTTTTAACGACGATTCCCTGGTTTCTTTTATTGTTCTAAGCAATGCGTTAAACTGTGGAATTACAAATTGAAAAAAAAGTATTATAGAAACGAGTATTGTAACAACCGGAAATATGTAGGACTTGTTCTTATTAAAGATAAATTTTAAAGCTTTTAAATCTGCGTTTATTTTCTCGTTCATATCATAACTCCGACATTACTGAAATCCGATAAGCATTTGTACTCACATCCAAAGCCAAAGAACTGAGGGTTAAGGATTTAATTATTTCTTTATTGTGGACCATGTTTGTTAGGTTATCTATGAATTCACCGATTGCGAAAAGGGATTTTGATTGACCGGCAATAATAACTGATTTGTCATCCACCTCAAAATCGTCTACGGATAGTTCGCTAGGTATTTTTGCCAACAGTCCATTCATTGTCTTTATTAGATCCTTTCTCATTTTTAAAATTTTGTCAATATTTTCTATCCTATTATTTAAAACAAAAAGCTTGACTTGTCGGTTTTGAAATTGCGACACTCCTTTTAGAACATTTTCCTGTTCCCTCTTGATAGCTCCGGGATTGATAATTTGAATCCATATGAAAAGACTCAGGGAGATCAAGCCAACACCTATTAAAGATACGGCCGCGGCAAGGTTAAGAATTCTAATTTCTTTTTTCTTCTTTAACGATTCCTTGTCTGTACGTAAAAGAAGGTTAATATTTGCATTCATAAATCTCTCATTGCAAGACCCAATGCGATAGTAAAATCAGAAGCATTGTTGAGTATTTCGGAGGGCAAAGGTTTGCCTCCAAAAATTTTCCACGGGTTTGCGACAACTGTCTCTATACCTAAATTCTCTGCAAAAAATAGATCGATTCCCGGCAAGCGGGCAGTACCTCCCGACAGTAATATCTGCTGAATTATTGAATCATCTTTATATTTTTGAGAATAAAAAGCTAAGGCTTTCCTTATCTCTAAGAGAATTGAAGAGAGGATTGGCTCAGTAGACTTGCCAACTTTTTGACCGGCTCCTACCTTTGAAAAACCATAGGTTTTCTTATATTCTTCTGATTGGGCTGGAGTTATTCCGAAATCTGCCTCTATTGACCTACTAATTGCATCTCCTCCCGTTCGTATTGAATAGGTTAAAATCAAAATTCCATCTCTGATTATAGCTAAGGACGTGTTGATCGCACCTATACTCACAATTATTGTTGGGGGAAGATCCGCAGAAACTAAGGCTCGAACAATTGCCAAAGTCTCTGTTTCTATTGAATTTAAAGTAAGATTTGCCATCTGCAATATTCTTTGATATTTGCCAATAAGATTCGTTGGCGCCCCCACCATCAGAACCTGCATCTTTTCATCGCTAGAGGAGTTAAGAGGTTTCTTCAGGACGTTCCAAACCAAAGTTATCGTTGATAGCGCAACCGGGATATGGCGTTCGGCTTCCCAATAAATCGCTAAGGACAATTCCTTGTCGGACAAAACCGGCATTTCTATAACTTTTGTATAGACTTGATTATCGGAAAGCGCAATATTTACGCTTCTACTGTTAGTTTTTAAACCGTCCACTGTCTTTCTTATGGTCTGGGCCATTTCCCTCTCGTCAATTGGCGCTTCCGAAAGCATCCCTTTGGGGGGAGAAGACATTACGCTAAAGCTATCCAAAATAAGATTATTATTCTGCCGCGATAGGGATACTGCTTTAATTTTAGTTAAACCTATATCCAGGCCAATCGACTTATTAAATATCATCTGTTAGAAACTAGTTAGCTACAAAAAGACCATATGATAGATAAGGCAGATAAGTCTGCGGATATCCCTTAAATACCCTGATTGTACGATTTGCTTGTCCTGATACTCCGGTTGAATCAATGCGGTACCCTTGGGTTGGAAAGGGTAAGGTTCCGCTAATTCCAACCGCTGTATTTCCATAAATAGGTATAATTCTTGCAATCAAAGCTGAAGAGACGCCTGCAATAGTCGTTCCATGAGAGAATGTTTTTCCGCTCACATTTCCCCCATTGATAGACGGAGCTGAAAATTTATTTTCATTTTGTCTTGCTGGACAAGGATCATAGGCATATTTTTTTAATACCGGATTGTTTTTTGGTCCCGATACAATTATTATCTCAAGTGCAGAATTATCGCAGGGTGTTGTGGAATCACCCCAATACACGGTCAAATCTCCACCCCATAAAGGAGCCCCAAAATTAGATAACGGATCGGCGGAGTATGTAGATAGCCAAAGGTCAGCTCCTTCATCCTTTGGAACTGCAAGTCCTCCATTTAATAAAATCTGAGCACCATCAATTGTTTGAAATGTAGTCGTATATCGAGAGTTATTGCTTGGATTTTCTCCACTTAAGCCTATCGGAACAGTATTCTGTATTGCGCGTTCTATGCCTGCCTCCGCAGCAGCTAAGGCCTTTTGAGATTCTACTTCTTCGGTTGTACTTCTAAGACTCGTAATACTTCTTGAGGCGAGAGACAATCCAATGGTCGACGCAACAATAACTACCAGCACTACAATTAAAAGAATCTGCCCTTTTTGTTTCTCCATACAATTAGCATAACAAGAGGACTATTTCATGTCAACTTAAAGAAGCTACATTTATCCAGCCCCTTTCGAAAAGTGCTGGATTTATTTCCTGTAATTCCGTATGGTAACTGAGGTTTTAAATGTAATTGGCGGGTTGCTATTTTCCACAAGGCCATTCGAATTTTTAGGTCCAAGCGCAAAACTTATTCCAATTATCGGCACATCCGTAGCGTTAGCCTGAGTACAGGTAAAAGAGCAGTTTGTTAAGGAAATCGAAGTATCTATAAGAGGAACTCCATCTACCGATAATTCAGTACTATCACACTTGTAAGTAATTGGATTACGATCCAGAGGGGTTATTTTTATAAATTTCACAGGGGGAGGGGGGTCATAAAAACAGCTTGCAACATACGTTCCATCTGCGCCCGTCTCGCTTAGCCCATTGAATACCTGCGCGTACATTATATCTTTGGACATTTGGTTGAGAACATAATTTCCGCTTTGTCTAATATTCTCAATCGTATTTGTTTTATTAGCGCCCCGCAAAGAAGAAGAAATTATGCCAGAGATAATTGAACCTATGGCAATCAAAACAATAATTGATGCCAGTAATTCAACCAGCGTAAAACCTTTATCTAATTTTGAATTGATAGTCATGGCACTTGTTTCTGATCGGTATTCGAAAAGCAAGTAATAAGCGTTACGTTGTGGCAAAGAGGTGTACCTATCGGGCATTTATTATCAGCCCAAGAAACTCTTACCGTAACTCTGCTGCCTCGGTCAATAACTGCGCAGGTTTGAGTATTGTCTGGACAACAGTCCGATGATCCCTGATCAAATTTAACTTCTCGAGAAAAGATTCCTCCTACAGGTACAGGACTTTGTTCTTTGCAGTTTTTGTTTGGAAGAGCAAGTATTACCAACTCCATAGGATTCTGACCAAGACAATATGCGGTATTCGATGTATAGGAAGAAAGTGTAGTCCAGCTGGAGTCTTTTATTTGCCTAATCACTGCCATTCCTTCTTGCGCATAGGAATTTGCCAAACCTTGATTTTTTGCATACTGAGCGTTATTTAAGGATGTGATTATCCCCAATATTATTGCGCTCAATACCAATACCGAAACGCCAAAAGCAAGTAAAATTTCCAAAATCGTCTGTCCCTCCTCACCCCGGAATAGATTTTTCTGTTTTTTCATACCTTGATTAAATAATCACTACTCTAGGTGTTTATCTATGTTGGTCAGTAATCGCTTAGATCCGGATAGTTTCTGTTAAAGTAAAACTGCACTTAACCCCATAAATAATTATTACTCAACGACTATGGTTCCTGTTTGTTCCGGATGCAGATAATTATAGTATCCATAGGTACCAGCTCCATCAAAAATAACCGAGACGCCGCTTCCGTCTGGAAATCTGCCCAAGTTTAAAGCGGGATATGCATCATGAGTACTGGGTGGATTGGAAACAATCGCAGCTTCCTGACCGCTTTGATTAACCCAATTAACCAAGGTGCCAACTTTTATTTTTATAACTGCGGGATTAAAACCCTGTTTACCAACGCTTATTTCTTGTTTATTGCTAAATTTTGGCGCAGGAGAGGATTTTGAGGTTACTTTTGTTTCGCTTGATGGGAAAACTACAGAAGTTTGGTTCCTTGAAGCCAGCTTTTTTTGTGAGAAAAGAAGATAACCAATTATGGCCATTACTGCCAAAATGCAGAAAATCAAAATGTCAAAAATAAGCTTTCTTCTACCTGTATTTTCCATTTATAAACTCTTTTTATTAGAGCACGCTTTTTTTCTCACGTCAAGACCCCGAAAGATTCTTCATACTTTGGCCAAACAATTATGGCCTGTAGATGCTCACATGTGTTGCTTCGTTGCCGGCATCTGATACCCAATAATAAACCGTATAGTGCATGAAGATAATCTGCGGGCACCCATTCACGAAATCGTTGATCAGATATTGATAATGATAGCTGGCTCCTGGCCCCAGTGTTAGCGGGAACGATGTTATCAGAAACGGATCATAAGTTATGCCGGAAGTTTCACTATGAGACTGCGACCAGAAGGTTATGGTATGGGTTGCCGATACTGCATTATTGTTCTTTATGTCAACGTTATAATTAGGCGTCCAGTAGGCAGGCGCGCTTACACATACTTCTGCGCTGACTGTAGGATTACTAAACGCGAATGGCGAGGAGGGTGCCGGTGTAGGAGTTGCTGTGGGAAGAGGAGTTGGGGTTGAGGTGGGAATAGACGTTGGCGTTGGGGTTGGATTCAATTTGATACCAAAGTTAACAGCGGCATTAGGACCAACCGAAGGAGTAAATGAAGTGGCAGTAGTAGCGGAATATCCGCTTGGCACACTTAATGAGACAGTGTAACTTCCCGAAACCGCATTCCAAACGTACTGACCGGAGGAATTGGTAGTTGCGGAAGAGGGCGTTCCGGGAGCAGAGATTGAAACAGTTGCTCCTCCTGAATAGCCCAATTCTCCTCCGTCCTGTATCGCATTTCCATTTGAGTCTACAAATACGGTAGTTGTAATGGCGTATACGGGAACGCCGTTATAAAGGCTGGCTATTTCTGCTGACGACAACGCCCGGTTGTAAATGCGCACATCATCAATTTTTCCATTTATTGAATTGCCTCCGCCCGTATACGAGTCGCTGAAAGATCCTAGGAAAAATTTTGTCGCCGCAGTGCTTAAATTGCCGCTCTGATTATCTAAATCTTCCTGTATTCCATCCACATAAATTATTTGACTGGTTCCGTTATACGTAGCGGCAAACTGATGAAACGCTCCGTCAGACCATTTTCCCGACGTTGTTAAACTACTAATTACCGCTGACGTTGTTCTACTTCTGTACTGAATGTTACCGCCTCCTACATTCATATCCATGCTTATTGAACCTGCGCCATCCGATAATGGAAAACCAAAGACAACCCCTGAATCATTCGCATTTATTTGTATCCACATCATCACAGTCCAGGCATTTGTAAGTCCCAAATTATACGGAATCTGTATGTAATTACTGTCATTAAAACTGTATGCTTGTCCGATTTGACCAGCGACCAAGCTGGGAAGAGGACTTCCGCCAAGAGTACCATTATTTCCATTAAAAGAATCATTAGCGTTGCCGTCGAATTTCCACCAGCCCACCAGACCGGGTATTGGGGTTGGGGTGGGGGTTGCGGTGGGAATAGGCGTTGGGGTTGGGGTAAGAATAGGCGTTGGCGTTGGGGTGGGAGCAGATGTTGGAGTCGAAAAGGGAGTAACGGTAGGACTAGGTATTGAAGTCGGAAGCGGAGTTGCGGTAGGAATTGTGGTAGGAATAGGCGTTGGCAACGACAATTGCACGTTAACTCTTCCCAGAGAATCAATTACAATAAATCTTTGTTGACCATATCCGGAAAGCACAATGATATTGTCGGAACCCTGAGTTCCACCGGTTATTGTGGGAAAAAAAATAGTTTTACCAACACTGCCGGCATCAAAACTTACACCTCTCGGAAGAGTTTTTGTCGAAAGCGGCGGACCATTGATTCCGGAACCGGAACAACGACTCACTAAAGTATAGCTCGTATTCGAAACAATATTTACACCATATCCATCTAATGGATTGCATGCTCCGGAAGGCTTTATCTGCGATTGCGCGCGCGACTTGGCCAGATTCAACATCGTAACCACCTCGTTGGTGGAAGTTTGCAGGACTTGAACTTGATTGTAATTTGCGAATCCTCCAATGCCCAATGTTCCCAAAACAGCTGTGATGCCTACTACAACCATTAGCTCAATGAGAGTAAAACCTTTTTGGAAAAATTTTTTCATTTTAATACATTAGCTACAATAGTTTTTGTTTTTCCTCCGGAGGAGATAACAATTTGGCCCGGCGTATCCACTCCGCCCTTTTGTACCGGGAAGAAAAAAGAGGTGGGGAAAGTATCCGGACTTTTAAAACTTACATTTTGAGGAAGAGTTTTTGTTTGAAGATTGCTGGTAATTCCCGAGCAACGGCTGCTTAGCGTATAAGTCCGATTAATAATTGATATATCCACTTGGTATCCTTCCAGAATTTGCGAAGACGCGCTGCAGGATGTACCCATTTTCACCTGCGATTGCGCGCGCGACTTGGCCAGATTCAACATCGTAGTTACCTCGTTAGAGGAGTTCTGAAGAATCTGAGATTGATTATAATTTGCAAATCCCGTAATACCCAATGCCCCCAAAGCAGCCATAATACTTATCGCAACCATTAGTTCAATTAGGGTAAATCCTCTCCGTTGCTTCGATTTGAAATTTATTTTCATGGATTTTGAAGAGTATATTGCCAAAGAGTAGTGCTGCCAGAACAGTTTGCCTTGGGAACGTCCAATTGGGAATCATTTTCATTCTCAAGGCAGGCAACCAGAGAATAGGTTGTGCCCGCAGAAGAAGAATAGGTGTAGGGTGTCGCAGAAGACGGATCGCAAGGGATTTTTGTCATATAAACGGTCCCTGAAGGAGGACTGACAACCCCTTCTGAAGTCAAAGCATATCCGCAGGTTAAAGAGATACCGGTCGGATAATTACTCTGGTCTGACCTATAGAGTTCCAGAGCTGATTGGATTTGGCGAAGATCGGATTTGCGTACTCCGTCCCGGGCTCTTTGCCTTACTCCGACAAAATTTGCCAATAGGAAACTCGATAAAATACCAATAATTGCTATTGTCACTAACAACTCAATTAGGGTAAACCCAGCACCACTTCCGATTAAGTAAATTTTTTCTTTAAGTTTTTTTAATTCACAAAAGTGGTGCTGGGTAAACCCCTTTTTGTAAATTGTTAATTGTAAATTGTTAATTGTTTTCATGGACTCACATTCGGACTCGAAACCCCATAATTACAAATGATGCTTCCGCTTGCACAAGCATTTGTCGGTATACCATTTGTTCCCAGGCTCGTACAAGCATTGCCCAGGTTGCACGCCTGCGGATCATTTCCACCCCTTTCCAGACTAGCATAAAGATAATAAGTTTGTCCATCGGAAGAAGAATAATACACATAATTTCTTGATGGAGATGCCGGATCTTTTGGCAAAGTACCCATGTAAGGCATCCAGGAAAGTCCCCATCCGATACCGGCAATTATGTAGCCGCTTGAATCAGGAAACTTTCCATAATCCTGATAATATGTCTCAAAAGCTCTCTGAATTTGAGCAAGATCAGATTTTCTTCTGGAATCGTTCGCTTTCTGAAATTGAGTCAGAGGATTTATGATGCTTATTATTGCCACTGCCAAAATTCCAATTACGGCAATCACGATCAAAAGCTCTATCAAGGTAAACCCACGTCGCATATACTCATGATAGCACAGTCAAATGTTCTGTCAAATAAATCCGAAGAATTCACGAGCCAGATCTGTAGAGTTCTGCTTTTGTTGAGTTGTTAGCGGCATCTGACACCCAATAGTAATACGTAGTGCTCAAGAATATAAGCGGATTGCAGTCAGTCATGATATTTACGAGCCAGTTATAATGATAACTCTCTCCGGGCCCCAGTGTCAGTGAGAACGACGTTATTGTATACGGAGAACTCATCGGTTGCCCGTCGCGCTGCCATTGCTGCCAGAAGGTTATGGTATGGGTTGCCGATACCGCATTGTTGTTCGTTATGTCAACGTTATAATTAGGCGTCCAGTAAATAGGGCCATTTACGCATGACTGGGGACTGACCGTGGAATTGCTAAATGCGAATGGCGAGGTTGGAGTAGGGGTTGGGGTCGGCGTATTAGTTGGAATTGGCGTTGCAGTTGGAGTAGGTGTTGGCACAACAACCGTAATATCGGTATCCGTAGCTCCTGTAGATGGGCAAGTTCTTCCATCATTTAAATCCGCTGTCCCCCAGACGGCTGTCAGACCGGTTGCGACAGCAGTTGCCGTGGTCGAGTAAGGCGAGCTTGAATCGAAAGTGGGATTAACAGTAGCTATAGCAGTATTGTAAGAACCGAAACGCATTTGATTTACTGTTGCCACTCCCAATCCCGAAGTAACACTAGCGGTGACCGTACTTGTTCCTCCGATAACCAAGGTTTGCGACGCGGGCGCAGTTGTGACTTGACAGGGCACTGGAGTTGGAGTGGGCGTTGAAGTAGGAACAAGAGTTGGGGTTGGTGTTGTAGGGGCAGGGGTTAATGTAGGAATTCCCGTAGGGGTAGGGGCGCCAAATGCGACAACCGAAGTATTGGTAGAAGTTATCGAATAGTTGTAACTATTACTCTTGCAAATTATATTAGGAATAGCCTGCGGGTCGGAATTTCTCTCAAGCTTGGCACTAAGTCTGAACGAGCTGCCGTCGCTTTCATAACAATAACTCTGTGCAACAAGCGGATCTTTGGGAAGTTTGGGCATATAAACTCCTTCAATTTGCGTTAGATCGGCAGGGTAGCTATTGTTATCGTTATAATATGTGTCCAGGGCAGTTGCTATTTGCGAGAGGTTGTCTTTTCTTTGAGCATCATGGCTTTTCGCAAACTGCTCTATCGGATTTAAAACAAAAGCCAGCGAAGACGCCAAAACTCCAATTATGGCACCTGCAACCAAAAATTCAATTAGTGTAAAACCCGAAGGAAATTTTGAACGATAAAATTTCCGAAAAAAATTGACAATAAAGTTCCTGTGGCTAAAAAAGGTCCGAAGGGGATTACTGTTCCGAATGTCTCTCTCCTCTTCCATATAATTAGTATGCATCCCACAATTGCGCCTGTCAAGAATGCGATGTATAAGGCAACCACGATGTTCGGAAAACCCAAAATTAGCCCCATTAGAAATGCGAATTTTACATCCCCAAATCCCATGCCTTTTCCCCTAGTCACAATGAGCAATGCTAGGAAAAACAAACCTGCCCCAAGGGCTGAGAGGAGATGGGGGGGTATTAAGTAGTAAGTATTAAGTATTAAGTATAGAAAAGAAATTATTATTGCAGGAAACACAATTTTGTCCGGAATAATACCATATTTAAGGTCCGCAAAAAAAACCACAATCAAAGAGGAAGCAATAAATAAATAATATATAAGATTTATAATGTTTATAGTCGATATAAAATTTATATATGCTCCTCCGATAAAAATAAAAACCCCGGCAAACAAAATCCCCGTTGTTAATTCAACAATCGGATAATAAAACGAAAGGGAAGTCCTACAGTAACGACATTTACCCTTGAGAAAAATAAAAGACAATAGGGGAATCAGATCAAACCAAGCCAATTCTTTTTTGCATTTCTCACAATGTGATCTTCCCTTAATCGCAGATTCTTCTTTTGGCAACCTGTCCGCCAAAACATTCAAAAAAGACCCAACAAAAAGCCCGAGAATAAAAATTAGCAATAAAACCATGCATTATAAATATACCACAAAGTATATTATTTAAACGCCAATAGGTGTTTTATTAAGCCTTGGGCGTAGAGCTGTTGGATCTGGGAAAAAGTAAGAGCTTGCTTGTAAATGCGCACATCATCAATCAGTCCATTAGCGTAATAACCTGAAAAAAATCCGATGTAAAGAGGTCCTGTTTTTGAATTTGGTAAACCTGTTTTCGCTATTGTATCAGCTATTTGTATCCTGCCATCAGCATACATTTTAGCATTATCTATATCATTTTGGCCATTTCCAGTAACTATAAACACAAGGTGATGCCAATTTCCGTCGGCTATATTTACAGGATTGTGAAAAAAATATTTAAAGTTACCGGCTCCAAGATAGATTAAAGATCGTCCGGCTGTCCAAACTGGTAAAATAGCAGGAAGACCAGATGCTGAAAATGAAACTAATGGCCAATAAATTCCTGATTGCCACTTTATCCAAGCTTCAACGGTAAATACGTCCGGCTTTAAACTCGTCCTATTTCCCGCGTCAATATACGCCGTTCCGTTAAAGTTACTTGCTTTATTTCTATTCCTCCTGTCTAATGCCGGGGTTACGTTAATCCCCATACCATTATTACCATTTCCTGAAGTATCTTTAAAAGTGCCATCATCAAATGTCCATTCTCCCACAAGATCAATAGCAAGATTGTTTTGTATTCCTGCCGAGAACGTCTCCGCCTTAGCAATATTGGCGGAATTAATCTTTCCTGCGGGATCTATGGCTACAAGCACTCCTGTTCCCAAAACTCCCACCACCGCTATCACTATGAGAAGTTCTATCAAGGTAAAGCCTTTCTTAAATTGTGCTTTCAATATCTTCATAATTTAATTAGATGTATTCCCTGGTATTATTTAAACGCCAATAGGTGTTTTACTAAGCCTTGGGCATAGAGCTGTTGGATCTGGGAGAAAGTAAGAGCTTGTTTGTAAATCCGTACATCGTCGATAATCCCCTTAAATGAGGAGGTTCCACCGGAACTAATGCTGGACACGCCCGCAATGATATGCGATCCTGCTTGTTGAGTTACACTGTATCTCACTCCATTAACATAAAGTTTTGCCGTATTGGTGTCGGCATTATCGGTATAGGTTAAAACTAAGAAATACCAGGTATTTATGGAAGGATTCCAATTGATGTAATCGTTAGTGCTGCCAAAGTACAAGAAATTATTAGCGTAATGCTGATAAAAATTATTGAACAAATGATTATGATTTCCCTTGTCTGATGCTGATTGATCCCAATAAAACCATCCTGTCTGAGTTTTTACTACGCCTGTCGCGGAAAAGTTTATGTAAGCATCTGAACCATCAAAACTATATGCCTTGTTGGCTCTACCCCTTCTATCTGCTGTTAATGTAGCTCCTATTACCGTACCGTTATTCCTATATCCTGAGGTATCATTTGCATTGCCATCAAATGTCCATTCTCCGACCAGATCAATAGCGAGATTGTTGTTTATACTTGCTGCATATGTTTCCATATTAGCAAGCTTGGCGGAATTAATCTTTCCTGCCGGATCTATAGCTACAAGCACTCCAGTTCCTAAAACCCCCACTACCGCTATGACTATGAGAAGTTCGATAAGGGTAAACCCAGCACCACTTATAAAAACCTCCATTTGTTTTTTAAGTTCTTTTAATTCACGCAAGTGGTGCTGGGTAAACCCCCTTGACCAATGTTTTTCCATAAATTATCTCCTATGAAAATCATATACCAACATAAAGCATTATTAAAGTATCAATAGATGCCTTATTAAGCCTTGCGCATAGAGTTGCTTGATTTGGGAGGATAAAAGCGCAGATTTGTAAACCCGCACATCATCAATTACACCATAAAAATAGGAATACCTGTTACCAATCCAAAGAGAGTCTGATGTCGTACCCGCATTTATCGTTTGAGTAACAGTTCCTCCATATTGTGAACCATCAACAAAAGCTCTTAAAAAGCTTCCGCTCCAAGTAAAGACTAAGTGATGCCAGACACCGATGGTAGGCTTGCCAAAACTAACACTATTGTATGGCACACCGTTGTCTATGCTGCCCTCTATAGCGGTTGTTGTGAATACGGTAATGGCATAGCCGGGTGTATCCCATCCCGCAGAAGCCCCTTTACTTACTATGGCGGGGTATGTTCCGGCGCTATAAGAGCTTATCTTAATCCAAACCTCAATTGTCCCAGCATTTGTTAAATTCAAGCTTGCGCCATTTCCCGCATTAATAAACGCCGTTCCGTTAAAGTTGCTTGCTTTATTCCTATCCCTCCTGTCTAATGCCGAGGTTACGTTAATCCCCATACCATTATTACCATATCCTGAAGTATCTTTAAAAGTGTTATCATCAAATGTCCATTCTCCGACCAGATCAAAACCAAGAGAGTTTTGTATTCCTGCCGAGAACGTCTCCGCCTTAGCAATATTGGCAGAATTAATTTTTCCTGCCGGATCTATGGCTACAAGCACTCCGGTTCCCAAAACTCCCACCACCGCTATGACTATGAGAAGTTCGATAAGAGTAAAACCCCTTACTAAAATTATTTTCATAAGATCATCTAAATGCCAACAAATGTTTTACTAAGCCTTGGGCGTAAAGCTGTTTGATCTGGGAGGATAAAAGAGTAGCCTTATAAATCCGCACATCATCAATGGAGCCAGTGAAATAGTCCGCGCCTCTCCACCAACCAACTGCATATCCAATTCTAAATGCGTTTCCTCCGCTGTCTGCAAATCCTGCTGTTCCATTATTCGCTCGTTTATCCAATACGCCATCTATATAAATTGAATCAGTAATACCTGCCCTTGTAATCGCAATATGATGCCAGTTTGTGTTAGGTACTGCAGAAATACTGATAGATTGTCTATATGAACCACCACCATCCGTATACTGGAATTCAAGCTTGTTGCCAGTCTGCATAGTTAAAGCCCACTGATAATTACCTTTTCCCCATATTCCATTTTCTACGCCGAGCTGGTTGAGCTTAATCCATCCCTCAATTGTAATCGCATTAGTAATATTCAAATTCGCCCCACTTCCTGTATTTATATAGCCCGAGCCAGCAAGGCTGTACGCTTTACTACCCCTATTTCTTCTATCTGGTGCTAGAGCTACACCGCTTCCTACTATTGAAGTTATATTTTCATATCCCGAAGTATCATTTGCATTACCGTCAAATGTCCATTCTCCGACCAGATCAAAAGCGAGATTGTTTTGCACACTTGCCGAGAAGGTTTCCGCCTTAGCAATATTGGCAGAATTAATTTTTCCTGCCGGGTCTATAGCTACAAGCACTCCGGTTCCCAAAACTCCCACCACTGCTATGACTATTAAAAGCTCAATAAGGGTGAAGCCTTTGGATCGAATAGCGAATAATGAATTATGAATAACGGTTTTTATATATATCTAGTAAATCACGCTTTACAAAGCTTGTCAAAGAAACTGAACCCAAAAGAGTAAATCAAGAAATTATATAAAGTTTTATTTACGCGGATAACATTGCTGGCAAAAAATAGTATCCGTATTATTAAACCTATAGAGCGAAAACGAGTATAGCCTGACATCATAGCTTCGAGGAACCTTAATTCCAACAAGCAACGGGTAATAAATTGCAAAAATGATTATACTGACCAATATTGTAGACGCAAGTAACTGCAATTTTATTTTTGTTTTCCGGATTAATAGTAAAAACATTATTATTGCCATGGGAATAAGCGGGATAATATAATAGTAAAAAGTTGCATGTAGATTAAAAAACCACGGTAAATAAAGCAGGGAAAACACCATAACAAGAAAGCTTTGCTTTTTTTGTTTTAATATTCCTTTCCGCAAAATGAAAATCATAGATGCAACTAAAGAGATTAGGGTAAAAATTGTTATAAGTGGATTTGCAAATGCAATAATAGACATTACGCTCTCTCCTTGTGGAACTCGATAAAGAGTTAATATCTGCGGGATTGTGAACCATGTCCAGGCAGGCGAGTGAAGATAACCAGACAGATTAATTACCCCTCCAATTTGAGAATTGAATAATCGATATATAAATTCTGCAAATCCAATACTGGTCTTCTTAAAAAAGAAGATACCATTGCCAATGGTAAAGGCTAGGGAAAGAAAAGTTAGAAATAAGAAATTAATTTTTGCAATTTCTCGCAATTTTAGATTTTTCCCCTGATTAAAAATCATGAACAATAAAGGAAAAAGGGGAATGAGTAAAACAGCTGACAATTTCGCTGCAAGAGATAATCCTAAGAAAATTCCGCTGACGTAAAAAAGCTTAAGTTTTTTCCCATCAAGATATTTTAAATAATAATATATGCTGGACAGCAAAAAGAACAATGCGGGAATATCCAGCTGCAATAATCGGCTAAAAGTGAAGAACATAGGGTCAATGGCAAGCAAGATAACGCAAAGGAAAGATATAGTCTTAGAAAAAAAGACCCGGGCAATTTTATAAAAGACTAGAAGTGATCCAATGGAAAAAAGAATAGTTCCAAGTCTATAAAATATAGGTTTATATATTCCGGTTATCCCGGAAAATATATATACGAAATAATACCAGATTGTTTTCGCTAGAAGAGGATGATTATTATTGTCAATTTTTCCGTCTAATAAAGAAAAAACACTTGACCTATACACTTTTTCATCACCAACTAAAAGCCCAATTGAGTTTATGTTGTAAGCTAAAAGGAATAGATAAAGCAAAAATAAAACTATAATAATAGAAAGAAGATTTCTTTTAATAATCAATTTAAAATCCATATTAAAGCGATTTTCTCATTTTCCTAAAAATTAACAATACAAGGGGATAGAGAAGTTCCAATCTTTACGGACAGGTTGTTTGAGCGGCAACAGCAGTGATGGAAGTTTTGAAAACAGCGTTAGTAGAATCCCAGCACCAAAATGATCTTGTAGTCGGACTGAATAACGCTCCCCACACTGCAACATTTTGTCCTGCAACTCCGGTGTAGCAGTAGTTTGTAGAGTCAGCGCCAGCTGCAGTTACACAACCGAGATTGCCAGATTGCTGATTAGGCAAGACCTTTAATTCTCCAGGTACAAGAGACGACAACGCAACTGGATAAATAGGCGCAGGCTGCGCTGTATAATATGCCTGCAAAGCGCTGACTAGTTGACTCATGTCGCTTTTGATTGTTGAATCCTTGGCTGAATTAATTTTTGCAACAGGATTAATGGCTGCGATAACTGCTGCTGCCAAAACTCCCAAGACTGCAATGACGACCAGAAGTTCGATTAGGGTGAAGCCTTTGTGGGAAGATTTATTAAATAATTTCATGTTCTTAATTAGTAAAACAGAAAAATAAATGCTTGTCAAGTGGCAAAATAGCCTCAATTTTCTTTTACTCATTTTCATTTTATTGATGAAGTGATTTGATAGATTGGCGTGATTATAGAGAATATCAGAAATGCAACTCCAACGCCTAGCACCACCAAGATAAATGGTTCCATTGCGGTTGAAAGGGTCTTCACGGATTGATCAACTTCGTTTTCAAAATATTCAGATGCTTTAGCGAGTGTCTCATCCAATTTTCCCGTCTGCTCTCCGATCTTAACCAGCTCTATCAAATTGAGAGGGAAAAGATAATACAGGCTCATCGCATCTCCAATACTTATTCCTTTTTCCACCCTTTTTGAGACATCCACAATTGCATTTTTATAATGAATATTACCGGTAATATCGGACACTTTATCCAAAGCCTCAACTACCAATGTCCCCGATGCCAACAGGGCACCAAGAGTTCTGGAAAATTCTGCCAAGATTGTTTTTTTTATCAGACTGCCAAAAATAGGAAGTTTCAATTTCATACTATCTATAGTAAGCTTACCCTCCATTGTTTTGTACCAGCGTTGGTATGCAAGCCAGACGAGAACCAAGAACGCTATGACGATAAACCAAAATGAAACAAAGAAATTTGAAATTTTTATCAGGATGAGTGTTGGCAACGGTAAAGAAATGTTCATGCTCTGGTAAAGTATGGAAATTTGAGGAATAACAAAAATCATCATTATAAAAACTACAATCGCCATCATGAGAATAACGATTACCGGATATGTAAGCGCGCCCCTGATCGTATTTTTCAGTCTTTGCTGTTTTTCCAAAGTATCAGCCAGTCGCAAAAAGGCCTTATCCAAAAGACCGGATCCTTCAGATGCTTCTACCAACGCTATATAAACCGGAGAAAAGACTGTAGGATGCTTTGCAATTGCGCGGGAAAAACTTGACCCTTCCTGAATATCCCTGATAATGCCGTCTATAATGTCTATCAAAGTGTGATTTTCGATTTGATTTTTTAATATCTCCAGACTTCTTAAAAGAGTGAGTCCCGAACTAAGCATCGAAGACAATTGTCTGGTAAAATTAAGCACTTCTTGAGACCTAACTCTATCTCCAAGAAAGGGTATTAAATTTACAAATCTGTTTTTCCCCCTTTTAATTATCTCTATCGGAGTGAGCTCTTTGCTTCTAAGATACGCTGCTGCTTCGCTTGGGTTTCTTGCTTCGATTATTCCACTAATTGGTTCTCCTTTATCGGTTACAGCTTTGTAGTACAGTCTCATATTAGCCAACCATTCTTAAGAAGTCCTCCTGATGCAGGGAGTAGCTTTTGCCTATATCCAGACTAATACTTCCTGACAAAACCAGAGCAGACAAGGATGAATCTATGCCAATCATGCCTTTGTCTTTGGAAGTTTGTATTACCGAATCTATAAGATGGGTCTTTCCGTCCCGCACAATGCTCGCAACCGCAGGAGTCCCAAGGAGAACCTCTACAGCGGGCACTCTTCCTCCGCTGATCATCGGCAAAAGCCTTTGTGAAACAATCCCCTTCAGGGTGGCAGCCAGCTGAATTTTTATTTGAGACTGCTGTGTTGCGGGAAATGAATCAATGATTCTGTCTATGCTTTGAGCCGCCGAATTTGTATGCAGGGTTGAAAAAACCAGATGTCCTGTTTCGGCAATTGTGATCGCGGCGGCAATTGTTTCGGAATCCCGCATTTCCCCAACCAGTACAACATCAGGATCTTCACGAAGAGCCGCACGAAGGGCAAAATCCCAAGAGTGAGTATCGATGCCCATTTCACGCTGGCTGATGATACTCTTTCCCTTCGGATACACATATTCAATCGGATCTTCGATGGTTACTATGTGAGCCGCTCTTTTCAGATTTATTTCGTTGACAATTGAGGCAATGGTCGTAGATTTTCCATGCCCTGTCGGACCGGTAATTAAGATAAAGCCCTGAGTTAAATCCGAAAAAGTATGTAAAACTTGAGGCAAATGGAGCTCCTCGATAGACAATATGCCGGGATTAAGAAAACGGAAAGCGCCCGAGAGATTTCTTCTCTGGTAGTATAAATTCGTCCGGAAGCGGCCAAGATCCCCATATGCTCCCCCTCCAAAACCAAAAGAAAAATCCAACTCTTTGTTGGCGAGCAATAGTTCTTTCTGAACAGGATCTAACAATGAATATACCATTTTTTCTATTTCCGGCAGGGTTAACGGCGCGTATCCGGTTAAATATCTTAAGGAACCGTCTATTCGAAGTGTGGGAGGAATACCGACCAAAAGATGCAAGTCCGAGGCTTTTTCCTTAACTGTTATCTTAAAAAGTTCTTGTATATCCATACATTATTCCTGCGCAACGCGCAGCACTTCTTCAACCGTAGTTATGCCTTGCAAAACCTTTAGGTATCCGTCCTGCTTCATTGTAATCATGCCTTCCAGAATTGCTTCTTTTTCCATTGTAGCACTATCTGCGTTCTCCAGAACCAGATTAGCAATTTTAGGCGTGACAGGCAGGGTTTCGAAAATTCCAATCCTGCCTAAGTATCCTGATTTCCCGCATTGATCGCAACCTTTTCCGCGGCTTAGTTTTATATCCGGTTGAGTTTGGGGAAAAATTTTTCCTAATACTTTTTTAATTTCATCCAGTATTTGGGGCAGAGGAGGGTATTTCTCTTTGCAATTATCGCATATTCTCCTAACAATCCTTTGTCCCAAAATCGCATTCATTGTTGATGCCAGAAGAAAATTTTCTGCTCCCAAATCCAAAAGTCGGGGGAGAGCCCCCGCAGCATTCGAAGTGTGCAAGGTTGAGAAAACTAAATGACCGGTAAGGGCTGCCTGCAAGGCAAGCTCGTTGGTTTCTTTATCCCGAATTTCCCCGACCAATATTATATTTGGGTCTTGACGAAGAAAAGCTCTAAGTCCGGTTGCAAAAGTAAGTCCGACTGCGGGATTTACCGCGACCTGATTTACTCCGGGCAACTGATATTCAATCGGATCCTCCAAAGACATAATATTGACCCTGGTTGTATTAAGTTTTGCCAAAATTGAATAAAGGGTTGTTGTTTTACCTGCCCCCGTCGGACCGCAGACAAGAATAATTCCATGCGGTCTAAGCATTG
The DNA here is from genome assembly GCA_001783805.1 of Candidatus Levybacteria bacterium RIFCSPHIGHO2_01_FULL_40_16. GTDB lineage: Bacteria > Patescibacteriota > Microgenomatia > Levybacterales > UBA12049 > GWB1-37-8. Next base: position 292,205 of record MFNS01000001.1, read on the forward strand.
CGGTTTCTATATTTCTAAGCGAATTTCCATTCAGACCCAGTTCATCCAAGGTTGGTATTCCTCCAGTTTTCCTAAGGAGCCTCATGAGTATTTTTTCTCCATGCGAAGTTGGCAAAACGGATATACGCAGATCCACCTCCTCATTGGAAATTTTGAAATTAAATCGGCCATCCTGAGGAAGGCGATGTTCGTCAATCTTCATTTCCGATAAAATTTTTATACGTGAAATAACCGCATCCTGAACATTTTTTGGAAGGCTTAATTTGTCATACAAAATTCCATCTATTCTGTATCTTACTCTGACCCGATCCTCCTGGGGCTCGATGTGAACATCCGATGCTCTCGAAGTTACCGCGTATTCCAAAATAGTCGAAACTATTTTGGCAATTGGAGCCTCTTTAATTATCTCGCCGATTTGCTTACTATCGACAGTTCTTGTCTTTTCGTAAGCCTCTGTCTCTGCTAAGGCCTCACCAACCTCTCCTACGATTTCCTGACTATATTGTTCACTGATTGCCTTTTTTACTTCCTCTTTGGCTGCGGCAAAGGATTTTATTGTCAATCCTGTTTTTTGCGCAACGAATTGCAGTGCTTCCAGATCTACGGGATTACTCATTGCTATAGAAAGAGTCCCGGCTTTTTCGTCATAAAGGAAGGGAATTAGGGAAAATCTTTCTACAACCGCTTTAGGAATAAGACTGATTGCTTGGGGAGAAAAAGACGTTGTTTCTAAAGATATGAAAGGAACACCGAGTAATTTTGCTTTTGCTTGGGCAAGCTTTTTCTCCGGAACTATATTCATTGCCTCCAAAATACCTGTAGCAGATACACCCTGACTGGTACTTTTAACTTTTATGTCATCGTATTGTTCCTTAGTAATTAAATTATCCTCAAGTAAAATCTCGAGAAGAGTTTTATGCTCCGGCAATTGTTGCGTGTTAAAATCTGAAGTAGGCATTACTTTAATAATAGGTAAAAATAAACTATAATTCAAGTGAAGTAGTAAAACACTTCACGCAGTCCCGTTAAAGCCGCTCCGTGAGCCGTGTTCGAATCGAGTCTGACTCGACGAATAGAACGAGAAGACGAACGGAAAGGCTATACGGGACAATAGAGAATCCATATGCAGAGTTTCTTGATTGCAGCCTTGGATAAAAACCTGTCATCTTCCTACACGGCAAATTTACTAAAAGAAAGAGGAGTTGATCCTTTAGATATCAATTCTCAGGTTTATGAAAAAGCCGTGGGAATTGAAGATGTCAGGAATATTCAAAAAGCGATTTTATTAAAGCCGTTCCGTGGAAAAACAAAAGCAGTTGTTATCGACGCCTATGAAGATCTTACCCTGCAAGCACAGAATGCGCTACTTAAGATTCTCGAAGAGCCCCCAAGCAACACAATTATTGTAATCACTGCCGCGAAAAAAGAACTTTTCTTGCCGACGATCATTTCCCGGTGTAAAGTCATTGTTTTGCAAGAAAAAGAAACCAAATTAGACAAGGACGATTTGTCAAAATTTCATGATATTTTAAATACCTTACTAAGGGGTAGAACCGGAGATAAATTAAAAATCGCGGAACTTATTGTAAAAGATAAAGGAGACTGCGCTTTGTGGCTGGAAAAAATGGCAACTTTTCTAAGAAACGATCTAGCAAAAAATAGCAATAATTTTAAATATCTAAATTTCCTCAAGGGAGTGCAAAAAACTTACAAGATTATAAAAAGTACAAATGTCAGCCAAAGAGCCGCCCTGGAGAATCTATTTTTGTCATTCTAACCTGCTTTCTGGTAAAATTAGGGGATGATTAGGAGAATCAAGCAGTTATTTTACTTTCCGATTGCTTATTATTTCCGTTTTTTTGCACAAATTAAGCTCACCAGATGGAAGCCGAGAATTATTGTCATTACAGGATCAAGCGGCAAAACAACACTCTTGCATTTAATCGAATCGCAATTGGGAAATAAGGCAAAGTATTCTCACTATGCAAATAGCTCGTACGGAATTCCGTTTGACATTTTGGGATTGAGTCGCAAAAATTTAACCCCCGATGAATGGATTTTTCTCTTTTTACTTGCGCCAGTCAATGCCTTCAGATCAATTCCCAAGGAAAAACTTTATGTTGCGGAAGCGGATTGTGACAGGCCGGGAGAAGGAAAATTTCTGGCAAGCTTTTTAAACCCGGAAATTACGCTGTGGACAAATTCAAGTTTAACTCATAGTTTAAATTTTGATCAACTTGTCAGTAACAAGAAATTCTTGTCCGCCGAAGAGGGTATTGCTTATGAATTCGGTTTTTTCCCGGAATATACAAAAAAAACTGTAATCGCAAATGGCGATTCTAAATTAATTCAAAAACAACTAATAAGAACGCATGCAAAAATTGAAAGTGTCTCTGTAAAAAAATTAGAAGATTACAGAATAGCAGACGGTCGTACAGATTTTGTTTTCGATGACAAAAAATACTCGTTCAATTTTCTTGTTCCAAAAAGTGTATTTTATTCAGTTGAAATGACCAAGTTACTTATGGAAAAATTGAGCTTGCCATTTGATTCAAACTTCAAAAATCTAATTCTCCCTCCGGGAAGGAGTACCGTTTTCAAGGGAGTTAAAAATACGACAATTATCGACAGCACTTACAATGCAACGCCTGACGGCGTAAAAACCATTCTCGAAATGTTTGACAAATATTCTGCAAAAAATAAGTGGTTGGTTTTAGGAGACATGATCGAACTGGGAGCTAATGAGAGAGAGGAACATAAAAGACTGGCAGAAATTATTAGCCCCATGAATCTACCAAAAATTATTTTAATTGGTCCCCGTGTTTCAAAATATACATTTCCAAAACTTAAAAACGCGGAAAAATTTGAAATGCCCAAAGACGGACTAAAATATATTTTAAAAAATCTTAATGGGGGAGAGACAATACTTTTTAAGGGCGCGAGATTCTTGGAAGGAATTATTGAGCATTTATTACAAAATAAAAAAGACACTGATAAGCTTGTGAGGCGCGAAATTGTCTGGCAGAATAGGAGGATAGCTTTCGGATTATGAAAAAAATAATTATTTTGCATGGATGGACATATTCCTTGGAAAAATGGCGAATATTCTTGGAACTTTTGAAAAAAAGAGGAATTGAACCAACTATGCTCAATGTCCCCGGATTGACCAGTAAAAACGACAAGGTTTGGACTATAGAAAGCTACATTGGCTGGTTAAAAGAAATTGTCGACAAAGAAAAAGACAAGGTCGCTCTAATTGGCCATTCTAACGGAGGAAGAATTGCGATAAATTTTGCAATAAAGTATCCGGGAAAAATTGAAAAATTAATCTTAATTGACAGTGCAGGAATTTATCACAATGAATTACCTCTTGCTCTAAAAAGAGCTATCTTCAAAACTCTTGCAAAGCTTGGAAAATCCCTCAGTGGTTCTTCCATCCTCAAAAATGCTTTCTACAAATTGGCAGGAGAAAACGATTACAAAGATGCAAACCCAAACATGAAACAAACCATGTTGAATCTTATTAATTCCGACAAATCCTTAAAACCCGGGAATGTCCAAATTCCAACCTTAATTTTTTGGGGCAAAGAAGATAAAATTACCCCGCTTTCTGATGGGAAATTAATGCACCGACTGATTAAAAATTCAAAATTGGAAATAATAGAAAATGCACACCATGCGCCTCAATTCACAAACCCAAAAGAAGTTATAAATATAATCGTCAGCAATTTAACAATATAACAATTTAACAATTTTTTACTTATGACCATTTTTAATTCTTTAGGTTCAAATTATAATTTAAAATACGTTTGGCAATCATTATTTTCAGATGGACATGACCAGAACCGGAAACTGGTAAATTTTCTTGAAGGAAAATACAACGGAAAAACTATCTTAACTTACAAGGGGCGGGAAGCAATAACTTTGGCTCTTAAAATTTTAAACTTACCAAAAGAAAGTTGCGTTGCGATTAACGGATTTACTTGTTACGCGGTTTATAAAGCTGTAAATGAAGCCGGTTTCACTCCAATTTGCTTGGATTTAGATGAGAAAAATTCCGATCTGAATTTTTCTCCCGAATCTTTAGGAAAAACATTAATGGAGAATAGAAATATAAAAGTCGTAGTTGTTCAAAATACATTAGGCTATCCTTGCAATATTGAGAAAATTGTTCAAATTTGTAAAGAGAATAATCTAATTCTTATTGAAGACCTTGCTCATTGTATCGGAACGAGATATCCAAACGGAAAAGAGGCGGGAACGACGGGAGATTTCGTCACCTTATCATTCAGTCAGGATAAAGCTATAGATGCCGTTTCCGGCGGCGCATTAATAATTAGAAACGAAAAACACAAAAATAACAGATTAGCCTCGCAAGGGGACGCCTTGGAAGGCTACCAACAATTTAAAGACAAGCTTTATCCTTTGCTCACTTACAAAATAAGATTTCTTTATAATTCTGGACTCGGAAAGCCACTGCATTATTTATTAAAAAACTTAAATCTTTTATCAAAACCCATGCAGGGAGGATTGTATGATCTTTATTCTTTACCAAATTGGTATTGCAATTTAGCTCTCATTGAGTTTACCAAATTAAAGCAGCAATTAAGCCATCGGAAAGAAATTGCAAAAATTTATGCAAAAAATATAAATAAAAAAATTCTCAACTCAAATATTGTTAATAAAATTTCTGCCTCTACAAATTTAAGGTTTCCAATTTTCGTTGAGAATAGGGGAAAGCTAATAAAATTTTTAAAGAAAGATAAAATTTATGTTTCAGATATTTGGTACTCTTCAGTGGCGCCGGAGTGTCCGAATGCGGTCGAAATCTCAAAAAAAATTCTTAACCTCCCAACCCACATCAACGTCTCAAAATCCGACGCCCTAAAAATTTCTGAAAGAGTTAATCAATGGTTAAAAAATAATTAATTTATGAAAATTTATCACAAAAAGGACGTCTTAAATGTCTCCAAGCCTGAAGGAATAAATGTTGTTTATTATTTACTTAACGAGTATGGGGTACATTACAATGAACAGGTTCCAAATTCAATCCAAACTTGGCATCATCACGCAAAGAGTTGGGAAACTCTTTATGTAATTGCAGGAGAGCTTTTGGCTAAATGGAGGGAAAATGGTGTTGAAAAATCAGAAATATTAATGAGCGGAGACTTAGTGGAGACAGAACGAACACCCCATACATTTATAAATAATTCAAACAAAGTTGCAAAATTTCTCGTCATAAAACAAATCTTAAGTGGAAAAGATAAAAGAGATATTTTGAAAACTGATAAAATAATTGATTAAATTGCGAGCATTAAACAAAGCGCGTTAAAAAATTATTAAGTGAACTGTCAGGGGAATTCCTCAGCGAGCATAAGCGAGATTGAGGAAGGGGTGAAATTACCCGACCAGCGAACGAAATAATTTTAGCGCGACTTTACCGCTCGCAGAGTTTTGGTACTTTTGCGGTCAAAAGTACAATAAAAGATATGGCTGAGATCACAATAAAAAATATTGAAAATAAAGAGGTTTGGGAAGAGTTTGTTTTGAGCAAAAATGAAGTTAATTTTTTGCAGAGTTGGAGTTGGGGAGAGTTTCATAAAAATTTAGGCAAGCAAATCTTCCGCACCGGATTTTATGAAAAAGAAAAATTAGTCGGAGTCATGCTTTCGGTAATTGAACCGGCAAGACGCGGAAAATACTTAACAGTTCCCGGCGGACCGATCATCGATTGGCATAAAAAAGACTTCACGGATGTGTTTATAGAACAAGTTAAACGGATTTCCACGGAAAATGGTTGCGTTTTTGTCAGAGTCAGGCCGCAATTAAAATTCAATGATTTTTCAAAAAATCTTTTTAAGAATTTGGGATTCATTAGAGCCCCCATGCATTTGCACGCGGAGCTAACATCTCAATTGGACATTACTAAGTCCGAAGAGGAATTATTATCGCAAATGAGAAAAGCCACGCGTTACGAAATAAAAAAAGCAATTAAAATTGGTATAAAAATTACCGCTTCAAAAGATGAAAAGGATATTCAAAAATTTTATGATTTACAAATTGAAACAGCCAAAAGACAAAAATTCGTCCCATTTTCTTATAAATTTTTGCACGAACAATTCAAAGTTTTTGCACAAAATGAAAACGTACTATTATATAAGGCAGAGTTTAAAAATAAACTCTTGGCTCAAGCTTTCGTAATTTTTTATGGTAACGAAGCGGTTTATCATTATGGCGCTTCTACCAAAGAGGGAAGACATTATCCCGGAGCATATTTAATCCAATGGGAGGCAATCAAAGAGGCAAAGAAACGCGGGAAGACCCGCTATAATCTTTGGGGAGTCGCACCTTTGGAGAAATCTGACCATCGTTTTGCAGGACTTTCTTTATTTAAACGTGGCTTCGGCGGCGAAGACTTTCAATATCTCCCCGCCCAAGACCTAATTATTAATAAACCAAGATATTTATTAAATTACCTAATCGAATCTTTCCGTAAAATAATCAGGCGGGTTTAATCAATCCTTAAAATGCCCCTATACAAAATTTAAAAAATACTGTATCTTATTTTCTATTGCTTACTCTGCCCATTTATCTATTATCTTTTATGGAGCGAGGAAAAATTGTATCAGGTTGTGAGGCGGAAAAACATCATCCCTCTTGCCCCTGTTTAGCCTGCAAACATCCTCGTGAATGCAATAACTGTAAAACTCCCCTTACTGTTCAACACGAAATTCCTAAATGCATTGCCAGAGAAATCTTGGAAATACCTCCTAGGGAAATGGGTAAGGATACCACAGCAGTATCCATACCTTGTCATAATCAAGAAGATAAAAAAGTTCCTTTTATATTAGCTATCATGAGACAACTTAAGAGGAGGGAAGGCATGATTCCCACAAGAGAGGATGTGCTGACAATAAGAAGAATGGGAATGTTTAGGGGGTAGAAATTGTGGCGTAGATTTGATAAAATACAGTTTATGACAAGAAAAAAGACTACTAAAAAGAGCGTGAAAAAAGCTCCAAAAAAGACTGCAAAAATATCCGCAAAAAAGATCATACCAAAAGCCAAGTCAGACTTGGCAAAAACTCAAAAATCTGATTATTCGGCAAAACACATTCAGGTTTTGGAAGGATTAGAGCCTGTCAGAAAACGTCCGGGAATGTATATTGGATCAACAGACGTTGCTGGTCTGCATGAATCTTTGCGGGAAATAATTGATAACGCGGTTGACGAAGCTCTAGCGGGATTTGCCAAAAATGTTTGGATAACCTTAAACAACGATAATACCGTGACCGTAATCGATGACGGCCGTGGAATTCCGGTTGACATCATGCCTCAATATAAAAAATCGGCCCTCGAAATTGTCATGACTAAATTGCATGCCGGGGGAAAATTCGGTGGCTCTGCTTATAAAATATCCGGAGGTTTGCATGGAGTTGGAGCATCAGTGGTTAATGCTTTATCCGAGTGGATGAGAGTTGAGGTAAAACGCAATCATAAAGCATATTTTCAAGAATACTCACGGGGAGTGGCAAAAACACCTTTGAAGGAAGCCAAATTGGATAGCAAAACCGATTTCAATTCAAGCTTCTCAACCGGAACTAAAGTTACTTTTCTCCCGGACAAGCAAATTTTCTCAACGTTAATTTTTGATTTCGATACGGTCAAGAAGGCAATCAGGGAAAGAGCGTATTTGGTTCCGAAATTATTTTTCCATTTTAAAGATGAAAGAGAAGGCCTTAAAAAAGAAGTTAATTATTATTTCGAAGGCGGGATTACCTCTTTGGTTGAGAAACTAAACGAAAATAAAGGACCTCTGCATGAAGCAATTTTTATCCAAAAAATGGAAGGTGATGTTGAAGTCGAGGCATCTTTACAATATAACAATGGCTATGTGGAAAATGTCCAGAGCTATGTCAACGTTATCAATACCGTCAACGGAGGAACCCACTTGACGGGTTTTAGAATGGCTCTAACCCGCGCAATAAACGATTACGGCAAGAAAATTGGAAGTTTTAAGGAGGAAGAAGATTCCGTAACCGGAGATGACACCAAAGAAGGATTATCCGCGGTTGTCTTTATCAAAATGCCTCAAGACAGAATCCAGTTTGAAGGCCAAACAAAAGGGAAATTGGGTAATGCCGAAATTCAGCCTGTTGTCCAAACAATTATCAAAGAAGGTTTATCTACTTTCTTTGAGGAAAATCCGGGAGAAGCAAGAAAAATATTGGAAAAAGTCTATTTGGCAGCTAAAGCCAGACTCGCAGCCAAAGCCGCCAAAGAAGCAATCCTTAGAAAAGGCGCATTGGAGGGATCTTCACTTCCCGGAAAATTAGCCGACTGTCAGGAGAAAGATCCGTCGGTTTCGGAATTGTACTTGGTGGAAGGAGATTCGGCAGCCGGAACAGCCAAGGGAGGACGGGATCGTAAGTTTCAGGCAATTTTGCCAATCGGCGGAAAGATTTTAAATACGGAAAGAGCGCGGCTGGACAAAATAATCGAACATGACGAATTGAAAAACGTCATTATTGCCTTGGGCATGGGAATAGGGGAGACGGTCAAATTCGAAAAGCTGCGTTACCACAGAGTAATTATCATGACTGATGCGGATGTTGACGGGGAACATATTGAGACCTTACTTCTGACATTTTTCTACAGACACTTGCCGCAAATTATTCAGGAAGGTTATTTATATATTGCCCAACCGCCTTTATACAAATTAAATCGCGGAAAAGATACCCGCTATGCATATTCCGACGAAGAAAAAGAAAAAATCTTACTGGAGATGAAAAGCGGCAATCTGATAATTAACGTACAACGCTATAAAGGTCTGGGAGAAATGAACAAAGACCAACTTTGGGACACGACCATGAATCCCGCAAATAGAGTGTTGAAACAAGTGACCGTTGCGGACGTGGAGGAAGCAGATGAAACATTCACGATGTTAATGGGCGACGAGGTCCCGCCGCGCAAACACTTTATTCAAAGCAACGCGCAGACAGCCACGCTGGATATTTAATCTATGGAACAACATCCTGAACGAGCAGCTAAAATAATTAACAGAAAAGGAGACACAGTTTCTCAAGGCGTATTTTCCGGAGAAGTTTTTGATCATTTGGTCGAAAAACGCGCGGAACCGGAAGAACATCATCCGGAAGAAAGACCGTTAATAATCGGGGCAATTTATTTGACTTTTCATGAAATCTATATGGCACAGAAGTTCCGTAAAGCGTTAACATCTTCTACGCCCTATGAAATGTTTGCGTCACCGGAAGAAAAAACTCTGCAAGAATTTATTATCTTAATGTCTAACGCTTTTGCCCGGGCTTGTTATAATAGCGGGAAAGAAAAGATGGAATTAGCAGGTGAAGTCAGTATGAAGCATGATGAAGATTATTCATCTGTTAGTATCTACAGTAACCCAGAAATAAAAGGAATACAAGTCGAAATTCATGACCCGAAACAAACTGCACGTGTTGATTTAACTAAAGATAATTGCGTTATAAAAATCAGAAAAACCCAGGAAAGAGAATTTAGAAAGATCAGCGCAGTAGAGTTTTTGGGATACGATTCTACTGCTATTAACAATGCTGAAACAAGAAAAGTATTGTCAACCGGTATGGAATTAGACCAAAAAATTTTCAGGACAACTAAGCCCAACACCATTGAAAATGGAAGGTAATTACTTTATAATAGCTTGATAATCTAAGTTTATGAATTTGGCTTTTTTGTTTGAACACGCAATTAGAAATGTCATAATTGTTGGACTTTTATCTTTGGCCTACAGTGTTTTTTTAATCTTCAATGTTTTGAGCAAGCCCCGCGGCGACAAAAAAATGAACGAAATTTCCGACGCAATTGTCGAAGGAGCTTCTGCTTACATGAAGACTCAATATACGGTAGTTGCGATAATCGGAGTCGTAATTTTTGCTATTTTATATTTTCTCTTGGGTTGGCTCACGGCAATGGGATTTTTGGTTGGAGCTTTATTTTCCGCAATTTCGGGCATTATCGGCATGAGTATTGCCGTCAGAGCCAATATCCGCACTGCTCAAGCTGCAAAATCAGGTTTATCCGCAGCTTTTTCTCTGGCTTTTAAAGGCGGAGCAGTTACAGGATTGCTGGTTGCCTCTCTCGCTCTTTTATCCATCAGCGGATTTTATCTCTTAATGCTGCGCTTAAACATCACTAGTCTTCAGCCGTTAATTGCTTTGGGATTCGGAGGCTCTTTGATTTCCGTATTTGCCAGACTCGGCGGAGGAATTTTCACCAAAAGCGCAGATGTGGGAACAGATATGGTTGGAAAAATTGAGAAAAATATTCCTGAAGATGATCCGAGAAATCCGGGAGTAATCGCCGATTTGGTAGGGGACAATGTCGGAGATGACGCGGGAATGGCAGCAGATCTTTTCGAAACGTATGTTATTACCGCGGTTGCCGCAATGATTTTGGGAGAATTGACCTTCAAGGGAAATCAAACAGTTCTGAATTATCCTTTATTAATCGGAGCAATCGCTATAATTGCCAGCATTATCGGCAGTTGGTTTGTAAAAGTTAAGGGAGCGGGGATAATGAATGCATTGTATCAGGGATTGGGAATAACCATGATTATTTCTACAATCGGCATTTATTACGTAACCAACACTATTTTTCCCAACGGCTTAAGCGGAATTCCGTCTTTGAATTTATTTTATTCTGCTTTAATTGGCCTTGCGATAACCATCGGCATGGTTATTATCACTGAATATTTCACTTCGAAAAAATTTGGTCCGGTTAAAACTATCGCACAAGCCTCAACTACCGGCCATGGCACCAATGTTATTGCCGGACTGGCGGTTTCCATGAAGTCAACCCTAATGCCGATACTGTTAATTTCTGCAGGAATTTTACTTGCCTTTAATCAAGCCGGACTTTACGGAATTGCGGTTGCGGCAATGAGCATGCTGTCTCTAACCGGAATTATTGTGGCCATTGATGCTTTCGGTCCAATTACCGATAATGCCGGGGGAATTGCGGAAATGGCCGGAATGGATAAAAAAGTGCGCGATGTTACCGATCCCTTGGATGCAGTGGGAAATACTACCAAAGCGATCACGAAAGCCTACGCAATCGGCTCTGCCGGCTTGGCAGCGCTGGTGCTTTTTGCCAGTTACACGCAGGAGTTAATGAAGGTTCCGGGAGATACCGGAAAATTTGTATTTTCTCTTTCCGATCCTTTGGTAATTGTCGGACTATTTATCGGCGGAGCCTTGCCTTACTTTTTTGGCGCTTTGGCCATGGAAGCAGTTGGAAAAGCAAGTGGGGCAATTGTAAATGAAATCAGACGACAATTCAGAGAAATCAAAGGTATTATGACAGGAAAAGCCAAACCGCAATATGCCAAAGCTGTAGATATTGTTACCAAATCCGCTATTAAGAATATGATTGTGCCGGCTTTGATTCCGGTTGTTACCCCGATTTTGGTTGGATTTTTATTAGGACCTAAAGCTCTCGGCGGACTTCTGGTTGGAAGCATTATTACCGGACTTTTCGTAGCCATTTCCATGACCACCGGAGGTGCTGCTTGGGACAATACCAAAAAATATATTGAGGAAGGAAATCTGGGAGGCAAAGGAAGTTTTGCTCATCAAGCAGCAGTCACCGGAGACACTGTCGGAGACCCCTATAAAGATACTGCGGGGCCGGCGATTAACCCAATGATAAAAATCCTGAACATCGTGGCACTCTTAATTGCCTCATTCCTGATATAAAATCTATCTATGGAAATCGGCAATCTTAAACAAACGGAAATTACTACGGAAGTTAAACGGGCATATCTGGATTATGCCATGTCCGTGATTGTTTCCCGCGCGCTTCCTGACGTCCGGGATGGCCTAAAGCCGGTGCACCGCAGAATTCTTTTTGCGCTGCACGAACTAAATCTAACGCACACTGCCAAATACGCAAAATCCGCAAAGATTGTCGGAGAAGTCATGGGGAAATATCATCCTCATGGAGACATGCCAATTTACGACGCGCTCGTTCGTCTGGCGCAGGATTTTTCCATGCGTTACCCTTTGATAGACGGCCAGGGAAACTATGGTTCTGTTGACGGAGATCCGCCTGCAGCTATGCGCTATACGGAAGCCCGCCTTGCAACAATTACGGGCGAGATGCTCATGGATTTGGATAAGGAAACAGTGGATACTATTCCGAATTTTGACGCCACCCTTCAGGAACCGGTTTTCCTTCCGGCAAAACTGCCTAATTTACTATTAATGGGCTCTGAAGGAATCGCAGTAGGTATGGCGACCAAAATTCCTCCTCATAATTTAGGCGAACTGGTTGATGCGATTACCTTTATGATCGGAAAAACAAAAGTAATCAATCCCGAGAAAACTTTTTCTTTAACCAGCACTGCAACTGTTGACGAACTTCTGGAATTTATTAAGGGCCCTGATTTCCCGACTGCCGGCAGTATTTATGATTGGTCCGAAATTAAAAATGTTTACGCGACCGGACGGGGCCGGATAATTATCCGGGGCAAAGCAGACATCGAAGAGATAGGTAATGGCAAATCTGCAATTATTGTCACCGAACTTCCGTATCAGGTAAATAAGGCTCTTATGGTTGCCCGGATTGCGGAATTGGCCCGCGAGAAAAAGATTGAAGGGATTTCGGATCTCCGCGACGAATCTGACAGACACGGAACCAGAGTTGTCATCGAGCTTAAAAGGGATACCGCGCCAAAAAAAGTCTTAAATAATTTATTCAAGCACACCAGCCTGCAAACCAGTTTTTCCGCCAATATTGTGGCTTTGGTAAATGGTACTCCTCAAACACTAAATCTTAAAACAATTCTCGAAGAATATCTCAAGCACCGTTATTTCATCGTTAAAAAACGTTCGGAATTTGAGTTAAAACAGGCAAAAGCGAGGCTGCACATTTTGGAAGGGCTGAAAATCGCCGTTGACAATATCGACGCGGTAATTAAAACAATTCGGGAATCCAAAACCCAAGAGGACGCCAAGCAGAATTTAATTATCAAGTTTAAACTTTCCGATCTTCAGGCAACGGCGATTTTGGACATGCAGTTGAGGCGTTTGGCTGCTTTGGAACGGCAGAAAATAGAAGACGAATTGATTATGGTTAAAGAGACAATTGATTATCTGGAAGACCTTTTGGCGCATCCGGGAAAAATTTTAAGCGTAATTAAAGAAGAATTAAAAGTTCTCAAAGAAAAATTCGCCGATCCGAGGAGAACAAAAGTTTACAAGAGTAAGGTTGGGGAATTTTCCGAAGAAGATTTAATTCCGAATGAACCGACAGTTATCACTATCACTGATACCGGATATATTAAACGTCAAAGTCTAAATAGCTTTAGGGTTCAGCACCGGGGAGGAAAAGGGGTACGAGGAATGACTACCAAGGAAGAGGATGGAATTCTGAACATCCGCTATGCGCAAACTCATGATAATATTTTGTTCTTTACCAACCGCGGAAAAGTTTATCAATTAAGAGCCTTTGAAATTGCCGAAAGCAGCCGGACAAGCAAGGGAACCGCAGTTGTCAACTTAATTAACGTTGAGCAGGATGAAAAAGTCGAATCATTCATTAATTATAAAGTCGGCAAAAAAGGCATTGAAGAGGAAACATTCAAATATGTTTTTCTCTCGACTAAAAACGGGACTGTGAAAAAAACAGCCTTAACCGAATTTGAAAATATCAGAAGAAACGGAATTTTGGCGATTAAGCTGGATAAAGGCGATGAATTGGTTTGGAGCGCGTTAACCGAGGGGAATAATGAAGTTATTCTGACCAGTCATGACGGAAAAGCAATCAGATTTTCTGAAAAGTCAGTCAGACCGCTGGGACGAAGCACCAGGGGGGTCCGGGGAATCAAATTACATGCCACTGATGAAGTTATCAGCATGGATGTAATTAAAAAAGATGCCAAGACAGATTTAATTACCATTATGGAAAACGGTCTTGGCAAAAAAACTCCGGTCGGCCAATTCAGAGGACAAAGCAGGGGAGGGCAGGGAGTAAAAGTTGCCAAGGTTACAGCTAAGACCGGAAAAGTTGCTTTTGCGCAAGTGATTCCGCCAAATTACAAAACCCTGATCATGACCTCCAAACGCGGACAGGTGGTAAAGCTTGAGCTTTCTTCAATCCCAAGACATTCCAGGAACACGCAGGGAGTAAAATTGATGAGGTTCTCCAACTCAACCGATCGCGTCACCTCCGCCACCTGCGTTGAGGAATAACCCGACATTAGAGTATAATTTAATCAATGGAAAACACCAAGGACTTAGAGCCAAAGCAAGAAAGAATAATTTCTCTTAATCAAGAATTTCACCCTTTCGATCCAACATACACAGAAGAAAAGAAAATATACAGGAATTCCCCTCCGCGCATTCTTACAAATATTATTTTGGATCTTGGAGCTTTCAAGCTTTCATTAAAAATAGATGCCGACCCTGAAGATGACCTTCCTAAAACGAATACTATTACACCATTTAACCCGGACGATGGATATATGATTACAAACGAAGATTTTGACCTTGAAAAAAGAAAACAAAAAAAAGTCCCGCTAATTGACCCCGTTACGGGTTTTGCGGAAGTAATAGATTTTTTAAAAAACCCTTTCTGTTTGAATATCGATACGCCTGGTTATGATCTCGAGAGATCAGGTTCTGTTTCACCGGAACTCTTATCAATACTGGAAAGGCTTAAGGTACAAGTCAGCGTAGGGCAAGGTAATTTTGAATCGAGATATTTTGTACACGAGCTTCTCTTTTTTGATAATTTTTACCCTCACGATACGGGCCCACTCCCAGAGGACATGGATTCAGGGCTAGAGGAAGGTTTTAATCTTGCTTTACCCAATGATCCTGAAAAACTGGCGACGATTAGGATGAAATTTGTTCTGGCAGAAGATACCCCCGAAGAAGCCGCGGCAAAGAAAGCCGACCAGCCACTCTAATGCGATGTTCAACCCCAGGAGTTGAGCGTGTTAAAAGAAATCTTCAAAATTTAGTATAATACCTACATGAAGATTGACGGAAAACAGATTGCCAATAAGATATTGGATGAACTAAGGACAAAGGTAGGAGGACTTAAAAAGAAAAATATTACACCTTGTCTTGCGATAATTTTGGTCGGGGACGATCCCGCATCTGTCGCCTATATTAATCAAAAAGAATTAAGAGCGGAAAATGTCGGCATTCAAACCTCTGTCTACAACTTGGAATCAGGAATCACGAATCAAGAATTAATAAGATTAATCGATAAACTAAATCGCGATTCAAAGATTCATGGAATAATAATTCAAAGGCCACTGCCTACACAAATAAATGAAGAGGAAATATCAAGAGCGGTCGCTCCTGAAAAAGACGTCGACGGCTTTAATCCCAACTCGCAATTTGAAATGCCCATCGTCATGGCAGTTTTTGAAATTTTGGAGAAAATAGGGATTAATAAAATTGATTTAAAATCAAAAAAAATAGTTGTTTTGGGCAAAGGGGAAACCGGCGGACAACCGGTTATTAATGTGCTCCAAAAATTAGGAACAAAACCTACAATTATTGACAGTAAAACTATGAACTATGAACAATTAACTAAAGATGCCGATATCATAATCTGCGCAGTTGGCAAAGCCAATGTCCTAAAACCGGAAATGATTAAGAGGGGAGTGACCCTACTCGGCATTGGCATATCCAGAGGGGAGAGCGCTAAATTGATGGGGGATTACGATCAGAACAAGATCAAAAATATTGCCTCTTTTTATACCCCAACTCCGGGGGGTGTGGGACCTGTCAACGTCGCCATGCTCCTAAAAAATTTAGCATTTGCTGCCGAGAATTCTTCGAGGTAATTATTCCCTTTTGTTCTGTAGAGTTAAAATGTATTTCCTCTCGACTGCTGCTGAATATACCTCTATTGCTTCCTCACTTTTTAACAAGCTTGTTGCGATAGCCAATGTAATAGGTCTTTCAACGTGGTGTCTGTCAAAAATTATGGCTTTATTTGTAATTTCTGGGCCGAGAATACCTTCCGGAATATTTTTTATATGCGATTCCGTCATTTTATTTATTAACTTAAAAGTTTACCAGGTTATTTTTAAAGTATCAAGGGGTATTAGGGTTGACAATCCGCATTTTGAATACTATACTTTGGCAAATGGTATTTTGGCGAACGGAGAGAGGGGAAAAGCAGTTGCCCTTCGCATATTCCACAAAAGAGCTGGGAAAGAAATTTCTTGAAGATTCCTATGAGGGAAAGGCGTCATCATTCAAGGAAAATGAGAGTATAATCCGTTCAAATTTAAAAAGTGTATTAGAGCGAATGCTCCCGGGACACTTTGGACCCTTCACGATAGATGATCGTTTCAAAATCATAAAAGCAATTCGGGATGAAGGATTAACTTTTGGATATCTGGCATTCATGCTTGCTGACGATCATCCCTTATTGAATGGCTGGGCGGAAAAAGAGAGACGGCGGGATTTACATTATATTGTGGGAAAAGAAACACTGGGTTTTGAAAACCACATTGTTACCCTAGAATTAGGACTTGAAGGATACGAAGATGAAAGCACAAAAGCGAGCATAGAAGAAGAAATGAAACCTTATGAAAACTTTCAAAAGAGGCTTCTTGAAAGAGCAACGCCTACGCCAAAAAATTTAAAAAATTAAATCTTTGATCTATTGACAAATAAAATCAATCACTATAAACTTTCTTAGAAATGGTAGAGAAAAGACCACCAACGCCACCCGAAGCATCCGAATTTCATCTCGAAAAAATAGTCAATGGAGATTTTAAAGGGAAAAGCATTCTTTCTCTGAAACAGCTTGACTCGGCGTCACTTCTTAAATTATCAAATGTTACCTTAAAGATAAGTCAAATTGATAGCGGCCCACTATGGAGTTCTTTACCGAGCGCTCTTCTTCGAGACGATGTTGTTGGAATTCTTTGTAAGAACCTATCTTTTAATTTACCAAGGATTTCCTTCGAAAAAGCTGTAACAAGATTAGGTGGTGCAGTAATCTTGGCATCTGCCGATGATACTTCAATTCCCCCAAGGGAATCAGCCGAGGAGGCGATAATGGGGCTCCAAATTAACTGTGATCTTGTTGTTTTAACTGATCCCCAAGAAAAATTATTTAAAATGGCGAAAACAAGCCCGCGCCCTATCATAAGCGCTTTACTAAGTTATGATCCTAAATTCTCAAAACTAGCTATTGACCCCAAGCATACAAATATGGCTTTACTCACCTTGGCTTTGGGAAAGGAAATCTAAATGTGGTAAACTATAATTTATGAGAGAGTTAAAGACTTCATTATTAACTGCTTTTGGAATTCTCTTAGTTTTCTTTTTATACACCAAATTCGCGGGACCGGTTCCGTTTTCGGTAAATAGCATACAAACGACAAAAACTAATTTGTTCAGCGTTTCGGGGGAGGGGAAAGCAACCGGAATTCCTGATACGGCTCGACTCTCAATTGGAGTTACCAAAACCGCATCAACCGTTGGAGCTGCTCAAGAACAAACCAATACTGCTACGAATAAAGTCATTGCGGATTTAAAAAGTTTGGGAGTTGCGGAAAAAAATATTAAAACTACCAATTATTCGGTTAATCCAAATTATGATTTTGACAGGGGAGTGCAAAATATTACCGGCTATACTGTAGTTCAAACTCTGGAAGTAAATATTACGCCAATTGACATTGCTAATAAAGCTATTGACGCGGCAACTACGGACGGGGCAAATTTGGTCGGCGGAATAATTTTTACTTTCGATGAAAAAACCAAAAAAGATTTAGAAAATAAAGCCAGAACAGAAGCAGTTAAAATGGCCAAAGAAAAAGCGCAAAGTTTGAGCAGCGCAACGGGAATTAGATTGGGAAAAATTGTGGATGTCCAAGAATCAAACGGTTTTGAGCCAAGACCAATCATGATGGCGCAATCGCTGGAAGCAAAATCAGCAGACACTCAACTCCAACCGGGCGAAAACTCTATAATTATCAACATCACCCTCTCCTACGAGGCTTTATGAAATAAAGTCGATGTCCACCAGGAATCGCTCTTTGAGCCGTATTCGAATAGAATTGAAAAGGCGAGAAGTAAGATTTGGTGGATGAGACTTTATGAGCTGTCATCCTGAATTTATTTCAGGATCTTATTTTGCCATATTGACAGCAATTAGTAACTTCTGATAAAGTTTAATAAATTTGCCGGAGAGCCCAAAACACCCTCTGGTTTTTTATGAAAAAGGAATCAAAAATTCCCATTCAATCTTTTGATCCTATAACCGGAAAGTGCAGCTTGGAAGGAAAGAAAGGAAGGCCTGACTCTTGCCCAATCAGCGCTAAAATTGTCAAGATTAATAAAAATCCACAGGAGATTGCAAAAAGCGGCCTATCAGATGTCTGCAAAGCATGCGAAACTGATCCAGAAATTCCAGCGATGTTGGTTGAAATAAATAGGGGTGGCCATCTTTTTGGCAATAAATAAACAAATCTACTTATTCCCGCTGTGGAAGGATTTGTGTACATCGCGGAGCTGTTTATTTGTGACGTGGGTGTAGATTTGGGTTGTAGCAATATTTTTATGTCCGAGCATTTCCTGAACGCTTCTTAAATCTGCGCCATTGGTCAATAAGTCCGTTGCGAATGAGTGTCTAAGCGTATGAACAGTTGCGTCAACCGGTAAGCGGGCAACCCGAACATATTTTTTCACAATTCTTTCGATACTGCGCGCGGTCAACCTCATCTTTTCTCCGCCGTTTTCCTCAATGATTTTCCCCGAATATCTTATAAACAGGGGTTTGAAATTATCTTTTCGTTCTTTTAGATACCGCGTGACCCATTCTTCCGCCCTGTCGGAAACAAAAACTACTCTGGCGCGTCCGCCCTTGCCTACGACTCCAAACTCACGCCGATCGAGATTGATTTGATTATGGTTAAGGCTGACCAATTCGGAAACACGCAGGCCCGTTGAAAATAGTAGTTCAAAAATGGCTCTATCCCGGATGCCTTCTTCTTTGGAAGTATCAATTGAAGTTACTATCCTGTCTATTTGTTCGCGTTCCAGAAATTTTAAACTCCGGCTTTCGGTTTTTGGCAGTTCTATTTTCGAAGGTTCAAGTGTTGGATGATCATTTTTAATTAGAAACCGCAGGAGACTTCGAAGCGCTATCACGTAATAGTTCTGTGTAACTCTTTTTAAGGTCATTCCCTTGGCGTCAATGCGATTAGCCAGATATACCCGGTATTTTCTGACTGTTGCTAAATCCAGATTTCTTATTGACATTGAGGGCATGTTTTGAGTAAACCAGATATTAAAAATTTCCAGATAATGCCTGTAATCGCGGATTGTTAGTTTGGAACAATTTTTTTCAATTTCCAAATATTCTAGAAATTGATTAATTAGGCCGGAAAGGGCATTCACAACCACCGGCAGCTTGTTATCCATATATCTCTACGCGTATTCGAATTGGTAAGCCAACTCCATTTTGCGACGCTTGCGTTGTAAAATGGAGCAGACAAAACCAGAATCTCTATTTATTATGCGACGCGGTAGTCAACATTGTCAATTACCATGAATCATATTTCTTTTTGCAGCCTTTTGAAAATGTTTTGTCCCCATTTTTTAACCCATTTAGGGTCTTGCATAACTTCGAGAAAGGGTAAGTTTTGATAGTAGTAGTTAGTTTCTGTTTTAAAAGCCAATTCAGGATTAAAAATGCCATATGCGTTTTCCTTCAAAGATATACCATAAAGATCTTTTATTAATTTTCCCTGTACTTCCTCGTTCCAACCGGTCCAACCATGAACCATTTCTGATCCAAATTGCTCGATTAGATGTTGTTTAAAGTATTCGGAAACAGGGACATCTTCAAGTAGCGCCTCCATCTGAAATAATGCCTCATTGTTGCCTGTAAAATTATCCATCATTTTCCTGATCGCTCTTTGCATAAAAAGCTCTCCTGATAGATTTGTATCATCTTTTGGCAACACAGTATTGTCTTTTAATAATCTGATAAATTCTTCCGCCTTTTCCCTCGGTCCCATTTTGGGCCTTGGCTCGCTCTCAGTCATAGGAAGAGAATTATAGCAAAATGAGCGTGTTTAAGCTAATAAATAAAACTTCTCCGGGTAAAAATGCTCAGGGGAAAAGGAAATTAATTGAATTTTAGCCTCAAATAGTCTCGTGAAAATACGACATATTAGTCCCATAGTGGGGAAGTGTATCAAATTTTAAGCCCTGGAAATTAGGGAGAATAATGACCAAGGTGATTGAGGCGTAAATGAAATATCAATAAATCTGCGCGAAAAGTTAAAGCAATTTTAACCACTTCTCCATGGATATGAGCCTGGGTGGTGTCGCAAAAGTTATATTGTACGACATAATTACTTTCTTCTCTCCATCTGCTTAAGTCCATTATTTTGATCTCCGCGGATTATTCTCTTGATATTCACAGATAATATTGCTTGGAGAACAAGATATCTACTCCTCCGGCCGGTTGCTTAAAGATTTACCGAGTTATCATCCTTAACTATTAATCACTTATCATTAATAATTATTAACACCGCGGCTCTCCACCCCTCTTGGCCGCGTCGCAATTTAGAGCTTATTATCAATCTAAACTCACGATTTTAGCCTCAAAAACATGTGGATTAGCATGTTCGTATTTTTTTCGATTTAGGTCAATTTATCAATCCAAACTTCTAATTTCAAGGCTCAATCAATATGAAAGAGCAATATTGTTTCAAAGAGAAGAGGGGTGGCGCGACTGGAGGGCGTCCCGTTGAGTGACCGCAGGGAGCCTGCGACCGAGGACGTCGGACGGGACGAAGGAGCGACAGGACCCCGACCCCATGATCATATCCCGTGAAAATTCCCGCATAATCTCGTGAAAAGTTATCCACATTCTGCAAAGCAGAATCCTAAATTAAGACCTATAATATCATAAGCTGCTATATCAAACTATATCACGTTCGTCGCTTCGCTCCTCCCCTCTTCCCTGCTCCTGAAGAGTTTAATTTATGACCTCATGCTAAAGGTTATAAAAACTAGAAAAATAATTACGCCGACCCAAATATATTCCCACATTACGCCCTTAAAAAGTCTCTTTTCTAACCAGATCTGGGAAATACCCACCAGGATATAAAAAAGACCGGTTAAGAAAAGTCCGATTATGGTCGGCGTTGTCGGCCAAAACCATAATATTAACGTGGTCTCGGCAATACAGATTGCGATTAGAGAAATCCATTCGAAATGCAAGCGGAAATCAGCTTCTAAAGTATGAGTCCAAATAGAATGGATGATTAGAGGAAAAGAAAAAGTAAAGACAAAAAATAAAGTTAGGAAAATATTCAGATGCAAGGAAAAAACAACATTAGCCATAAAAAAATAGGATAGAAGCGTCACGATAAATGAGACGGTACGGGCAGAGGATAAAAGAGCAATAGTCCTAATTGAAGAGACAATAAAAATATTTTCCGAAAGAAGCAGTGAATAGAGTCCGAAAGCATACAGTGATGTCATCCCGATGCGGGTCAAAAATCTGGCCGGAATCAAGAAATAAAATAGAGCACAAGACAAAGTATAAAATAACGGCAAAATAAAAACCTGAGGCGAGAAATTGTCTTCGAGTTCTGAGCTTTCCGCCCATAAAACAAAAAGGTCTGTGAAGAGAGCTAGCAGGAAGGCCAGATACATCCCCCCACGGCCAAATAGCTGCTCCGAGAAAAAAAGAGTTAGAGACAAAACTACTACCGTAATTATAAATTTTTGCCTCTTGGGAATATTAATAAGAAAGTTAATCTTCCTTCTAATTTTGCGCCAAATTTGAGTAAACTTTTTGTACATCATCCAATCCCTCTATTTTGTCCAGGAAATTGATAATTTTCTCCAATTTTGTCGGGTCGGAAATAACCACCGGATTTAGCGGTTTTCGGACAGCTTCAACCCCAACAGGGATGATGCCTTTTTTTATAAGGCGTTCTCTGACAGAAGACAGATCGGCATAAGCAGTCGTGATAATTGCCTTGTCTTCAGCTTCTTCCAAATCCTCTGCCCCACTATCAACTGCAATCTCGAACAATTCATCAATGGTTCTGATATCTTTTCCAACAACTATTCTGCCTTTTTGCTCAAATTGATACGCGACAGATCCGGGTTGACCAAAATTTCCGCCCTCCTTATTAAAGATACTTTTTATTTCGCTGGTTGTTCTCATCGTATTGTCCGTAGCAGCTTCAATAATTACGCTAATGCCTTCCGGAGCAAATCCCTCATAAATTACCTCCTGCAGTTTTCCCGCATCCTTCCCGACAGCTTTTTGGATTGCCCGTTCAATATTGTCTTTAGGCATATTTGCGCTACGCGCGCTATCTACAGCCAGACGGAGTTTGAAATTACTGTTAGGATCGGTTATGCCCCCGCTTGCCTTTACCGCAACGGTAATTGCATTAGAAATTTTGGTAAAGGTCAGTCCCCTTTTAAGGTCAGCTGCTCCTTTGGCTCTTTTGATTGTGGCCCATTTTGAATGTCCGCTCATAGCCCAATGTATCAAATAATTATACTTTTTACCATTGACTTTTGCAATAAAACCCTGTATCATCTTTCACAATAATCGTAATTTTTCTCCACCGATGGCACTACTAAAAGACAAAGCTATTCAAGCAATGCTTCTAGGCGACTGGAAAAACGCAACCTCTTTAAATAAAGCCCTTATCAAAGAGGACCCTAAAGATATCGACGCTCTTAATCGTTTGGCATATGCATTTACAATCTTAGGAAAGATTCAGGATGCTAAATCTACCTATAGAAAAGTCTTAAAAATAGATATCCTGAATCAAATCGCAATTAGAAATATAAAAAAACTGACTGACCTGGGACCCAAGCGAATTTCAAAAAGTTTATCCCCTGTTAAAGGCGTTAACAACATTTTTCTTGAGGAAACAGGAAAAACAAAAATTATTTCCCTTGTGAATACCGCCCAACCCAGAATTATTGCCCTTTTGACAACAGGCCAACCCGTAGTGATCGCGACAAAAAGATCAAAAATATTTGTTCAAGACCAAAATAAACAATATCTAGGAGTATTGCCGGATGACGTGGGAAGAAGACTTATTAAATTAATAAAGGGCGGAAATAGATATACGGCTTGCATAAAATCCGCAACAGAGCATAATGTTTGTGTTTTTGTGAAAGAGACCAAAAGAGTATCCAAATACAGGAATCAACCATCCTTTCCACAGACTGCCGATCAAGACCTAGCTTTATCAAAAGACAACAGAGTAAAGATAAAAAATTATAAAGATTTTGGAGAAGAAGATGACGATCACCCTTATTTATTGGATGAAGAATCCTGAAAAACCACCCTCCCCTTGGACAACTTTTTCTTAACTTGGCCGATGTGGGATTTGTTTTCCAGATCGGCAAGCGCAATTACGGAAAAAATTACCGATATAATTGCTATTACAATAATTACTAACCAAATATTCATATTTAAAAGGGGGCAGAATTGACTTTGTCCTCCCCTATTATTATAGTTATATCCGAAACCGCATTATTGGCATCTTTTACAGCTTCATATCCAAGTACCTTTTGCAGCCTTTCTACTGTATAGGTTTTTTTATCAATATATGAGATTGTAGACTTTTTTCTCAAGTTATTCTCCGTCGCAACAATTATAACATCTCCGCCCATATTGGTTACTAATTTAGCCAGCCTGTTTCCAAGTCCACTGACATTTGTTGCGTTAATAATTTGTATCGTTTGCTTGTCTTTTTCTATAAAAGCATCACTTACTAAGTGATCTACTGTCCTATCCAATTCCAATCTGCTTGTACCCCTTACCGTTTTTACATTAATCGAGCTTTCCGGAACAACCCTTACGAAGAGCGCGATCTTTAAAAGATCTATGATCGTGAGGTTGGTTTTAAGACTACTGTAATTATAAATTGCATTTACAAATAGTGAATCAATTTTCTTATTTAAATCCAAAGAAACGCCGGCAATAAATCCATCTATGGGAATCTCCAGGAGCGGTCCTGCTTCCTCCGGCTTTGTTCCATCATTCAATTTGAAAATTGCGATATCTTTTGAACCGGGAGATAAAGAAATTACTTCAATATTACGCCCGTTAGCTACACTTAGGGTAAATCTTTTGGAATCGTCGAATTGACTATTTTTTATGACAGTAATAATTTTAAAAATTAGCGAGATTCCAACAATAAAAATCAATAAAACAAAAAAAACAATAGCAATCTTCGTATTGCTAACCGAGGGATCATCTTTCTTTTTCATAAGTTAAAAGTTCTTTTTTACCCGCCTAAAATCGCAGCATGAGCCGTGTACTGCCTGTCCGCCTCTGGCGGAAATAGTACCTAAAGGCGAATGCTAAGATTGGGAGGGGCGTTTTTTTTCGATTAATTTAGGCATAGAAAAAGTAGGAGCACCCATGCCTATGGACACAGAAGATATATTCCTTGAATCTTTCTTCTTTTTCTTTTTTTCTCCTTTATAAAATCCGCCCATTCCACCACCCATAATTTAAATCACCACCCTCGCCCGCCGAAGCTTTAGCGCAGGCGGGTTCAATAATATAATTTTACCAATTTCGTAGCTCAGAATCAACACAAAATCAAGAATTAAGCCTTGCAATAAAATCCGCTAGATCCTCCGGCAAGGGGCTTTCGAAATTTAGTAGTGCGTTTGTCCTAGGGTGGAAGAAGGAGATTTTGGAGGCATGGAGAAAAATGCGGGGTAAAAGCTTCCTGTCATTCCTGGAAGTTTTACGTCCGGCATATAAAGGATCTGCAAAAATCGGGTGCTTAATATATTGCAGATGAACTCTGATTTGATGCGTCCTTCCGGTTTTGGGATTAAGCTCTACAAAACTTAAATCTTCGCTTTGAGAATTTGAAATTTGAAATTTAAAATTTGAAATTACGCGGTAACGCGTTACCGATTCCCGACCGCCCGATAAAACGCCGAATCTTTTTCTATTCCAGGGCAACCTCCCAACTGCAACATTTATTTCGCCTGCCTCCGGCTCGATTTTCCCATGAACCAGCGCGAGATATGTTTTTTGAACTTTTCGTTCTTTAAATTGACTTTGAAGATTGATAAATGCTTCTAGGGTTTTTGCGATCAAAATAATTCCCGAAGTTTCCTTGTCCAAACGGTGCGCAATCCCCGCCCTAGTAATAAAATTTAATTTTGCCTGCTCTTCATAATTTTTATTTTCAATCCCTAATTTATCTGCAACTTTGAACTTTGAACTTTGAACTTTGAACTTTGCTTCCACCCATTCCTGCAAAGTTGTCTCCCCTGTTGTTGTGTCAGATCGGTTGACAATCATCCCTGCCGGCTTATCCAAAACCAATAAATCTTGATCTTCAAAAATTATCTTCGGCTTCATTGCTCTCCTTTCTTAAATTGTGTTATTTTCGATATCAAACCTTCGCGCTGAATGAGCATTCCCGCCGAGGCAATAAAAATTAATATTAAAATTATGTTTTCAAAATTCTTAAAATACTCCAAAATGCTGATTTTTGAAAAGGCGTTTGAAATAAGACTAACCGTGGAAAAACAGATTAAAAAGATTAAGGAAATTGTTCCTTCTTTAAATTTTCCATTCAAAAGCCGGGGCAAAAAAAATCTAAGAAAAATAATAAATAAAACAAAATATATAGCTGCCTTAATGGCTAATTTTATAAACTCCGTTGCTTCTTGCGAAAACATCAAATAACCTATCAATCCAATTGGTAATGAAATTAAAAATGCAATAGAAAAAAAATCACATATTCTCCCCAAAGGCAGAGAATTTTCTTTATGTTTTGCTAAGAAAAATAAATATATTCCCGCTCCAACAACTCCTCCCAAAAGAGACAGTCCTGGAAAATAAGGAAAGAGGAGGAAGACGAGCGGATTTGCAAAAATACCTTTTGCGGAAAATCCATAAAAGAAACGTGCCACAAAAAGACCGGTTAACCCACTAATAAAAATTAGGTTGAAAAGTTTTTCCAGCGTCACATCGCGCCGTAAAAAAATGAAATCGTCATTGGTTAGCACATATACGCAATAAAGGAAAATAAAAAGGCAAATTAAAAGAACAAAAATAAAAAATTGCATACGAAAACCGATTCAGACTAGTCTAAAACTTAATTAAAAATAGATAACGAACACTAATCACCATCATTAGGACTCCAACACCTGTAATAACTGCTCCGACTCCAAACAAGTCCGCCAGTCCTCCTGCAAGAATTACCGGAAGAAAAGAAACTGCACCAACCAGAGAGCTTAAAAGCCCATACATTCTCCCTCTCATTTCTTCATTAGTCTCAATCTGAATGGTTGAATTGGACGGAATAAACACCAGGGAGATGCCAAAGCCGAGAATAAAGGCCATAAGTACAATCAGGTGTAAAATATTTATGTGTATTATTTTCGGCAGAATGGAATTCAGAGTTTGTACGAACCCATATGAGGTTACGCGGCTTGCTAGGGGCATCAGGATCAAAACGATTCCGGCAATCATAAATCCAATAGCGCTTACTAATTCATGCTTTATTTTTTTACCCCTGCTCCCCAGCATAAAAGATCCAACCCCTAACCCTACGCATGCGGGAGCAACCAGGATTAAAGAAAGACTTTCCAGAGGCGCTTCGAGTATCGTAGCAACATATCCCGGAGCTAAGACCGCAAACATGAAAATTACAGCTTGTGCAATAGTAATCATATAAAGAGCGCGCATAACTTTATTGGCTTTTTTAATAAATACAAATATTTCTTTCGCCTCTTTGACAAATGAATAATTGGGCCGCGGCATAAATGTGTCTTCCGCAGGCCGTATTTTTTTTATATCGACTATCTTAATACCCGCGACAACTAAAGCGCTTGCCAAAAAAAAGGAAAGCAAAAGAATAATTGTATAAGTTTTCCCAAGTAAAAGAAGTGCCGGTCCGGAAAATATATACGCCAAAAGCATAATTCCGAATATTCCGAATGAAAATACGGCATTTGCCGGAACGATCAGCTTTCTGGGAACCAATTGAGGAATAATCGAAGATTCTGCGGGTGTAAAAAATTGAGTTGCAACCGCAATTAAAAAAGTAAAGACATAGATTAATCCCAAATGAAGATTTGGAATTAAAAACGGCAAAAGTAGCACTCCTCTAATTAAATGTGTAAAAAGCAGTACTTTTTTCTTATTCCATCTGTCTACATATACGCCGGAAATAACGCTAAATAAAACTGCCGGAACCATAAAAGAAAGAATCAGACCCGAGACTGCCGTGTTTGAGCGGGTAATATTATAAATTATGAAAATCAGCACAAAATGCTGCATGTTGAAGGCAATCTGAGAAAAAAATTCGGAAAGCATCATGAGGGCAAAAGGCTTCACGCGAAGAACCCGTAGAATATCGTTCTCCAAAACCCGCTTTTTAATTACTTCCATAATTTACAAACTAATTATTCATTTTACCAATTATCCAGAACAATTTACAACCTATTTTACCATTCGGAGGAAATTGGAGAGTTTGGATTTGTCGCGCTTCAGCCAAAGATCGTTTGCGCGGATTTGTTCCGTAACCTGCGCTATTGTCCGTTCAAGTCCAACTGACGGATTTTTTTTGAAGAACTTTTCAATTTCATCTGCTTTCTTATTGTCTGTAAAATAAGCCGCCGACTGGATAAACCGCGGATACAAGTGTCCACCGGCAAAGGTTTTGGTAATTGATTCCCAATTGCTTTGAACATATTCCCAGGCTAAATCTCTCCCAACAGGATTTGCCCAAATGAAACTTATTGCCTTGAATCTGTCTTGCGCCCTCATTTGATCGGAAAATGCCATATCCAATGATTTTTTGAGTAATTTTATGTTTTTAAAAAAACAAAGCGCTCTGAAAATTCGGTCTTTTTCCTCCTGAAACGGACTATTTGAATATAAATTTTTTAGTTTCAGATATTCTTTTTCTCCCCCATTTTCCGCTACCAGATTGTAAACAACTCCACGTAAATCCGGATCTATTTTGGATTTATTCAGAACAATTTCTGCAAAAATTTCTCCGGCTTTTTGAATAGTACCCTTATCCCCGTTTGATCCAAATGCAGATAACACAATGCTTCTTAATAATGTCCGCGAATGTGATTCTTGAGGCTCTTTGTTCCAGCCAATTTTTGTCGCAATCGATTTGAAAATGTTCCGGCAAAAAGTTTTATATTGATCACCGAATGGCTGGCCTACGATTAAATTGCTGATTGTTTTCAAATCCGAGGCGATCTCTGCCCAGACAATAAAATTGTCCTCCTGAACATATGCTTGGGCTAATTTTAATGCATCAATGGTTGAGCTATGACCGGATTGCGATAACATAAATGCGTCTCGAATTAATCCAAAACGGTCTTCCGGCATTAATCTTTTTCCTCTGATTGGTTCTTCCAGTAACTTCAAAAGAGATTGAGGATATTGAACGCGGACAAAACTGGTCTCTCCCCCATTCAATTTAATTAACCCTTTTGATTTGGGAATAAAAAGAGATTCTTTGGAAAACAAAAAAGAATCCAGGGGAATTGACCAAAGCGTTTTATCATTAAGCGCTGAAGCCGATAGTGGGCTTGAAAAAAATCTTGACTGCGTGAGTTTTAATTTCTTGTCCTGATCCGAAACGGTAACCAGCGGATATCCTGGTTTTCCTGTCCAATTTTCCATAATCTTTTTGACTTTTCTACCTGATACTTTTTCCAAAGCTGCCCACAAATCCAAAGTTGTCGCATTGGAATATTGGTGTTTTTTTAAATAGCTTTGCAAGCCTTTTTGAAAAACTTTCTCCCCCAAATAATTGGCTAACATCCGAATGATTGATGCTCCTTTTGAGTAACTTACCGCATCGAAAATTTCGCTGATTTCTGATGGATGATGCACTTCAACTTCAATCGGATGAGTATTTTTTAACCCATCCAGTTCTAAGGCTTTGGAATGATCCATATAAACGAATTGGGTCCAAATGTGCCAAGCGGGGAATATTTTATCAACAGCTAAATATTCTATGTAAGATGCAAATCCTTCATTAAGCCACAAATGCGTCCACCATTCCATGGTGACCAAATTTCCAAACCACATGTGCGCCAATTCGTGCGCGATAACTAATGCCACCCATTGCTTATTGACAGTTGAAGAAAGTTCTTCATCAACCAGAAGCGCGGTTTCCCGGTAAGTGACAGCCCCCCAATTTTCCATTGCACCTGAGGCAAAATCCGGAATTGCGATTAAATCCAATGACGGTAAAGGATATGGAATTCCAAAATAATCTTCATAAAATTCTAAACACTTTTTTGCCGTATTCAAAGCAAATTTAGCTTGGTGTTTTTTGCCAAAAGTCGTAAAAACCCTGACTTTTACGCCGGCTTTAGTTTTAACTTCGATATGTTCAAATTTTCCGACAATCAGAGCCAAAAGATAGGTTGACATTTTTGGAGTCGGCTCAAAAGTAACAATTTTATAACCCGGAGAATGTTCCGCAATTTCACTTTCAATCGTATTGGAAATTGCGACATGATCTCCCGGAATTATTAACCGGACATCAAAAATAGCTTTTTTTGCCGGCTCATCAAATGAAGGAAATGCCCGCCTGGCATCTGTTGATTCAAATTGTGTCACCGCCATATGCTGATCTTTCCCCTCATGCTTGTATTTACTTCTGTAAAATCCCCGCATCTTATCATTCAAGATTCCAGCAAAAGTAAGCTTCAACTTGCTTTCGCCTTTTGTGATAATGTTGTCAAACGAAATTGTTGCAGTTTCAGCTTTTTCATCGTAAGTTATTTTTGCAGCTTTAAGCTTTTTTTTATCACTAATAATTTCCGCCGAGGTTATTTCAAGCTCTGCCGCATGCAGAATAATTTCTTTTGCTGGCTCCCTAAGCTCTAGGGTAATCTCCTCTTCCCCACTAAAGGTAAACTCTTGCAAATTTGGGAAAAGTGTTATGGAATAACGTTTGGGGATAACGTGTTCAGGAAGTCTTACGTTTTTAATAGATTTCATAGATATTTATTGAAGATGAACATCGAAAAGTATATAATAACTAAGGTCAAAACTCAAACTTCAAAAGTCAGAACTTAAGATCTTAGCTTTAAGCTTTATCTTTAAACTTTGCACTTTGAACTTTGAACTTACGATTGCCCAGGTGGCGGAATGGTATACGCGGTAGTCTCAAAAACTACTAGTCGCAAGGCTGTGTGGGTTCGACTCCCTCCCTGGGCACCAAGGATTATTTAGCTTCTTCTGCAGATTCGTGTTTTTTGTCAACGTTGTAGAATTTAATTCTATCCCCGCGGAAAATAAGATCTACTTCTCCCATTGGACCGTTGCGGTGTTTGGCAATTAGAAGTTTTGTCTGGATAGTTGGCGTAATTTCCGTATCTGGCCTGTACAAAAACATCACGACATCCGCATCTTGCTCTATGGCGCCTGACTCTCTAAGATCAGCCAGTTGGGGCTTTCTCTCCCCTCTTTGCTCAACTGCCCGCGATAACTGTGACACGGCCAATACGGGCACTTTTAGCTCACGCGCTAAGTTCTTTAAGGATTGGGAAACAATGGAAACTTCCTGCACCCGATTATCATAACGGCGTCCCGGATTAACCAATTGAAGATAATCGACAATGAAAAGGGCAATATTTTGCTCCAACTGCAAACGTCTTGCCTTTGTTCTCATTTCCGAAATTGAAATTCCGGGCGTATCGTCAATAAATATTGGCGCATCCGCCAGCTCTCCCATGGCATTAGATAATTTAGTAAAATCGGATTCCGACAATTTTCCTGTTTTTATTCTCCACGCATCTACATCTGCTTGACCAACCAACAGGCGGTCAACCAATTCTTCCTGACTCATTTCCAGAGAAAAGATTGCCACAGGAGTTTTATCTACAACCGCCGCGTGTTGGGCAATATTTACAATCATGGCTGTTTTTCCCTGTCCGGGACGGGCAGCCAAAATTAACAAATTAGACCGCTGCATTCCCGATAGCATATTGTCCAAATCCACAAAGCCGGTTTTTGTTCCCCGCAGTCCTGCTCCTTTTTTGTGAAGTTCATCAATCCTGTCAAAGCTTTCCGCCAAAGCTTCTTTCAGGGGAATAAATGACCGCAAAGAACTTTTTTGAGAGATCGTAAAAATTGATGATTCTGCTCTGTCCAGAATTGTATCAATTTCCTTATCGTCTCCAAAACCCATTTCCGAAATAAGAGATCCTGCATGAATAAGCGCTCTTTTTGTGCCAGCATCTTTAATGATAATTGCATAATGCTCAATATTCGCGGCTGTTGGAACAACATTAATCAGCTCTGTTAAATAAGACTGCTCGAAATTTTTAAAATTTTTATTTTTTTTAATTGCAGTTCTTAGAGTTAAGATATCAATAGGTTTTCCCTGCTCGTACAGAGAAAGCATTGCTCCAAAAATCATTCCGTTAACCGGATTGTAAAAATCAGAGGGCGCAATTATCGAAGAAACCGTGGCAATAGCATCCTTATCGATGAGTATTGCTCCCAAAACGCTTTGTTCGGCTTCTTCATTGTTTGGAGGAACTTTAAGGCCTGCCATAAACTAAATTAAAAATTAAAAATTAGCCAAGAGTGATAACTTCCATTTTCTCCGGTAATTTATCTTTCACAACCGTAATTTTTGAAACCGAAGCTACATTTTCCGCTCCCAAAAGTTTTGCCGCATCAAGCTTTTTATCTCCATATAAAACAGTCATTTTGGGCTCTAAAGCTGTTATGAATGCTTCGTTAAAATCATTATTTGCATTCACGACTGCAACTTGACAAACATCAAACCCTTCCATTTTCGCATCCATTGCGGCTCCTAAAATAATATTTGTATCGTCAATTAAAAACCGATAGAGAATGCCTTTAGGCGTTTTCGTACCGGAGATTTTAGCCCCGCCAACTTCATATCCGCCCGGACCATTTATGATTATCCTGGAATCACTTACTCGGGAAACGTCTGTTTTGAGACTGTCATCAAGAAGAATTATCGCATCGGCCGGCGTTTTTGGTAATTCTTTAGTAGGATCTATAACAAAAGTAACCCGTTTACCTTTAAGTTTTATACTCTGATCTCCAACAATCGATATGTCCACCACAACATCCTACCATAGACTTTTTTTCTTGGCAAGTCAGACTTGCCTTGACAAGTATGGGCTTTTATCGTATCATCTTTTTCTTAGATGAAAAAAGAAAAACTTATACTTTCTGTTGTTGCTGTGCTCTTTGGCCTTTTAGTTGCGGGGTTTGCTTTTTATCTTTTTCAAACCACAAAGACTGTGCCTGATACAAACACAAAGACTATTTCCTTCGCTTCTCCTGCCCCAACTATCTCTCCTTCCATTTCCCTAGTATTGGATCGACCAAAAGATGAGGAGGTAGTTGACAGCAATGTCCTGATCGTATCGGGGAAAACCCAAAGCAACGCTGTTGTGGTTGTTATAACTGACTCTTCTGAGGATGTAATCACTCCTTCCGCGACCGGTAATTTCTCCACAACCGTTAATCTGGATAATGGTCAGAATATTTTGGAGGTAATCTCTATTGCCCCAAATGGAGAAAGTGTTACGAGTAAAAAAACTGTTACCTATTCGCAGGAGGAATTTTAATTCTGCAAGGCAGAATAAGTATATGATGAAAAAAATCTTTATTTTATTTCTCATTTCTCACTTTTCATTTCTCATTTCTCCTGTATTTGCCGCTACTCCAACTCCGCAAGACGTGACTGCGGAAATACGAGATCAGCTAATAACCAACATTGCTTCCCGAGTTGCGCAATTAAAATTGGTGGAAAAACGCGGAATAATCGGCAAAGTCAGTGATGTCACAAATACCCAGATAACAATTACTGATTTGCAGAACAATACGAGATTTGTAGATGTTGACGAGCTGACAAAATTCTCCTCCCCTAACGCCAAAGGAGCTTTTGGAATTTCCGACATTACCAAAGACGCTACTGTTGGAATATTGGGACTATACAACAAAGAATCACGCAGAATTTTAGCAAGATTCGTTAACGTAATCACTATTCCTATTATTATTCATGGAGGAGTTTCCGCAATAGATAGTGAAAATTTTTCTTTAAACATTGCAACTGAAGAAGGAAAACAGATGACTGCAGACGTAGAGAATTTGACCAGAACCTATTCTTACACTCAAAAAGACGGGTATATCAGGTCCGGATTCTCAAAAATAAAAGTGAATTTTAATATCATAGTCATTGGAGTTTTAGACAAAAAAGACGCAGGCAGACTGACCGCGACCAGGATTATATTTTTCCCCGAAATTCCCTCAAGTCCGAAAGTTAACACAAGCTTGGAAAAAGTCCAAAAATAAAAATGGCTACTTCCCTGGCAAAACTTCGAAAGGAAATTAAAAATAATAAGCTTGATGCCATATTAATCTCTTCTGTTCCAAATATTATTTATTTAACCAATTATTCCGGTTTTTCCAAAGAAGAACGCGAGGCATACTTATTCATTACAAAAAACGAACAACATATTTTAACCGACGGTAGATATACGACAGCCGTAAAAGCCCTGATTCCCGACTTTAAGCTAATTGAAATTTCTCCAAAAAATCCTGCAAATGAATTATTAAAGAAGATTAAAGTTAAATATAGAATAAAGAAACTCGGAATAGAAGAAAATAATCTGACTTACAAAGAATATAAAGAAATATCTTCTTGCTTTGATGATTTAAATCATTTTAGCTTGACCAACTTACGTACAATAAAAGATGAAAAGGAAATTTCGAAAATTGAGAAAGCGTGTAGACTTGGAGACGAGACTTTTAACTATATTTTGAAAAAAATCCGGCTGGGAGTTTCGGAAAAAGATGTAGCGAATAAAATAGAATTTTTTATAAAAAAGAATGGCGGCGATCTTTCTTTCCCGACCATTGTTGCATTTGGCAAAAATTCCGCAATTCCTCATCACCAAGCTAGCGACCAAAGACTAACGACCAAAGACCAAGTCATTCTTTTGGATTTTGGCGTTAAGCTCGACAATTATTGCTCCGACATGACCCGCACAATTTTCTTCGGTTCTGCAAATGCAGAATTTAAAAAAATGTACAATACGGTTTTGAAAACACAGACAAAGGCAATCGAAATGCTTAATACAAAATACTTAATACATAATACAAAAGCTTCTTCGATTGACAAAGTTGCCCGAGATTATATTATTTCAAAGGGCTACCCATCCATCCCTCACTCTCTTGGTCATGGGGTTGGAATTGAGGTACATGAAAATCCTCATCTCTCACCAAAATCCAAAGATATCTTAAAAGAAGGAATGGTATTTTCCATTGAGCCGGGAATTTATTTACCAAACTCCGGCGGTGTTCGAATCGAAGACTTGGTCGTTTTGGAGAAGAAAGGCCCACGTCTTCTCACCCATTCCCTAAGAAATCTTATTGAACTATAATAAAAATTTGACAAACACCCCTAAATCTTATAGTATTGTATGTATGAGCGCAGAAATACGCAGAAACATTAGTCCAGATTCAAAAGAAGTAGCCGATCTTTTTCTTAAAGCAAAAAAGATTTTTGATTTACAAATAAGACCAGGAGACAGAAATCCTGATGCTGTTGAAGAAATGTCGAGAAATAACATCAATAATCTGGTTGGCGGTTTGAAAACATGCGGAATAGGGCTACCTGATTCATTAGAGCTCCCAGAAAAAACCATTTTTATTCCTGGAGACAAAGATACTGCAGCTATTCGGATAGTAAGATATCAACGTACAACAAACCAATTATTTCATGTCGAAAAATCTGCTGATAAAAAAGAGAAGATTTTGAGAGAAATAAAAGGCACAGAATGGCTAGTATACGAACCAATTATTATTGAAAAATTTAGAGAGACGATACAGATAATAATGCCTGAGCCAATGGTAATCTCCCAGAAAAAAATTACCCCACCCATTCCCCAAAGATATTATTGAGATATAATATAAATAAATGGAAAGACTAATAAAAATATATTTAGGCGACCGAATTTCACGAGTAATTAAGAAGCTTCCGCCAATAGCCGCTCTCAGAGATATGGCCGAATATGGAACATTAACATCTGCTGCTATTGACGGCGCAGAGTGGGAACTGATGGTCACTAATACCGAAAATCTCAATTCTCCCAGAATAAAAGAAAATATGAGAGAAATCATCTTTACCAAAGTAAAGACAGAAGAGGATGGCACGATAAAACAACAGGGAATATTTACCGATCACGATTTTGAAACGGTGCTTGGGGCAATCATCGGAAAAGATTCCCTGTGTCTCGATCAACCTGTCAGTCTGACTAAATTGACCTTAAAGTTCAAAGGCAAGCGGCAAGCAGAAATAACTTCCCCACCCATTCCCCAAAAACAATAATTGAGTTATAATATAAGTATGATTAAGCTACAGACACTTAAGGGATTCCGGGACCTGCCCGCAACGCCAGCGCTAGCGTGGCAGGCGGGTTTTTTGCAAGAAAGGTTAATATGAATATTCAAACATTAAAAGGATTCAGGGACTTCCTTCCAAAAGAGGCGAGAAAACGGCAATTTGTTATAGACATCTTGAAAAAGGTGTTTGAGTCCTATGGCTTTGAGCCACTCGAGACTCCCGCTTTAGAGTATGAAGAAGTACTTCTTGGAAAATATGGAGATGAAGGCGATAAATTAATGTACCGCTTTGAAGACAACGGCAAGCGGAAAGTGGCTTTAAGGTATGATCAGACCGTTCCCCTTGCCCGCGTCGTCGCCCAATATGGTTCGGCAAACTCACCACAAGTTCTTCCTATGCCTTTTAAGCGCTACCAAATCCAGAATGTTTGGCGCGCAGAAAACACGCAAAAAGGCAGATATCGCGAGTTTTTACAATGTGACATTGACACTGTCGGCACATCCTCTCCCCTGGCGGATGCAGAAATAATTGAAATCGCAGCCACATCTCTCAAAACTCTGGGCTTTAAAGATTTTAAGATTTTAATTAATGACAGAGAAAATCTAAAATTTAAAGCGAAAGGAATTACCCTTTCTCCGGACAGAAATATTTTGGCAGTCCGAGCCATTGATAAGCTTAAGAAAATCGGAAAAGACGACATTCTAAAAGAATTTGAAGAAAACGGATTTACAAAAAAAGAAGCGGAAGAAATATTGCAAGCTACAGAAAAGACAGAATTATCCCCTCGTCTTTCTAAAATTTTTTCAATATTAAAACAGCTTGGAGTCTCCGATAATCAATATGAATTTTCTCCTACTCTTGCCCGCGGAATGAATTATTATACCGGTATAATTATTGAAGTTGAGGTTGAGAGATATTCTGCGGGATCAATCGGCGGAGGCGGCAGATATGATAATTTAATTGGAATGTTTGGGAACAAACAGGTTCCCGCGGTTGGATTTGCTTTTGGTTTTGACCGCTTAATCGAAGCTATGGAAGAATTAAACCTCTTCCCTACCGATTTAACTACTACTAAAGTTTTGGTAACGGTTTTTCCTGCCTCGCCGCAAGGCGGGTCTCCGGAATTGTTAAATAAATCTATTGAGGTTTGCGAAATTTTGAGTAAAAACAATATTAATCAGGAGCTTTATGTTGATCCTAACGCAAAATTGGAAAAACAGCTGAAATATGCTGACCAAAAAGGAATTCCATATTGTATAATTATTGGTCCTGATGAAGCTAAAAATAATACCGTGACCCTCCGGAATATGGCAACCAGAAAACAAGAAGTTTTGGCTTTAAATAGCCTCGCTCAACGACTCCAAAAATAGAATAATAGCTTTGACAAATCCGATGAAATACCCTATAATATTCGCTTATGACTATGACAAAAGAGATGCCTGCAAAGCGCGTAAAAAATTTTGAAGCTACAAAACCTCCAAGAGATATAGAATTGGTTAGGGCAACCATGGGAACCGTAGCTGAAGCGCTTAGAGCATGTTACCCATCGATCAATAATAAAGAGTATTCCGAAAGGACATTTATTGATCTAACTCTGCGTGATTTTAATGAAGTTCAAAAGGAAAGAATATCTAAAATTCCAACACAAGCATCCAGCGCGGAAAAAAGCCTGCTCAAATCAGGATTATTAAAAACCCCACTTTATCAGAAACGAATTGAAGAAACAAAGCCTTTATATTGGGCTCCCAGCGTCTCTGACAAAATGTATGCAGACGCCGCCCTTTTTAGAGATTTTAATTCAGATAGTCATAATCAGAGGCTTAAAGATGCCGTGAATTTCGGCAAAGCTTTCATATCGGAATTCATGCAATCTTTTCCAATTTCCCGGGAACTGCACGGCAAGGAAAGAACCGGATGGAAAGAGCTGGCAATAGACCATCTGCACAAGTTTATTCGGGAGGCAAAAAATGCAAGCGGTATTAATTTAGATCCACGAAAAATGGAAAAACTTAAGGAACTGGAAACTAACACCGAATTATCCGTATTGGAGTCTCCCAACGCACGGTATATAGTTTATGGCGCAGAAGTCCGCGTTCTATTGCCCGGCCAAAAACTCATGTATCCCTCATATAGTGTAGGAAGCCTTCTCAATGAAGGTATTGTTGGAATTCTTAACGAGGAAACGCAATTAAAATTTATAGAACTTATGGAAAAACGATTTGCGCCTATTGTTGGATATTTAAATGCACAAAAACCAACATCAGCGGATAAAGGCCATGTTCAACAAATGTTAAAAGCTTACGGATTAAGCAATTTGACACAAAATAAAAATAATTTATTTCAGTTTTACGCTTCATCCGTTATTCCTACGTACGCTTACTCTTCGTGGATAAAAGATCTTTAGCTCCGGGCGGGAAAATGTCGTTATTTGACTAGATCAGCTGGGGATGGATTCCACTGCGCCATTTCTTTATATCTTTCGGGAGTTTCCCTCCTCCATGATTTACTCTTGATTCTTTTCCGTAGGATATCTACGGTTAAAAAATGAAAATTTCCCTTTTCATCTGTTACGCCATCAAACTCATATCCTTTCCCATCCTGGGTATATACATATAATAATCCCTCATCATCTACCCCATCCCATCTCCACTCTTTGCACACTTTACTCTTGATAAATTTTTCTTCCGAAGATAATTTAGATGTAAAATGCGCATCGGTTATTTTACCGACCAAATCTCTATATTGAGTTAGCAAGGCGGAATCAGTGTCCGACTCTGCAGCGAAAAATGCTGCAAATAATGCTTCAAGTCTAATTTGATCCAGTGTATTTTCGGGAAGCGGTCTTTGCTGCAATTCATATAATTCATGCAGCTTCTGCCACATCGAAGTATTTTCCGTTATTAGCCCTGAATCAAGAAGAGAATTTATAAATTCAATATTTAGCTCCTGCTCTTCTTCGTTAGCTTCTTTAACTACCTCTTGTTTGGGTTCAAATATATTGACCTCTTTTTGTATTTGATCAAGGCAGGTTATTAACGCCACTTGCACAAGAGGCATGCCTCTTGCTAGGAGTATATAGGCATTATCAAGCGAGGTAAGTTGTTTTTCTGGATTTATTTTTGCCTCTTTATCAATATTTAGTATCGGAAAGACATCAGTCTCCAAGCGACGTTCATATTTACGCTTCGCCGGTTTGCTTTCTTTAAGATTTGACATGATAATAAATCTAACAAGTAATGTGAATGCTTGCTTACTTTTGAAAGATTGAGTATAATTATAGCATTGTGAAAGCGAATATTCATCCTAAATATTATGAATCAGCGCAGGTCGTTTGCGCGTGCGGAAATAGATTCATAACCGGTTCAACTTTGGAACTGGTTCGCGTTGAATTGTGCAATAAATGTCACCCTTTTTATACCGGTGAGCAAAGATTCGTAGATAGTGCGTCCAGAATTCAGAAATTTCAAGATAAACAAAATATTGCCAAACAATATTTGACCAAAAAAGTAAAAAAACAGGAAGAGCAAAAAGCCAAAGACATAGCGCCTAAAACTCTGCGGGAAATGCTCATGGCAGTAACCAAATAGATAAACCCCATGTACGATTATAGAAGAGTTCAGATCCAGGAATTATCAAAAAAAATTGAAGAAACTCGCGCTCTTCTTGCCGATCCTGCATTGCAAGAAATGGCGGAAAAAGAAATCCTAGAGCTGGAATCTCAAAAGAAAGTATTGGAAGATGCATTGAATAAGGAGGCAGAATCTGGTGATTCTTTGGACGACCGTAATGTTCTCATGGAAGTCAAAGGAGCGGCCGGAGGCGAAGAGGCGAAATTATGGAAAGAAGAACTATTGCGGATGTATTTGCGGTTCGCCCAGCTTAAAGGCTTTCAGGTTGAAGAAATTGACGAAGGAGTTATAAAAATCTCTCAAGGAAATTCAAACCTTTCCCCTTTTAAAACTCTTAAATTTGAAGCAGGCGTTCACCGCGTACAGAGAACTCCCGCAACTGAAAAACGCGGCCGGATTCACACCTCTACCGCGACCGTTTATGTGCTCCCCGAACTTGACGACATTGATTTACATATTAATCCTGAAGACATCGCCTTTGAAGCATTCCGGGCCGGCGGTCATGGCGGACAAAATGTCAACAAAGTTTCAACTGCTGTCAGATTAAGGCATATTCCAACCGGCATTATCGTCACTTCCCAAAAAGAAAGATTTCAGGCGCAAAACAGAGAACTTGCCATGGAACTTTTAAGGTCAAAGCTTTGGGAAATGGAAATTGAAAAACAGCACAAAGAAATTGCTTCCCTCAAGTCAACTCAAGTCGGACGCGGCATGCGGGCGGAAAAAATCAGAACTTACAATTTTTCCCAGGACAGACTCACGGATCACAGGATAAATAAGTCGTGGCACAACTTGCCTGTTTTACTTGAGGGAGAAATCGACGACGTCATTAATTCCTTTTCATAAGTATTTTTGATCTTTTGCCTTAAGCTCATTTAGCCCGTTCAAGTCTTTATCCAAAATTTTTGCTAATTGTCTTCCTCCTGCCAGATGAGGCAAAACTACATAATCCGCTTTCTCAGAATATAATATTCTTGCATCTCTTGAATCCAAAGCAGTTACAACCACAGTTACATTGCTCTTCTTATTCTTAATTTCCTTTACTAAGATTAAATTGTCTTCCACATCGGGAATAGTAGAAACAATAAGGTGGGCGGAATGAATATTGGCAAGTTCTCTAATTTCGGTATCCGAAATGTCCCCAAAAAGCCTATGAACATTTTTAAATTCAGACTTATTAATGATTTCAGGATCAAAATCTATAATCACTATTTCTTTATTCATTGCTTCAAATACGTCAATCAATGATTCGCCCATCTGGTCTCCCCCGACCAAAACTACATGATTTTTAATCGCCGACAATTCTTTTGAGGAATGTAAAACTTCATCTTTTTTACCATGCTTTCTCTCAAAAATAGAAAGAACGGGTGCCAAAAATAAGTACAATTTATTACCGTTAACAATCATATATGTAGAAATTGTGAATGTAATAATTCCGATAACCGTTAGCAACGTCACCACATCCCCGGTTAGATGGCCAAGTTTATTTCCTAAGAAAATAATTATCAAACTGAATTCCGAAATCTGCGCAACAGTTAATCCGGCAAGAAAAGACGTTCTTTTTCTGTATCCCAAAACTCCCACAATAACCATAACAATAATAGGATTGCCGATAAGAACAAATAGCGAAAGGATTATTGCAGGATACATAATTGCGTTAATATTACTAAAGGTAAGATTCATTCCTAAAATTACAAAAAATATTGTTATAAAAAAATCCCTTAAGGATCTTAATTTTGAGGCTATTTGAAGATTTTCGCTTGAGTTAGCCAAAGAAAGCCCGGCCAAAAATCCTCCTATTTCTACCGAAAAACCTATTAATGGCGAGCTAACAAGAGCTGCTAATCCAAATGCCCAGGCGAGACTAAAAAGGAATAATGCCTCCTGAGAATGAGCGATAACATCAACCATTTTAGGCAACAAGGTTTTACTTAAATAAGTTACACCTCCAAATAAAATTGCACCTTTGGTAAGAGTCACCAGAAATGTCCAAACTGACAGAGATTCCCCATTGAGATTATTGAATCCTGCAAGAAATATTAACAGTATAATTGCGAAGAAATCCTGCACCAATAAAAATCCTACAGAAATTTTTCCGTACAAACTATGCAAGTCTCTCTTGTCAGACAAAAGCTTAACAATTATAATCGTGCTTGAAAAAGTAAGCGCTATGCAGATATATAACGATGCTATAACTGAAAATCCCAAAGCTAAGGAAATAAAATAACCTATTAAAGATGTAAAGACAATTTGACCTATACCTGTTAAAAGAGATACTTTCCCAACGCTCTTAAGGTCGCTCAGTTTTAACTCCAACCCAACCATAAACAAAAGAAGCGTAATGCCGAATTGCGCCATTAATTGCAGGACATCCTTGTTGGATAAATTAAAAAAACCAAAGGGACCAACTAAAATTCCCGTCAATATGTAAGCAAGAATTATTGGTTGCTTTAGCCATCTGAAAATTACAGCAACAAAGGCAGCCAGACAAATAATAATTGTTATTTCAAGGAAAATATTCTGCATCAAAATTATTGTATACCCCTTCGCTTTCAAAATGAAGGGGTATATGCCCAACGAAGCTTCAACTTTAATAATGAATTATCTTTTTTGCTTGAAAGCTACGGTAGGTATATGCAATCTTAACGCAAAGCGAAGTGGCATAGCAGATTTTATCCGAGGTAGATAATCTCTTCTTCAAGAGAAAGGTTGTATTTTTCCCTGATAATTTGTTTTGCAATTTCAATAAGTGCTTTTACATCTTTGGCGGTGGCGTTATCAATATTTACAATAAAATTTGGGTGCTTATCGGATATCATTGCTCCCCCTACTCTTTTCCCTTTTAAGCCGCAAAGCGCCAAAAGCTTCGTGGTTGGAACAATGGGAAAAGGATCAATTTTGACGATTTCCGCAAATTCTTTTTGCAATCCCGGTGAAAGTGAATCCAAGGAAATATTTTTAAAAGTGCTTCCTAGGCTTGGATAGTTCATTGGATGGCGGTTGTTCCGATAGTCTATTTTTTGCTTAATTTTTTCTTTTATTTCTTCCTGATCTCCTAATGTTAATTCCAAAACTACATGTGTTATAAATTCATCTAAGCCTTCTCCTGATTTAAAAATACTATTTCTATAACCAAACTGACACTGCGCATTATTTCTTATTTTTTCGTTCAAATTTTCCAAGCCTAAGCTTTCAACTTCAACAACATTATCCTTGGTCTCACCTTTAAATGCGCCCGCATTCCCCCTAACCGCTCCGGCTATAGTTCCGGGAAGACCCCCTGCCCATTCAAGACCGGACAAGGAATTTTCGATACAATATTCCAGAATATCTTGAATCGACGTTCCGCTCCCTATTCTTAAATTGCCTCCTTCCCGCTCTATTCCTTTTATCCTGTTTAGAATTATCAGTCCGTCAAACCCCTCATCGCTTATTAAAACATTCGTACCCCCGCCTAAAATCGCAATTTTATCTTGAGCCTGCGAGTTAACGAGTCGAAGGACATCCTTTAATTCTTCCGTAGATTCTACCTCAATAAAATGCTTTGCCGGCCCGCCGATTTTATAATTACTGTAGTTTTTCAGAAGAACGTTCTCTTGAAGATTCATGCCTATTTTGCTAATTCCAAAACCGCTTTTTCCAGCTGCGAATCGTGGCTTG
Source organism: Candidatus Levybacteria bacterium RIFCSPHIGHO2_01_FULL_40_16 (assembly GCA_001783805.1). Taxonomy (GTDB): domain Bacteria; phylum Patescibacteriota; class Microgenomatia; order Levybacterales; family UBA12049; genus GWB1-37-8. The sequence goes on from MFNS01000001.1 coordinate 334,931, forward strand.
GATCTTTTTCGTCCAATTTCACCTCTATATCCGGTTTCAGTCCGGTACCGTTAATCCAAGCCCCGTTTGGAGTTAACCATTTGGCAATAGTGATATGCAGGCCCGCCCCATCTTCCAAATCATCCGCCTGCTGAATTGTGCCCTTACCAAACGATGTTTCCCCGACCAAAATTGCCCTACTCTTCCCCCCCAACTTATTATCTCTTAATGCGCCTGAGACGATCTCGCTGGCTGAAGCGCTTCCTTTATTGATAAGAACAATCAGAGGAATATCGTACATCAGACCTTTTCTCCCGACAGAAAGGGTTGTCCTTGCTCCCTGCGCATCCTCTTCCAGAACTACCGGAGTTCCTTGTTTTAAGAACTCGGATGAGATGAATACAGCATCTGCAAGATATCCGCCGGGATTATTCCTAAGATCAATTATTAATCCCTTTATAGATTCATCCGTCTCCATTTCAAGATTAAGGTTATTGATAACAGAAGCCCAATCCTTATTTGTTGAGTCACCAAATTGGGAAAGTCTGATATAGGCAATTTTATTGGTCAAATTTTTGGGAACATTAATTCCGCTGATGTCCTTCGCGCTTTTCACCCATCCGTCAACACTTTTTACCGTTATGATATCTCTTACTATTTTTATATCAAGGGGCTTTTCGGAATCCTTATGCAAGATTGTCAAAGTAACACCTGTTCCTTTGGGGCCTCTAATTTTTTCAACCGCAGCAGGCAACGTCCAATCGACAGTTACTTCTCCGTCCACTTTTAGTATCAAATCTCCTGCTTTGATTCCTGCTTTTTCTGCAGGTGAACCAACTAGAGGAGCGATTACGATAATCTGCTTGTTGCGAGTTCCCAGCTCTGCTCCAATCCCGGAAAATTGCCCTGCCAACCCATCTTTAAAATTTGCATTTTGCGCCGGAGGAAGATATATCGTATAAGGATCTCCAAGACTGGAAATCATGCCCTCGATTGAACCATTTAACATTTTCTGGGGATCTAATTTTGTTTTATCATAGTAATTTGTTTCAACTTTTTGCCAGACATTCCAAAATACGGAAAAATCAACAGGCGCTAGCGCTGCAGGAGCTTCCTTATTTACAACCATGAGAGATGGTTTGTGATTTTTCCAGGAAACTTTTACATTATTGATGCCGAAATAATAACCTAGAAGACCTGCAATTATTAGCAATACAATCAACTGTAATGACCTTATTTTTCTCATAAAAGAGACTGAATTAGCTGGAGACGAATGGCATTAGAGCTAAGTGCCTTGAATGCTTTATACTTGATCCAACAGACCTCTGATGTTTCAGGCAAAGGCCATTGCGGGAAGCAGGAATAATCCTTCCTCTCTCCGTCAAAAATTTCGAAAGTGTGCCCATTTCCCAAAAAGAAGGTTCCTTTTTTTCGTTACAGAAAAAACAGACCTTTGGGACTGAAAATTTTCTTCTTGGTTTCCTAATTAACTTCTTCATATTTAAAACGGAATATCATCCGGAACAACTTCTTCTCCCGCAGCCGCGTTTGACGCGGTTGGCGATTCTTCTTTTTCCTTCTTATCTTTTCCTTTTGCTACTTTTACTACTTTTTCTTCTTCCGACGCTTTCTTCTCTTCGGGAGCAGAAACTGCCGGCTGACTTTCAACTTCTCCTTCCGGACGTCTCGAATCCAAAAGTATCATATCTGAGATAACAATCTCAGTTCTGTTTCTTTGTGCGCCGTCTTGTCCGGTCCAAGTTCTGGTTGCCAGTCTCCCTTCAACGTATACTTTTCTGCCTTTTACCAAAAATTGGGAACAGAGTTCGGCTAATTTATTCCATGCCACAATATTGTGGAATTCCGCCTCATCATGTTTCTCCCCCGCGTCTGTTTTCCAACTCCTGTTGGTAGCCAAACCAAAGCTGCAAACTGCTGTTCCATTTGGCGTATATCGCAGCTCCGGATCTCTGGTTAAATTCCCAATTAGTTGTACCTGATTCAAACTTCGCGCCATAAATTCAGTATTATTTCACCCTCAAGAGTAGATGTCTTAATATATTATCATTTTCCAAAAGTTTTTTCTCAAAATTTGCCGGAATATTCTCTCCTTCCAAGGTAAAATCAAAGTAAAATCCGTTTGCTTCCCTCTTGATCTTGTATGCCAGAGTTTTTTGTCCCATCTCATTTTCCTTAACAAATTTTAAATCTTTTAATAACGCCTTTATGCTTGTAATTATTTTTTTCCTCAAAGGCTCCGTAAGAGACGCATTAACAATCAATATCAATTCATATAATCTCATTGCCCATAATCTTATCATATTGGAAATCGCAAAACAAGTTTTAAACCTTGATTTCAAGTAATAATTTACCTATAATCCCCAAATGACAGAAAGAAAGCCGGAAATTAGATCAGATAATCCGGAAGCGACAAAAGCTTTTCCGTCAAGGTTGATTACTGAAGTTGGTAGCAAGCTGCGAAGAGTTTCCCCTATTCACATTGTAGGGAAATGGGCTATCAGGCGTTTAATTAATGATTTCTTAGGCTTTCGAGATAAATAAAACAATTTTCTGTTTTTTGAGAATCTTTCAATGGCATAGCGCACATAGTGCAGGACAAGACCTAAAACTGGTTCTTTTACTTTCCTACAATAACCACCATGTCTTTTCCCCCGTCGTCTGCAAGATCTGCGGATGAACTTGCGACAGTATATCCTGCCAATTTGATATCTCTAGTTAAAATGTACAAAAAATCGGAAAAACTTTTTTTTGTTCTTATGGAAACATCTTGATAATCAAAGTTATCAGCGTTACTCACGGAATTTATACTGTATCCAAAATCCTTCAAAATATCCCGCATTTGATTTGCCGCCCCAGCCATCCTCGCGCCATTTTCAACAGAAACTTTAGGAATACTCCGGTCAATCCCCGTCAAAGTATCAAAACCAACTGTTAAATTATCCCAGAACATTTCGTTATCTATATTTTTATAAACTTCCAGAAACGGCATTGAAAAAGGAATAGAGGCATCAATTAAAGCCCTATATTCTATGTGTCTTTCCAGTCCTATTCCGGGATCCATAACAATTACACCACCCTCATCATAACCAGTTATAACAACCGTATGCTCTCCCCTGACAATCTTTACTTTTCCATAAGAAGGGGCATCATCAACAGGCTTTGCATAGCCGATTTTTATCCAAGCCATAACCAAATGGTTCTGAGAAATTGCCTCCTTGATTGCCGGAATGGTTGAATCGTTAATATAAATTGGCCTGGCAATTAACTTATAACTTGCGAAAAGATCAATAAATGGCGGCGCGTGAATGCCGTAGTAATCGGATCCGCCAAACCATTGATTGAGATTTGCGTACAAACTGTTCAGGCTTGTCACATTTACCATCCCCATCCTTATTCCCACATTGGGGTTTCTGGATATCCACATTTTATTGATTAACTTTTTTTCAGCCTCCACTTCATTAAAAACCGAAAAAACAGGATTATTTGTGAAATGAAAAATAATGCTTGCAGCTGCAGCAAATTCACAGCTTAAGTTAAACGACTGACGGCGGAGATCAAGAGATATTTTGTAGCTTAACGGCACAACCGGAGAAGGCTCAACCTTATCTCTCAATGCCAAATTATTATTCTCTGCAGGCCTAAAAGAAGACATTTTTTTGGAAATAGTTATAATGTTTTCATGCGGTTTGGGGTTATCAAAAAACCAAAGCCAGAAAACCATGTAAAACGAAATAAAAACAAGTCCGCCAATAATTATTTTTCCATTTCTCATTTCATCTATTTTTTTAAATAAAACATCTTAAGTTTTTCCGGGAATTTTTCAATGGAGCAACGCAGCATGGTGCGGGGCATTTTTTGATAGTGCTTGTTTAGAAACTCAATCTCTGTTTCCAGATCCCTCTTTCCTATTTCTCTTAACATCCACCCGACTGCTTTCTGAATCAAATCATGGTCATCTTTTAACAACATTTTTGCAATTTTCAAAGAATCGCGAAACTGATTCTCTTTTATAAATCGAAACGTAGATAAAACCGCAATTCTCCGTTCCCAAATACTTTCCGACTTCGCGAGCTTTATTAAAATGGGGTTATTTTCGACAGGCTTGCCCGCCGAAGCTTTAGCGGAGGAGGGACCCCGTTGCTGATTCCAAAGGAAATTTCCGACAATATTTGGAGCAGACAAGTCAACCAAATCCCAGTTATTAATATATTTTGTGTTGTTTAAATAAAAATCGTAAATCTTCTTTTTCAGAGGGTCCGACCCTTTGGAAAAGTTATTAACCAAAATCAAAAGCGCGATTAATCTTTCTTCGTGCAACTTTGAATGTAGTAATTTTTCAATTGAAGCAAAATCAAGATTTTCAAATTTGATGGCGATTTTGCGGGACTGCGGAACCGTGATTCCCAAAAAAATATCCCCTTCCCCATACTCCCCTTTTCCGGTCTTGAAATATCTCTGCAAAAGTTTTGCCCTCTTTTGATCCGCAATTCTCTCTATTTCCGCTTTTAACTGCCGCACTGCATTCATAATTTTAACTTTATCATAATTTATCTTCGAAATCTTCCCAGTTACTATATATTTTGATATAATACGCGGGCAAATTCTGCTTAAATCTATGATCCATGAAATTTACGACGGACATATTTCCACTCAAAAGGAACTTGGGATTAGAAGAGAATATGAGATAGAAAAAAGAAGAATTTTCGAAAATCTCACAAGCGCAATACTTATTTCAATAATAGATTGCGGTCAAATATCCGATAGGTGTATTCAAAGCATTACGTGTTTCTAGGTACAATGGGATGATTTCGGAAGAACTTGGTTTTAATTTATCTCAAACAAACGTAATAACATCTCCCAAAGAAAATGAAATAGCAGCGAGATTTTTAATAAAGGGCATCAGAAAAATATTTGAGGAAGGTTTGACTTCAGAAGGAAATTTAGACTCTAAAAAATTATTAGCAAGTGAAGCAAAGAAAAAAGGCTTCAGCTGGAATAAGATTGAAAAGATGCTTAGTGAATATTGGACGGAGTATTATTTTGCGGGAGTAAAAAATGAACAGGCTGAAAAATTAAGATTGGAAAATGCTACGAAAATACTAATTTTTATAAGAGATCATCCGCAGCTTAATATCACCGGCAAGGCTAGAAGGCTAAAAATATCTACAACTACACTTAATCATTACAAGAATAACTTTAGACTTGATGAGACGACAGGTGTGGCGATCAAAATCGAGATGCCAGTTAAATCCGCACAGAAAGAAGAGTCTAACTCCCAATCTTGAACTCCAACGTACTCTTGACATTTGGGAAATTATATGATATTCTATATTGTATATGATATCACTTATGCCTAAGACCGTAGCCTCATCCGATATTCAAAAAAAATATAGAGAAATATTTGATGAAGTTAGAAAAACCAAAGAACCTATAATTGTTTTGCATGGCAATAAACCCGATGTGGCTATTGTTGATTTTGACTATCTTGAAGAGCTAAAACAGGAATCTTATGATAGAGAATTAAAAGATGCTATTAAAGCAATACGGGAGGGTGACAGGGAACTAAGAACGAAAAAAACAAAAGTCTTCCCTTCCCTAGCGAATCTTCTTAATGAGAATAAGTAAAATTCATTACACTTCCCGCTTCATAAAAGATTTTAAAAAGATGCAAAAAAACAAACAAAAAATTGCAATAATAAGGGAAAAGATTTTTAGAAATAATTGTTTTGACTCGCGTCTTAAAACTCATAAATTAACAGGCAGTCTAAAAGATTATTGGGCATTTTCCGTAACCCATTCAGAAAGAATTCTATTTAGATTTATCAATGAAAAAGAAGTTATTTTCTACAAAATCGGCACCCACGAAATTTACAAATAGCTACGCTCCAATCTTAAACTCCACCACACTTGCCCCGCACAAAGTGCTCCGTGAGCCGTATTCGAATAGAATTAAAAAGGCGAACGGCAAACTGTGTGGGGTCGCCATCATCAAGCTCCAATCTTGAACTCTATTACATCGCCATCATTTACCATGTAGTCGCGGCCTTCGAGGCGGGCTTTACCCAATTCTCTTGATTTTTTCCAACCACTATTTGTGACAAAATCGGAATAGGAAACAACTTCGGCTTTAATAAATTTTTTCATAAAGTCAGTATGTATAGCGCCGGAGGCCATGAGCGCGGTTTCACCGCGTCGAATGGTCCAAGCGCGCACTTCTTTTTCCCCGCAAGTGAGAAAAGAAATTAAACCCAAAGTTTCGTAAGCCTTCTGAATTAATCTTTCCAAACCGGACTGCTTAACTCCCGAATCTGCAAGGTATTGTTTTTGCTCCTCCTCCGACAATTCCGAAAGATCCGATTCGATCTTGGCACAAATAACTACCAACTTCTCATCGCTAACTCCTAACAATTCTGAATAAGTTTTTGTTATATTTTTTATTTTTTCTTCGGAATAATCTGATTCTGCAACATTCAATACCATAATTTCCGGTTTTGCAGAAAGGAGAAAAAATGTGTTCGAGTAAGTTTTTTCCTCATCAGACAATTCTATTTTCGACGCCCTCTTCCCTTCATTCAGCTCTTTAAACAATTTTTCAATCGCTGTTTTTTCCGATTCCTTGGCAAATCTTTTTACTTTGCTTTGCGCTTGTTGGATTGACTGTAGATCTGCCAAAATTAATTCCGTTTCAACTGCCTCATAATCAGTTTTCGGTCCGACACTTCCCTCCCGAATAATATTCGGGTCTTCAAACGCGCGGACCACATGGGCAATAATTGAAACCTCCCTGATGTGGGACAGGAATTTATTTCCCAATCCCGCGCCCTCGCTCGCACCTTTAACCAATCCTGCAATGTCCACGAAATTTACAACCGCCGGTTTAATCGGTGGGAATCCATCCATTTGTTCTTCATCTTTGGTTATCTGCGCTAATCTTTCCAGACGAATGTCTGGAACAGGCACCACACCAACATTGGGCTCAATAGTAGCAAAAGGATAATTCGCGACAAACGCTGTTTGCTTTTTAAGTAGAGCATTAAATAAAGTGCTCTTCCCTACGTTTGGCAGCCCTACGATTCCAACCGATAGGTTCATAATTTATCCTGAGCAAAGTCGAAGGATAAAAAGATTATAGCAGATTGAGGGGTTTGGGAATTTTACCAATTTATTCTAAATCATTCTGAAATTATATGTATTCTTGCCAAATTAAGGTTTGCCAAAAATTGCAGCTGTGTTTTCATTTGTACTCGGTAAGTTTTTAGACCCTTGTCATAAATAATGGCCGGTGAAACCGCATAAACATTATTTGTAGTTGTTACTTCCGAATTCCATACCGGATGCTTATCTGTCACATTATAAAGCCTCACGGAAACGGTCTGATTGGCAGTTGGAATACCCACGGATATTTCGAAACGAACCTCCTTTATGTTCTCATAACTTCCAAAATCTATGTCTGCTTGTAATCCCGCAACATCCGCCCAATCATTTGTTTGATTACTGCCACTACCAAAAGGGATATACTGGTCTTTTACAGAAACATTTTTGACAACTTCCCGGATTATAACTACGGGCGTAGATGAAGCTAGAGGCGAAGGCAGAAACGAAGGGGCAACTGTTGATTTTAAAGCAGGAGAAATCGATGGAACAAGCGGAGTTGGGGTTAATTGATTTACAATATTTACGGGTTCAGATTTTTGACTCTCAATTCTTTGCACGAGTTGTGCAGTAAAATAAAAAACGCCGATAATAATCAGGAAAAGCAGTCCTATTGCAAGAAATGCAATTCTTATATTCCTTTCATCTTCATGTATTTTCTTCTCATCTTCATGAAGTTCTTCTAAGATAGGGCGTTCATTTCCAAATTCATCTATCATAATACTCTTAGCTTATAGAAGATCTTTTTAAAAGTAAAGCTGGGGAATTTTCAGGATGTCGTCTTCGGCTGAGAAGAATCGGAAAATCTGCCTTTTATCTCATCGTAAGTCTGAGAGCATACAAAAATACTCGAATGCATGCTTTTAACTTCTTGACTAATTGGGCTTAATGTCTTTCCAAAAAACCTATTCTTTCCTTCCACATAAGGGGTTTCTTCAACAGTAAATCCCAATCTACCAAACAATCTAGCATGACTAATGGTATAAGTAATAAATGTAATGCAGTTTTGCTTAGGCAGCTTCTTTTCATTAATTTCTATATACTTGGCCACCTTTTTCATTCCCGAAACAAGAGTTTCAAAAGTAGTTCCTTTATCGGAGTGGTTAAATGGATACAGACGTATAAAGCGTTTTCCTTTTTTTAAACTTAAGCCACCATCTTTCTTAGAAACAAAGTCGTTCTCTGCTTTAGCCTCTCTAAGTAGAAAGCAGCTAATAATTTTATCGGGATTATGCCTTAATAGATCCTCGTATAATGTGTTCATATATTGAGCATGTGCTTCCTCGCTCAAAATGTGACTATTGTTTACTTGATCTTCTATCCAAAAAAGGCCATTCTGTATCGCTCGGCTGATTCTTGATGAGCCCATACCCTCTCGTGTTGCTAAGTTATGATTTAATACTGCAAAACGCGCCATTAAAGAGGTTTTCGGGACCTCTTTAATCTCTTTTTGCTGACCTATTCGTTCTGCATTCATTGCGGGGTAAATTATATTAAATCTTGGAAAAATAGTCAAAGACTCTCTTGGAGATTTGAGCAATTCTCTCTTCTGCTCCCGGAGGATAACTACTCTCTGACAAAACTACGATAATATAGTCACCGGTCGGAGCATAGACAATTCCGCCGTCATGCGATAAATAGTCTATCTCTCCTGTCTTATGCGCAACAACTGTTCCTTCCGGTAGATATCTTGGCAGTTTATCATTAAGGGTCTGGGCTTTTAATAAATCCAGCATTTCTTTAGTATATTGGGGATTATTAAGTTCGCCTTTGTATAACTTTTCAAAAAAAGCCGCGATATCATCAGCTGTTGATGTCGGCGTATCGCCAACATGTGAATTATTAAAACCGTCTTTCTTCAAAAACCCGGCGACATTTAATAGCTTTATTCTATTGGTCAAAAGAAGCGCCGCATAATTATGTGAAATGGCAATCATTTGCCTTAAAGCATCCCTTACCGTTAATGTAATCGTTCCTTCCGTTAGCTCCGCAAATTCCGGATCAATATTAAGACCCTTATTCAAAACGCTCACGTCTTCCGATAATATTTCGTCTTTTGAAAGAGTGCCATTTCGGATCTGATCAAAAGATTCTGCCATAACCCACAATTTATAAAGACTGCCGACATTGTAAACTTTATCTCCATAAAGCGAATCCCTTTTTTCATTTTCTAAATCTTCAACAACCACGCTGTATTTCCCTTTTGCACCTGACAATGAATTTAATATGGTTTTATACAGGTTGGTATTGGAATTTATTTGCTTAAAAGTATAAAAACCAATTGTGCTAATTACAATAACGAATAACAGTAGCCATGTTCTTTTCTTCACGAAAAGATTATAGCAAAATCCAGAATCTTTGTAATTAATGTTGATTTAGGCTGAAAATTCCTTCACCCTGTAGTACAATAATGTCGTGGCATTTAACAAGCTCACCCCAAAAGAAGCAGAAGTAATTGTAGGCAAGGGTACGGAACCGCCTTTCTCGGGAGAATATGACAAGTTTTACGAAAACGGCACTTTTATTTGCCGCAGGTGCAATGTTCCCTTATTTTCAGCAAAAAGTAAATTTGCTGCCGGATGCGGATGGCCGTCCTTTGACGAAAATTTTCCCAATGCCGTAAAACGGTTGCCGGACCCGGATGGACAAAGAACGGAGATTCAATGCGCCAATTGCCAAGCGCATTTGGGACATGTGTTTGAGGGAGAACATTTAACCGATAAAAACACCAGGCATTGCGTCAATTCTTTATCAATCCGTTTTGTTCCCGAAGGAAGGGAGCTGCCGAAAGTTTTACATGAAAAATAAATTGGAAACAGCAACACTTGCAGGCGGATGTTTTTGGTGTACGGAGGCAATCTTCAGAAGATTGAAAGGCGTAATATCTGTTTTGCCCGGATATGCGGGAGGAAATCCGCCAGCTGGCGGAAAAAATCCTTCTTATGCACAAGTTTGCTCCGGGAGTACGAGACATGCGGAATCTATTCAAATTGAGTTTGATCCTTCACTTCTTTCTTTTGAAAAAATCCTGGATATCTTCTGGCATACCCACAATCCCACGACTCTTAATCAACAAGGTAACGACATCGGCACACAATATCGATCGGCAATTTTTTACCACAATCAAAAGCAAAAAGAAATTGCCGAAAAATCAAAAACGGAATTTGAAGAAGAAAAAGTCTACCTGGATCCCGTTGTGACGGAAATTACTCCTTTCACAAATTTCTATATTGCTGAGAATTATCACAAAAACTATTTTGAGAGGAACAAAAACAAATCTTATTGTAATTTCGTAATTAACCCTAAAATACAAAAACTTCTCAAAAATTATGGAAATATCATCAAGGAAGAATACAGACAATTTTAAATCTCGCCTTTGCAGCAGGTTTTTTTGCCCTATTATTTTTAATTAAGATGCTGTGATGGGGCCGACAAAATCTTCCGGGGAAACTTCCTGATCGTGATTCTCATCCAGATCCAAATAAATCAAAACTTCACTTAATGATTTTTTATTCTCCGTATAAATTGAAAGCATTTGTTCTCCCGCAATTTCGACATACGTACCCATGGATGCTTCAGGATTTGAAGATATGTCAACCTCCTCCCCCTCGTTATCTTCCGGAGCAGCATATCTTGTTGCTCCCAGTTTCCCATTTGGGTCCGTTATTATTATTGAACCCTTATCTTTATTCAAGCTACAAATAACGGCTATCCTTGATCCTTTTCCCAAAAATTTTACAGGCATCCAATTGCCAGAAGCAACACTATGTGAACCTATACATTTCTCTCCCCTTCTTTCACTGGTAGAGAAATAATCTACCTCCACGCTCATATAAATTATGAAAAGATTATATCAAAATGAAAATGATTTGGAAATTCGGGAGGGCTTTGCAGCCGGTTTTTTGATTTATTCAAAATATCATGTTAAAATATGCAGATAGCATTTTATTATGAATGAAAAAGAAGGATCTGAATTTGTAGTCGATGTACCTCTGGAGGCAAAAATATTCGCAGACGGACGGACATCCGTAGATTCGCTAATCTATACAACCAGTCCTGAAGCTTTGGAGAAATATAACAAAGAATGTGAAGAAAAAGGCGGCAGTCTAGTATCTCAAAAAGAACTGAAATCAGAGGAAGAATTCAGACAGGTATTAGAAAGAGCTTCAAAAAGCTATGGTTTTGCAAGATGGAATTCTTCATGGAATCCGGAAGGACCAAAGAAAAATTGGGTAGTAGCTCCCAAAAACCCCTCAAACAATTAGTTCCGCATTTGAATTTTTTTTGGGGGGGGTTGCAGCCGGCGTGGCTATTTTAATTTTTTAATTATTTCCAAAAGATAGGGGAAAGTCGTAAATCCGGTATCCGTATTTAAATGTCCGCCATCTTTTATAATTTTAGGCGCAACTCCAAGTTGATCCGCAACCATCCGTAACTCTTTCTGCGGAACATATGGATCATTATCTCCAAAGATTACAAATGAATTCTCAACATGTTTTTTTACTCTAGAGAAATCAATATGTTTTTCACTCAAAAAATAACTATTCATTTCAGCCCCATAATCTTCTGCAAATCCTGAAACTGAGATTAATCCTATAATTTTCCTGTCAATCCCCCCTAATAGATCAAGAGCTGTCGTTACCCCCAAAGAATGACCAACTATAATAAGCTCTTGAGGATCTATGCCTTTTACTTTAACTTTTATAATTTTAAGCCATTCTTTTCTATCCGGATGGTCGGAATTTGGAAGATTCGGCATCAAAACATTGAATCCGCTCTTTATTAATTCATCATGCAGCCACTTTTGCCAATGAATACCGGCGTGTCCGCCAATTCCATGAATAATTAACACCGTCATAAACCAATTATATCAAAAGTGGGTTTGGGGAACTTTAGTGTTTAATGTATAATTCTAGGCCATATGCATGAGTCAATGGAACATCGTCCTTTCTCCGAAATGGTAAGCATGGAGAGAAATCGGGATTCGCGAGACTACGCTCTGATAAATGGCTTTTCACATGCAAAAGATTTCCTTGATTCTTTGGAAAAACAATTAATAAGGGGAGACAGAATTTTGGATATGGGATGCGGAAAAGGAAAGGCAATATCTCAAATCGGCCGAGAATTATCCTTGCAAGGTATAAATTGTCTGGCTCTAGATCGCGAGCTTCCGGAAAGACAATATAAATTTTTGGAGTATATCGACGGAACTTTTAGTGAAACGGGTCTTGAGGATAATTCAGTAGATTTAATTGTTTCTGTATGTGGCTTACTTTACTATGCAGAAGACGAACAAGATCTTCATGAACACGTAAAAGAAACAGAAAGAATATTAGCTTCAAATGGAGAGTTGTCGGCTGTCGTAGACCCGGTTATTTATGAGCACGATCGTATGAAAATATCTCTTGCGCAATTAGCTACGCAGGAAATACGTCTTCAATCCCCCACCATTAATAATAAATCCTTCAAAATTAATGTTTGCAATTTATTAAAAGACGAAGGTTTAAGAATTGATAGACGGATATTACCAAAAGGCGGAATGATGATTGACGACGAAATTACCTTAATTATTAAAAAGGGTAAATAATTTTGGTTTTTTTGGGGAGGGAGTTGCAACCGAGTTTTAATTTGTCCTAGCTTCTCCAACATCATTTCCATATCCGGGAAGCAAAGACTTGGCATCTTTCATATCAATAAATATTTCAACCTGCATTAGTAACATTTTTCTCTCAAAAGTATTTTTAAAACCCCCAAAATATAATTTATGCATATTTTCTTCTCCAAATTCCTCAATAAGCTCCTTATATAGATGACTAATTTTATCTTGCTTCTCCGTGGTAGGACATTCATAGTCTCTTTCCCGATTGATCTCCTCCTGATAATATACTGTTCCCATTTCAAAAAATAATTCCGGAAGTGACCAATCCTGAAACTGATGCACTGTCTCATGTACGATGTTTGCAATAAGATTTATATAAGTCAGTTCCGTTATTGCCTGTTCTTTACTGCCAAAATATTCAATAAATTTTTCCTTTTCTGTCTGAGAAATACCCGCCCATACTTCAAGCGTATCTAGGAGAACTGTTATACCGCCCTTTTTACAAACATATGCCGTTGGATTTCTTGACTCCTCTCTCCCAAGCCAATCCTTATGAAACTTTACGTAAGATTCTTTTGTTAAGAAAAGCAGTCTATTCTCAATCCCATCTGAAATCTGGTCTTTTGTGTTTGGCATAAATTCACCATACTTAGTTACGAGGAAATCGGACACTTCCCTAACTAATGTTCCCAAGCTTTCCTGAAAACTGTCTCTAACAACTGAATAATCACGTCTAAGATCCCTCATTGTTTCTTTGCTTGCGATGAAATCATTTCGTTCTACTCCCATAAGTCGAAGACAATATTATACTTATTTTTCTTTTTTTGCAAGAATTAGAATGTGAGAATGGGGGGGGTTGCAGCCGATTTTCTTATTTGCTTTTTCCGACATCCATACGTATAATCCTCTTTATGGCCAATATAGAAGCACCAAAAAATCCATTAATTACTGAAACGGGGCCAAAACCATTGACGCTTGAACAAGTTGAATCAAATTCAATTCGATTAAAAATGGGCAGGATTAAAAATTTCAAATTAGGATCGGAATCAGTATCATTCAGCAATATAGGAGGTTTTAGCATCACAGATGAGTATGATGCTGATCAATTCGGATTTAATTCTGATCCTTATTGGTCACAAGACCTTCTCCGTTTTGATCCACTTACTCACATTCTGAAGACAAATAAATATGGGAACTTAGAAGTTTATGAAACTCAAGGAGGAAAACTTATCCCAAATGGACAAAGACCAAGGATTATCATTGGAGCAAGGGACCTTAGAGAGATTGATAGGGTATACTTTATGGAAGGCGAAGTTCGTCCGTCAGGATTTGTTTTCCCAAAGCATTTTCCACGTTATCCCCTAGGCGAAGGGCGTGAAATTACTCCTGAAGAGCTCGAGCAGATGCTATTAAAAGCACAACGAGATGATAAACCCCAATCCGATTACAATCTTCATGGTGGATTTGCAAGGGTTGACTCAAGCCTAGTTGGAAAAAGCGTTCTCTTAATTCCTTTTGACGTTACCTATAGGGATTCTAAAAATGTTATGCAAACGGATGCCGTGATAGTTGATGTAGAGGAACTGAAATTAATTCCTCGGATCTTTTATACTCTTACCCCCGAAACAAAAACGCATTAAACAACTTATGGAATTTTAGAGGGGGGGGTTGCAGCCTGTTATTAATTCCTGTCAAGGCTATTCTTCCGATTGACAAGATTGGCTTAATACGCTAGAATAATATTTAATAATCATCTGAAAATCCCCGAAAGGGGATTTTTGGAATCTAGATTCTCTCCACAAATTCTCTTAAAGTATTGAAATTAATATATTTATTCGCAGCTTTTAAAAGTTCGTAAGAGACATGCCCTTTCGATGAAATTACAACTACTTTTTTGTCTTTGTTTTGCAGATATCTGACCAGGGCATGAAAATCGCTGTCTCCGCTCATTAGAACAGCTGTCGAATAATACTTAAGATCCTTAATGGCATCTATGGTCAGCTCCACATCCAAATTCCCTTTCTTTAAGATAGTGCCGTCAGATTGTCTAATTAATTTAACTTCTTTGGTTCTGATTTTGTAACCCCACTGTCTTAATTTCCTAAAGAATCCTTGTTGTTTTTCGTCATCTTTTAAATATCCAAAATAGAAATAGACGTTATCCAGCTGATAATTGACCTTGAAGTAATCCATCAATTTTTTAAAATCTATCTGCCATTTTAGAGTTCTTTGGGAATAAATTACATTAGCTGCGTCAATAAATACCGCAGCCTTAGTTGATTGGCGATAAATGATTTTTCTTATGATTGGCATCTTTAAATTAATTATAACAGGAATTTTTTGGGGGGGGTTGCAACCGGTTTCCAAGAATTATCAGATTTATGTCGCTATGTTCTTAGGTTTTCCATTTAGGAAACTTTCCATATTGCTAATAAAAATTTCTTGCTTGGCTATTCTTGCCTCATCAGAGATATAACCAATTGATGGATAGAATATGCAATTTTTATATTTAGATAATCTTTTCGCTTCTTCCGGGCTTAACTCATCCGGATGATCACGAATAATAGTTATATCTTCTTTTTTAAGCCTATCTTCTAATGCCGTTAAATCTGTTATCTCATTGGTAACTGTGCTTACAGCCAAACTTCCCTTCTTAATGCTATTGATTCTTTTTCTATTTAGAAAATGTTTTGTTTGCGGAGTTTCTGCCAAATTAAGAGAAATAATATCCGCTTGAGAAATTAAACTATCGGCATCTTGATATTTAATACCTTTTTTCTCCAAATCTTCTTTTCTATGCCTCGACCAATATCTGACATCCGCGCCAAAAGTCTTGGCAATTTCTGCTATTCTACTCCCAATTCTTCCCAGACCAATTACTCCAAATATTTTATCTTTTATCTCTGTTGCTTTAAACCCTGCTTCGGAATAATTGCCCTTACCCGCCTGCTCTTTTGCCCTGGATAAATCTCTTATCTTTTCCAAGATTACTCCAAAAACGAATTCCGCAACTGATTCCGTAGAATAACCCGGGACATTGGTCACGATTATACCCTTTTTCTTTGCATAATCTGTGTCAATTTTTCCGTAAGCGGTAGCTAAAACGCTAATATATTTTAAATTTGGAGCTGCATCTATTTCTTCTCTGCCAACAGGTATTTGAAATCCCGTTAAGATACAGTCGACGTCGACCAATTCTTTTCTTATTTGAGGGCTGTCCTTTGGGAGACATAATTTTCTTTCAACCAATTTATCTAGCTTTCCCCAATATTTCCGGTCCAAGCTATCTTCGCTAATGCTTATTGTTAACGCTTTTTTGAATTTCATACCCTAACACAGAAAGTATAGCAAAAATTTAGAATTTTTGGGGCGATTTTTTTTGAGGGGGTTGCAGCCGGTTTTTTTTATTTGCTCGATTATCTTTCAAGTCGAAATATACCGATAAGGATTACTCCACTAATTTCTTAATACCAACTAGGTTGCTATCTATATCACAAATGGAACTATTTTACAAATGATCTATAAACCTTTATAAAGATATAGCCGACTACCCAAGCTGTTATCGTAGATGAGATTAAACCTACGATAAATGCCGACATAGTTAAATTCCCAACGTCTAGCCTACTAAACTCAACGCCATGAAACCATGATTGAGCGATAGCAAAAAATTCATTAGGAAATAAGCCCACCAACAGCCGACACAATACATAAATAATAGCCGTTGTAACTGCTAAGGCATTTTGTATTGCGTATGATTGATTTTTCATAAATTTTCACCTCCTTTTGACATACACCCCCCAGGGGTATATACTATAATATATATGAATAAAAATAAGGATGTCAAGGGGCAAGCTCAAAAGCGTATCAATATTATCAAAGGACAGCTTGACGGTTTGCTTAAAATGATCGAAGAAGATAAATATTGTATTGATTTGCTCGATCAAAGTTTAGCTATACAAAATTCAATCAAAAGTCTTGATGCGCTTATATTCGAAAAACATTTAGGAACACATGTCGCAGATCAATTCCGAAATGAAAGAGAAAAAGCAATCGCAGAACTGTTAAGATTATTTAAGAGGATTCATCAATAGATAGATAAATCTTTATGAATGAAAAAACGTATACCTGCCCAATGGATCCGGATGTAATACGAGATACTCCTGGTAATTGTCCAAAGTGCGGAATGAAGCTTGTGCCTATAAACGCAGAGCATGAGGGGCACGAAAATCATGCCTCGATGGAGAAAGATTTTAGAAAACGTTTCTTTATTACCTTACCTTTTGTTTTACTTATCATGCTTCTTTCGCCAAATATCCAAAAATGGTTGCATTTTAATGTAAATTTTCCAGGTATCGGATTGTTGCTTTTTGTAATAGGTGCTTTTATTTTCCTCTTTGGCGGAATACCTTTCTTTAAAGCAGCAAAAGGAGAATTATCGCAAAAAAATCCCGGAATGATGACTCTGGTAGCGTTTGCCATAGCTGTAGGATTTACTTTTTCAGTTGCCGCAACTTTCTTTTTTCCGGAAGAATCTCTTTATTGGGAAATATCCACCCTTATCTCTGTTTTTTTATTAGGCCATTGGCTTGAAATGAGAGCGGTCAGGGGAGCAACAGGCGCTTTGGCAGAATTGACCAAACTTATTCCCCCATCCGCTCATCTTATTAAGAATGGTGACATCACGGATGTTAAAACTAATCAATTAGTGATAGGCAATAGAGTTTTAGTTAAGCCGGGAGAAAAAATTCCGATTGACGGTACGATAATAGATGGAGAAAGTTCGGTTAATGAATCAATGGTTACCGGAGAATCAAGACCTATTAATAAGAAAAAAAACGATAAGGTAATTGGAGGCACTATTAATCAAGACGGGTCGTTGACAATTGAAGTTGCCAAAACAGGAGCGGATACAGCCATCTCTCAAATCATGAAATTAATACGGGAGGCCCAAGCTTCAAAACCCAATGTGCAACACTTAGCTGATAGAGCAGCCGGTGTCTTATTCTATATAGCTATTGTTGCCGGAACTGTTTCATTTATTACCTGGGTATTTATTTTACCTCACGGAGTTGTTTTCGCAGCGACTGTGGCTGTGGCGGCAATTGTTGTCGCTTGTCCTCATGCGCTTGGACTAGCCATTCCTACAGTTACCACGATTACTTCTACTCTTGGCGCTAAAAACGGAATTTTGATCAAGGATATGAAGGGACTGGAAATAGCCAGAAAATTGAATTATGTGGTGTTTGATAAAACAGGAACTCTGACAAAAGGAGAGTTCGGAGTAACTGACATTATTTTAAGCCAAAAATCGAGTATTAAAGATCAAGATGAATTTCTGAAATTAGCGGCCGCCGTAGAGGTTCAATCACAACACTCCATCGCTCAAGGAATCGTTAATCATGCTAGGAATAGAAAGCTAGAAATCCCGGATGTAAAAGAATTTAAATCTTTTCCGGGTAAAGGAGCTACCGGAAAAATTGGTAATAAAAAAATTGTGGTTGGCAATAAAGCTTTAATGGAAGAATTAAAAATAAGGATAAATGAGAATGGTTGGAGAAGGAAGAGTAAGGCGAGTACGCCAGTTTTTGTTGCCATAGATAGCAAACTAGCCGGAGTAATACTTCTTGCTGATATAATCAGGGAAGAATCAAAAGAGGCGATTAAAAGACTTCACGACATGGGAATAAAAACAGCTATGCTTACGGGAGATACCCTTGATGTAGCCAGCGAGGTTGGAAAACAACTTAATCTGGATACTGTTTTTGCCCAAGTTTTACCTGAGGATAAGGTTAATAAGGTTAAGCAATTGCAAAACGAAGGGAATATTGTAGCTATGGTGGGAGATGGTGTTAATGATGCTCCGTCTCTTACTCAATCCCACGTTGGAATTGCCATAGGCGCGGGGACAGATGTCGCAGTTGAATCGGCAGACATCGTGCTCATGAAAAATGATCCAATGGATGTAGTCAAAGCAATATCTTTAAGCCGAAAAACTAATACCAAAATGGTTCAGAATCTAATCTGGGCAACCGGCTATAACGTCTTTGCTATCCCAACAGCGGCAGGAGTGCTCTATCCGTCATTTGACATCTTGCTTCGGCCCGAATGGGCTGCTCTTTTGATGAGCGCATCATCAATTATTGTGGTTTTTAACGCTCTTCTGTTAAGACGGGCAAAATTGAATTAAAGGGAGGTGATTATTATGTTTGGTTTTGGAAAAAACGATAAGGCTCAGGATCCTGTTTGCGGGATGAAGGTGGATAAAAAAACTGAGTTTTCTTCAGAAAATGATGGCGCAAAATATTATTTTTGCTCAGAAAACTGCAAAGATCAATTTAACGCCAATCCAAAGGATTACATGAAAGAAAATGCAACAAAAACCAAATCTTGTTGCTAAATCCAAGGGCGTTAAAGCTTGTCAATTTCGGAAGCTAATTCCTGATTTCTGATTACCATGGAAGCATCATCTCTGATAAATTTAACAATTCCTTCTTTATTAATTATTACGTAACTATGTCCGGGAAATTGACCTTTGTGCATTGACGAAGGAAGAGTTAGAACTCCGTATTTTCGGGAAACCTCCCTATTGCTATCAAAAACTACTGTTGCAAGAGCTAGTTCCGGCATTTTATCTGTCGCTTGTTTCCAATCATTTTTAGGATCAACCGTAATGTTTAATATTACAGCTTTATTTTGCAACCCCGTGTCCTTGCCAAAAGCCGCAATCTGATTCCAGCAGGCCGGATAACACATCAATCCTTCGTTAAAGAAAAGAATGACATTTTTACCTTTTAATCCACTTAGGGTAATTTTTTTTTCATCATAACTTTCCAACGTAAAATCAGGCGCAGGTTTATTAATTAAACTATTAAAAATAGTCGTATCAACAGGCGCTCCTCCTCCATGATGATCTGCCGCAGAGTCTGTTTGCGTGCTTTTGGATAACGCATTACCTGATACTTCCTTTTCAGTCGCCTGAACAGCTTGTCTGTTAGAATTGCTAAACCGACTAACGACCAGTATTAAAACTACGACTATTCCGGTACTTAAAATTGCAATAAGCCCTGTTTTATTCATGTAAGTCACCTCCCTTGGTCTTGTTTTTCTTCAACGATACAAATTGCTTAATGGCAATATAGGTAATAAATACTACAATAGCAATGACGATGATGGCCCAAGCTGTCTCGGGAATAAATTTAGTGAATTGGCCAATGAACTCAATAAATTTTGTCAGGTATATATTCAAGGCAATCTGGTATGAAGAGTGCGTCGTAAGCTGGCTTGTTTTTGCAAGATAAATAATAATAATTCCCAATGCAGCAAATATCAGTCCGGAAAAAAGATTAGCTAAAGTTTGCTGGATTTTTTGGCCAAGAAAAGTATAGGAGATTTTTCTTCTGAAGGCGAAAAACTTTTTGGTAAAATCGGCTTTGTCCAGGGTAAAGGCAATAATAAAAAGAGGAAGAACCATTCCTAACACATAAGCCAGGGTATAAACTCCTCCTAAGAAAACTGAACCGGGAAGCGCTGATAAGGTCAGGACTCCGGCCAGTACAGGTGCGCAGCAAGTGGTGGCAATTGCAGAAAATATACCCAAAATATAAACCGACACAAAGTCTTGCTTTTTCAGCTCCGGGTGGACAGTAAAAGGCAAAGAAAATTGCTGTCCCAAAAGCAAAGTTATGCCTAAAAACAGTAAAAAGACTCCCCCGATAAGAAAAATCGTATCATGATATTGGCTGAAGATTTGAGCCAGGAATGAAACTCCCATACCAATGGGAAGAAAGATCGATGAGATGCCAAGGAAGTAAACAAAAGTCATTAAAAATACTGTAGTTTTTTGCTTAAAAATGGAAGCAAAATAAGTTGGCAAGAGCACGGTGATGCAGCAGGGTGCAAAAAGCGCGGCAATTCCTGCGAAAAACGCGGCTATAAAAGATGCGCTGATTAAAAGTTCCATAGGTTAAAGTTTGTTTATTTCTGCTATTAATTCCTGATTTCTGACTGCCATGGAAACGTCATCTTTGACATATCGGACAATTCCCTCTTTATCAATAACCACGTAGGTGTGCCCGGGAAGCTGTCCTTTATGCATGGATGAAGGAAGAGAAAGCATGTCATAGGTTATGGAAATCCGCTTGTCGGTATCAAAAAGGACTACGGCTTTAGCCAATTCCGGCATTTTTTCAATTGCCATTTTCCAGTCGCTCTTGGGATCATTGAGAATCGTCAATGCAATAGTATCCTTACTCGCAAATTCATTATCTTTCCCAAAAGCAGCGATTTGGTCCCAGCAGGCCGGATAACACATTAGGCCTTCACTAAAAAATAGGACAACATTTTTACCCTTGAGCTTGCTTAAGGTAACTTTTTCACCGTTGTAATTTTCCAATGTAAAATCAGGCGCTGTTTTGCCGACTAAACTATCAAGCGATATATTTACTGTCTGACTAGTAGAAGAGCTTTGCCCGCTATTGCCATTGAATAGAAAGATCGCCGCCACAAGCATAGCAGCTGTAATTATAGAGCCCAATATAATAATTTGTTTTTCTTTCATGAAATTATTTAACAAGTTTTAAAGATTCCATTTAAAACTTCTTTCCGGCACTCCGCCGACATTTTTTATTATTAATTCAATCGATTTGGGCCCGGGCAAAATGGGCTTGAATTTCAAAACGCCTTCGCGGTGATGCCCTCCGGGAGGTGTTCCTTCCCAAGATATGGGCTTGTATGACTTTCTCTGATCATCTACGATTTCTGAAACAACGATCAAATCGCTGTCCAATTCTTCAGAATGAGTGCCTAATGCAATGTCAAAACTTAAGGAGGATGGGTCACTTTCTAGATCACGGGGCGTAACAGTGATCACAACAGAACCCTCGCTGTTCTCTTTTGTCTCAAAGGGCACTCCCCTAAACTTAACCGCCAGAATTATAAACAGAATTGCAATAAAAATAATGATAATTTTTTTCATTATTGTTTAGAAAATCTTAGCACCTTATTTCCCAAGTAAAGTATTCCCAAAAGGTTAAAAAATAAGCCAATCCAGAAAAATTGAACCTGGTATTGACCGATAAAAGTAATTATACCTGTTATCCCGAGAATTGGCAAAATATTGGTCAAGTAATGGGCGCAGCAGGAAATCATGGCCGTAGTGGAAGTTACGCCGGTTGCGGCTAAAACTCGTCCCGTCTTAGCCTTTTGTCTAATAATCTCCTTAAGGTAACTGTAAAGGCCAAATTGCACCCCAAAGCCCAAAGCAAGAGCTATAATAAAGTACCAGAACCGGCTAAACTGCTCCCAGGCAAACTTCCACCCGGAAACTAGAGTCAAAATCAAAAAGTAAACGGCCAAAAGAATTAGAAATGCCGCGCTTCCTTTAATAATTGATTTTCTCATAATCTTAGAGCGGGGCTTTTTCAGGGGCTCGGTTTTCATTCGTTTCCATAAAGGTTTTTATTTTAACCTCATCAATTGCCTGAAGTTTAAGTAATCTCCCCCACGAGGTTAGAGCTATTGAAACATCCATCGTAGCATGGGGAACCATAATTTTTTTGCTAATTGAAACCGAATTAAAAATTTGTTTTAAGCGTTCAATATCTTGCTTAGATAAGCCATTGTACCAAAGTATGACTGCTCCATGTTCCATGCTGTGTATCAGATTTCCGTCCGGCACGCTCTTGTCATAAATACCGGCCTTTGCAGAAAGGGCATAATGAGAGCCTCCGGTAGGCGGATTGGTAAGATAAGTTACTAAAGTGCCTTCCGGTACGTGATTTGCCCCCTGGTCGGCGATGGCATCTCCCACCAAAGGTTTACTCAATTTCGCCTCTTCTTTAGCACCATTACTCCCTAAAAGCCATACGCCTCCGCCAAGGATAACAACGGTAATTATGATAATTGATATTGTTACCTTCAAACTCCGCAGCCTCCTTTTTGCTGGGGCGGCGGCGCAACTATGCCATTTTCCGTTAGCCATTTTTTTACCGCTTGCGCTCCGAAAGCCGACGAAATATCCTTACCAAGAATTAGTCTGGCATCTACATCTTTGTAGTCCTTATTTTCTTTATTTTTAAAGTACAAAGCAATGTCATAATAATTGGCGGGAAACCAAAAGGCATTGATGTATTTTGCCGCATTATACATTTCATTTTCAGTGCCGCCTTGTGCCGCCATTAGCTCAAGCACGCCTAAAAGCGCCATTCCATGATTGCAGTCGGGAAAAGCTGTTGAATTACCGCAACATGGCCTATAAATGTTCGAGGCGACTTTGTTGACCAGATCTTCCTGCGTAGGCGTTAATGGAACTAGAGCTCTTTTTGAGTAGTAGTCGATTGCATCGCTTTTGGCAAGCGTCCATCCTCCGGTTGAAGCAAATTTGCCAACCTGCCCTTGGCCATATTTGACCATATCCCCTTCTGTCAATATTTTTGTTTTATTTCCAAGACCAAAAGCCCAGAAAAAGTTCAACAGAAAATAGGAGTTGTTTTGGTCTATCTTAATTTTTTTATCAGAGCCTCGGGTTAAGATCTCTTCTTGTTCCGGCGTCAGCGCCTGTTGAGATTGTTGATAAATTTGCTTAAATTTCTCCAAATCAATTACGCCCATCTCAAGCATTTTGGGACCTATATCGCCATATTTTACATTTATTTCGTATCCTTTTGCGGGATTTATTTGAGCAAAAACAGAAGCGGCATCGGCCTTAATCTTGGAAACATTAGCAGCTGCCGCCGCGACCGTATTACTTTGAGTTTTGGCCCGATATTTGATAGGAAGTCTGGGAATAGCATAAACACTAAAAACAAAAAGAAACAAAAGTAAAAAAGGCTGTAATTGACTAAAAGTTCTTTTGTAAACGTTGGCTGACGGCTGTTTGTTCCTGCAAAACCCCAGGATGTTTTTTGAGTACTGCCAAATCGCATACGAAAGTACAACAATTGAGAATAGTTTTATTTCCAGCCCCCCGAAAGGAAAAGCGGTTAAAGACGCTGCGACTCCCAGTGTCGGTAAGAGGAAAGCGCTGCAAACAGAACAGCCTGTCACGGCAGTGGAAAAGACTAAGGATCCAAGGGTATTGAAAAAAGTCGTTTCGGATCCTTTCTTTCTCTCCTCGATCACATATAAAAGAAAAGAGATGGCAATACCTATGAGAGCGGCATTGACAATGCTTAATATAACCTGAGACCAGCTATACCAAGGAAGATTAGACTGCCAGAATGCATCCCAGGTGGTATTTTGTATAAGAATCAGATAGTGCAGAAACAGAACGTTGAAAGCGATAGCGGCAGTGATTACGAAGTAATGGGATTTACGAAATACTTTTAAAAACGCTTTTTGAACCATGCCTTAAATAATACATGCTTCCCTGGATAAAAACAACTGGGAGTTTTGTCATCAAATTACTTACGCGCGTCAAAGTTTTTCATGTCCAACAATCTATTTTTATATGAGGAATTTTAAGGAACAAAGTAAAGTTATTTTTTATTCACCTGCCTCCACAACCAAACCCCTAAAAGAATCAAGTCAATTAGGATTACTGCCCAAAAAATAACCATAATAGTTCCCAACCCGGAATTCATCATGTAATACCCTGATCCCCAATTTCCGAAATTCATCATGCCATATCACCCCCTTTAAAATAATTTAAGAAAGTAAGACTCCTCCGTCAACAATAATCTGAGTTCCTGTCATATACGAAGACATGTCTGAAGCCAGAAATAAAGCAACTTTTCCAATATCATCAGGCTCCCCCATCCTACGCATTGGAATTTTTGCCAAAAACATCTCGAGAAGCTTTGCGGGATCAACACCTGCGGTGGCAGGATGTCCCGCTTGCATCCGTTTTACTCCTTCTGTCAAAATTCCGCCCGGCGCAATTGCATTAACCCAGATTTTATGCGGAGCAAGCTCTAGTGCAACATTCTTGGTAAATCCCCACACCCCATGCTTTGATGCATCGTAATGAGCCAGACCAACAGATGAGGGATGAAGCGCGTCAACAGAGGTAATGTTGATAATTTTTCCACCATTCCCCTGTTTAATCATTTGTTCCGCCGCATATTTTGTACACAAAAATACTCCTTTAAGATTTACCGCCAGCACTTTGTCAAAATCCCCAAGTGTCATCTGCATAACCGGAATTGTCGGATAGATTCCCGCATTATTCACCAGAATATCTACCGATCCAAAATCCGCAACAGAGGCTGCAACCATCCTTTTGACATCTTCTTCAATGGATACGTCTGCCTGCACTGCTTTTACTTTCCAATTCTTTTCGGTTAATTTTTTGACCGACTCGTTGGCCTCATCAAGAGAACGGGTTGCAATCACAACACTGGCTCCGGCTTCTGCTAACCGGTAGGCAATCCCAAAGCCAATTCCTACCGCGCCTGTTACAATTGCGGTTTTCCCCGATAGATCCAATAATTTACCATTTGCCGTTATCTCCATCATTTCAAATGTTAAGATTCTTTCGATGCCGTATTGCCCAAAAAAATTTCTCTGTCTTTTTCCGATTTTGGAAGCAGACCTTCAATAATATGAAAATATTTAATCGGGTTATGTATTAAATACAAAGAGGTATACTTTTCTAAATACCAGTTGTAAAGGTGTATTGTCCCGAACCCAAAAATTCTTCCAAAAAATCCCTGCTCAACTTTTACAGATCTCATTTGCGAAAATGGGTGTTTTTCCTGATTTCTCCAAACAATACCGCTCCAGTACATCAGGACATGAGGCCAAATTTCGTAATATTCAGTTATCCATCGCATAACAATATAAATAGTCAAGGCAATTTTTAGAAAAACCAGGATCAAAAAAAATGGTAAGTTATACGATAGTATTGCACTATTGATGACTTCGGGCACAAATTTATTTGTAACCGAAGAAAAATATAATATCGCTATGAATGCTGCTGTCACATCCAGAAAGATAAGTTTAAGCAGCAAAAAAAATATACTCTGCCTTATATTTATGTGGGTAACGTAAATTTTTTCGCTTTTATCACTATTTTGCACCATATTTCCGGGACGCAATCCACGGTGACAAAAATCTATCCAAACCGATACCCCCCGCAGTTTTTCCTGCCAGCATTATGAAAATTTGAAGAATCAGCAATGTCGGGTTGGTGCTGACGGTTCCGGCGTAAAGATAATTCATATTCATGAATGCTCCGAAAAATGCGGCAATTCCCGTAAATGCGCCTAGAATTAAGCCAATCCCTACAAAAAGTTCCCCGTAGGAAACCAAATAGGAAAAAATGACGGAATTTGGCAGCGCTACTGTCTTTATGAAATCCGCATACCAACTTGCAACTTGTGGATGTGCACCTGTTGTCTTGGCCAGTGAACCGGCCAAAAAACCGCTTACTGCTACTCCGGCTTTTGCTCCAACCCAGACAGGATCGATTATTTTTTCCCATCCTGCAGTAAGCCATGCCCACCCGACATAAATTCTTATTAAAAGCCACAACCAGGAAAGTTTGGGGTTTGAAAAGAAACTGGAATTTTTTTCCATATTTTGACAACCTCCTTTCTTTGATATCTCTTCTCCACCTTTTCTACAAAAAGAGTGCTACTATAATTATCTTACGCCATTTTTCTTTTAAATTGCAACCTCCGCGAATCGGCTGATGATCCTGGTCTTTTTGATTAGCCTCATCGATATGCATCAAGAATTTTTATTACATCTTTATCTTTAACTTGCGCAAAGCTATCGTAATATGACCCGACTGCCCCGAGGAATTTATCATCAGATGGAATCTCAAGCGCAATTAGCTCGTCTGCCTCTTTCCTCAAAATTTTTGCAGTTGATCTGGGAACGACCGGAACAGCAACGATAAGCTTTGCAGGATTATAATGTTTAATTTCCATAATGCCAACCCGAAGCGTTAAGCCGGTTGCTACGCCATCATCAACAACAACAGCTATTTTCCCCTTAGCAGATGTCATTTTTTTTCCATGCAGATATTTCTTTCTTCTTCTTGCTACCTCCAGACGTCCTTTCTTCATTTCTCTTTCCAGCCAATCTTCACCAACCAGCGCTAATTCTCTTGGGGTACCGACAATATGCCCATTTTCTGCTGTTGCCGCAATGGCGTATTCGGGATTATCCGGATGGCTAATTTTTCTGGTGATTACCAAATCCAGAACAGCATGAAGATTTCTGGCTATTTCAACTGCGGTTAGAACACCACCCCTAGGGATAGCGTAAACCACCACATCTTTATCGGCATACCCCTTTAGTTTATCTGCCAGCAATTGTCCGGCCTGTATTCTATCTTTAAATCTCATATTTCTCCTTTGCGATAAAAATACGCTAACCAATATTAGCATACTTTTTGTAATTTAGATTATAAATGTAAGCTTGCGAAGCCTACCTCAACCGGATTGTCTGATAAATGTCCAGATGCTGTCAAGCTATCTTTGCAATTGTCAGGTAAAATAGTTTTATATGAACGAAGAGGATAGGAAATATTTAAGATCGGTAAAAAAACTAAGACCAAGCCTTGAGGTTTTCAAAAGAATGGTGCAAATCCTGAAGGGCGTACAGCAAAAAACAGATCAGATGCTAAAAACGCTGGTCTGACAGTTGTTTTCATTTACTCATAGCGCAAGGCTTGGATTGGATCAAGTTTTGAGGCGCGGACCGCCGGAGCAACACCAAAAACGATTCCGACTATCATCGAAAATCCAAAAGACAATAGAACTGACCACCAGGTGATCGTTGTCTGTAGGAAATTATTAATCAAAAGCGAAAGTAATATTCCCAAAACTATTCCGATTATTCCTCCTATGCCGGACAGCGTCACTGCTTCGATCAAAAATTGATTTCTGATATCCTCGGTTTGGGCTCCCAAGGCTTTTCGCAGGCCGATTTCCCTGGTTCTTTCCGTCACCGAAACCAGCATTATGTTCATAATTCCGATTCCTCCGACAATCAAAGAAATTGCGGCAATTCCTCCAAGACCCAAAGTCAAAACATTTGTAACGGTTGATATTGTAGATAGGGCCTGCTCCTGAGTTAAGACGCTAAAATCATCTTCGGTTAATCTTTTATTTAATATCGCTTTTGCTTTGGCTTGTATGTCTTTGACGTTTTCCGCTTTTAGCGCATTTATATAAATAGTATTGGGACTGGTAATTCCAAATTGTTTTTGGGCGCTGGTTAACGGAATTAAAACAGAATTATCCTGATCTATGCCAAAGATTGATCCTCTGGAACCTGCAATTCCGATAACCACATAATTTATTCCTGCAATCTTTATGGTCTGATTCAGAGGGGACGCTGTCCCAAAAAGATTTTTTACGACCGTTGCTCCAATGACCACTACTCTTCTTCCGCTGGTAACGTCCGCTTCATTAATAAATCTTCCTTTCTCCGTTTTCAAGCTAATTATTTTTTCGTAATTCGCCTGGACTCCGAAAATGGCTGCTCCTTTATCGTTGATATTTAATCTTTTCAAAGTGCCTGTTTTTTGCACAACAGCGCAAACTTGCGCATCCTGTCTTAATTTATTTTTAAGATTTATCGCATCTGCAAAAGTTAATCGGTTTGCCTGGACTCCGCCCGGAGATCTTGATCCGCCTATTCTTCCCGGAACCACAATAACCAAATTGGAACCAAGACCGGCGATCTGTTTGGTAATGGTTGTTTTAAGCCCCGAAACCAAAGAGGTTAAAAGAATTACCGACAAAACCCCGATCATAATTCCCAAGATCGTTAAGAACGCCCTCATTTTATTGGCCAGAATCGCTGCCATTGCCACCCTGAATGTTTCCAAATGATTCATTTTATTTCTCCGTCTCTGACGCGAATCGTCCTTTTTGCATACCTCGCAATATCCACCTCATGCGTAATCAAAATTATCGTCTTTCCCTCGTTATTCAATTTGCGGAAGATTTCCATAATTTGCTGTCCGGTTTTAGTATCCAAATTTCCGGTTGGTTCATCAGCCAAAATAATTTGGGGATCTGTTACCAAAGCTCTGGCAATAGCCGCTCTTTGTTGCTGGCCTCCCGAGAGTTGATTTGGACGGTTTTCCAATTTGTCCGAGAGACCGACCTGATCTAAGGCTTTTTTTGCTTTGGTTATTCTCTCTTGATTATCAATTCCGCCATAGATCAAGGGAAGCGTAACATTATCCAAAATTGAAGTTCTATTTAACAAATTGAATTGCTGAAAAACAAAACCTATTTTCTTATTTCTTATTTCAGCCATTACTTTTTCACTTAAATGAGCTACGTCTTCCCCTTCCAATTTATACGACCCGCTGGTGGGTTTGTCCAAAAGTCCCAAAATATTCATTAAGGTAGATTTTCCGGAACCTGATGGTCCCATAATCGCCACAAACTCACCCGAGTCAATAGACAAGCTAATATTTTTCAGAGCTTGGAATTTAAGATCGTGACTTGTTTGGTAAATTTTATTGATGTTTGAAAGATGTACGAGTAGCATTATTTTAGATTATTGGGAACATCGGCCGGATTGGCAACAACTAGATCTCCTTCCTTTAAGCCTTCGCTTATTTCTGCCTGCGTGTCCGATTCCAATCCTATTCCTACTTTTTGCTTCTTCAATCCCAATGCGGTTTTGACAAAAACAGTATCGCCATTCAATAGGGCATCCAAAGGAATAGCTAGAACATTCTTTCTTTCGGCTGTAACAATATTTACCTGACCGTTAAGTCCGGCAATATTTATAATCGGTTGATTATCCAAAAGTATTTTGACTATTACGACTGTTGTGCCATTTAAAGTAGTTTCCGTTTGCTGCAGAATTTCCGAAACTTTACCTTGAAAAATGCGGTCTCCATAAGCATTAAGGGTAACTTCCGCCGGTTGTCCAACCGCTACTTTGGATATGTCCGCCTCATCAATTTCTCCTGAAAAGACAATTGCGGAAAAATCAACAACTTGAGTGACTATATCCGTCAGGGAAACAGTCTCACCAGGTAAAAAATCCGCTTTTGTCACTACTCCCGCAAGTGGCGAGATAATCACAGCATCCTGAAATGCTCTTTGAGCAGCTAAAACGTTATCATAAGCATTGTCCTGAGCAACTTCGGCTGTGGTTCGGGTTTGTCTTTGGGTAAAAGTTTCAGAAGTATTGTCTTTGGTGTCGTCTTTTATCTTATCGACAATTGCCCGTTTGTCCCGCAGGGTATTTTGCGCTTGTCTAAGGGCAATTTCAAGATCTTGAGTGTCCAATCCGGCAATTACCTGTCCTTTAATAACCTTGTCTCCGGTTTTCACTTTTACATATCCCAGGCGGCCGCTAGCTTTAAAGTGCAAACCGGCGCTATTTGTTCCGGTCAAAGTACCTGAACCTGAAATTTCCTGCCGGAGATTTTGTTTTTTAACCTGAACAAATTGCAGGGGAGCTGCTTTTCTATTGCCAAAAAACATAAAATATCCCAAGGCAACAACTGCAATCAAACCAATAATTTTGTACTTTTGGGGAAGCTTTCTAATTTTTCTAAATAACTCACTCAAAGTTTTCACGGAGTCAATTTTACCTCATCACGCTACCCAAAGCAAACTATTGTGCTATAATTACACATTCTTTTGCAAAAACAGGTATTAAGATATAACTTGTCAGGAAAAAGTCAAGAAAAGTCCATTTAGGCAAAGTAACATGAGTTTTTAAGTATGGTAATAGAAAATATCGCCTTAGCAGGCGTCATTGTTGAAAGTAAAAAGCAAGCTGTGCAGAAATTTACGTCAGTGGAAATAAATATGCACAAGCGACAAAGCACTGTTTGGAATAAAGTTAGGCCATTTTACGAACGGGACATACTGAATATAGAAATAGCAGAAATAACAGGACTTGATTACAAACAAGTTAGTAGCGCAATAGCGCAAAATAAACGTAGACCAGAATGGAATCAGGTAAAACTTAGCGATCATAGCAGTCGAAAAACAAGAACACGCATGTTAGGAAAAGAACATAGATGGCCCATATTGAAAAATAGGGAAATGGGGGCTCAATTTGCCAATTTGCTTTTTGAATCAGGGTTAATTCCGGAAGACCTTTCAACACGGGAAGAATTACATCAGCTTTATGCTTTACGCAATAGGAAATTACCAGAAAGTAATTTTGACAAACTTGGATTAGAAGTATTTCTGTTAGCTCAAAAGGAACTTATCAAAGGGAATAAAAAAACTTTAAATATGTTTCAGGCGCTGGCAAGGAGAATTACTGGCGACGCTTCGCTTATACGCACAGAACAAGCGTTTGTTAAGAAAACGTTCTTAGCAGAAACTCAGTTAACATCCTATCTTAAGCGCGGATTATCAGTCGAAGAGGCAGAAATTATAGCCATTCGTCAGCTTCCCAAGGTAAGAAGAATGTTTACTCAGAATGAGGTAAATAGCATTATTTTTATTCGAGAAGCATGGAAGTTGGGACTATTAAATAATGATACTTCAGAGTGGCAAAAGCTTCCAGAATTATATAAAAGAGGGGGGAGAGTTTTGCCAAAAAGCAATTTCGACAAACTTAGGCTTGAGGCATTTTTAAGAGCAACTGTAAAGCATGAATACGAAGGAAAATTAGAACCATTAACTTTATATAATAAATCAGGTTATGCGGTAGGCTATGAATGGTTTAAAGCAAGCCTTTCAGACGATGAACATTTTATTAAGAATCGCGTTAGAATTGCAGGTCTTAAACAGAATAGTAACGACGATCCTGGAAAAAGAGACAGGATAAGAGAGATGGTAAGAGCAGGAACGAATGGTGACGCATATAAAAAGGGGTACGATATCTAATACGACATTCTTCAAGTCCCGACAAGTAAGTTTCTATCTAACTATTGTGAAGTTTAGATAAGCGTAAGCTACCAGCATTGTAGTCGCAACAACAAATAATATTAAGGCGATAAATCCATTTTTTGTCAGGGTCACCGAATCTTTTTTTGACTTTGCCATTTATATTTCACCTCCTAAATTTATATTACAGTTAAATATTTGTGGGTGTCAATCCCCCTTCGTTAAAACTTCGAAGGGATTGATGCCGCCGCAGCTATTTTTCATAATTTATTCAACGCATAAAGTTTAAAAAATACTTAAGATTAAGCGAAGGGGCATCAATATCTTATAACAATTCTTTCTTGGATTTAAGGAAGAAATATCCTACTGTTCCGAAAGTAACAACCGGCGAGAACCAGACCGGGATATGGTAGCCAAAACTTTCCAAAATCATAATTGACCCTAGAAATAATATCGAATACATTGCACCGTTTTTCAAATAGATGTATTTTTTTATTCTTTCTATATTGCTTATTGTTAGTTTTCGTAAAACTAATGCCCCAAGCCCGTTACCTAAAAGAATCAGGGGAATTGAAAATGTAAAGGCAAATGCTCCGATTACTCCGTCTATCGAAAACGTTGAGTCTAGAACCTCAAGATAAGCAATTTTGCTGATATCCGACATGTTTCCCGTAATCAATTTTTTCTCTTGTTCTTCCGCAAATTGTCTAAAACCATGAATGATGAAAAATGCCGTTGATCCGACAACTGCTGCAAATCCAAGCATCGGATCTTTTTGAAGAGCAAACCAGACAATTATAGTCAGCAAAATTGAAACGACCGCAAAAAACCAAGCTCCTTGAGCCTGAAAAAATCTTTCTCCACGTAATCCATAATTTTTGGGCTCAATAAATAACCAATTGAAAAAAAGGAAAACCAAAAATACTCCTCCAGCCAAAAGAAGTAAGGGGGATGTTGCTGCAATAGCCTGTGCAATTTTTGGATCTTGAGAGAATGCAGCAAAAAATACGCCAATTAAGTTATATTGAGGATTTGCAAGCCACACGATAAAAAGTGGCAGCAGGCCGCGGACAATGAAAACAGCAAAAAGAATACCCCACAGAAGAAACCAACGCCTGGCTCTTTGAGTCATACCTCTTAATACTTCCGCATTGATAATCGCATTATCAATGCTGGTGATAATCTCAAAAAACGAAAGCCCGAGGATGGTTAAAATAATAAATCCAATGTTCATCAGTTGTATTGTACCAAAAAACTTTGGGGGGTTAAATCTTCTGACCGAGGATTATGGTTACAGGAACCAAGGCATCTACAGGTAATTCTTCTTCCTTAACTGTAAAAGAATTTTCAAGAACGGTTTTTAACTTATTTAGAAAATCTTTATCCACTGCTTTTTTGGCTTTTATAATAGTATCCGTATAATCGGAATTGTCCGCATTGCCAACCGAGGACACTGTAAATCCTTCTGCCTCCAAATTGGTTTTTTGCCTTCCGGCTTCTCCATCTACACCGCTTCCATTTAGTATTTCTATTTCATATTTAGTAAAATCTATTGTTTTTGTAGGCTCGGGCGTAATTGTCGGAGTTGGACTCGAAGTTGCCACATTGATTTTTTCTCCCTTAAATATCCCTTGTTTATAAATAAAAATCCCAACAAATAGAGCTATCGCTATAATAAAAATGAAAAATATTGGCCACATATAATTCTTTTTGGGGGTGTTGCCGGATCCCAGAGATTCTTCCTTAATCATCTTTTCCTTAAAGTCGCTTAGCGCGTCCGCGGATGAAGCCCGTGAGGCAGGAACGTCGTCGACTACCTCTATATTCTCTGTCGTTTTAGTTACCACGTCGGAAATAACTACTGGTTCCTTCGGCTCGCCGGAGCCTTTGGCGGAGGAGGCTGTTTTTATTTCTTCAGGCTTTGCCTCGTGTTTCTTATGGACAGAAGTCATATTTATTAATATAGTGTCTTTAGCTCAATATGTCAAATCCCTTAACCCTCTCAAAATAGTTTTTCTTTGTATTTTTTAAGGAAAAATGGCAATTGAGAATGAAGAGGCGTTGGAAGATTATTAATCTTAAACCATTTTATTTCCGAATGTTTTTGCGGAACGCCGTTTTTAACTTTTTCTCTGTTAACTAAAACTTTAAAATCCAAAGCAATCCAATGAGTCCCATTTCCCTTTTCATCAACCCTATGTACATCTCTAAATCCCAAAATTTCCGAATTTATTACATCTGTGCAATATTCTTCTCTTACTTCCCTGCTAACCGTATCCGTTACCGTTTCCCCAACCTCGACACTTCCTCCGCCCGGATCCCAGGTATCCCACTCATCTCTGCATTTTTTGGATCTTTTGCTCAATAAAACATTTCCCTCTCCGTCATGGCAGAAAAATACAACCCCGACTCCAATACAATCAATTCCTTTTTCCATAGCCTGATTATAACAATAATTTATTATTTTAAATATTTGTCGAAAAAGTCAACGGAGCGCTGGATGGCAGTGTTAAAATTATTGGCAAGATTATGGTCATCCCCCCGGTAAATAAAGAGTTCCGATATCTTCCCCATTGCTTTTAATTCTTTATCAAGTTTTTCCGAAAATGCTATTGGAACAGATGCGTCCGCTGTCCCGTGATGCAGTTGAATTGGTCCGGACACATCTTTAAGGTAGGCGTTTGCAGAAATTGAATTCCAAAAGTTTGGATTTTCCGCTGGTGTTCCAAATTGCGCAACCAAAAGATCTCTCCACCTTCGTGCGCCGGCTGACAAAGGCGGCGGAGTAAAGGTTGATCTTCTCCAGTTATAAATCAAGTCAGGATAAGAAGCGACTACTCCACCCCAAATTACCCCTGCTTTTATATCTTTGGAAATTACCATTGAGCGAAGCGTGATAAATCCGCCCATCGAATGCCCCCACATGCCGATGCGATTCACATCAGCATCTTCAAACTTTTTAATTGAGGCAACCGCATTAAGAACATCTATCGTATATGCCGGTGAGCCATATCCGCCTATGGCTTCCCCTTCCGAATTTCCGTGCCCGCGATAATCGGATTTTAAAACTATATAACCGTTCCTGGAAAAAGCATCCGCATACGCGATATATTTTCCCGTAGTTGAATACTCTTTTGGCGAAATGTAGCCATGGTTAAAAATGATAACCGGCCAACTTCCGCCGGCTGGCGGATTTCCAAAAGGCACAGTTAATAAAGCATAAATTTTCAACCCGTCTGATTTATATGAGGCAATATATTTATTATAATTCGATCCACTCTGGAGAGTTTGCTCGATAGTAATTTCACTGCCCGGATATTCCTGGGAACGCATATACTCAATTGAAAGAGGATAAGGAGAGTCTACAACTTCGCCTCTATCCTCAAGATTATTTAAGCTATCCGCAGAGTTAGTGGATTGATTTTTTTGTGATTTATTCTTAAAAACTATCAACGCGGAAATTAATATTATTGCGATTCCTATTGCAATAATTAATCTTTTCATAGAATAATGTTAAAACAAGATTTAATAATATATAATTAACTATAGTATGTCAAACAATAAACGGCTGTTGTTTATTGCCCTTGGAGTTTTATTAATTTTGAGCATTGTTTATGCTAATTTTACGCAAAAAAGCAGACCGCAAATTAGTACAAATACTACATTACTAGATAGTGCTGGAGTTAATGAAACGCAAGCTAACGATCCACGATTGACAACTTTAGCGGTAAATTTAGAAATTCCGTGGGCGCTTGTTTTTCTGCCTGATAAAAATATTTTATTTACAGAGCGTCCCGGGCGCGTGAGAATTATTGATAGTCAAGGTGTTTTAAATCCTAATCCTGTAGCTACTATTGAGGATGTTAAACATTTTGGTGAGGGCGGGCTTTTGGGAATTACAATTCACCCGAATTTCTCCAATAATCATTTCGTTTATTTCTATTACACTTATAGTTCCACCGGCAATGATACCCTGAATCGAGTCGTGAGATTTAAATTTGAAAACAGTGCGTTTTCGGAAAAAACCATAATCGTTGACAAAATTCCGGGCGCGCTTTTTCACAATGGGGGACGCATAAAATTTGGTCCCGATGGTTTTTTATATATTACAACCGGCGATTCCCAAAACCCCTCTCTTGCGCAGAATAAAAATTCTCTTGCCGGGAAAATTTTAAGAGTAACTTCTGATGGTAATCCCGCTCCGGATAATCCTTTTGGAAATTTAGTTTTCAGTTTCGGACACAGAAACCCCCAGGGAATTACCTGGGAAGGCAACACCTTGTGGGAAACCGAACACGGAGCAAGTACGTTGGATGAATTAAATGTAATTGAAAAAGGTAAAAATTATGGATGGCCGGTAATTTCGGGAAATCAAACGCGAAATGGCATGGAAACGCCGGTTATGAACAGCGGTTTTGACACATGGGCGCCAAGCGGCACAGTTTTTCTTAACGGCTCTATATTTTTTGCGGGACTGCGGGGACAAGCGCTGTTTGAATATAATATCGAAAGTAAAATTCTCACATCTCATCTCAAAGGAGAAATCGGCAGAATTAGAGAGGTGGTTGTCGGACCCGCTTCGCAGCGAGGCGAGCCGGATAATTTACTTTATATCACCACTAGTAACCGTGATGGCCGCGGAGCTCCTGATGCAACAGATGATAAAATAATCCGCGTAAATCCAAATAAGCTTTGACCATCCAATTTTCTTAAATCACCTCGAAGTTAATAAGAAACCAATAATTGCAATTGAAATTCCGATTCCGACAATCGTAAACCCATATACTAATGCCTTTAAAAAACTTAAATTATCAGATTTTTTCAATTTGCACTCCTTTTGGAGTATCTTTTATATTGTAACCGAGTTTTCTGATTTTGTTGCGGATATGGTCTGCTTGAGTAAAGCTCCTCTGTTTCCTCAACGCGTTCCGTTCTTCAATCAATCTTTGCACTTCCGCGGGTACGACAATTTTTATTGATTTACTTTTTTCTTTTGCTTTATCAAAACCCAAGCCTAAAACCTGATCCATCTTCAGCAAACTTTCTGCTTTAGCACTATCCGGATAATTGGATTTAATCAGCTCCCAAACAATCGACAAAGCTTTGGACATATTTAAATCATCATTTATCGCCTCCAGAAATTTTTCTTCATATTCCGCGCAGCCGACTTTTGGATTTTTTAATTTAGAAACTTCCTCAATCAAACGCTTGTAGGCAATTTGCGCTGCTTCCAGAGCATCCCAGGTAAAATTCATTTCCTGGCGGTAATGAGTTTGTAAATAAAGATAACGCAAAGCCAACGGATCAAAACCTTTTTTAACCACACCCTCAACAGTCCAAATATTTCCGGTACTTTTGCTCATTTTATTTCCGTCAACATGCAGAAAATTATGGTGCACCCAATATTTTACGAATTCTTTTCCGGTTGCGGCTTCGGATTGGGCAATTTCATTGGTGTGATGAATTGAGATATGATCAATCCCGCCCGTATGAATATCCAAAGTTTCCGTATCCAAACCTTTAATCGCCATTGTCGAACACTCCATATGCCACCCAGGAAATCCTAATCCCCAAGGGCTTGCCCACTCCATCTGTCGTTTACCCTCCGATGACACCCTCGGGGTGTTTTTTGATTGCACCTTAGAATAGCTAAACTTCCACAAGGCAAAATCTGTTAGATGCTTTTTTCCCGCGACCATTTCAATTCTTGCGCCTGCTTTTAGTTCACTTATATTCTGACCGGAAAGTTTGGTGTAATTTGGAAATTTTGAAGTATCAAAATAAATTCCGTCTGCAATTTTGTAAGTAAAGCCCTTTTGTTCCAAAGTCTGAATAAAGACGATCTGTTCTCTAATGTAGTCTGTCGCGCGCATCACAATACTTGGTGGCTGAATATTTAAAGCATTTATGGAATTGAAAAATTGTTTTTCGAATTTCTTGGCAATTTCCCAAGTGCTCATGCCAAATTTACGCGCTCCTTTTTCCATCTTGTCTTCTCCAGTATCCGAATCAGATACCAAATGCCCAACATCCGTAATATTCATGACCTGCTTTACTTTAAATCCGTTAAATTCCAAAACCCTTATCAAAATATCATCTCCGACATACCTGCGCATGTGTCCGATATGCTGATAATCATAAACTGTCGGTCCGCAGGCATACATATTTACAACCGGCGGATTTATCGGTATAAATTCTTCTATCTTCCGCGTTAAGGTATTATATATCTTTAACATATTCTTAAATTTCTAATTTCTAATTTTTAATTTCTAGCCAATGTCAAATTTTTAAAAATTTAATAAATAAAAATTCAATAAAAATTGAAAATTTAAAATTAAAAATTCCGCTATCCTGCTGCGCCTCGGAACATTTCTGTTTTGTTTTGCTCTCTCACAATCGCCAACGGAGGCGGTTTTTTCGCTTCTTTTTGCTGCAAGTCCTGCATTTCTTTGTTTTTCTCCTGCTCTACTTTTTCTGCGGGCCTTTCTTCTCCGCCGGCCGGCGGATTTTTTGGATTAAATGTCGGATCATAATAAACGTCTTTGTGCAATTGATTTCGCAACTCTATCAGCCTTTTTTGCTCTTCAAGAGTTTTGTCGGCAATCTGCTCTTGAAATTCGCTCGGTTTTTTACCCTCCACCGTTGCCTGCTTATTGGTTTTCAAACTTCCATCCTGCGACATGTCCGACTTGCCATAAAGATCCTTTAAAAATTTAATCCGTTCTTCATCCGATTGCCACTGCTTTTGCTTTGGCTCACTCGCCTCGCTGGAGCTTTGACGAAGCGGGCCGAAGTCCTCAGCGGAAGCGGCAGGCTTGGCTATCCCAACTTGTCCGGCTAAATCTTGTGCAATTTCTTCAGGTATTTTTATAGCCTGTTTTGCGGTCTGTTTCGCAGTTTGTCCGAGCTGATTAAGCGCCCCTCCCAAAATTGTCGTATCATCCATATTCAAATTTTAATTGTTTGACAGGCCAAAAGCAATATGATATAAAGCAAGATTATATGGTAACTTCCAAAGAGTCTTTTGAATCCAAATTATTAGCCCATGATATTATTCTCCTCGCAAGATTATTAGGGAAAAAACCGGAAAGATCTGTTTCATTGTCTTTTGCAACCGTTGAAGGATTTATTAAAGATGATGCGAAAGTTGAGCTTCCTCCACCCTTAATTGATCAATTAAACCTAGAATCTTTATCTTGGGTAATTTGTAGGGAAAGGCCGATGGTAAAAACTTCTTTACCAGTTTTGTACATGGGTAAGCGCCCTCAAGAATCCAACAAATTAACTACGGACATTGCCGATGCGACTGTTACCATCATGATTGACAATACGTATCTACGGGCAGCATGGGTTGATCGTAATCAAAAAAAAATTATTGCCGCTGTCTATAAACTTATGGGAGATAAAACTCTTGCTGAGCTAAACGTGTCAATGAGGTATTTTGAATGGAAGAAATATGCAGAAGGATTGTCTAAAGATGATATTGATAGCTCAACAGTATCTATACCTACAGACATCGAAAAACCATACGAAACAGCGGGCCTCATAACAAAGATCATGTATGATCTGACAAATGAATCGGTCTTCCAGCTTCCCAATATTGAAACTCCCCGTAGCTCTAGGGCATTAATCTTTAAGTTTAATAACAATCCTACCCTTAAAGCTCGCGGTTATCATGAAGAAAGAAAAGGTAAAATCGCAACTGTTGGTTTAACGGACAACGAAGGCTCACCCAGCTGGAGAATCGATATCCCTGGAAAACTTCAATAGAAATTCGCATCTCAATAATCCTGCCTACCTTCCATGGCGCGTTGAAGAGTTAGTTCGTCGGCGTATTCGATGTCCGCTCCCGTCGGCAATCCCCGCCCAATGCGGGTAATTTTTAATTTTGCTTGTCCTTCCGAAGCTTTAGCGGAGGAGGAAGTTTTGATTTGTTTACTAATATACATTGCTGTTGCCTCTCCCTCCATGGTCGGATTCGTTGCCAAAATGATTTCACTGATTGCAGACTGATTTCCGCGGATTCGTTCAAGCAATTGATTAATGCGGATCTCATCCGGACCGATGTTGCTCAACGGATCTATTCTTCCATGAAGCACGTGATAAATCCCCTTATATTTTCCGTTTTTCTCAAGCGCCAAAACATCCAGCGGCTCCTCGACCACGCAAATAATTGACTTATTCCGCTCCCGATTCGCACAAATACTGCAGGGGTCGCTCTCGTCTACCGAAAAGCAAATAGAACAAATAATTGTTCCTTTTTTGAGATTTTGGATTGAATTTGAAAAGCTATCTAATTCACCTTGCGGGACATGTAAAAGGTAAAAGGTCAAACGCTGGGCGGTTTTGCTACCAATACCGGGTAACTTCTCAAAAGATTCAATTAAATTCTGTATTGCCTTGGGAATCTTCATGTTGCACTCTTATTTTTACATTTTTAATTGCTCAGCTATCATTTGCGACACTGACAGAATTTGAAGTTTGGGGAATCTTTTTTCTTTAGGTATATTAATCGTGTCCGTGACAAAAACTTTTTTCAAAGAAGAATTGCTTAAAATACTTGGCGCTTGATCTGAAAAAACAGCATGAGTCGCAAAGACGAAGATTTCTTTTACTCCTTTTTTCTTTAACAAATCAGATGCGCCAACAATAGTTCCTCCTGTTGAAATCATATCATCAATTATAACTGCATTTTCTTTGACTTTTCCCTCAATTCCATCCATCGCAACTTTTCCGGTTGCCAAGTTTCTATCTTTTTTTATGACCGCGAAAGGCATATTGCCTAACATTCTTGACAAAAGTTTTATTCTCCTTATTCCTCCGGAATCCGGAGAAATTAGCACAGTAGCTTTGCCCATTTTTTTAATCTCTTGAGCAAATATCGGAAGCGCAGACAAATGATTGAGTTTTATTTTAAAAATCTCCGGAATTTTTATAGAATGAAGGTCAAACGAGATGACCTCATCTACCCCTCCCCATTTCAAAAGCGTTGCAATCACTTCCAAAGAAACTGCTTCTCCCTCCCTAAAAACATGATCTTGTCTTTGATATCCAAGGTATGGAATGACTGCTTTTATTTTACTGGCTCCGGATCTTCTCAAGGCATCAACGATGAAAAAAAGCTCCATATAGCTTTTATCGGGCTCGGGAGATGTTGGCTGAACCACAACGCAATCTTCGTCAGTAACCCTTTCTAACACTCTTATTCTTTTCTCCCCGTCCGGAAAGACGTAGATTTCAAGAGGCGATAAATCTTGTCCTAATTTTTCTGCAATTTTTTGAGCCAGGGGTCTATTGGAAGTTCCGCTAAAAATCTTCATAGAGTTATTCTACTATCGTAAAACCTCTTAATCAACAAGAAAAACTTTACTGGCCGCCCATTCCTCCCAAAAGACCGCTTAATCCTCCCTGCATTTGCGAGAGTTTTTTGGCCGCAACTTCTTGAGACTTTTTGATTGCTTCATTAACCGCGTCTTTGATGTCATTGTCCGATTGTCCATTGGACAAAAGTTCTTTTATTTTCTGGTCTCCTGAAATAACAATGCGTACGCCATTCTTGTCAACAGTTACCTCTTCGGCCTGGAGTTCTCTTTGAATTTGCATCGCCTGATCGCGCATTTTTTTAATTTCCCCGATTTGTTTAAATGGATTTAGCATTAATTTTTCACCCCCTTATAGAAACTGTTTCCAAATCTTAATTTGGAATTACAGTTTCTTGAATCCGCCAATATTCGCTCTTTGAGCCGCGCTACGAATAGTAGCATAAGGCGAAAAGTAAGAATAGGCGGACTTTACCTATTTTTTAATTCTATTTCTATTTTAACATTTTTTTTCGTAATTCCTCTTAGGGCATTTTCCAATACTTCTTCAGTTTTAACTTCGCTAAGTTTGTCTTTATGAAATTTAAAATTTGTCT
Organism: Candidatus Levybacteria bacterium RIFCSPHIGHO2_01_FULL_40_16; assembly: GCA_001783805.1. GTDB lineage: Bacteria > Patescibacteriota > Microgenomatia > Levybacterales > UBA12049 > GWB1-37-8. The sequence goes on from MFNS01000001.1 coordinate 376,368, forward strand.
GCAATAATAATTTTTTACCATCGTAGCTTTTTATACTGCATCCGCGCAAAACTCCGGCTATAGAATGATTGTAGGTTTTTACTTTATCTACTAAAGCAGTCCACAAAGCATCATGCTCGCTATAATTTGAAATCCCCTGCTGGACGATATTAATCGTTTCTTTTTTTATATCTAGTCGAGGGGTGGCGCGACTGGAGGGCGTCCCGTCGAGTGACCGCAGGGGGCTTGCGACCGAGGACGTCGGACGGGACGAAGGAGCGACAGGACCCCGAACTGATGAAGTATGGTCCGCCCCAACAGCGACTGAACACCATTCGACAATCACTAATTCCAATGGCAATTGGGGAAGCACTGCATATTTCAGCTCACTTTTTGCTTTTGCTAATAATTCAATCAGTCTTTTTATTTCTCCTATTTCTAATTTTGAATTATCCATTACGAGCACCGAATTATCTTCTGAAAATTCCACTCCCGCTTTAAAAAGCAAACTATTATGTAAAGTTTCTATGAGCCCCTGCATGAAATACCCCATCTCAACCCCCTCGCTTGCGAGCTTTGCGACTATTCCCAATCCCCCCTTCGTATCTTTTTCTTCCAAAGATTTTATCATTTGGGCTATTTGATATTGTGTGCTGGCAATTGAATAATTTTTCTCGACCAATTCTTTGGTGATTTTTTTATTCTTGGCTAGCGTTACTATTTCTTCCAGAATTTTCGCTCCATCCCTAAAGCTTCCATCCGAAAGATTAGCAATTAAGCGTAGGGCATCTTCCTCTGCTTCCAAATTTTCTTTTTTAATTATTTTCCCAAATGAACGGACCAGCTCTTCCTCGGTTGCTCTTTTAAATTGTATGCGTAAACAGCGCGATATTATTGTGCCGGGAACTTTGTGGGGTTCGGTTGTACAAAGGATAAAAACCACGTGGCTTGGCGGCTCTTCCAAAGTTTTAAGAAGCGCATTGAAAGCCTCCGTAGTTAGCATGTGAACTTCATCAATAATGTAAACTTTTCTGGTCGCGCTCATTGGAGACAATTTTACTTTCTCACGAAGATCGCGGATTTCATCTATTCCTCTATTTGATGCGCCGTCTATTTCCAGAATATCCATATTCGTTCCATTGGTTATGGATACGCATTGCTCGCATTTGTTGCACGGCTCGATACCCTTTGTTTTCTTTTCGCAATTCAGGACTTTTGCGACAATTCTGGCTGTTGACGTTTTTCCCAAACCCTTAGAACCCGTAAAGAGAAACGCATGCGGAACCGATGAGCTTTCCAGAACATTGTAAAGTTTTTCGCGAACTTCTTTGCTGTCAAGCTCTTCTATTTTTTGCGGACGATATTTCCGATAAAAAACCATAGGTTATTCGTGGCCAATCCCTAACAGGTGCAGCATTCCGTGCTCGGTTAATTCGTCAACCTTGTCGTCCACAAGCATTTCTTCCTTAGACGCGTCTCTTATAACCTGCGGATAGGACATAACGATATCCCCAAGTCTTAATACGGCATTACCCAAGTGTGTCGATTCACCTTCGGATAAAGAAAAAGACAAAATATTTCTGGTTTTATCCTCACCCTTGTACTTCTTGCTTAAAGCGCGCATTTTCCTATCTCCTACAATTGCAACAGAGACCTCAACTGGTCCTTTAATTTCATGCTCTGCTAACACTTTGAGGATGGTTTTTTTGATACGCTTCCTATCAACCCGATATCTGCTTTCCACAAAAATGGGGATTGTTACTTTTTCCATATTAAGCCCACATCTTCTTTGCACGCCTCGCGTCTTCCTTTTTCTGCTTTCGGGCAAGTGATGGTTTCAGGTAAAAAGCGCGTCTTTTTGCCTCAGGAATAATTCCTTCATTTAAGACTTTTCTTTGAAATTTGCGAATTAATGTGTCATCGCTGTCTCCCGGCATTCTTCTAACCACTACCATAATTCAACACCTCGATTCTAAAAATCAGTTGTACCCTATTTTACTCCAAACCCAAAACAGAGTAAATACCCAAACCGATACACAAGACTTAGGCGGACATCTCTGCAGCTTTACCCAGAGGTCCCATGAGATGGAGGTGTAAATGATCTATAATTTGCGCTCCCCCTCCATTGATGACAACACGATAGCCTTTATTTTCAAGCTTCTGCTCCTTAATCATTTTCTGGATTACTTTTGTAAGCTTAATCATTAATCCCTGCCCGCCATTGGCTTCGCTTTCAGGCGATGGCGGGCGGGCTTTATCATTCATCATTAATAAATCTCCAAGGTGTTTTTTGGGAATAATTAATAAATGAACAGGTTTTAACGGATGAATGTCGGGAAAAACCATAATATTAGCATCTTCGTATGTAAATTCCTTCGGAATAATTCTGTCTCTGATTTTGCAAAATATGCAAGACTTCATTTTAAATTTTCTCCAACACTTTTATTATTTCTTTAATCCCCAGCTTGCTTGGACGCATTTTTGGATTTTTGACTGATCCATTGAGAAGCATTTTTTTTCCAACATGCAGAAACCAGGTGGCATCCGGATCCAGTTTTTTCAGCTTTTCATAAACAGGGGTCAAGTCTATATTTATTTTGCCGATGACAGGCACGGCTTTGATGCGGATGTACCCCTTTCTCGGATCTTTTCTTAAAACGATTACATAGCCCATCTTTTGAGATAATTTGATAACCGTATCGTTTAAAGTTTCAAAGCCAATTCCTTTTCCAAATTGAGTGGTAAACTTTTGGCCATTTTCTCTGATTTCTTTTTCCGCCCAGATTCTATTTTCAAATTCGTGCAAAACCGCGTCTAATCCCTTGCTCACAAATTCAACATAATAATCATCCTGATTGGGAAATTGAAATTTAAGTCCATCCAAAATGCTTGTCAGATTAAACTCATGATAGTCTGCAACTGCATCTTTCCAAAATACTTCCTTAAAATGATCAATATCTACAATTACTCCAATCATTCTGGAGATCGCTTCTGTTTTGCTCTTTATTTTGTCATTCTGAATTCTGAATTCTGAATTCTGAATTCTGACGTAATCCCAGGTTAGACTCGCACCGCAGACTTTGTCCGATACGGTCTGGTGATGATCCAAAGGTCCCAAACCCGTATCAACATGAATTACCTCGTCATCCTCAATGACTTCAATTGGAGACGCTTCATTTCCATTTTTCCATTTTCCGCTGTCAATCCGTTCCCCTGCCGGTACAAATCTTACAGTTGCAGTTTCCCATCCCGGTAAAAACTTTTTAATTAGCCAAACTGAAGTAATTGCATCCATATCCGGAGACGTATGCGTCACAACAATTTTCATGCTTTCAAGTATACAGCAGTATCCTCTACTTGACAAATTATTGAAAATAAAAGACTATATTAATATCTATGGATCCGCAAAAACTGTCTCAATTAGATCCCAAATTAAGAGAAGCTTATCAGCGCGTCATGGGGACCACGATTCCAACGCCCCCGGCCGCCCCCATTCAAACGCAAGCTCCTCCGCCGTCAATTCCTTCTGACCCGACCCAAATTCCGCAGCCTCAACCGATAATAAATCCGCAGTCTCAAGCTGTTCCAATGCCAGAGTCGGTCCCTACACAACCGGCCACTAATTTCGTTCAGATGAATTCCGAAGTGCCGGCTCCTGCTCAAAATTTTACAACTCCACCCCCAATGCCTCTAGCACAAACTATGGCTGTAAAAAAGAAAAGCGGAATAATAATGCCAATCTTGTTCGGATTTGCGGCTTTGGTTTTTATTGCAATTTACACTCTTTTCTGGACAAAAATCTTCAATTTCAATCTTCCCTTCAAGCTCCCCTTTTTACCCTAAGCCTTAAACTTCTTAATAATTTCTTCCAGCCCCAATAATTCTGATTTGGCGGATTTTCTTTCTTTAAATTCAATCTTACCTTCATTTCTTTTACTGACTACCAAACGGATTGGAATTCCGATTAAGTCGGCGTCTGCGAACTTGGCTCCCGGCGCCGCATCTTCCCTATCATCATACAAAACATCGAGTCCTGCCTTTTTCAAACTATCATAAGCCTCATCCGTTCTTTCCTTGATTCTTGATTCATTATTCGTAATTCCGATCAAATAGACATCATGCGGAGCAACTTCTTTTGGCCAGATAATTCCTTTTGCATCATTGTGTACTTCCGCAATCGCCCCCATTACTCTGGAAATGCCGATTCCGTAACAACCCATGATCACGGGGATATCCTTTCCTTCTTTATTTTTGTATGTTAATCCAAAAGCATCGGAAAATTTCGTACCCAGCGGAAAAATATTGCCAACTTCAATTGCCTTGGATTTTTTCAAAGGCCCGTGCCCCAACCTACACGCTTCTCCTTCTTTGACGGGACTTACTTCCGCATTTGCGCTAAAATCTCCCTTGGGACAATAAATAATTTCATCTTCTCCCGCATCCGTAATTACCTGGTACTCATGAGAAAACTGGCTGAACGTTCCTCCTCCCGCCAGAGTTTCTAGCGCATCAAGCCCTAATCTTTCAAAAACTTTTTTGTAGGTTTTTTTCATAATCTCATAAAACTTATTGAAATCTTTCTCTTGAGCATGAAAAGAGTACAAGTCTTTCATCAAAAATTCCCGGCCGCGAAGTAACCCGCTTTTGGCCCGTTTTTCATCTCTAAATTTTGTCTGAATCTGATAAAGATATAGAGGTAAATCTTTGTAGGAGCTGACAAACTGTTTTACCAAGGGAACTATTACTTCTTCGTGCGTTGGCCCTAACGGATATTCTGTCTCAAGCTGAGTTTTAGCTTTCATCAATGCCCGGAATGTTTTCCACCTGCCGGTTTTTTGCCAGGATTCTTTATTTTGTAAAGCGGTTAATGACAATTCCTGACCTCCGATAGCATTCATTTCCTCCCGAACAATATCGGCGATTTTCTTAAGAACTTTTAGTCCTAGCGGTAGAAAATTGTAAACTCCGGAAACTTCCCTGCGGATAAATCCGCTGCGAGTTAAGAGCTTGGAATTTTTACTTACCTCATCTTTCGGCGCGTCTTTGATTGTCTTTCCGAATAAAGCTGAGTACCGCATAAATTTAGTATAACACGTATTCTTCCTTTTTTTCCAGATGATTACGTTATTTTTTCTTGACTTCTTTACTTTGAGCTAGGCGAATGGGGTGGCCGCCGAAGGCATTTCGCAGAGCCGCTATTAACTTTGCTGTGAAGGATTTTTGAATCTTTGGATTTGTTTGAGATCTTCTCCGATACTCAAGCGAACGCTCAATAATTTCAACATCAACACCTTCTTCTTTGGCCTGTTCAATTGTCCATCCGGCTTCTCCCGATTCCGCAATAATCCCGACAATATCTGCTAACTTAGGGTCATTTTCCAAAGCCTCTTTGGCCCGATCCAGCATGAATCCGGAAACTAAAGTTCCTTTTTGCCATAATTTAGCCACCTTAACTAAGTCGAAATTGTATTCTGCTTTTTGCAGAACTTCGAATCCCTCACCCAAAGATTGCATTATTCCATACTCAATTCCGTTGTGAACCATTTTGACAAAATGTCCTGCCCCTCCTGTTCCAAAATATTCGTGCCCGCCCTGGGGCTTTGCCAATGAATCTAAAATTGGTTTTATAAATTCATACGCGCTTTTGTCTCCGCCGACCATCAGCGGGTACCCGTTTTCAAAAGCAATAACGCCACCTGAAACTCCAATTCCCAGATATCTTATCCCTTTATTCTTAAAATCTTTAAATCTTTTTTCCGTATCTTTGAAATTAGAATTTCCCCCATCAATTACAATGTCTCCTTTGCTTACAAACTTTGATACCTCATCCAAAACATTTTGCGTCGCTTCCCCCGCCGGCACCATCGACCAAATGATCCGCGGAGATTTTAAACTTTTTACCAATTTCTCAATGGTTGCTGCTGTTTTCAATTCGTGTTCCGACCGATTCCACACCACGACTTCGTGTCCTTCTTTTTGAAGCTTAATCACCATGCGTAATCCCATTTTCCCAAGACCTATAAAACCTAATGTCATAGTCTTATTTTATTCTACTTAAATTTCCATGTAAAATAAATGCCTGCATTATTCTAATCTCTTGAGCCCACCGCTCTTTTCCAAAATGGGGAATGTTATTCATATATCTTTAATAAAACTCATGCTCCCGCAAATCATTATTTTCATAACTTTATTCTTTCTTATTAGCAACTTTTAATTATTAATTATTCGGTAAATTACTAAATATTAATTAATATTAATTAGCTGTACAAAAGTTGGCTGCTATGTAGCAGCGAACTTTATACCAGCTTAGCGACCGAGAAATTTTCCAATCCTTTTATGCAGTTCACTTTTTTCTTCCAGTCGATCTAAAACATTTTTTATTTTGTCTTTTTGCCTTTGACTTGCGCTTTTTATTACCTGCTCAAGCAATAATTCCGGCCAAAAGTATAACGAATAACGCCTCTTGAAATTATCCCAGTCCGAAATTTCTTCCCAAGAATTCTGGGTTACTTGTTTGGGCAAATTGCTGATAATTTTCCTGAAACCCCCTCCTCTTTCCGAAAGCCATACGGCGATTTTAGCTATTGTAGTATGCCCCACATGAAGATCTTGTTCGATTTCCCTGTAATCCATTCCCTTTATAAGTAGCTTTGCAATGCGTAGTCGCTTCGCAAGCATCTTGATTTCCGATTTCGTCAGCAAATCCTGAAGAAAGAGAGCCGCATCCCCGATACTTTTTGTGGAAACTATGGCATTGACCAAGTCCATAACTAAATCTTCGTGATCCTTCTTAGTCAATTTATCCAAGCGTTTATGTTTTTCTAAATAAAGTTTCTTCATAGCTATATTTTACTGCAATAGTTCGCTGCTATGTAGCAGCGAACTTACTACATAACTTTTATATTGCATATGTTTCAGGAAGAATTCAGCTGTTGCTTTGTCTGCCTGTTCTGCGTGTTTTGAATTATCGTGAAATCCGTGTTCCCCGCCTTCAATAGTAATTAATTTCGCATTCTTAAAAAGCTTAGAATACTTAACAGAATCAGAATATGGAATATAAGAATCTTTGTCCCCGTGAATAAAGAGAATTGGATTATTAATACCTACAAGTCCTTTCCATGGCTCAAGAATTTTGATTTCATCCATAAGGTTTTTCCCAACGTTAAACCCCTTACTTCCTATTTCTGTGAATCCAAACTTTTCTGCCCTGTCAAACGCCGGTTTCCCAAAGTATTTCTTTCCCCAAGGAGTAACGGGCGTAATCTTTGAACTATAATCAATTCCTGCATTCCATAGGACAAGCGCTTTTACCAATTCTGAATGTTTTGAAGTGAATAAGGAAACTGCTCCGCCTCCAAAACTTGCCCCCAGAATCCCAAACTCCCTATATTCTTTTTCCTGAAGAAATTTAATTGCTGATTCCAAATCTTCCATCTCTTTTGTAATCGTCATATCAATGCTTTTACCTTCGCTTTCACCTTGTCCACGGAAATCAAAACGGAAAACGGCAAATCCCACATCTGTTAATTTTTTAGCGAGCTGGGTAAAAACTCCATCCTCTTCTTTGTCAACATTTCCTATTCCGTGACAAAGAATGATGCACTTATCGGTTTTTTGTTTGGGAGTTGACAAGATTCCGCAGAGTTTTAATCCGTCAGAAGTGTCAAAAAAAACTTTTTCTTCCATGATTTTTAGATTTGGCAGAAGGCAGGATATGGTTCCAGCCATTTCCGGCCGTCTTTCTCGATTAAAGCAAACGCTTCTTTTGGTCCCCAGCTTCCCGCCTTGTAAAATCTCGTAGGCGTTCTGTTTTTCGACAAAGAGTCAATAAATCTCCATTGCGCTTCCACTTCTTTGGAAATATTGAAAAAAGTATGTCTTCCTGCAAAAACATCCTGCACTAATTTCTCGTAAGCATCGAATGCCTCTCCCGGAAAATAATGCTTGTAACAAAACTGCATGTAAGTTGGTTCAACTTTTATTTCAAGGCCCGGTTTTTTGGTGAAAAGTTTTACCGCAATCCCCTCGTTGGGCTGAACCCTGATTGTCAAAACATTTCGATATGGATCTTTCCCTTTGAAGACATAAGAGATTTCCGTAAGCCACATCGCCATCTGTTTACCTGCTCGGATATAAACAGGCACATTTTTAAATCTTTCATTATTAACATTAACCTTCATCGCAAAGAAAGTATCCGTCTGCGAATCTTTGGGAACCGAAGCTTCCTGCCGATAGGCAATCGCATCTTTTCCATGTACAACTCCTGCCGCATATTGCCCATAAACAATATCTTTAGGATTTGCCGTAAGACTTTTTACTAATTTTATTCTCTCCCCAATCATGGCTTCATCACTATCATCTTTCGGTTGTTCCATAGTTGCAATCGCCAGCATTTGCAGAATATGATTTTGCCCAACATCTTTTAATGCTCCTGTTGCATTATAAAATTTTCCTCTCTTGGCAATACTGAAATCTTCAGATGAAGTGATTTGAATATGATCAAGATTATTGCCGTTTAGCATCGGCTCAAAAATATTATTCTTGAATCTGAATACCAAAACATTTTCCAAAGTCTCTTTCCCCAAATAGTGATCCAGCCTAAATATTTGATCCTCCGTAAACGTTGAGGTGATAATCTTATCTAGTTTTTTTGCAGACGCCTCATCTTCTCCAATTGGTTTTTCGATAACAACCCTCGCCCACCCGCAAGGACTTTTATTTAATCTACTTTTCTTGATATTGGCAAAAACTGTTTGATATAAAGATTGAGGAACGCCGGCGTAAAAAAGCCTGTTCCCGCATGGCAAACCTTCCTTAACCAGCTTATCCAGATATTTTGAAAGACCAGTATAAAAATTGGGGTCAGTATTGTCACCTTGATAAAAGTACATGTGTTTTTCCAGACTCTTAAATATGGCATTTTCTACCGAGTGCTTGTGGTGTCGGTTATCTGAAGTAAGGGAATGTTCAAAAAAGTTATAAAATTCCTCTTGCGTATATTTTCGCCCCGTTGCAATAATTGCGTAATCTTCCGGAAGATGACCTTTTTCGGCAATATCATACAAAGCGGGGTAAATTTTTTGATACGAAAGATCTCCGGATCCACCAAAGATAATTAACGCAAATGGTCCGCTTTCTTTTGAATAGATCATAAATTTATTATAACAAATTAATGCCCCGCAAAAAGCTTAACTACGTCTTTAAAAGTAATTAGAACCATTAGCATCAGTAAGGCAATCATTCCTATTGTATGGGTAATCGATTCTACCCGCGGATTGACTTTTTTGCCAGTGAATACTTCTATCAGAATAAAAAATAATCTTCCTCCATCAAGCGCCGGAATCGGCAAAACATTGAAAAAAGCTAAGGAGATTGACAAAATACCTGCCAGATTAAGAAGCCCAAGTATTTTTTCTTTTAGATTTTGTATTTCCAATATGCCTCCCGTTATGGACGCAATACCAACAGGTCCGGATATACCTTCACTTAAAGGCTTTGTTGTTTTTTTCTCCCAAGAAACTTTAACAAGATTTCCTATAACATTTAAATTGTAGCCCATCAAATTGATCGGGTGGACAATCCCTGAGAAAATTCTTTGAACGGGAGTTTCATAATTAAGAACTGCTGTTGATATTGAAAAAAGTCCCACTCCCAGTGCTCCTTCCCGAGGGGGAGGAGAAATTCGGGGCGTTACTTTGGTTTTGTGGATTTCATTGGTCTGCAGAGTACTCCAAGTAATTTCAATTTCTTTCCCCTTATTCAAACCAACAATATCTATAAATCCTTTTGAATCTTTTATTTTTTGCCCATTAACAGCGATGACTTTTGTTGGAACTTTTAGCCCCTGTTTTTCTGCTGGAGAATTTTTGGCAATAGAAGAAATTATTACCTCTTGAACATTCGTCTGATTTACTCCAAAAAATTTATAATCCGAAAGAAGAGGCAAATCTGTTTTAAATCCCGACATTCCCAGAAAGATGTAGAAAATAATTGCGGCCAAAACCGCATTCATCACTACCCCTGCCACAATTACAATTGCTCTTTGCCAAGTTTTTTTTGCAAAAAACGCTCTATTTTTATCCTTAATCCTTAATCCTTCATCCTTAATCTTTATTCTTCCTGCTCCTGCTTCGTCCTCTCCGTACAATTTCACAAATCCCCCAATTGGCAGCCAGTTGATTGAATAAATAGTTTCGCCTTTTTTGAAACTAAACATCCGCGGAGGAAAACCAAAACCAAATTCTTCCACCAGAATTCCGAATTTTTTAGCCACAAAAAAATGACCGGCCTCATGAATGAGAACTAGAACTGAAAGTAAAAGTAGGAAAACTAAAATTGTTATTATCATAAGCGGAAGGGATTACTTCTGACAGGACCCCGCAAAACTAAATCTGCATTAACTCTGCTTCTTTTTTTCTCCCCATTTCGTCAACCGGAAGCATAATCTGATCGGTTATTTTTTGAATTTCCTGATCTATTCCGTACATTTGTTCTTCAGAAATTTCCTTATTATTGTGTTGTTTTCGGACAATATTTCTCGCATCTTGCCTAATCTGGCGGATTGCAATTCTGCCATTTTCTAACTTTTGCTTCATGAGTTTTATCAATTCTCCTCTTCTTTCTTGAGATAATGGCGGAATTGAAATTCTGATCACATTTCCGTCGGACGACGGAGTTAAGCCGATATTAGCCTCCATGATTCCTTTTTGGATTTCGCCGGTAATTGAGCCGTCAAATGGCTGAAGGACCAAAGTCTGGGGGTCGGATGCGGAAATCGTCGCCAGCTCTTTGATTCTCAATCTTTGTGCGCCGGCATAAACGCTAACTACAACATTTTCAACCAAAGATGGCATGGCCCGGCCGGTTCTGACAGTTGAGAGGTCTTCCTGTAAAGCCATTAATGCTTTCTGCATTCTGGCCCTCATTTGTGAAACCGTATCATCCATAAAAAGTTATTCTCCAATTTCAAATCTTTGGAGTCGTTTGACCACAATGTTTTCGCCTAATTTTGCAATTGCTTCTTTTACCAAATTTCCTATGGTTCTGGAACCGTCGCGGATATACTCTTGCGCTAATAAGGCTTTTACATCCTTCGGATTCATAGCAGCCACCTGCATACATATTTCGTGTACAAGATCTTTAAATATGTCTGTACGGGCGACAAAATCAGTCTCGCATAAAACCTCTACCAGTACTCCAACCCGGCCATTTTGATGGATATACGATTCAATCAACCCCTGAGAGGTTACCCGGTCGGATTTTTTCGCGGCCTTTTCCAAACCATTTTTCTTGAGCCAATCCAAGGCTTTCTTATAATCATTCTTTGTTTCTTCCAAAGCTTTCCTACAATCCGCAAGGGAGACCGAAGTCTCATTCCGAAGTTTTTTGAGAAGTTTTATGTCTATCATACGAAATTAATAATTAATAATTAAGACTTTTTACTTTTTGTTTTTGTTTTTGCTTCTTTTTCAGCTTTCTTCTTTGGCTCGCCGGAGCCTTTGGCGGAGGCGGCTGCAGCCCTGGCCGCTTCTTTTTCTGCCTTAATCTTGGCTTTCTCCGCTTCTACCGCTGTCTTTTTTACTTCTTCTTCTCTAATCCTGATTCCTTCTTTTCTTCCTTCAATCCAAGCGTCAATAATGTAAGAGACTATTAATTTAATCGAACCAACCGCGTCGTCGTTGGCCGGAATCGGATAATCGATAATTGACGGGTCCGCATTGGTATCAACCAGAGCGACTGTCGGAACATGGGTTACCAAAGCCTCCCTAACTGCCAAATTTTCCAAGTGAGAATCAATTATGAAGAGGCAATCTGGCTTTTTGGTAATTTTCGCAACTCCGCCATAAAGATTCTCCAATTTGTTTTTTTCTTTTTCCCATCCGCCGACTTCTTTTTTTGTGTACCTTGATTTTACTTCGTCATCTTGTAAATCGGTGACGAAATCCGCGTATTTCTTAAAATTCTTGGAGACTTCCTGAAAATTCGTCAAAAGTCCGCCCACCCAACGGTTGGTAATGTAGAAAAGGTTCTCGCCTGAATTCTCACCTGCAGAAGCCCTTTTTACTTCCTCCTCAACTATTGTTCTGGCTTGTCTTTTCGTACCAACAATAACCAGTACGCCGTTTTTGGCGGCTAAATCTCGGATAAAGGCAGCGGCCTCTTCCAAGCCTGCCTTTGTTTTGGCAAGATCAATAATGTGAATGTTATCACGGGCTTCAAAAATAAAATCCCGGGCTTTGGGGTTACTGCGGGTGACTTGGTGGCCAAAATGGCAACCGGCTTCCAATAATTCTTCCAGCGTAATTTCTCTCATATTAAAGTCTTTACCCGACTTAAATCGCTCTGTGAGGCGTGAACGAATAGTTCCTAAAGCCGAACAGCAAGATTAGGCGGGCTTCCTCCATTCAGCAATTTTAACAAGACTTAGCGCTGAATGTGTGCTGTGTCCCGTATGCACGCTCTTGTGAGGCGAGGATGTAAACCTCGCGAACTAGTAAGTGTCATTCGGGATGATTTGGAAATTATAGCAAAGGTTGAGATTAAAAACAAGAGCAGAATTTACTTAGCCTTAACCTCAGATGGGTACTTCCTTAAGAGTGATTTTATGGGTCCCCCAACCCAGTCTTCTGCTGTTATATGCAAAGGAGCATAACGTAATCTACCATTTTCAGCTCTTGAAACTTTATTATATAAAACTTTTTCGCCCACAATCTTAAACACTTCTACTGTTGGGGGAAATTCGGCATCAGCTTTTTTAATCTGGCCTGATCTGGCATTCTTCACTATTTTCCTAACGCTTTTAAGAGTCAACGGTCTTTTATACTCGACGCCCCCTATATCTACGGTTTTTGCTACAACAACTTTTTCTTCCTCCTTAGCCATAATCTGAATAAATAACTAGCTGTTTATATTATTTCTCCCTTCATTTGTCAAGCGCTCGATAATTTCCTTATCAAACAACTTAAAAATATTTATATTGCAAAAAATATTTTCGTATGATATTCTTGTGCAATTAAATGCCATATGAATCGTATCGAACACGATCAACCGGTTATAACGCTCACCAATCCTGTTCCTACCGAAGGCGGTAAGTTTAATGGAAAAGTAACCAATGATGCCTATACGGAAACCCGGGTTCCCTCGTCAAGTCTCGCTGCGATAGACGGTGTTCTGAAGGGAGCCGGCTTCACAAAAGTATCTACCGAAGACAGCCGATTTTATCCAAAATATGGCAATTCTACCCCCGATGATATAAAAAGAATTTTTCAAAGTGACATCGTCGGAATTAGCGGAACAAATAGAAACGCAGATTCTTCCCTTGACTTTACTCATGAGTATAAGAAGCAAAAGCCGGATGGCGTAATAATAGCAGGAGGTTTTGGTCCATCTATGGAAACTGAGAAATGGTTATTGGGAGGAGTTGATATTGTCGTACGGGGAGAAGGAGATATTACAGCGTCTTTAGTTGTAAATGCAATCAAAAATGGCGATTCTCTGGAAAACATAAAGGGAATCAGCTACCTGCGCGATGGCAAAATAATCAACAACGAAGATAATCCGCTTTTAACCGAGAAAGAGTTATCCGAAGTGCCGCTCCCCTTTTATCCTGACTATATTAAGAGAAAAAGAAGACTACATACCGTAAACGAGTCGCGGGGATGTTATGGAAAATGCAAATTTTGTTGTGTTACGGTGGCATACGGAGGCACATACAGAATGAAAACTCCGGAAAGAGTAGCCACGGAGATTGCAGATAGTAGGAACGGTGAACCCGTATTCTTTACAGGAGACAATCTTGCTCCCAGATCCAGAAGAGCGGATTCTCGGCGGCTTGCGGATACATTAATAAATAGGAAATTAGTAAGACCATATCTTGCTCAGATAGACGCTAGCTTTGCGGAAGATCTTGATTTTGTCAGGCTTTGGAAAAAAGCAGGGTTATTTTGGGTTTTTAAAGGACAGGAGTCCACCAATACCCTATCATTAAACAATGTTGGCAAGGCTTTCACTGCAGAACAGGGCATAAATGCAACTAATATTTTAAGGAAAGAGGGTTTTGGCGTACACGATATGTTTATTTTGGGAATCGATGGAGATACGCCGGAAACTATTAAAATGCTTAAAGACTACTTTAGAAAACGAAACAAGGCAAATACAGGTCAGCTTTTCCTATTAACGCCTTTGATTGGCACGCAAGTCGGAAGAGAAAAGCCAATTTTTGATTTTGCCAAAAACGAGAGTAATTTATTTGACGGTCAGCACCTCGTAACATATCCTCCGCCGGAATTCACCTGTGTCGGATTACAAGATACGGCAGTCGGCCTTTATTTGGATCTTTTTAACAGCAAACATCTTTTAAACACAATTTTGACCGATTCAAAACAATTTCTCCTTGACCGGGAAAGAGGAAAAAAACTTTTGGCATTTGATATTGCATCGCATATCTATGCCAGAAAAACAGTTGCATCAATGAAAAAAGATCCGTATTATCAAGATTTTAGGGAAAATTTAAGAAGGGAAGATGAAGCTAAAACTGCCGGGAAAGTTATTTTTGACGCAAAGACCCACAATAAAATAGAATTATAATTCCAAATGTTCCCCGGCTAACTTCTGCGCTTGAGATGTCAAGCTCCAATATTCATCTTGTTGCCCTTCTGGAATTTTTCGAATGCAAATCCCCTGCGCTTGAAACTCTTGCAATTTCACTCTCAAAACTTTTGCGCTCATTGAATTTTCTTTGCTTTTTTCCTTTAATGCGTTTACAAGAGACTCTGTTGTACTGATTCTCAACAAAGCAAGTTGACTAACAATAATCCACTTACCGGGTTTTAATAAATGGGAAAGCGTAAGTTTTACCTCCGGTTTCGGAGTCTCTCGGCTTGCTGATATTTTTAATGTATCAATTCGTTTGATCCGTGCCGAATGCCCCGGTTGACCATATACGTCATCCGCAAACCCCTTAAATTTACCTCCCCTAAATCTTTCCCTATTATTTGTCATTATTTCATCCTTTCGAAAATTATCCAATTGGGCAATTTGCATAACTTACCAAGAAAAGCGTAAATTGTCAAGGAAAATATTGGAATAGGGGGAATTCTGAACAGAGAGTTTTTCCTTGCTCGCCGACTTGTCCGCCAAAGCTTCAGCGGTGGAAGCTTTAGCGAAGGTGGGACTTCTTCGTCAAGACAGAGGAAACTTTAAACAAAGCTTCTTGACTTCTTCGGAAATCTTAAGGAGTTTTTTATTTGCAACAATTTCTTGTTTAAATTTTTTCCAAAATTCTTTTCTTTGCTCCCTGTCTTTTGGAAAATTTTCATTTGAAATTTCATTGATAACTTCATTCATCCATTGGGCAATTTTTATCATTTCTCTTTCTTTCATTCCCCTGGTGGTGATGGCCGGAGTTCCAAGACGGATTCCCGATGGGTAAAAAGGCGGCAGTAAATCTTCGGGAACTGCATTTTTATTCACAATAATTCCTGCAATTTCAAGGGCTAAAGCTGCCACCGCTCCATTTACTTTTTTATTGGTCAGGTCAATTAACAAAAGATGATTATCCGTTCCCCCGCTAATTAAATTAAGTCCATATTTTGTTAATTCTTCTGCCAAAACTTTCGCGTTTTTAACAATTTGCTGACCATAAGTTTTAAAAGAAGCAATACTTGCCTCTTTCAAAGCTACGGCAATTGCCGCAGTTTGGTTGTCATGCGGTCCGCCTTGCAAGCCGGGAAATACCGCTTTATCAATTTTTATTCCTAATTCGGGATCTTTTTTCAAGCCTTTTTCCGTTACCATAATCATCGCCCCCCTTGGTCCACGCAAAGTCTTGTGAGTAGTGGTCATAATAATATCTGCGTAAGATACGGGTGAGGGATGAACTTCGGCGACTATCAAACCTGCAATGTGGGAAATATCTGCCAATAAATATGCTCCGACTTTGTCAGCAATTTCTCCAAATCTTTTGAAATCAATAATCCTTGGATACGCGGTGGCGCCGCAAATAATAATTTTGGGTTTTTCCACAATCGCTAATCTTTCGACTTCGTCATAATCAATAATTCCCCTAACATCCAATTTATAAGGGATAATCGTGAAATATTTTCCCGAAAAAGAAACCGGCGAACCATGGGTTAAATGCCCACCAAATGCTAAAGAAAGTCCCATGATTTTGTCTTTGGGCTCTAAAAGGGCAAAATAAATTGCCGAATTGGCCGGACTGCCTGAATATGGCTGGACATTTACATATGGGACGCCAAATAATTTTTTCGCTCTTTCTTGTGCCAGAATTTCCACATCATCGGCAAATTTTTGCCCCTGATAATAACGTTTTTTGGGATAGCCTTCGGAATATTTGTAATTGTAGATACTGCCCAAGGCCTCCAAAACAGCTTTGCTTTGAAAATTATTTGACGGAATCATTTCCAAAGTATCCGAAACACGCTTTTCTTCTTCTTTGATGAGATTGTAAACCTGCGGATCAGTTTTCTTAAGATTGCTCATTGAATTAAAGCAAGTATATAAGTGTTTCCTATCTTTTTCAATAGATAAAATAAAAGCGTATTATTTAGACCGCTATTAAAGTCTTTTCTTATATGCGTTGTTTATGCTAAAATACATTTTTATATCCTATGCTAGAACAATTGAAAATTTTACCAAACCTAGACCAGCAAACAGCAGTTCCAGGAATTGCTATATTACCAGTTGACATTTTCAGCGAAAGCCCAATAAGTAGATCTGCCTGCAATAACAATGAAGCTTTATATTTGGAACAGAAAGAAATTCTCAGTCTTATCGGAAAGACAGCCAGATTGCTTAAGCCAAAATTGGTCAATTCCGACATTAAGGGTCGCGCATGGGATAAAGTAGAAAAAAGACGATACACTATCTCCGAACAAAAAACTAATCTAATGGAGAGGATTCTAAATGACAATGAGGATAGCCCCAATGCAAATGGCATGCTTTATATGTTAAGGACTGCCGCTGATATTCTGACGCTGCAAACCTTACGGCAGCAATCAGATTTGGTAAAAGGATCCGAATTTGCTCATGATTTCTCTTCCTTAGTGCAATTAGTTAGATTTAATTATCTAGGCAGCTTGTTCATGAAAATCGAGGACCTTTCACTTATAGACATTATTAACAATAACAATGTTGATCTTTCAAAATATTACAAAACAACCAATAAGGCAGGGGTTGCTTTAAATAAGAATTCTTTCGAAGCAATCCAAGAGGAAAATAAACATGATTCTTTAATAGAAGAATATCCGCAGACATCGGGACGTTTAATTCAGGATGCGTGTAAGCAAATAGCGGCCCTATCAACCGGAGATTTAGCTATTTTTGATTATGTTAAAATACCAACTAAAACTCAAATCGAACAAGAGATTATCCTGAAAGCAAAAGAACTCTTGGAGATAACAACCGGAATTAGAATAAAACTTTGCAATGAATTATTTAATTCCCAATCATTTAGGCAGCTCGTATCGGCCTACGTAATAGGAAGCCATAAAGAAAAAGCATCCGCTTTGGGAAAACTGGGGCTTGGTATAACGCGGCTTGAGATAGGCACATACAGAGCTGCTAAAAAAATGATCAGAGAGAATGATGAGGATGCATCATTTTTTGCTAATCTTGTGGCCAATATTAAAGATTGTGCGGAAAATCAGACTCCGCTGGAAGCTGCTTATGCGCCTAAAGAAATCGGACTTTTTTTAACAGACGCGGAAATCCCAGAAAAACCCATTCCGACTTTCGAAGATTTAAAAAACATAATGAAACTTTTGCCAAAGACAGGATTAAAGCCGGAATACGTAATTACCCCCTGCGATGTTGACTACACAGTCTTTAAAGCTCCAAAGGAAGTAGTTTTTGCTCCCATTGGAAATGGACATAGCGAAGCAATAATCGGAGTAACGTTTAATGATGAGAAAAAACGGGGTTCCGGTTTTGGTTTTTACATCGATACTGAAAATAAACATCTGGAATGGGTATTTTTGGACCGCTTCGATGATCCGGATATGTCAAGACTAGCAAAAGCCTCTATGCTGCTTACTCATTCCGTGCTTTCTTTCATACAGAAAAAGTTGGTAAGTGAACATCCTTTGGAAAAACCAATTGTTCCTCAATCCAACAATCATACTTTGGAAAAAAAATGGCCGGTATGGACTCCGAAAATAAAAGAGAAAAGAGAAAAACCGCAACAACCGCTATCCCCAATTCAAGAATTAATGCAGAAGAAAACAGAAAATGAAACAGGTAAAAATGGATTCAGAAAATATATAAAAATGCCGACGGATGAAGAATTACAAAAATTGGAGAGACGTTTATCAAGAGAGATTCAGGAAGAAGTCAACGGAGCTATCGATGAATTCAATGAAACCGGAGCAGGAAAATTCAAAATGCTTAATAGCGGAGCCAAATATAAAGGGAAAATGATTTATGAATTAATTGTTCGCGACATAAGAATTTTAATGACATTGACTGGTGAGCAAGAGAACAAGAGTAATTCAAGAGAAAAAATAATTGAATTTAAACCTTTCGAGATCAAGCAAAAACAAAGCATTAAAAGAAAGCAGAAGAATGGATTTCACAGACGCTAATCGGTTTATTTTTCCAAGTCCAGAAACTTATATTTATACCCTTCGGATTCCCCCGCTTTTTCAGATATGACTGCTTTAAACTCCGAATAATCCGGAAAAAAAGTATCCGCTTCGGAGTCTCCACCAGCTGGCGGATCAATTATCGTTAAATAAAGTTTGTCCACTAATCCTTTTTTAATCGCCTGGTCATAAATCTGTCCACCTCCAATAATAAATATTTCCTTTGGCTCGCCGAAGCCTTCGGCGGAGGCGGCTGCTTTTTTAATCGATTCTTCAATTGAATTGCAAACGACAGCGCCTTCCGCCTTAAATTTAGCGTCTCGCGTTATAACAATGTTATAACGTTTTGGTAAAGGTTTTGTCGGCAGAGATTCCCAAGTTTTGCGACCCATGATAACCGGATGCCCCTTTGTGATATTTCTAAATCTTTGCAAATCTTCTTTGATGTGCCACAGCAACTTATTGTCTTTTCCCAATTCCCGATTTTTCCCAATCGCCGCAATCGCACTTACTTTCATAATCTCTTCTTAATTGTCATGCTGAACTTGTTTCAGCATCTCAAAAGCATTATATAATAAAGCAGCATGCGAAGAAAGTTAATTTATTATATTTACATCTTAACAAATAAATACAATACAACTTCCTATATTGGTGTTACCAACAGTATTTTCAAAAGACTTTTTGAACATAAATTTGGCTTGATGGAAGGTTTTACAAAAAAATATAAAACCAAAAAACTTGTGTATCTCGAGGAGTACAGCGACATTAAAGAGGCTATTGCCCGAGAAAAACAATTAAAAAATTGGCATAGAGACTGGAAGATAAATTTGATTAAAAAAGCAAATCCTAAATTTGAAGATATGTCTGTTTTCGATTAAAGTAGATCCCGAAATAAATTCGGGATGACACGGAGCAACATTAAAATCCTCCCACAACCGTTACGTCTGCTTTAATCGGAGGATAAGGATTATAACCAATCAACTCAAAGTCTTCGATTTTGAAATCGTCAATATTCTTCACTTTGGGATTTAATTTCATTTTCGGAAACGGTCGGGGTTTTCTTTTCAACTGTTCTTTTACCTGATCCATGTGATTCCCATAGATATGCACATCGCCAAAAGTATGGACAAATTCTCCGGGTTTGAATCCACCGACATGCGCAAACATCATTGTTAAAAGCGCGTAGCTGGCGATATTAAATGGAACTCCTAAAAAGACATCCGAACTTCGTTGATAAAG
Organism: Candidatus Levybacteria bacterium RIFCSPHIGHO2_01_FULL_40_16; assembly: GCA_001783805.1. Lineage (GTDB taxonomy): Bacteria > Patescibacteriota > Microgenomatia > Levybacterales > UBA12049 > GWB1-37-8. The sequence goes on from MFNS01000001.1 coordinate 396,185, forward strand.
TTGTAAGGATAATTCATTCTTGTCATTAACATTAATTTGAAAAAAAGAATGGCAAGGAGGAAGCACAACAGACTTCTCGCGACTCGCGGCCATTTCGTAAACAAATTCGGGATTCCAAGCGGCAATCATAATATGTTTCCTGGTCGGAGTTTTTTTAAGTTTCGCAATCGCCCAAGCGATCTGGTCAATTGTCCGTCCGTCCGAAGTTTCCCATTTCCGCCATTGCCTGCCATAAATCGGCCCCAATTCTCCCCACCTATAAGCGAATTTTTTATTCTCTTTTATTTTCTGAATAAACTCCTCTTGCGTCTTTATTTTTCGGTCGTCTTTCGTCAGCTTTGAGCTTTGAGTTTTGAACTTTGAACTTAACGCTTCCGTGAAGCGTTTATACGCCCATTCATCCCAAATATGTACATTGCGGTCAACCAGATATTTGATATTGGAATTGCCCTGCAAAAACCACAAAAGTTCTTCGATAATTCCCCGCAGGAAAACTTTTTTCGTAGTCAAAAGTGGAAACCCTTTTGACAAATCATAACGGGTTTGTCTGCCAAAAACACTTTTAAGTGTTATTCCTGAATTAAATTCTTTTTTTTCATGTCCATTTTCCAAAATATCCCGCAGCAAATCCAAATACTGATACTCTCCCTCCCGATAATCATTAATTTTCATACTGAAAATAATAATCCAATACTACCAATAAACAAATCAACAAATCAATAGGACAAATTATTCCTTATTGGGATTTTATTTAGGGGCCGCTTTAGGAAAGTAATCATCTAGTTTTTCTATAATAATTTCCCTAACTTTCACGCTCTTTTTTTCATTCGCGCCAAGATGACCTTTGTTGTGTAAAGCAGTTATTCCGTGGTCCATTTCTTCTCCGGGCAAAGTCGGCCTTCCTCTCCTGACAAAAGACCGAACGATACTCAATATTACAGGATCATTATAATTTTTTATAATAGTCGTCATTGCTCTATCTACAGATTCAGGATCATCCGACCGTCTGAATTCTTCAAAAGCAGTCCAGACTAGAAGCTCTACCACATCCGTTGCTTTTTGATCTTTTGCGATTCTTTCCTTGATTTTTTGCTCTGCTACATTAAACTCTGTTTCGCTAAGCCTCACGGTCTCAACGTCAATGCCCTGTTCTTTAGCTACTGTCTTTTCCATTTGCGAAATGGCAGATTTTTCAAGCTGCTTTATTCGTTTTGTGGATGGAGTAAGAATTGCGTCGGGAATATTCAGAACAGGATCCATTACTGCATTTCCCTCTCTTTCCTGAAACATTACATCGTCAATGAAATCTCCTGCTGCTCCATATTTATCATGAATAGAACGGATATATTTAGCTTCTTCTGCCAAGGCCTGAAATCGGTCTATACCATCAAGATCCGGTGATTTAATTTGATCTGCTCTAAAAATATCTTTGATGGCAATCCATTTCTTCGTAAATACTTCCGGTTTTTTAATCTCAATTCCTTGCGGATGTATACCATAATACTCGGACAAGCCTAATCTTTGGATATTTGCGGCTATTTCTTCTTTCGTTCCGCGATGCCGCATCGGATCGCTTTTAAAAACAACATCCCAGAATTCTCGTGAATGCGTTGTAAGCATTTTCCAAGGCTCTTTTATTACGTGATCGTCCCATCTGCGGAGAATCTTTTCCCCTTTACCGTCTATCCAGTTATTCCACCCCTTATTTATCTCATAAACCATTTTCCCATCAGGCTCTGTGACAATTTTCCCCCCATAAACACCAACCGTGCTCTTATATCTCTCCGACGGAAATCTATTTTTAACAAACTTATTTGCTATTTCTACAATTCCCCCAATTTCTCCCATAATTTATTCCTTGCGCTGGTCAACCGGTCCACCGGAGTAATTTGTCTTATAAATCTGCTTACCGCCCTTACTTATTGTTTCTTCTCCTATAAATTTCCCAATATCTCCCTGCCAATCATTTTCATACTTAAACTCACCATCCTCAAAAATCTTAGGGCCTCTTGCGGGAAAATCATCAGGCATTTGAGAAAGCGCTTTTCTCAAAGTTGGTATAGCCAAGTTAGCTTCAGTCAAATCAACTCCATAATAAACCATCATCCAATAAGGTTTTCCTTTATAAAAAACGATTTCCCGCCCACCAAAAGGCTCTCCGCCAAACCAATTATCATGAAATTTGAAATCTCCAGACTCATATCTCGTAGAATAAGAGCCATCAGCCTCTTTTGTCGTAGTAGTTTCTCCTGAAGCATATCCTTCTCTTTTTGCTTTGATTAAAAAGCTCTTTAGCTCCTCCTTATTCATAATATCTATTTCTTTATCCATATTACTCATCCTATTGTACTATTTTCGTCTCTTTAGGTAAACACAAAAACCTCATACGTAATACTGTAATTTCGTCTCTACAATAGCAAACTTTCTCTGTTGATGTAATGCGATATTAGTCTAGTAATGCATCTTTTTCGCTAAATAATAGCTTATTTAATATTCCCAATGCGATTGAAACATATATTATTCCGTAAAGAAAAAAAATTGAGCCAAAACTAGAAACAAAAACCTTCAATAGGTTACTAAGAAAAATAGGTGATATTCTATAATCTCCCAGATTATCGCTAAAAAATTTTAAGATTCCTCCATATGCGAAAAGCAGGCTGGCATGGACAAATCTTCCGCCAGCTCTAGCAAATACATCCTTTTTTTGCTTAACTTTAACAGAAGTGGCTGCTTGAAAACATATAGCGGAAAATGCAGCAGCTAGTCCAATTGAACTAACAATAAATGTATATTTATTAGCTGAAAAAATTTGTCCAGTTAATTCAGAAGAGAAATAATGAACGCCAACAAAATATAAAATAAGACTAGGAATAAGGAAAAAGGAAATCCTTAATAATCTCCAAATTCTTAGAATAAGCCTCTTGATAATATTCATTTAAACTTGTTTTTCTTTTTTGTGAGCGGTGACGCGGCCGCCTTGCCATTGGCCGCGATAAAGATTTCCGCCGCCTTGAACTTCTGAAAACTGGATATGCACAAAGCGCGCGCCCATTTCGATTTCAACCGTAATTGGGCCTTCATTTTTCAGGCCAAAAATCAATCCCCCGCAATATCCCGGCGGCACATTTCCGGTGCGGAGAAACAAGCCGGAACGGTAAGTTGTGGAGCGCGGAGTAATTGACGCGGTTAAATTTTGCGGCATGTTTACTGATTCGATTGTCTTAACCAGGTAAAATTCTCCAGGCTTTATTTTCAGACTATTGGTCTTTTTTTGATCATATTTCTTGATCAACTCTATTTCCGCTGTTTTTCGGTGAACTTCTCCCAGAAACGCATCCCCCCTGATGCGGTAAACTTCACCCAAACGCAAATCAAAACCCGCTCCTTCGGGATTGGTCAGTTCGCGTTCGGATAAGCCCTCGACAAGTTTCTTTGCCTTGACTAATTGTAGTAATTTTTTCGGTCCTAAAATCATATTTTTATTTTCTCAATCATCCTCTTCGTTACTTCGTCAATGCTTCCTTCCCCATTAATTGTAATTATTTCTTGGGCAAATTTTTCGCTTAGCCAATCATAGCCCTCAATTGCCTTTTTAAGCTTTCCTTGATCTTCATAAATCTCTAGAGCATCTGCCTTATTGGAAATCCTTTTCAAAACTGTTGGCAACGAAGCTTTGAGATAAAAAGTGTAATCCGGAACAATAAACTGATGGTACATTGAAAGCAAAGAGTGAGCGATTAGTAGAAATTCAGCGTCTTCGTAATCATACTTTCCTTTTGTCCTGTCCAAAATTCCGTAAACAATTGCCGACCAAAAACAGCGGTCAGAAGCAATCACATCTCCCCTTTTCAACGCCGGAATAATTACTTCTTCATGATGCGACATGCGGTCGGTAGAAAATAAATATTGGAGCGCAACGGAGGACATTTTTAATTTTCCGGTCAAGACCCTTTGAACAATGTCGCCGATTAAGCCTGTTTTTCTCGGTTCTCTGGTCTGAACTACGCTTTTTCCTTGTTTTCTGAAATATTCGGCAAGTTTCTCAACCTGCGTGGTTTTCCCGCTTCCGTCAACTCCCTCCAAAGCAATATATGTTCCTGAATACGGATTTTTCTTCAACTCAATGTCCAACTCAACATGATACTTCATATTATTCTGCTTTGCAGAACATCATAGCACATGAAAAATAAATTTGAAATATGATAAGATAGTATTTTATAATCCTGTATTCATATGGCACGCGAGTTTGAAAGAAGACAACCGCAACCACCACTAACTCTACCTACTTTAGGCAAGGTTCTTGGGAATTTTGTAGAACAAGATGAAGATTCTAAAGCTCAAGAAATTCTTCCTACGCCGGAAAAACTAACCACAAAACAAAGATTAAAAGAAAAACTTAAAAGAAAATTCTTCCATCGAAAACAAATAATCGTAGAAAAAATCGTTGAAGGGCTAGGAATTTTTGGCGCACCGGATATTCGAGTCGGCGGTAAGGAAAATCTTGAAAAGGCATTGGAGCTTACTAAAGGTAAAAATCTGGCATTTGTAATGAACCACACCAGTAATTTCGATACGCCTGCCCTTGAACGGAGTTTGAAAAAGATAGGATTTGGGGAAATTGTCCCAAAGCTTATCTATCTTCAGGGAATAAAACTGGATAAAAACCCGGTTGCCAAAATTTTTCTTGGAGGATTTAATCGGATCAGGGTCTGGCCGCCGAATCTTCCGGCTGAAAATGAAACAGAAAAAATAGAACGTAAAAAAATGACTAGGGAGAGTTTGGAGTCTGCAAAAAGAGCGCTTGGAGAAGGTTATTTTCTGGGAATATATTGTGAAGGGGGACGTAGCTATAATGGGAAATTAAAGGAGGTAGAGCCGGCAGCAATACACTACCTTACAATGCAACCGGATACCATAGTTATACCTGTAGCAATCCGCGAAACAGATAAAGTCCTGCCTCGGGGCAGTTTTATTATTTTTCCGGCCGCGCCCGTTAATGTCAATTTTGGAGAACCTATAATTATATCTTTTCTTCTGCAAGAGTACCAGAATTTGCCGAATGATGAAAAACACAAAAAAATTGGAGATTTCATTATGGGGAAAATAGCCAAACAGCTTCCGGAAGAATATCGTGGGGTTTACGTTTAAACCTATCTTTTTTCCTGGTGAATTCTGGACTCGTCAGGGCCTTTTTGAAAAACGTATTTTGCCTGTTTCTTTTTTACATAAGGAACATCCGCAACGCTGGAGAGTTCCTCAAAAGTCATCGCGCAAATTCGCATGCCGCAGGTTAGTGAAATTGCCATCCGGCCCAAATTCCCTAATTCCAGAACCGGCTTCCCGTCCCATCCCGGATCAAAAATCGAAGCAGTTGAATGCACAACCAACCCGAGTCTTCCCAAAGATGAACGACCCTCAAGCCTGCCCATCAAATCCGGTGCAATTTTTACATTCTCAAGTGTCACAGCTAAAACGAAATCCCCTGGCTGCATAATAAATTTCTCGCCGTTTTTAATTTTTACCTCTCTGGTGATTTCGTTACTGTAGTCTTTTTTTGAAGGATCAATGTAGGGGTTGCGGCTGTATTCAAAAATCCGGAAAATATTTCCCAACCGCAGATCAATAGAGCACGAACCGAGCTGCTCTTTAAAATTGGGCTTTGGAGAAATTTGTATTCTGCCTTGCAGAAAAGCCTTCTTAATGTCTCTATCCGCTAAAACCATATGACGAGTTTATCACAAAAAATTTTTTTTAAAAGTACCAATATTACTTCAGCTTGCTTATTGCTTCTTTATAATAAGGTACAACCATATAAAGACCTTGTCTTAACGAAGGCTGACTATCTAAAAACGAAAAGACAACCAAGGGCAATGTTTTTTCATTTCCCTTGTTAAAAAACCCAAGAAAGGAAGGATCTTTTTTCACTTCTTTATAAATAACCTCTGTTTCCTCTTGGGGTGACGGATTAGGAATTTTAGAATCATCACCGGATTCTTTTGCCTTGATGGTAGGTAATGGGGTGCCTATAATTCTGCTATTATAATTATCAACAAACACTTTGTCCTCCCACCCGTTAATAATACCGCTTTCCAGAGAATTTATTATACTGGCTAACAATATTCCTCCAATTCCAAGTAAGAATTTGGCTGTATTTTCATGACTTAAGCCTTTAAGAACAAAATTAATATCGGGTGCAACATTTCCCCGACTTACGCCATCCAGCGTCTCCCTAACCAAATCCTTCCCAATAGATCCCATTTCTTGCGCAACTGCAACTTTTTGAGAAATCGGACGCCTCCTATCCAGGGCTACCTGCCAGAGGATTCCCGAATTCCGAACAATTTCATCAGGATCAAATCTATTTCGTTCTGATTCCAGTTCGCTCATATTTCTTCAACTTCTCTAAATTTGATTTCTAATTTCACCCACCAAATAAAGAGAGCCTGTGACGACTAAAATTGACGGACTGCCAGATTGTTGAATTGTTTTAAGACCGATTTTCAAGGCTTTTTTTGAATCTTTCTCAACCACAACTTTTTTGAGTTTTGCCTGCCCGCTAGAGCCTGTGTGAAGGCGGGAGATTTGATTCTTGATTTTCGTTGCTTCCGCAGATGCATGTAAATTCAGGTCTGTTTTTGCCTGAAATTGCGTAACAATAATTTCCTCCGCCACCCTTGCAATTTCTTTGAGCATTTTTTTGATATCTTTATCAAATTTAAATCCGACGATAAATACTTTTCTCTCTTTTGGGAAAATTTTCTGAAGACTTTTGAGAAAATCCTTCATTTTTGTTGGATTGTGCGCCCCATCGAGTACAATTTTCATTTTTTTTACTTCGAATCGTCCCGGGAAAAATGCAGTTTTTAAAGCTTTGCGGATTTGTCCGTCCGGGATTTTAAATCCAAATTTTCTAAGCTCAAGAATTGTTTTTATAGCCAGGGAGGCATTTTCAGCTTGGTATTGTCCTAAAAGAGACAATTTCAAATCACTCAAAGTTTCCTCATGTGAGATAAAATCAAAATCTATTCCCGATGCATTTTCCTTCTTTATTCTATAGCCAAAATTCCTCCATAATAAATTGAGTTTTGCCCCAACTTTTTCGCACCTGTCTTCAACAATTTTAACCACCGACGGCTGCTTCACTCCGGAGACCACAACGGGAGATTTACGATTTATGATTAATGATTTATAATCCGTAGTTGATTCGTTAATCTTAAATCTTAAATCCTCAATCTTTATTATTCCCGCTTTAGTTCTGGCGATTTTTTCAACAGTTTTTCCCAGAATATTTATATGATCCAAAGAAACGTTTGTCAAGGCAGTGATTAAAGGATTTAGCGTATTGGTCGCGTCAAATTCCCCTCCCATTCCTACTTCTGCAACCGCGATATCGACTTTTTGATCTGCAAAATATTTAAATGCCATCCCAACCAAAATTTCAAAATACGACGGGGCGCCAACAGGCATTTTTCTCATCGTCTCAATGATTCGAATCATCGAAGTAGTAAGTTTCGCAAACGTCTCATCCGAAATTTCTTTTCCGTTTATTTGCAGTCTTTCATTAACTTTTTGCAGATGCGGAGATAAAGTCAGTCCTGTTTTGTATCCGGATACCTTAAGGATATGAGACAAAAGATAAGCAGTTGAACCTTTTCCAGATGTTCCGCCGACCAAAATGGATTTGAATTTATTCTGGGGATTATCCAAAAGAGAAAGAAATGTCCGCATCCTTTTCAGGGGATCTTTTGAGGCTTTGACATTGAAAACAATCTTCCCGATAAAACTTTCTAAATATTTAACTGCCTTTCCGTAGGTCATGATAGTTCTTCTGCTATCCACCTTGAGCTTGCCGAACGGGTGACAAAAACCGGAATAATCTGCATGTTATTTTGGATTAATGTACCTATAGTTTTTGCTGTTTTTAGAACATCTTTTTTGTGCTGTATGTCTTCCACCAGATTGCCCGCGCATTCCTGATGTCCATGAACAATAATGCCCTTGGAATGGTGTTTTTCAAGAGAAATTAAGATCTTTTTCCTAATGGAATCAAGAAGAGCTCGATCTATGTTTTTTTTCGCAAGTAAGCCTACCAATCCTGCTTCAGTAATAGTATCCGCGTACTTGGCACCGAATTTTTGCTGACCGAAGGCTAAGACAGGCTCCTGTACCCGCCCATCCATACAGCCAACTGCTGTAAAAAAAGCCTGCCCGCCATCCCGATTCGATCGGGAAGGCATTTGCAGGCGGGTTTCCCCGGCTTTCGACATAGAACTGATATTATAACAAAAACAACCCATTTGCAATTAAAACTTGCAAAAAAGTGCGAACCTGCTACAATTATAGGCCTATATGGCAACCGAAGGACAACATCCGGAAATTGTAAAATTTATAGAAAATATCTCAATAGCGCCACATGATCTTCTCGAAGATAATCACAGCCAAGAGGCGGACGAGCTTAGGGGAAAATGGAAAGAAAACAAAAGAGCAGGCAAATTATATGCGCTGAGCGCATGTGGAGATGCAAGGGTAAGATTTCCGAAACCGGAAAAATACGTAACCTTAAAATCAATTGCAGCCGGTGGGAATGTGGATAGTAATATCGTTACTAACGCAGGTGTAGAATTTGCTGTTTTTGCGGGACACTATGACGGAGAAGCTTTTAAACCGGGTGAGATGCCGACCGGATGCGGAGGTCTTGGCGCAAAATATGAAGCCCTAGAACATAACAAACCTGTTCCTGTCAAAGGAATCGGATATTACATAGCAAGAAATATTGATCATCCTGATCCTTTAGTAAATGCGTTGTTAAAAGCGAATAAAATTGCAAAGATATCGAATAAACCGCAATTAACTATTGCGCAAAATCATAGAATCGGAGAGATATTTCCGTTTGGGGTATTCATGCCTGGTCAAAGTCCACGATTTGCTATTAATATCCTTGATTTATACGAAAAATATGATCCGAAAGAAATCTACGCAAAAGGAATTCCCGAGCTTGAAAGAAGAGTAATTCCGGAAATATTTAATGAGTTTCTGGAAGCCTGCGAAGCTCAAGTAAAAGAATCGCTGTTAACCTACCCAAACTATAAAGAGATGATGAGAGTGCAAAATCCAAGAATGGTAGTTTTGTCAACAGAAATCATGTCTGCAAAAATCCGCTATCCGAAGATCGCTAGTTTTCCGGGCATCTTGTTTAAGATTCATCTCCCAAGAATAAAAAACGGGAGTGATGTTTCGATAGACCCGGAAAAATTGCAAGATGTTATAAATCAGATTGAATACCCTATTCCACATGCTGTTGAAAATTTCGGAAAGCCAAACGAAAGTTTCTCCAACACGGACAGATTTTTAATCGAAACTGACGATATAGATCTGTCTAGGAAAGTCGCGCTAAGGCTTGCAGAAGAAGAATGGATGCAGAAATGGATGAATCTTGAAGGACATCAAATGCTAATCGTGCAAACACAAGAAGGAATTTCACAACTCATCGAGGAATTTAAACAGTAATTGCGCAACTTGTGAATCGGAACGAGCTAGGCTAATAAACTTTATTTTACATCTCTTATTTGAAAACGGGAACTAAGAGCTTTAATGTGTTTAACATATCCTGACTGGTATTCCATTTCGTCTGTTGGTAATGTTCCAGGCTGTCTAAACCCTTGCGAATCTCGGAATTCTTTTGCCTTACGTGCCGCATCATCTCTAAATTTATCCCAAGGTGTTCCCCGGGCAAATTGATCCGAAACTGCACCAATTTTCCCGCTATGAATGTTAACACTCATACTTAGAATTGACATGATTGGTCCTGAAAAATATGAAGTAGGTCCATTAATTGGCATAGGAAAAATATTTAAGTTATGACTTCCTCTGCAATCTCCTGCAACCACAGGCGTTAAAGACATAGGAGAAGTTATTTCACCCGGCGCCGGCCAATCTCCCTGTGCTAATGAAACCATTACCGGGTCATCTTTACCTCCATAGCTAAACTTTCCATCTTTACTTGGGATATTATGAAGTCTTTCCGCTGAAACCACTACTCCCAATTGTCCGGGTTTACCATTATCCTCTTTGGTAAAAATTTTCGAAACCACATAGCGGGAGCCATCCATTGTGAGACGACAAATATTATAGTAATCTTCAGGGGCACTAAGCTGAATTGTTCGCTCTGTTTTTCCCAAGCGATTCATGGTCTCATCAAGAACTTTCTGATCGCCATGCGGTATGCCCTCTTCATAAGCTCGCGCTTTCGTATTAAGATCGGTAATCTCAAAAATGTAGCCTCTGTTCATTTTTGAATCTGCGATTAATAACCCTGTATTGAAATTTGGATCAAGATAGGATCTTGTTGTGATGTGATTGTATACTCCAGGCTCTGTTTTATCTGCATATGCAACCACAACTACCTGAGAAGGCTTGTCTTTCTCCCCTCTTGCTGGTAGAGGCAATATTGCTATTGCGGGACCCATCCCATGGGTATTGCCAGTAAAAGCATCTACCTTTAAATCTTGTCCCGGCCCATATAATCCCTGTTCCAATGCAACTTTTTCTCCCTTTTTGAAAGCATCCCACATTAATTCGGCAACAACTTCCTGATGTTCCATCACACTTTCGTCAATGATGCCCGTTATTGCCACATCATCACCTGTATGGGTTGCCATAAGGCTTGTAAATATTGGATTATTGTTTTTCCAGCGATTATAACGTAGAACATGATCTAGAATAGTTGCTTTCAGTCTCATTGAGGCCTCGACGTGTCCGCCTACGCCTCCGTCATCTGCCTTTTCCACAAAAATAAATCTAGGAGGGACTGCTTTACCGGGAATCCATATTGCCGGAAATCCTTCTACCGAGGGATTGAAAATTCCTGGCATGTTGGGTTGATTTTCTTTTTCCGGAATCAAAGTGGTCTGCGGAATGTCATTAAGTTCATTTCTATTTTGGTCGTAAAGCGTATCAACGGATATGGGTGGCGCTATGATCGGCTCATTATTATAACTTATTCGTTCCAATGTCATCTGTAAAGACTACAGTAGAAAATAAAATGTTACTTGACAAAATCCTGACAAAAAGAATCTGAAGACTATTTTTTGTGGAGCGGGATGGAATCATCCTTCGCTTAAGCTTCGGAGGGACAAGTCGGACCACCTACTTGTCGCCATTGGCGACCGTTCTACCAATACTAGTGGGCAGCCATGGAATCGGACCATGTACTTCTTCATTATCAGTGAAGCGTTCTACCAGTGAACTAGCTGCCCAAATAATTTTTTAATGTTCTTTTTAAATAATTTCTGCCCCACTGAGTCTTAAAAAACTTTTCCCTAGGCGTCGCATCCTGTTGATGCAAATATGCTTCGTAATAAATCAACTCAAACGGTTTTCTATGCTTAGTCGATTCAACTCTTCCTTTATTGTACTCCAATAGCCTTGCTCTTAAATCTGCTGTATAGCCTGAGTATAATTTATTATCCTTAAGACTTTTAAGAATGTATATATAATACATTGTGTTCTTCACCCGTTCAAATTTCAAAGAAATTTGCGCGGGTAAACCAGTGAACTACCGATCCTTAATAGACGGACTATCTATTTTATCATTTCTTGGCTTTCTTTTCGAATAGTGTTTTTTTAATTTTCTTCTTTTTAAGAATATTTCTTTTGAAAACGCCTGCTTCTACTGCTTTGTCAAGTTCTTCCTCGTTAAAACCTGTCTCGTCTTTATATTCTTTTTTTTCACGTTCAGGGTGAATCATAAAATATGAGGCGCGGAAGGGAATCGAATGCCCCTCGGGGTACCTTCGGCCCACGCATGGAAGTTTTGTCCCAGAATTTGTTGCTTTTTTGTGAGGCGCGAGTCGGATTCGAACCGGCGTATGGTTGTTTTGCAAACAACTGTGTTAACCGCTTCACCATCGCGCCAAAAAAGCTTTACAAATTCGGAATCCCGTAAATCTAAGCTAATTTTAGCAAAATTAGCAAGATTTTACTGGGACAGACTCCTGCGCTGCTTCGCAGCCCACGCCTGTCAGGCAGGCGAGCTCGTCCCGAATCATCGGGACTCCGATCCTCTTCGCCACCGCGCCCTATCAAACTTGAGTATATCAAACTGAAGCTAAGAAGAAAAGTCTATTGTCTTCCGACATAAAAGTGGTAAAGATACGCGTAATAAAAGAAGTGCAACGGACGCTCGTGCCGCAACACCAGAAGATAAATCTCTCGCCACTGTTGTCCAAGCTGTTTAACAGCTCCTGTAAAGGATTTTTTCTTAAACTGAAAAAACTGATGTACCCCCTCAAACGCTACCATTTTGACACGTTTATTGCGATATTCATAGTTAAGAGACAATTCGAGACCGTAACCCTTATCCCGAAATCTTTCCAAGTAGGGCAGGACGTCTTTCTTGAAATATGCCCGGTCACCATTGACCGGTCGGAAGAAAACTTTATCCCAAATTTCTCCTCGTATACCAACTGCTGCATCGTATTGTCCATCCCGCAAAGGGGCTACCAAAGAAGCCAATAATGCAGGCGATAAGCCAATCAAATCCGCATCAACAAACAGCACAATATCTCCCTTGGCCTCATTTACTCCCCGCCATACCGCATATGCTTTACCGTGATTTTTGTCATAACTCACTACCTTGACTCCTTTAATGCTTTGCGCAATTTCACGAGTATTGTCGCTTGAGGCATCATTGACGCAGATCACTTCTCCCAGTCCCGAATCTACCGCTATCTGCAATACTCCGGCCATTCGTTCATGTTCGTTAAACGCCGGAACAATAATGCTAACCGTAGGTACACTTGTTGACATGTCGATTTACTTATAATTGTAGCAGATTATTCCCAATACAAATTTAGGAGTTGAGAAATTTGTTAATTGCGTTAGTTGCGCGGAAAAGCTGCACCAGTGCCACGCGGTTAATTTTACGCAACATTTCT
>MFNS01000002.1 GCA_001783805.1 Candidatus Levybacteria bacterium RIFCSPHIGHO2_01_FULL_40_16
CACCCGTCTGCCATTGTCTTGCGACCATTCGACTTGCATGCTTAAGGCACGCCGCCAGCGTTCATCCTGAGCCAGGATCAAACTCTCAAAAAAATTGATACTGTCAAAATTGACGTTGACAAATATCAAACCCCGCCCAGGGCGGGGATTTCCTACCACTTCTTGATCGAGGAACAAAGTTCATAGGAACATGCTCCTTCAAAATAGAAGAATCCTGATTCTGATTTGCTGCTATGACTTGATTTGTTAAAGAGCAAAAGATAATCCGCCTCGTCTTACCGTTCGCCTTTTTCGTACTATTCGTACACGGCTCACGGGGCGACGTTAGGCGGATGATGCGCTATTTTTATATTTTCAATTGTGCATCAAAAAACCCACCAAAGGTGGGTCGAGTTTCTCCCAGACTTTGATAGAATCTTTTACATACCAACAATCATTATAGCTATTTTTAAACAATTGTCAATGTGTATTTTCCTAGTTGGCCTGAAAGAAAGTACCGGGAATCTTTAATAGGTAATTAATGCCATTCATTAAAAAATTAGATATAGTTTCCAGAGGTGACTCGGTGTGTTCCGGAATTGGAATTGGCGTAGCTGCGACCTGAGCCGTAGAAGAAGACGGATTAATAAATTGTTCTTGAAATTCCCGCAGCTGCGCAATTGTCTCTAGTCTTTGCGATTCCGACTCTCCATAGGAATTAAAGATTTGGTAATTGGCTACAATAAGAGGCGTTGCAATAACAATTAAAAAATAGCTGATAATAAATAATTTAGTAAATTTATCCAGGAACATGAATTCTTCCCAAAGATACTTAAGCGGATTTTCTCTTTCTAATTCCGGCTGATTAGGATGAAAGGAAAGTATTTTGGCCACGCATTAATACTAAAGAAAAAGAAATTTCATGTCAAGGGAAAGCCCTTTTCATTACTTCAAAAATTATAATTCCCAAACTTACCACAACATTTAAACTTTTATTTACTCCCCACATGGGGATTTCGACGATTTGGTCGCACATCTGCAAAGCAGATTTCGAAACACCATTGGTCTCATGACCTACCACAAGAGCTATGGGAAAATCATAATTTACTTTGTCATAAGGGATACTTCGTTTGTCTTGTTCAACGGCTATCACCTTCAGATTTGAGATTTGAGATTTGAGATTTGAGATTGCAGTTTTTGCGTCAGCAAAATACTGCCATTCTACCCACTCGGTTGTATTGATCGAGGCTTTTTTTATCCGCGTGTGCGGTGGTGTTTCCGTTTCTCCGCAAAGAATTACTTTTTCTGCGGCCACTGCATCGGCCAAACGGAAAATAGATCCGATATTGTAAGTATCCATTACATTATCCAAAATTATATAAATCGGATTTTTCTTAATCTTTTTTTTCTCTTCCTCTGAAGATTTCGTAGTTCTTAATTCCGCCGCTCCCAATTTAATCATCATTATATTTTACTATTTAACAAGTACTTTTACAAAAGAGGATTATTTTTGCTGTTTTTCGGGGTACAAAGGAGCAGCTATTTTATAAACTTCTTTATATAAATCCCGCGCCAATTGAGCTCCACCAAGAACGTATTCCCTACACAGGGGACCATAAAGACCCGAATCTAAGTCCGCCTGCGTTTCTTCAGCTCCAAAATCCATAAGCAGAAATCCTGAAGGATCCTTAATTAAAATGTTAGAATAATTGCGAGCACGCGTTTTTGACCAGATGTAGGCGCCTGCTTTCTCGGAAAGTGCATAGTCAGAATTTTCCTGACTTGACAGAGATTGTAATCTGTTAGACTCACCAACTTCAGACAATTCATTATCGCCCACCAAGATTATCGCTGTTGCACGTTCTATGCCTTCGAGGAAATCATATCTGAATCTAACTCCAGCCATATCCTTATCGTTGAGAGCTTCTTTTATCAAATCCATAAAATATCCGTTCATCTCTACATAAATAAATTTGCTGCAAAGCGCTGGCCGCGAAAAATTAATATTATGTTTTTCGATAGTTGATTTAAATTCAGACAATCGCTCTATAGCTTCATTAAATTCTTCAGGAGCAAAATGCATCTTTGGGATAATATTTTTTACAAAATAGGAGCGTTCTTCTGTCGAAGGTGGCCCTAGACTTATTCGAATTGCCTTTAAATCAGCTCTTTCTTTCTCCAGATTTCTTTCTACCATAAAGCGGCTACCATTTTAACATAATGCTACCAAGCAATCAAACATTATAGGTTTGCGGAGAGAAAAATCTTCACGTCGCTGACACATTTCTTGTCTTATTTATTTCTTGGTGGATTTGGCTGGGGTTGGAGTTGGCACCACTCTTTGCAGGCTAACTGAAGCTTTTTGGAATTCACCAACTACACTTTTTACATCAATTGCATGCTGTAGGGCTGTTTGTCTGGCCGGCTGATTTTTGACAGCTGCCTCACTTGCCAATCTTGTCAAAACTTCGATTGCCCGGTTAATTCCTTTCGCGGAATTTGTGGCATTATTTAGATTGTCCGAAATTTCCTGATTTAAATCATCTATTATCTCATTCATTAAGAGATCTTCCGGCAAATTTTCTTCAGCTTTAACCTTGGCAAGCTTAAGAGCTTCTTTTGCCGCGACAACTTGCGCTTTTATTTCCCCATTAGCCTCATTCTCCAAACCGGATAGAACTTTCTGTTTTTCTTTGATTGAGTCATTTATTTCTTTTGCCAGCAAACTTATACTGCGTCCGGTTAGCTTGGCATTAACTAAATCTTCCGAAGCTCCTTTAAGATTATCCGACACCCCTTGGAGCGCAGTTCTAATTCCGGGAACATTATTCTTGGCCAACATCAATTGTAATTCTGCCAATCTTTCTCCGGCAACGCCGTTATGTATTTTGGCTTTCTGCTCGGGAGTAAATGCCAGAAGTAAACGAAATCCTTGTTTTATCCTGTCCAGAAAAAATAAAGGACTATCCGGAAGAATAAGTCCCGGTCCGTCAGAGGTCGGAGGAATTGACAATGTTGCTGCGCTGGCTACTCCCAAAACATCCTCCTGATGATTTGCCGATACGGAATTTGAAGAAAGAACAACAACTGCAGATGTCAGACTAACACTCAGTAAAAAAATGAGAAACTTCCTCACAATATTTATACTGATATCTTTTTGCACATTTGTCAATACCCTAATTATTACGAGCGTTGAAGAAAACTCAGGATGACAACGGAGATTTGCCGACATCTTCTAATTTCCAAGCCGCAAATGTGCAGGCGGGGTAATTGGAACAGCCATAGAACTTGCGGCCTTTTTTGGTTTTTTTTATCACAATTTCCCCACCGTCTTTCGGACATTTCAAGCCTGTTTGCTCAACATAAGCTTTGGTAAATTTGCAATCGGGAAATCTAGAACAAGCAAAGAATTTGCCAAATTTTCCCGTTCTGATTATTAAATTTCCTTCACTACATTTAGGACATTTTTCGCCCGTTTCCTCAACTGCAATTTTTACTCTTTCCGCTCCTTCGACTTCGGTTAATTTTTTCTCAAACGGCGTGTAGAAATTACGCAAAACAAGTTCCCATTTTTTTTCTCCGATAGCAATATTATCAAGTTCATCTTCCATTGATGCGGTAAACGGAATATCGTCAATATATGAAAAATTTGTAACCAGGAAATCGCTGACGGCAATTCCGATTGCGGTCGGAGAAAATTTACCTTCTTGCCGTTCAATATAGTTGCGGGCTTCAATGGTAGAGATAATCGTTGCGTAAGTTGAAGGCCTGCCAATTCCCTTTTCCTCTAATGTCTTGATAATCGATGCGTCATTGTATCTGGGCGGGGGCAAAGTTTCATGTTCTTTTTCCAAAACGTCGACAAGATCAAGCTTTTCACCGTTATTAAATTTGGGTAATTTATTATCAGACATTCCCAGCGGATTTACTTTCAAAAACCCGTCAAAAACAAGCACTGATCCGTTAGCTTTTAATTTATAAGAGCCTGCATCCACAAAAACCGTGGTTGACTCGACTACCGCGTCCGACATCTGCGATGCAACTGCCCGTCTCCAAATCAATTCGTATAATTTCCACCCCTGACTCCCAACTAAATTTGAAATTTGAAATTTGAAATTTGAAATTTCGCCGAAGGCAGTTGGTCTGATTGCTTCATGTGCTTCTTGGGCTAATTTTTGTTTGGCAGAATAAATTCTCGGTTGTAATGGCACATATTTGTCTCCATATTCTTTTTTAACGAAATTGATAATTGCAAACATCGCCGCCTGACCTATCGTTACGGAATCTGTTCTGTGATAAGTAATGTATCCTTCCTCATATAATTTTTGCGCCAAACTCATGGTTCTTTTTCCATTGATATATAATTTATGCGCCGCATCCTGCTGAAGAGTTGAGGTTGTATATGGCGCTTGCGGGCTTCTGGTAGTGGCTTTCTGCAAAATATCTGCCACTGTAAATGTTTTCGTTTTTAAATCACCAACAATTCCTAAAGCTTTTTCTCCGGAGCCAATTGAAGTTTTAGTAACCTTATACTGCCCATCATACAGATCAAAAGTCTTCGCCACCTCAATCTTTTGGCCATCAATTTCTACCAGCTCGAATAATGTTTCCTCAGGTTTTGAGTTTTGAGTTTTGAGTTTTGAGTTCACCAGCGCCGCAGCGATGGTGTAGTATTTTTCTTTTCCAAACTTCTCAATTTCCCTTTCTCTTTCTACTATCAAACGCAGGGCGACTGATTGAACGCGCCCCGCAGACAATCCCCTACGGACTTTTTTCCACAAAAGTGGAGAAAGTTTATAACCAACCAGCCTGTCTAAAACCCGGCGCGCGGTCTGCGCGTCAACCAAATTTTTATCTATGGTTCTGGGATTTTTTAGCGCCTCTTCAATTGCTTCTTTCGTTATTTCATGAAATACTATCCTATTGAATTTTTCATTTTTAACTTTTAATTTTTCATTTGAGCGGAGCATATCGGAGATATGCGAGGCGATCGCTTCTCCCTCCCTATCTGGGTCAGTAGCCAGAATAATTTGATCCGCTTTTTTTGCTTCAGTCTTAAGTTCGGCAATAATTTCCTCTTTATCCGCGACCATCTCGTATAAAGGCTTGAAGTTGTGCTCGAAATCTATGCCGATTTTGCTTTTAGGCAAATCCATAACGTGCCCCATTGAGGCTTTAATAACATAATCGCTGCCCAAAAACTTTCCAATTGTCCTAGCCTTTGTAGGACTTTCTACGATAACCAAACTTTTCATAACAATTTAACAATACAACAATTTAACAATTGTTCATTTATTGTGAAGAGATTATACACGACCTGTCAAGCCCCTAAAATAAAATTCCCATGATCTTGACATGTGCCGTTATTACGTATAATAATAAGTTATAACGTCAACAGAAAACATTTATGGTTAGAAAATTAATTAGAATTGGAAATTCGGTGGGAGTAACTTTGGACAAGAAAATGCTGCGCTCTATTGGCTTGGACGGAATAAGTTGGATGTGGATTGAACCAGATAAGAAGAGAAAATCAATTATTATCCGCAAGCGCGACCAAAACGAATGGTAAGGAATCTACCCCAATTCACTTTTTTCTGATATAATCCCCTTTAATATTTAAGATATGGGAATAATCGAAGTCGGAATCAGCCTTAAGTTTGCCCCAAAAACAAATCCTGAGCAAACCGTCGGACAAATAGTTGATTATTACAATCGGATGGAGCCTAGCTTCCTTAATGTTTGGCAAGGCGCCTGTCATTTCGGATATACGGAAAAAGGAGAACGTTTTGAATTAAAGTCTGCTTTAAAAACTATGGAAATGAGGCTTGGACAAGAGCTCAATTTACATCTAAATTCGACAGTTCTCGACGCCGGTTGTGGTTATGCACGAGTTGCCACAACTATGGCTCAGCAGTTTGGCCTTAATGTTTTAGCGTTAGATCTCATACAAAAACGTCTGGACGAAGCCAAGCGCTATGCCCGAGAACAAGGTGTTGAGGAAAAAGTCAGCTTAATTCGAGGCAATTACTGCAATATGAAAAAACAAATTGCTGATTTTTCTATTGATGGAGTCTATACTATGGAAACTTTAGTGCACGCCGACCCCCTTGAGACGGCATTAAGTGAGTTCCGGCGCGTGCTTAAACCCGGTGGGAAATTAGTTCTTTTCGAATATTCAGTACCCTCATACGAGAAATTGGACCCAATACGCCGGACAATAACAGATGCTATGGTCCGAAAAACCGGCATGCCCAGTATTAAATTTTTTGCCCACGGCGCTTTCCCGAAAATCTTGGAAGCTGCTGGTTTTGAAAATATTGCAATGAAAGATATCAGTCATAACGTCTGGCCAACTTGGCGATGGGCTTTTTGGAGAAATCTTCGAGAGAACAACCTGATGCTTTTGCCAAAAATTCTTAGTGGAAAAATTATGAAAAATACCAACTTGATGGCCGCACTGATGATTTATCCATACCGACACCAACTTAAATACAATATCATTACCGCCACTAAACCCAAAGACTAAATTTATAAAACTAAGAATTTTTTACTCATCCCTAATTCCCCAAGCGCAAACAAGATGATACAACGCGTGTCAAGAGGCGGATCGCATGATATCAAAATTCCGGGTTCATTTTCGGGATTCCAAAAGATGTTTAATCCCTTCTGAAAGTTTATCTAGTAGTCCATCTTGTTCTAAACCGTTTTCCGTTAGTTCGCCTGTTTGATTATGTACCTGAACATCTTGAGAATTATCGCACGATTCTATCTTTATAAAAGATGCAATTAAAGCACCTGTTAGAAAATATGGTATAATTTTGTTTCTGAAAAAATTTCCAACTTCTTTCCCATTCATAAGATTAAATTATACAATACCTGTCAAGACTACTGGAACTATGAGCCTATTTGTTATATAATGCGACCTTATGAGCAAGGAAAGCTTAACGCCATACGAAGCACAAATAAAAAGAATTTCTTTTATAGAAAAAGCCATCGGAGAGGGAGGGCTTGAAAAAATCCCCATAAGCGAGAGGGATCAAAACCTTGCGCTCGTTTATAATCTAAACGAGGAGCTAACAGCAGAAAAGGTAGGGAAAATTTTCCTAAATTCCTTTAGCAGACATTCATTCAGAGAACGCGTAAATCAAATAAATAAAAGGTTTTTAGCAACGATGTGGAATAAAGCTAGTATCCAATTGCAAACAGAGCACCCCCTATCCGAACTTTTTATGAAAAGACCATATGCGTTAAATCCAGTAAATGTGCGGATAAGGGAACTTATCTTAAAAGGAGCTAGTCCAAAGGACATTGAGAGGGCAGAGGGTAAAGCTGCATTGGCAAATGCGCGAAAGACTCTTGATAAACGCGGCATTGAAATACCCCTAATGCCATCCAGCTATACTGATTTTATGGCTAAAGCTGAAAAAGAAACCGATGACGCAAAGCTTCAGGAACTTCTTGAAGCAAATAATCTACCAGTTATTATTAAACTACAGACTAGAAAAAAAAGTAAGGAGGTTTTAATAAGTTTATCTAACGTTTTGCGTGAGGGAGAATTTCATTACCATCTTAAGTTAAGATTTTTCCTGGGAAAAATAAGAGCAGCCGGAATTCCGGGCATACCAGTAAATACTGCAACTGACAAATCTAAATATCCTCAAATATATTGGATTGTGTATCGTAAACATAAGCAAAGAATTATTAACACTCTGGAAAACGATCCCGATCTCCAAAGATTCAGATAGCTAGATACCATACATTCCCCCATCAATACTCTTGACCATCCCTTTTATTTCCATGAGAGAAAGAAGGCTGCTAAGTTGGGAGGATTTATATTTAGTTTTTCTAATTATTTCATCAAAATGCAACGCCTCATTTTCCAAAAGCTTTAAGATTATTAACTCATCTTTGGTTGCATTCTGAACTTTTGAATTTTGCTTGCCCGCTAGAGCCTTAGCGAAGGCGGGAGTTTTGAGTTCCTTAAAAATATCTTCAGCCGATGTCACTAATTTCGCTCCTTTCGAAATTAATTTATATGGACCTTTAGACATACTTGAAGTAATCGGTCCGGGTACTGCAAAAACCTTTCGATCAAATCTCAGGGCAAACTTTGCGGTAATTAAGGATCCGCTGTCTTCTGCACCTTCTGTTACCAATACCGCCTGGGATAAGCCGGCGATAATCCGGTTGCGAGCAGGAAATGTCCATTGAGTTGGCTTCATTCCCAAGGGAAATTCCGAAACAATACAATTCCCTTTTTCAAGGATACTATTATACAAATTGAAATTCTCCATTGGAGAACAACAATCGACTCCGCACCCCAGAACAGCGATCGTTTTCCCTCCATTTTCCAAAGCAGTCAGGTGCGAAATCGCGTCAACTCCAAGAGCCAGACCCGAAACAATCGTAAATCCGTTCAAAACCAATTCCGTAGTCAAAAGTTTCGTAACTTCCCTGCCATATTGCGTAGTTTTCCTCGCGCCCACAACAGCGATTGTTTTTGCAAACCAGGTATCGTCTGGTACCTGGCCGCGGCCATACAGAACAAACGGCGGATTTTTTATTTCTTTTAAAATTTGCGGGTAATCTTCATCCAACAAGGTAACGAACCAAACATCTTTTTCCTTAAGCTGTTTTAAATATTCTTCAATTGAGAAGTCTGACTTCTTAGCCCCCCAAGCAGCTTTTGCGGTTCCAAATTCCTTCAAAATCTTCCTAAATTTCGCCGGCCCTATTCCGGGCAGTGCAGAAAATCCCAACCAATAATCCCGCTCGCTCATAAATCTAGCTTATCACATTGATTAAGAGTTAATCTTGACTCATAAAATCCATAATTATATAATTCCATAGTGTCTAGAGAAGCCGTCAGAAGAACAAAAGGATCAGATTTAAAAGTCAAAGAAAACGTTACCAAACCCAGAGCAAAAGTACAACTCATTGATAAATTATTAGGTGGCGCATTAGGTGGCGTAATATTTTTTTTGGAAACAAAACATAGGATAGATCAACGTTTACGGAAAAAATCAAAAAAACAGACCATAGATGAAAAAAAGTAACACAGCCTCGACCCCGGGGTCGAGCGTGCGAGGCATGACATCAGCGGGAAAACCACTCTTCCAAGATTTTTTTCGCGATGGGGGCGGCAACGTTGGAGCCCTCTCCTGAAGCCTCCGACAAAACTGTCACGATAATTTCCGGTTTTTCTGCCGGGGCAAAAAGCGTGATCCAAGCATGTGGTAAAGTTTCTTCCCCACCATGTTGTGCAGTTCCCGTCTTGCACGCAATTTTTATTTCTTCCTCATCTTTGAGATTTGATTTTTGATTTTTGATTTTAAAATTAAACAGCGGCCAGGCAACTCCTCCCGCAGCACATGATTCAACCATCCCCTCCTTAATCAGGTCAGACGTCTCCCTGCTTAGAAATTTTTCATTTTTAACTTTTAATTTTTCATTTTTCAGAAGGTGGGGCTTATAAATAACCCCTTCATTGGCAATCGCTTGGGTCCAAACATTGATTTGCAAGGGAGTTGTCAGCAAAAAACCCTGCCCGATTCCATAATGATAGGTATCTCCCAAATACCAATTCTCCCCGATTGTGCTTTTCTTCCATTCTCTTGTCGGGACTAGACCCTCTTGCTCACCCAGAAGATCAATCCCTATTTTTTTTCCCAAACCGAACTTTTCTGCGAAGCCAGCAAGCTTGTCAACTCCGACTAATTCAGCCAATTTGTAGAAAAAAATGTCATTTGATCTTTGAATAGCTTTTACCACATTTACTTCTCCATCCGTCCTTCCGTATTGGGTAAAGTACCAGTTGGAAAAAGAAAAAGAACCAATTCTTAAAATTCCCGTATCTTCTATAGTAAAATTCCGATCGATAACTTTATTCTCCAATCCTGCCGCAGCGACAATCAGCTTGAAGGTTGATCCCGGAGGATATGTCCCTCCAATTGCGCGGTTCAAGAGGGGCTGACCTTCTGAATCCGATAAGATTTGTGACACGGATTTATAAGGCGTCGTCTCCCCCACGGAATATCCTTCACCCATAGTAAAAAGGTTGGGATCAAAAGGCGGACTGGACAGAAGGGCTAAAATTTCACCCTTGGGACTGGACACAATTATGGCTCCTTTTTTGATATCTTTGGCCGCGTCAAACGCGGCTTTTTGCAGTACAATGTCCAAGGTAAGCGTAACATTCTGTCCGGGTACTGGATCTGTAAAGCCTAGTTTCCGGACAACTTTACCCAGACTATTTATTTCAACCAGTTCTCTTCCATTAATTCCGGCGAGTTTAGCTTCGTATTCTCTTTCAATTCCGATTTTCCCAATCAAATCTCCGCCCCCGTAGAGGGCAAAATCTTTATTTTTTAATTCTTCCGGAGAAATTTGTCCGATATAACCCAAAACATGGGAAAAAATGTCTTCATACGGATATTGCCTCAAGACGTCAATCTCCAAATTATTTTCTCCTTCGGATAAAAGTTTTAACGCTTCATTTTCATCTATAAGTTTTGTTTTACCGTTTAACGTCTGCCTAAATCCTGGAACATTAAAAACCAAGGGTACTCCTGTTCTATCAAAGATAATTCCGCGGGGAGCATGGATGGGAATAGTTCTTGTTCTATTGCTATCCGAAAGATTTCGAAAACTTTCTCCTTTAATAATTTGCAGAAAAAAAAGTCTTGCAACAATTAAGGTTACTGCTATTATCAAAATTACGGGCAAGATGTAGCTTCTCACGGAATAGTTTTTGTCAAAATTTCCGGGATGTTTTTGGCTTTTTTCAAGTCTTATATAGTCTCCGAATGCAGGCCCAATTTTAACCATAATAACTTAAAAAATAAAACTCCGATAATCGCACTTATCAATGACTGAATTAGAACGTTATTGTACCCAAAAATCATAAGATAAATCAGACTTCCCAGGAAAGTTGAGATGAAGACAAAAGCTATGGTTTGAGTTTCGAATTTTCTTTCATAAAGCCGGATTAAAAACACGAAAATCGCCAATACTAAACTCGTATATCCTAAAGGCCGAATCATGATTAAGTCCAGAAATAAACCTAATCCAAGGGCTAAAAAAAACACCCAAGATTTTTTAAATAAAACTGTCTGAATTGTCAATAATCCAATTACAAAAGGAATGGTGGTAATCCCGCTAATAATTAGCGTAATTAACGTTAATAATATAATAAAAATCATTGTAGGTACACAAAAACCGCAGACAGATTCATAAAGTTAACAAAACTTTCGACTTTTGCTTTCTGAAAAAGATTACTTGGATTTTTTTCAACTGATGTAATTTTTCCGACTATTAAATCCGGCGGAATACCAACACCATTATTGTTAATGTCGCCCTTTGTTAAAACAAGTTCACCTATTTTTATGTTTTCCGAAAGAAGAATGTTGTTAATGGTCAAAGTATTTGCGCCCTTAACTATTCCTACGGCCCCATTCTCCGTCTTGGCTGTAAAAGAAGATGAAGGATTATTGATTAGGTTAATTTGAGCTAAATTTTCGGAAATTTGCGATATTACACCTACGAAATTTTCTTTGATTACTACTGCCATCCCCATTTTTAGATTATTCTTGAGACCTTTATTTATAATAAAACTGTTGGGAACCGATATCCCGGGAATAAAAGATTGAGCACCGATTATATCTGCTTTCAAAAGCTGTGTGCTTCGGGGATAAACCGTTTGGAATTGATCGGATAATGCTGCATTTTCTTGCTTGAGTTTTTCAAAGTCCGCAACCCGGGACAAAAGTTTCAAATTTTCGTCTTCCAATCTTTTAATTCTTGCGCTTTCCGATACAAAAGGCAATTTTTGAAACAAGTTATAAGATAAACCTTGTATAGCAACTGTGGGTTTTTCCAAAAATGAAAGAAATTTAAGTTTACCCGAAAGGGAAAGAACTAAAATTATAATGCTTAAAAACGCGACAGCAAAAAAAGCAGACAAAAAACCCTCTCTCCTTTTCATAAACCCATTCTAGTAGGTTTACCCTATCGTTACAAGAGGAAATTATTTCAATCCCCCCACGACAGCACTGAATTGTATTTAGCCCTATGGGACGATATAATAGCCAAATGATAGAGAGACAACTAACAGGCAAACAGATATCAAGAAGGGAATTCTTAACATTCATGGGAAAAGCTCTTATGGTGTGGGTAGGAGGAGGCGTAGTTGGGTCAATTTCGGGCAAAATTTTTATTGAGCAGACAAACATTATGCTCCCCGACAGTCCTTCCGCAAGCAATCAATTAAAAGCAACAGCGCTGAATACGGAGCTCGAAGGCGAGCAAGCCTATTTCGTACCGGAGGGAAAATTTACAAAAGAATTATTCGATAAAGTCAGAAACAGTACTTATGCTATCGATACGCTAACCGATAGAGGCATCGGTTCGGGAACGGGCTGGTGCGCTCACAAAGAAGGAAACAATGTCTACATCGTAACGAATAAGCATGTCACTACCTTAGTCGATCAACCAGATGCAAAAATAATAGGTTTGAATATCTGGAGACCGAACATAGATCGGAAAAAAATTGCTCCTTTAAATGTTACAGTGGTCACGGCGGGGACAGATGATATTGCAATATTAAAATGCGAGCTAAGTCCGGAACAGGCGCAAGCAATAACTCCATTGGCTTTTCAAGACAATGCCGAAATTAAGAGCAACGAGAAAATTTTGATTGTAGGTTTTCCTGCCGAATTTAGAGATATAACAACAGATGGCATAAATTTTCTGACCTTAGGAAATGTGGCAACGGTAGAATGGAATGCAGATAAACAAACTAGAATCTGGTACGCCCGCGGACTGTCAAATGACGGAAGTAGCGGATCGCCTGCGGTTATTCCCGACGAACAAGGCAATCCAAAGGTTGTGGGAATTCTTTTCGGCGGAGCAGACGTAATTGTCCGGGAAAATTGGAGAGAGAAAAGGAAACAGCCAATCATCGGAAGCATTACCTTGAGTATTAATCCTCTAATCGAATACGCAAGAAAAATACAGTTTTAAATATTTTTTAAGCATATTCCCCATTATTTCAATCCCCCAACGACTTTTACCCTTTGCAGGAGTGAATCGTTTTCCAGGACGCGCCCGGTTCCCCTGACAACCGAGGTAAGGGGATCTTCGGAAAGAACAACCGGAATTTTAGTTCTCTCAACTATCAATTGATCAATCCCCGAAAGCATAGATCCTCCGCCGGTTAATAAAATTCCATGGCTTAGAATATCATTGGTTAACTCGGGCGGAGCCTCCTGCAAAATATCCGAAATTCCCTCCATAATTTCAGCTAAAACCGGAGCCAAAGCTTCCCTGATCTCCACTTCTGTCAGGCGCAAGCTTTTCGGAAGTCCTGTTTCGATATCTCGTCCCCTGACGACTGCCATTTTCTCCTTTATTCCCTCATTTGACTTTTCTCCTGAGCCTTCTGAACGGGCAACTTTTAACCTTGGTTGGAACGCGCTTCCTATTTTTATTTTTACATCTTCCGCAGTCTTCTCTCCCATTATCAAGCCGTGTCTCAGTCTGACATAATGAATAATCGCATTATCCATCTCCTGTCCAGCAACTTTTAAAGATTTACTTACCACAATGCCGCCCAAAGATATAATTGCAATCTCCGTGGTTCCTCCGCCAATATCTACAACCATCATTCCGGTTGGAGCAAAAACCGAAACCTTTTCTCCGATTGCCGCGGCCATTGGTTCTTCGATCAAAAATGCTTCCCTGGCTCCCGCCGAAAGAGCTGCTTCCCAAACAGCACGGCGCTCAACTTCGGTAACAGAAGACGGAATACCGATGACAACTCTGGGGCGGGACCAGGCAACGGGAAGAACATTGCCAACTTCATGGACTACTTGAATATAGTAAGAGATCATTGCCAGGGTCGCATCAAAATCCGCAATCACCCCGCCCTTCAAAGGTGATACCGTGATAATTGACGGAGGAGTTTTTCCAACCATTCTTTTGGCCTCGGTCCCGATCGCAATGATTTTCTTGGTTTTTTTGTGCATTGCCACTACCGAAGGCTCTCTTATAACAATTCCCTTATCTTTTACCCAAATTAAAGTATTTGCAGTTCCGAGATCTATACCAATATCATGGGAAAAATAAGAAAAAAATTTGCCAAACATATAGAGAAAATTTTCAATTTACAGTTTACAATTTTCAATAAATGATCCAATTATCAATGCTTGAAACATTGCGTGATTGAAAATTTAATGAAAATTGCAAATTGGTAATTGCAAATTGTTTTTATCATAGCATACTCTTGACAAGAAAATAAAATTATGTCACTCTAGATACATGAATTTACCCGGAGAAGGAACAGCGGACAATGCCGATCTCACTCGTTCGGCTACAGGAATTTCGACACATGAACCAAGCACTGTAATTCCGGCTTCAGATAAACAAAGGAAGGAATTTTTGTCGGGAGCAAACATTGGCTCAAAATCAATTAGCGAAATTTCCGCTAACCCCGCCCCCACAACTGAAGCTACAGGAATTGCAAGAGATATAACCGCAGAAACAGCAATAAAAGCTAATGCCGCCGCCAAAGCAGTGAAGCCGGTAGCAGAAACAGTGGTTCCAGCAATACAAACTGCAGACCCAGCAGCACCGGAAGCTGCTCAGGAACCAAAAACCAACGAACAACAGCTAGAGGAATTAAGACAAAAAATGAAACAGGCTGAAGAAGCAAGGGCTGCACAAAAACCACCGGTCATAACTCCGGACGAAGCTGTGGCCGGAATAAATCCCGATAGGTTAAAACTTGTTCAAGATCTCAAGAAATCTCAATAAGTCTCTTCTCGCAATTGCTTGTTCCAACCTAAATAATGTGTTAAGATTGGAAAATCTAGGATGAAATTCCTCAATCTTTGCAACCGGATTATCGAATATTCTTTCTATACCCTTTTTCTTCTGGTTCCGCTTGCTTTTACGAGTGCTACTTCCGAGCTTTTTGAGTTGAATAAAATGTGGCTTGTCTGGGGACTAACTATTATTATTGGCGCGTCTTGGTTTATAAAAATGATTCTTCAAAAACGAATTCTGCTTTGCAGAACACCCCTGGATATTCCAATCGGTCTCTTTCTCCTTTCTCAAATCATCTCCACTATTTTCTCTCTGGATCCGCATGTTTCTTTGTGGGGTTATTATTCCCGCTTTAACGGCGGATTACTGTCCATAATTTCCTACATTTTGCTGTACTATGCATTTTTAAGTAATTTCGATTCTCAAAAATTATCCGCTGTAGTCCGTAGACTATTGACCATAAGCTTAATATCCGGCCTGATTGTGGCGTTGTGGGGACTTCCCTCTCATTTCGGCTACGACCCGACTTGCTTACTTTTTCGGGGCCAATTTAATGTTGCTTGCTGGACAGATGCTTTTCAGCCAAAAATCAGAATTTTCTCAACACTGGGACAGCCTGATTGGCTCGCCGCCTACCTGGCCATTCTAATACCAATTTCTATAGCAATGGCATTAAATAATTTACGAGCTCAAAATAATCCTGATAATAAGTATCATGTATCAGGTGTCATGTATTATGTATCTAATAAAAAAATACTACATACTACCTACTACATACTACTTACTGCATTATTCTACGTTGATCTCCTTTTCACTCGTGCGCGCTCCGGATTTTTGGGAATTTGGCTTTCTCTTATTTTTTTCGCCGCTTTATATTATCGGATCAGCGGCAAACCAAAATTATCCATATCAGCCGAAAATCTAAAATCTCCTATTGCCATTTTGATTTTTGGACTATTAATTATTACCTTCATCATCGGCACGCCGATTAACCAATTGAATAAGTTCACGCTTGCAGGAATCGGGAGCATTTTTCAGAAACCCGTAACTACTGAAACACAGGAAGATAAAGCACCCATTCAACCATCTGATTCCGGAGGGACAGAATCGGGAGACATAAGACTTTTAGTTTGGGAAGGCGCGTTAAGCACTTGGAGAGCAAATTTCCTCTTTGGCACAGGAGTGGAAACGTTTGCTTTTGCTTATTACAGGTACAAGCCCGTTGGCCAAAACCTAACCTCCGAATGGAACTTCCTATACAACAAAGCCCACAATGAGTTCCTTAACTATCTTGCGACCACCGGCATTTTTGGATTAGGAACTTACCTACTCATGATCAGCTCTTTTTTCTTTGTAGGCTTTAAGAAGCTCAAAGCGCAAATGTCAAAACTCAAAGATGAAACTCAAAACGAAAAGCTTTCAGCTTTAAGCTGTAATTTTGAGCTTTGCATTTTGAGCTTTGCACTACTGGCAAGCTACGTCTCCATCTTGATTACCAATTTCTTTGGATTTTCCGTTGTCATGACAAATGTATATTTATTTATGCTTCCCGCTTTTGTCTTTGTTTTAAGCAATACGATTAAGACAGAAAGATCCGCGCAATCCGCCAACTCATCCGCGAAAATCTACAATAACGAATCTAACAATATGTATCAATGGACCGGTATTTTCTTTATAATTCTTGCTTCATTATTCATGATTCTAAACTTAGTCCGTTTCTGGCAGGCAGATATTGCCTATGCTTTGGGCTATAATCTAGACCAGGCCAAAGAATATCAACAAGCCTATCCAAATTTACACAAAGCAGTAGAACTTCGGGGAAATGAGCCTGTTTTTAAAGACGAGCTTGCCATAAATGATGCAATTATTGCCGCAGGATTGGTCTCTCAAAAGCCTATTGATTCAACTACAAAAGAACAAGCGGTCAGCGTTGCTTCTTCTTTGGCTCAAGAAGCAATTAACACTAGCAATGAAGTCGTTTCT
Organism: Candidatus Levybacteria bacterium RIFCSPHIGHO2_01_FULL_40_16; assembly: GCA_001783805.1. Lineage (GTDB taxonomy): Bacteria > Patescibacteriota > Microgenomatia > Levybacterales > UBA12049 > GWB1-37-8. Next base: position 16,786 of record MFNS01000002.1, read on the forward strand.
CAACACCCAAACAATGTAGTCTTTTGGAAGACCAGGGTCAGGCTTTTTCTTACTCTTGCTCAAGTTGATTCCCGATATTTGCCGCGTACTCTGGATGCGGTTGAAAAAGCTTCTCTTCTTGCTCCTAACGATGCAATTATTTGGTATAATCTCGGTGTTTTATACGGACAGAATAATAATCTTGAGAAGGGAATTTCGGCTCTGGAAAAAACAATTAAGCTCAAGCCCGATTACAGGGATGCGCGTTTTGGATTAGGCATTTTTTATCATACTGCTTCCCTGGATAAAGACAGAAAGGTAGTTGTGGATCAGACTCTAAATCAAAAAGCAATCGCCCAAATGCAATATATTTTGGATAATCTATCTCCGAAGGATGCAGATGCCCTAAAATCCATTGAGGATTGGGCCAAACTCTAATGTCAGCAGGCATAATTGTGGTATAATTGCAGCGTGTTTAAAATAGTCATTGCCCCAAATCCGGCTTTATCGAATATCGCAAAACCAGTATCCAAAGTAGACACTACTGTAATTGCGCTGATCGAAGAAATGAAGAAAACACTTGCCGCAACAACTGACCCTAAGGGGGTTGGATTGGCCGCGCCGCAGGTCGGTAAATCCTTACGGATTTTCATCGCCAAACCTACAGATGAATCAAAGTTTTTGGTATTCATTAACCCTGAAATTATTGAAAAATCTGCAAAGGTTGATTATGTCAAGCGGCCTAAAAAATCAGGCAAAAAAGCTTCTAAAAAATTAGAGGGCTGCCTGTCTCTTCCAAACATCTGGGGATCTGTACTCCGCCCATCCTCTTTAACTCTTGCTTATCTTGATGAACGGGGAAACAGTCACAAGCAAAAATTTTCTAACTTTTTAGCTACGATTATTCAACATGAAATCGACCATCTAGATGGAGTTCTTTTCCCGAAAAGAGTTTTGGAACAAAAAGGAACTCTTTATAAATCCTACAAAAACGAAAAAAACGAAGATGAGTTTGAGGAATTCGAAATTTAATGAAAATTGTTTTCTTTGGCTCATCATCTTATGTCATTCCAATTCTTAGATTTTTAGTCAAAAACTTTGATTTAAAATTAGTCTTAACTACGGAAAAATCCGGAGGCGCGGTTCCGACCTTTTGCAAACAAAATAAGATTGAATTTTTATCCGTTCCCAATCTTTCCGACTCAAATCTTAAATCCTTAATCTTAAATCTTAAGTCTCCAATCGCCGTCTTGGCTGACTTTGGCTTAATAATTCCTCCTGAAATTCTTAATTTGTTTCCCAAAGGAATAATTAATCTCCATCCTTCGCTTTTGCCGAAATACCGGGGTCCGACTCCGGTTCAAAATGCGATTTTAAATGGAGATAAAATTACTGGTATCAGCATTATTAAACTTGATGAAGAAATAGATCATGGGCCAATCCTGGGACAAGAAAAAGAGCAGATTTTGGACACCGATACTGCCGAATCGTTATATAAAAGGCTGTTTGCAAAAGGAGCAAATTTATTACCCAAAATATTGAATAAATACCTAGAAGAAAGCCTTAAGTTAATCGCCCAAAATCACGAAAACGCCACTTTTACCAAATCTTTGAAACGCGAAACCGGTTTTATCGATACATCAAAAATTAAAGATCAAAAATCAAAAATTAAGTTAGAAAGGAAAATTCGCGCATACTTCCCCTGGCCAGGCGTCTGGACCCGCCTTCGCCTAGGCTATGGCGGGCAAGCAAAATTAAAAATTATTAAGTTTTTACCTTTTGGAAAACTTCAGGTTGAGGGGAAAAAACCGGTCAGTTACAAAGATTTTCTCAACGGCTACCCCGACGCTAAAAGCGTAATACTACCAATACTATAAATAAACAAATAACCCAATAAGGAAAGTGGGATTAGGCGGTGGCGGAAACCGGAGATGCTACTTTGGGAGAAGCTTTTGGAGCCATTTCTTTCTTTAATTTCCTCAAGCATTTAACACAGAGTTTTACTCGCCTCAAAGTTCCATCAATCATTACGCGCGCGGGGTGAAGATTGGGTGCAAAAATCCGGTTGGTCCGATTTTTTGCATGGGACACGTTATGTCCATACATTACGCCTTTTCCGCAATTTGCACACTTCATTCCAGTACTCATAGACAAACTCTAATCCTGATAGTATACTAAAAACTGCAATCAAATACAATAATAAATCTGTGCTAGTTCAAAACTCAAATATCAAAAATCAAAGCCAAAATAAAAGTCCAAAGCTGGAAGTAAAATATCGCGCGTTCTATCTATCCATAAACATTATTAAGTTTTTAGAAAAACTTTCGTATAAGGTTTCTCTTAAAATTATTAGCGATCAGTTAATCAGATGCATTACTTCCGTAGGCGCTAATATCGTCGAAGCAAAAGCATCTTCTTCTAAAAGAGAGTTTCTTAATTACTTTCAAATATCTTTAAAAAGCGCTAATGAGGCTAAATATTGGCTGGCAATGCTAAGAGAGCTACTACCCGAAGAAGGAAAAAATATAAATGTTTTTATTCAAGAATTGGACGAAATATCTAGAATAATTGGAACAAGCGTTTTAACAATGAAAGGAAAAAGAAGTCTCTAGGTTTTTAACTTTGAAATAGTCTTTGATATTTGAACTTTGATCTTTGATCTAATATTATGATTCTTTCCGCAATTATTACCCTAACCATTTTGCTTTTCTCCGCTATTCTCCACGAAATCGCCCACGGTTATGTTGCGGAACGCCTTGGCGACCCGACAGCCCGCCTGATGGGGCGACTAACCCTGAACCCAAAAAATCACATCGATCCGATGATGAGTATTGCCTTACCTTTAATACTATTAATTACGGGATCTCCGATTATTATCGGTGCAGCTAAACCTGTTCCGGTTGATCCTTTTAATTTGCGCGACGGCAGAAAAGATATGGCATTGGTTTCCCTCGCCGGACCTTTGACAAACGTCGCTTTGGCCATCGCTGCCAGCTTAATCTTAAAATTTATTCCATATTCCATTTTCTACGATTTACTTGCGGCCATTACACATTTAAATCTCCTGCTGGCAATTTTCAACTTATTACCGATTCCCCCTTTGGACGGATCCAAAATCTTTGCCCTGCTTCTCCCGGAAAAACTGGCTAATGCATATCTGTCTTTGGGGTCAATTGGAATTTTTATTATCTTTTTCCTACTGATGATCTCCAGCACGCTGGGAAACCTGATCTTCAATCTCCTCACTTTCTCGGAAAAACTCCTAGGATTGTAAAATAATTTTCAATTTGAAATTTAAAATTTTAAATCAAATCTAAATGTTTTAATTTTAAAAATTTAAAATATTGAAAATTCAATGAAAATTAAAAATTGAAAATTTAAAATTATATATCTATTGACTTCCCCCCCCAACTTTGTCATATTTAATTAAGATGAACTTTCTCAGAAAGTTTCGTGATTTTATTTTATCTCCTTCGCGCTCAAGAACAATGGGACTTCTGGCTGTGCTGGTGCTTGTCTCCGCAGTTTCCCTGACCGTAATTGTCGCCCAACAACAACAAACTCTCAAACAAAGGGCAGCCTCCGCTTGTTATGATGCCTCTGATTGTGAAACAGGTTATTTTTGTAACAACGGCAAATGCCAGCCCGTAACCGGAGACGCCTGCACCGCAAATGGAGGAAATTGTATTCCGATGGGGCCATGTGTTCCACCCTCTGTCCAAGATGCAAGTTACAGCTGCGGTAACAATCCGAACGGATCTGTTTGCTGTACAACCCCCTCTTTTAATTGCGTTGATAAAGATTGTTTTAGCAGTCAAACCTGCATCGGAAGTCTTTATGACGATTCAACATACTGTCTTAGTAAGGGAGTTGGCATAATCGGATCTTATTGCGGAAAACCCGACAAAACCCCAAACAATGAAGCTTGTGCTTCAGGATATTGCAATCCTACTACCCTACTTTGCTCCGCTGGCTGTACGGATACAGGAAGTACCTGCACTGATAGCATAGAAACATGGACGGACTTCTGTAATGGTAATACTGCTAATGATTATTTTTGCGGAAGTAATGGGCAATGTAATCAGAGAGCTTCGAATTGCCCTCCTCCGACAATCTGCATAGTAGATGCTGATGGTGCCGGTTGTGTTAACCCGGGTGCTCCGACGGCTCCACCCTCAGACTGTACGGAATCGGGAAATACTTGCACCGATAGCAGTGGGAGCTATACAGACAGCTGTGGCCCTACTGATGCTAACGGGACTGCTGCTCGTAATTATACTTGCGCTAATGGATATTGCAACCAATCCGCTTGGTATTGCCCCCCTCCAACAATCTGCATAGTAGATGCTGATGGCGCCGGTTGCGTTAGTCCAAATGCCCCAACCTCCACCCCAATTCCGGGAGCTCCCACCTTCACCCCCACTCCGACTCCAGTTGCAGGAGCTCCGACCTCAACTCCAACTCCTACCCCAACCCCAACCCCAATCAATTTTGTCACTCTGGTGTTGACTTTGAATGATCAGGATGTGGCATCAGCTTCGGGTGATATCTTTGCAGATCTTATTCTTTACAGTCTTAAGGACAATTCAAAAGTGCCCGGCGCGCCTGCAAAACAATTATTTACCAAGACTTTTATTCCAGGAAAAAAATATTCGGCGAATATAACTCTTGCGAATTTACATCAGGACAAATATTTCTTGGTTGTACGGAAAAACAACATGATAGCAAAAGCTTTCTTCACTGTTTCAGCCCCGAATGAAACAATTCCCGTCCCCACGAAAACCCTTGTTTTCGGAGATATCAATAGCGATAACGATATAAATATTTCAGACTATTATAATGATAATGCGTTTAGAGGCTGCTGGCGAAAATCAACTACTGCAGATCCTTCTTGTGCGTCATCGGATTTCGATAATAGCGGGACTGTTGAGCAGATTGATTACAATACTTTTCTTCGAGGATTCTCAACTTGGAGTAAAGAAGGAAAATAATGTATAATTAACCTATGCCTAAGAGAACGCTTTTCCTAATATTTGCACTTTTCTTAATTACCTTTGCGCTTTTGCTGATAGCGCTTTATCAGCCACAAGCTCCCAAAACTACAACAACAATAGCTCCCAAAGAGCCTGTTGCTCAAACTGTCCTTTCCTTCGGAAATCTTTCTCTTGCAAGCCCCTCATCGGTTTTACGCCAGCCGGCGGATTTAAATTACTCTCTTCCAATAAGTATTTCAACCGGAAAAAATAAGGTAACTGCAGTACAGTTGGAATTACAATATGATCCACAGATTCTAACAAACGTAGCTGTTGTTCCCGGGCCTTTTTTCGCAAATCCGGAAGTGCTTTTAAACCAAATTGATACCAAAACCGGAAGAATATCTTATGCTTTTGGCGTCGGACTTACGGGTTCAGGGGTTGCCGGAAAAGGAACCGTGGCTAACCTTATTTTCACAGCAATAAAAACACCGAAGAAAACAGCAATCATCTTCCTGCCAAAAACCCTAGTCACAGCTGAAGGAGTAAGCGAATCTGTATTGAAACAAACTAATGTAGGCCAAATTATTATCGGAAATAACAATTCTACTTCCAGCGCACAATAAAACCTTACCATTGACATCTGCTTTTTTCTTTCCTATACTAAAACTGCTCTTTGGTATTAGAGGTTGATTTAGATTTTTCTCGACAATTTCAAATCTCTTGAGGTACCTCTCACCAGACTGGTGAGGGAGACAAAGGCTTTTTCCTTTGCACCGTGGTGCAAAAGATCGCCTTCCTGATTAAAACTTGGGAGAAATGATAATCATCTTCGGTACAAAAGAGCGGATTTATTCTTCAAAGAAGAATTCAATGCCTAACCGCATTAATTCTCTAATTTAAATAAAATTCTGCTTTGCAGAGCTCCTTGTCCTATTTCTCTTTGTTTGGTAAAATGTCTTAAGCTCTTTTTTGCCTCCCTAGCTCAATGGCAGAGCGTATGTTTTGTCCCAGTAAAATCTTGTCAATTCTGGTAAAATTGACTTAGATTTACGGGATCCCGTAAAATCGGCTTGCCGAGATGGCTCAGTGGTAGAGCAGCTGTTTTGTAAACAGCAGGTCCCGGGTTCGAATCCCGGTCTCGGCTCACAAGACAAGCTCGATTTTTACTGGGATAAACATATGACAACAGTTCGATTCTGTTGGGAGGCTCAGGCAATATAATCAAATCCTGCTGGGTTCGCATAGCGGCAATTGCATGTGGCTGTAGACCACACGGTCGCAAGGCCTACGGGGGTTCGAGTCCCTCACCCAGCACCCAATTCATTTGCGCTTATCAACAAACTAAGATAACGCAAAATCGTTGGCTCTGGAGTTCCGATTTTGCGAAACCCTAGGGGGAAAATCGTTGGGAAAAAACCGTAGGTTTTGTTCCATTTGGCCGACATAGTTTAGTGGTAAAACGACTCATTGGTAATGAGTTGAGTGTGGGTCCGATTCCCACTGTCGGCTCACAACGACCCGCCGTCGCTAAAAGCTTTGGCGGGCGCAGGAAGGAGGAAAATATTATGGCGAGTAAAGGTGAACAACGGGTTAAAATCGCACTTATTTGCACTGTTTGTAAAAACAGAAATTATATCACAACCCGCAACAAAGTTAATACGCCGGAGAAGGTGAAGTTGAAAAAATATTGCAAACATTGCAAAAAAGTCAACGAACACAAAGAAACGGAGAAAATGAAATAACTTTGATATAATTAAACTGTCTCATTAGGGCTATGGTGAAATGGTATCACGGCAGTCTCCAAAACTGCTTTTCCAGGTTCGAGTCCTGGTGGCCCTGCTAACCCAGAATGTCTTTGCCTTTTCCCCATCCCGGTATTGAATCGGACTCTAGCCAGCCTGCATACGACCTGGCATTTCTGAACTGATCTTTCCTAAATCTGCTTTGCGTTAAATTATTTTTATGCCGAATATCTACATTCGGAAATTCCGACCGGTAATCTTCACATCCCAAACCATCAATTCTCTCCGGCCGGTTATGTGTTCCCGGTTCAAATCCTAATCTGTGAATACCTTCTTTTAAAGAAATTGTATTCCCGCTGGTTGCTTTAACATGGCCCGTATTGCCGGCCTCTTTTAATAACGCTTCTATTCTTTCTTTTCTTTTTCGAAAATGCGCCAGGGCAGTTTCCCGGTAGCAAGACATCCCACTTAAAGACCGGTGATCGTAATATAAGCAATGCCCATCTTTTGCCCTAAGCATCCAGGAATTCGTGTTGTAATAATAAACATCCTTTTTGGTTGGCGTAAAGTTAAAGTGAGATGGATGATACAAAACATCGTGTTCGCAGAAAAAAACTATATCCGCGGCACTTTCTTCCAATCCCTTAATTATCTGCTTGGTTACGGTCAGATAGCCTCTTTCTCCATCCACTATGTAATTTTTCCCGAAATCAATTGGTTTAAGCGAGACGGAAATGATGGGAATACCCAAGTCTTCAGCTTTTAAAAGCTGCTCCTGGCATTTCTTCATGATTTTTTCATCCAACCGGTTATCCGTGTAATAAATAATGCTCTTGGTGGGGATAAAAATTGCCAGATCAATCATTTTGTTCCTTTTGCGTAAAACCAGGTGGGGCCGGCATCTTTATTAAAGATAAACAAAGGCCGGATTTTTTTCTTCTTCACCCATTCGCTAACCGCCTTTTTAACTCCGTTGGGCTGCCCGGACAATTCGTTATTATAATTATAGCCCGCTATAATCCCGCCTTTGCGCACTTTTTTTGACCACTCCTTAATATTATCTCCTGTACTTTTATAGTCAGCCCCTGCGTCAATAAAAACAAAATCCAGTGAATTATCGGCAAACTTTTTAGCTGCATTTGCCGATGTATCCCTGATAATTTTACAATTAAATGACTCAAGTCTCGCTTTGGCTCTATTATACAGGTCGTCGTTAGATTCCCATGCATCAATTGCAAATAATTTTAGATTGGGATTCATAGCGCAGAGGAATTTAGCATACTTGCCTGCTCCAACCCCTATTTCAGCACCCAGATTAAACCCCAATTCCCTGAATAATACCGACAAGCTGCCCTCTCTGCTGCGATACAGCTTATGCCGCGACTGATTTTTCTTTAATTGATATTTATTTAAGATATACTTTGACGTCGTCATATTATCCACTACATTATATGCTTCCGACTTATGTTTTTCAAACCATTCATATCGGTTGCCCCTTGTTTTGTCGGGAAGCTGATGCTTCTTATTCTTCCACCGCATTATAGCAAAGGTAGTGGGGAGAGGAACGCCAATGAAATAACGTGAGAAATTTTTTGTATCTCTGTCTTCAAGATATTTTCTTCCGAAATAGCGATAATGCAACATTTTTACCCCTATCTCTTCTCCTTTTTTGAATGAAGTATTTCCTTGCAGTTCTGCAATACTATGGCAGCCATTTCTAAAACGTATATAAATTGCAGGATCAAATAAAACACACTGGGTTGCCCAATAATCAGGGAGTCCATTTTTTACTTCATCATAAATCTGCCCGGTGGTGGTTGGTAATGTTTCAGAAAACATTGTGAATCCCTGAGGTTGTATCAGCTGTGTCCCAAGTTTTTTCTCGCGTTTTAATACTTCCATTAAATTAGGGTGATAAAGAAACTCATCCGCGTCAACCAATACCACCCAATCAGCTTTACCGCGGCTAAGTTCCTCATACTTCGTCCACAATTTACTAATCCAATATCCCTCATTTAATCCATGTTCTTTTAAATCAAAGATTGTAACTTTTGGATGCTGACTTAATATCTTTCTGCTATTATCCGGACTTTCATCGTAAAAAGCATATATGTTTTGGGCAAAACTTCCATAATGCTTCAGGAAATAAGGCAAAAGAAATTCCTCATTGTAAACCATGACATAAACATCAATTTTCATATCAGGTTTTTACATAAAACCAACTTCTGCAATTAACCTTAGTCAAGACAAATAAAGGGTTTATATTATTTGCTTTTACCCAGTCATTTACTGCCGCTTTAACATCATAGATTTCCTTGTAATAATCTTTTTTTCCATCGAAATTAGGGTCCATATAATCATGCCCGCCAATAATTCCACCCATCCTAACCTTTTTTGACCATTCTTTAATATCGTTATAAACATTTTTGTAATCGTGAGCAGCATCGATGTAGACAAAATCCAGACTCTCATCGGCAAATCTTTTTACCGCATTCATTGACCAATCCCTAATAATTTGGCAGTTCAGGCCGGTAAGATTTCCTCTGGCTATTTCATATAATTTATCCATATCTTTTTGAGTTTTATCTTTAGTGCACCCTCCGAATAATTCCCAGGCATCTACGGAGTATAGCTTGAAATTAGGACAGTAATGGCACAGGTGCCTTGAAAAATAGCCTGATGCTACGCCAATTTCAGCCCCGACTTTAAAATTTAAATTATTTATTAACCTTGGAAAAGCACCTTCGCGGCTTCGCACAACTTCAATCGGAGACTTTGCAGCTTTATTCAGCACCGAATCGGTGCTGGATTTATCTATTCTAAATCTTCCGTAAATATATTCTAATGTGTCCATATCATCATTTTACATACATCCAGGTTGGACGAGAATCTTTATTAAGGATAAGCAAAGGCCGGATTTTTTTCTTTTTTACCCATCCGTCAACCGCTCTTTTGACTTCATTGGGTTTTCCGGACAATTCGCTAGTATAATTATATCCGGCTACAATTCCGCCTTTGCGCACTTTTTTTGACCATTCCCAGATATTGTTTTTTATACTCTTATAGTCATTAATTTCATCCAGAAAAACAAAATCCAGTGAATTATCGGCAAACTTTTTAACCGTATTCATTGACGTATCTCTAATAATTTGACAGGTAAACGGCTCAAGCCTTATTTTGGCCTTGTTATATAGTCCATCGTTAGATTCCCATGTGTCAATGGCAAATAATTTAAGCTTGATACTAATAGAACAAAGGGTTTTAGAAAATCTGCCTGTTCCGACCCCAACTTGAGCACCCTGATTAAATTCCAATTCCTTAAACACCTTTAACAAACTGACCTCCCTACTGCGACATAGCTCATACCGAGATTTGCCTCTCTTTAATTTGAATCTGTTTTCAATATGCCTTAGAGTATTCATCCTCACAGCCCTCTCTTCAATTCCGGCCTTTCTATTTTCATATCTTCTAATTGCATCCTCCACTGAAGAAGCTTGAATGACTTTTGGATTTTTATTCCAATGCCAGTTCAATTTTCTTTCTCTCCAATTGTCTCTATAGATATTTTTTAGATATTCTTCGTATTTATGAGGAACAGGAACTTTACGACCCTCAAATTCAATATAGCTGTAGGGAAATATGATATCCTTATCAAGCACATAATAGCAGTCTCGCCAAATATTTAATACTACATATTTACCTCTCGTAATAATAAATACAATATCCGTTCTATATGCGTCTCCATCCCTATAAAAACCTATGCTGCCAAATCCTGAAGCGGCCCGTTTATCAAAAAAATAGTATTTTAAAGGATTTTTTAAAATTTTTTCTCTATATTCAGCCTGGACAAACATATCTATCTCCGAATCATCATCAAAAGGTTTTCTCTGAAGAAGAAATGCCATCAGGGTACTTCCTCCCAAAAAATACGGAATTTTTAATTTATCCAATTGGTCCATTGACCCGAATATAAAGTTTTCCATTAAAGTTGCTTTTGCAGATGTCATTATATCATGCGGAAACGCCGCTTAATGCGGTTAAAGCCTTTTTTGCAGATCCGGAATCATTTGTGTAAGCAGATATTAGTTATTGACTGAATAGGCTTATTTATCTATACTAATTGGACTTTTTGCTCAAATATGGCAATACACGTAACAAAAATCAAACCGGAATTTACTGATGAGAGAGGGTATATCTCAAGGATAGTTGATCAGGAGAAAATCAAAATCCGAAGCGTTCTTGAAATAACAGGCAGGCCCGGTTCCGTCCGAGGAAATCACTATCACAAAAAGGACATGCATTACGTCTATTGTCTGAAAGGAAAATTTAGATATTCCGAAAAGGATATTAAAGACCCTAAATCTAAAATTGAATCGGTAATACTGAAACCGGGAGACCTGGTTTTAACCAAGCCCATGAAAGCGCACTCAATGAAATTTATTGAGAATACAGTATTTTTAGCAATTACGACAGAAACGCGCAATCAAAAAGCGTATGAGAAAGACTTAGTTAGGGTGGTTATAACCAAATGAAAAAATTATTTGCTTCAAAAGCTTCCTCATGTAGAATATGCAAGCGCAATACCCTAATTCCTGTAATCTCGCTGGGCTTATCTCCTCTTGCCAATTCATTTCTATCTAAAAATCAAATGCGAAAAAAAGAACTATTTTTTCCTCTCGAAACAGTATTTTGTCCAAAATGCTCATTGCTCCAACTTTCCCATGTAGTCAATCCTAATCTTCTTTTCAAACAATATCTATACGTCTCCTCTACTTCTCAAACATTTATAAAACATTTTCAAAAATTAGCCAAATCGGTTATCAAGCAGCTCAAATTGCAAAAAAATGACCTCATTGTTGACATAGGAAGTAATGACGGAATTCTTCTGAAACCTTTTAAGAAATTGGGCATGCGCACATTAGGCGTTGATCCTGCGGAAAATGTTGCACCAATTGCCCGGGCAAACGGAATTGACACAATAATTGCATATTTTAATGATAAAATAGCAAAGAAAATAATTAAAAAATACGGCAAGGCAAAGGTCATTTCCGGGACCAATGTATTCGCTCATATAAATGATTACGATGAATTAATTAATTCTGTAAAAATGTTATTAAACCCAAAAGGAACATTTATAATTGAGGTTCCTTATCTTGTTGATTTTCTGAAAAAGAATTTGTTCGATACAATCTATCACGAACATCTTTCCTACCTCTCCGTAAGACCCCTAGCTACACTTTTCAAAAGATTTGATATGGAAATTGTCAGCGTGCAGCGTGTTCCCTCGCATGGCGGATCAATCAGGGTATTTATAAAAAATGCTAGCTCCAACCCCCATATTAATCATTCTGTCAAAAATTTGCTTTTCTTGGAAAAGAAATTGCAGTTGGATAACATGAAAACCTATATAAAATTTGCAGCTAAAATACAAGCAAATAAAATTTTACTAATTGAGATGTTAAAAAAGCTAAAGAAGAAGCGAAAAACTATTATCGGTTTCGGAGCTCCGGCAAAGGGTAACACGTTACTGAATTTTTTCAGTATCGGCACTGATTATTTGGACTATATTATTGACGACAATCCTCTAAAGCAGGGCTTATTTACGCCCGGAACCCATATCCCCGTTGTGTCCGTAAATAAATTAAGGGAGGCTGCTCCCGACTATATACTTATACTTGCCTGGAATTTTGCCGAATCAATTATGGATCGTTTTGAGGATTTCCATAAAAAGGGCGGGAAATTTATTCTCCCTGTTCCTATACCGAAAATAGCATGAAAAATTTTTTTCAAGACAAAATAGTTGCAGAAGACATTTCCAATATTTCCATTGCGCTTTTAAAAATCGCAAAAGCCCTCGAGGGAAAAACTATGTTGATAACCGGAGGGTCCGGATTCCTAGGAAGCTACATGGTTGGCACGATCTTAAGCCTCAATAAAATCATTCTTAAGGAACCATGCAAAATAATTTCAGTTGACAATTATATTACCTCAAGCAAGAAGTCAAAGAAGAAAATTCCGTTCCTTACAAATATTGATCATGATATAAGTCGCCCTCTACACATTAAGGAGCCTGTTGATTATATTATTCATGCTGCAGGAATTGCGTCCCCTATTTATTACAAACAGTATCCACTTGAAGCTATTGATGTTGCCGTCAATGGAACCAGAAATATCCTTGAACTCGCGCACAGAAGAGCACCCAAAAGCATCCTGTATTTTAGCTCCAGTGAAATTTATGGTGATCCTACGGCCGATCAAATACCAATAAAGGAAACATATCGGGGGAATGTCTCATCTATAGGCCCTCGCGCTTGTTATGACGAGTCAAAGCGGCTTGGTGAGACGCTCTGTATGACATACTTTGATTTATATAAAATCCCTGTCAAAATAGTCAGGCCTTTCAATATTTACGGCCCGGGAATGAAAATGAATGACTACCGCATCATGCCTAATTTGATTTCCAAATACTTACAAAAGAAGAAGAACTTGCCAATTTTCGGAAAGGGTACGCAAACCAGAGCTTTCTGTTACATTTCGGACGCAATTGAGGGATTTTTTAGGGTACTTCTTTCCAAAAAACATGGTGAAATCTACAATGTCGGAAATGATGAAAGAGAAATTACAATGCGGGATTTGGCGAAACTTATGAACAAATTGTTTGAAAATAAACTTAAAATAAAAAAGACAACTTATCCGAATGATTATCCAAAAGATGAGCCACGGCGACGATCGCCGGATATTACAAAAATTAAAAATAATCTTGGATATAGACCAAAAATTGCTCTGAAAAAAGGATTAATGCGCACAATTACTTGGTGCAAGGATAACTGGAGTGTCGTATGAAAAAGATTGGCTTATTAGCATACGGAGAAATGGGTTTTTCCGCGTTAGAATCATTAAGGTCGCTATTCAATGTTGTATGGGTTATTCTTTCTCCCGAACGTTCTAATGTAAAATTAATAAAATTTGCAAAAAAAAACAATATAAAGATCTTTTTCACGAATAACAATGATCGGATATATCGCATTGCTAAAAACACGAAGCCTGAAGCAATAGTTATCGCTTCTTATAATAAAATCTTGCCTGAAAAAATTCTTACACTTTGTAAGTGCATCAACGTACATCATGGTGATCTCCCACGGTTCAGAGGCAGAGCAAACATTAATTGGGCAATTATTATGGATAAGAAAAAAATTGCGCTAACTATTCACGAAGCTGTATCAAATCTAGATGCGGGAAATATTTATAAAAAATATCAAATACCTATAACCAATATTGATAATGTGGAAACTGTATACGGAAAGGTAAATCTTCTACTAAAACTTGATTTAGCGCACATTGTAAATAAGGTAATCAAAGGATATAAAGGGAAAAAACAAATAGGCAACCCAACCTATTGCTGCACAAGACTGCCTGAGGACGGACTGATAGATTGGGCAAAATCAAGTAAAGATATCTATAATCTTATACGAGCGCTTACCAAACCTTATCCTGGAGCATTTACATTTTTTAAAGGAAAAAAGTTAATTATATACAATGCGGAAATTCCAAAACATCCAAAAATTTTTGAGGGAAGAATTCCCGGAAGGGTTATATCAATAATCCCTAACTACGGTGCCGAAGTTTTAACCGGTGGCTCTTCGATTATAATTAAGAATGGGCTGTATGAGGGGAAAGAAACCGTTTTATCTAACGTCATTACTTCGGTTAAAGAGACTCTTGGGATAAATTTTGCATCTATTTATGAACAGTTGAATAAATATCAAAAATGAATTATAGGATTAAATTAGTCGATCTAATTCGCCCTCATCGGAAGCTTAAAAAGAGATTTCTAGCTTCGATTGGAAAAATTATCAACGCTTCAGATTTTATTATGGGGGCGGAGGTGGAAAAATTTGAAAAATCTTTTGCCAAGTTTTGTGGTAAAAAATATGCAATAAGCCTTAACTCCGGAACAGACGCGTTAAGACTTGCGCTTCTTGCCTATAATATTGGGCCAGGCGACGAAGTGATTACGGCTCCGAACTCTTACTTCTCAACAGCGATGATAATTACCGAGTGCGGAGCAAAGCAAATTTTTGTCGATATTAATCCTGATACTTACACTATTGATACAGCAAAGATAAAAAGGGCAATTACAAGCAGGACGAAAGCTATAATACCTGTCCATATCTATGGCCAACCTGCAGACATGACTCCAATTCTTCAAATAGCTAAAAAGTATAATTTGAAAATCATAGAGGATGCATGTCAAGCACACGGAGCAATATATAAAGGAAAAGCTGTCCCATATGGGGAGACAGGCGCATTCAGCTTCTATCCGGGAAAAAATCTTGGTTGTTTTGGAGACGGAGGGATTCTTGTCACGGACAATCCAACTGTCGCAAACAATGTCCTTCTTCTTAGAAATGACGGATCAAGCAAAAGATACATACATGAAAAATTGGGTATTAAAAGCCGGTTGGATACTATTCAGGCAGCTGTATTAAATATAAAATTACCTTATTTAAAACAAGGAAATAAAAAAAGACGCATCCATGCTATGGCATATACAAAATTACTGAAAGATATACCGGGAATCACCACTCCCAAAGAAGCAAATGACGTTATTCACGCGTACCATCTCTATGTTATCGAGGCTGAAAAACGCAACGAGCTGCAATCTTATTTGAGCAAACACGGAATTGAAACAGGAATACATTATCCTATACCAATTCACCTGCAGGAAGCTTACAAAAACGAGAAGTATAAGAGAGGCGACTTTCCTGTAGCTGAAGGGAAAGCGCGAAAAATACTCTCTTTACCTATGTTTCCTGAACTTACAAAAAAAGAAATAAGATATGTTTGCGAAATGATATCTAATTTTATGCTTCAAAAGCGCAAAACTTAAACAGTACTAAACTAATAAACATCTGCTAGAATGAGTACTTATGTCAAGACAAGGAAGGAAAAGAGCTCGCACATTTGAAGGTGTCAAGAAATTTTGGGAAAGAGAGGCGACAAGAATTATTCATCCTCTCACCGTCAGCCCAAAGGAACCGCAATTTCCCAACCATAAAGATGTTAAAAAAAATAGGATTATCCCTATTCTTATTGATATCTCCATTTATTCTTTTACGTATAGCCAGCTGGGCATTTCGGTATTTGCATTTTTATTCAAAATAAATAGATAGGGAATTTTGTTTTCCGCAACCCATTCGTTAACTGCCCGTTTGACGCCAAAAGGTATTCCGGCATGCTCATTGACATAATCGTGCCCTGATACAACTCCACCCTTTTTAACCTTCTTAGACCATTCCCTGATGTCCTCTTTCACATATCCGTAGCTGTGATTGGCATCTATGTAGATAAAATCCAGTGATTCATCCGCAAACCGCTTAACCGCTTTCATTGACCATTCATTAACTATCTGCACATTATAAGGCGCCAGCAATTTCCTGGCGTACGCATAAATATCATCCATGACTTTCTGCTCAGTTTCTTCCGTATCAATATATCCGTCGTACACTTTCCAGACATCAATTCCGTACAATTTAAGATTGGGAACTCTCTGGCACAAAATCTGAGCAAATCTACCCTTAGCTACACCGACTTCGGCTCCGAGCGTAAATCCCAAATTTGCAAATATTCTGGGTAGGGTTATTCCTCTTGTGCCATCAATTTTGACCAATCCTTTTTCTTTTATCCTATATTTTCTTAAAATATGATCCAATGCGTTCATTCTTTTATAAAAAACCAGCTGGGATGGTGCTCCTTATTGAAAATAAAAAGATATTTTATTTCGTGTTTTTCTACCCATTCGTCAACAGCTTTGACAACGCCATCATTTCCTGAATTAAAAACAAAATAATCATCTCCGGCAACAATTCCATCCTTTCTTACTTTTTTTGACCACTCGGCAATATCTTCTTTGACAAACTCATAACCATGGTTAGCATCGATATAAACAAAATCCAATGAATCATCCTTAAATTTTTTCACAGCATCCATTGAATAATCTCTGATAATCTCGCAATTGAAAGGCGCAAGTCTGGTTTTAGCTTCTTCATAATATCTATTTTGTCGATTAGTAGATTTACCAAATTTACCATTACCGGGAAATTTATAAGGCGCCCAGGCATCAACAGCATAGAGTTTGAGATTTTGTACCTTACCGCATAATCGTTTTGAGAAATATCCCTTTTCTACCCCAATTTCAGCTCCAATCGTAAAATTCAATGCCTGAAATAACTTTGGTAAGGATACCCATCGGCTGCGTCTAAGATATATTGGTGATTTTTCCGCACCTGTTAATTTATATCTTTTAAAAATGTGATCTAATGCACTCATAATTGATTATACAACTTGGCAATTTTGCTGATGTGCCAGTCTTCCGCTTTAGCGGCAATTTTTTCTGAAAATTGATTGTAATAATCTGCATTCTTAAACTTATTCACTTCGCTGATTAACTCATCTATTGTCTTAACCGGAACATAATAGTTTTCAAACTCCCGATAGCAATCCTCCCGATAGCCAACAGTCGGAATACCGAATGATGCGGCATTATATAATTTTAAAGGATTCTTTAGCCTCCAATTCAGCGTTCTCCAGGTAATTTGAATATCAATTTGTTTATATAAATTTACCACATCCATTCTGTTCTTAAATACGAAACCGGTAAATAAGTTCATTCCTATACTTTTCAATTTCTTTTCCATCTCGTCAAACGGATACATAAATGAACTGGATAGCCCGATAATTCCGACTGTATTTATTTCTTTTCTCGTTCTTCTTGTCCTCTCAAAGTTACAATGCTGCTGCGGAATTAAAATAATCCTATGACCGGGAAGTTTGTAAGTCAAATAATCGTATGCGCTCTTTGATACGGCAATAATTGGAAATTGAGGCCTTGTTTTTAACCAATTTACCAGTGTAAATCCATCAACTATATCTATATATGAGTTCTTAGCGAAATTTTCATTTCCGCTAGGCTTTACATATATGCAGATGTCATCCTCATATCCTTCGGCCGGGTTAAATTTCGCTCCTAAATATTGAGCGATTTGTTCCGCTCTAATAGACGTTGATCCGTTATCAATTCTCTGCATGTTTCGTCTTATAGACAATGGTTTGCCGAAAAATGATTTATGCATATCTGGGTTTTAATTTTTCTCTTGGTCTGGCTCTGCCCCAAAATTTTCTTTTTAATTCCCAGCAATCTCCCCAGCCTGCTAATTCCTGTCTGGAAACAACTTCATTTTCCTTGCTGTCCATTTTCCCGCCTAGTGTATGGAAGAAGTTAAAAGTAAGTATTGGAGTTTTGGAATACCAATATTCGGTTTTAGCGCCATCAAACCTTCCCGGCTCCTGAAAATATCTATTTACTCCCTTAATCTCCTTGGGAAATTCCTCAAATCTGGGAGTTAAGGTATCGATTAAATATTGAGTTGCGACTATGCAAGCGCACATGCCTACCCAGCCCTTATTCCAATATTCCTGTTCTTCGGCATACCAAGTATTCTTGTTAAAGCTGAATACTTTATCTGTTGCTGGCCGATGATTGAGATGTTCTTTGGTATACAAAGTGTCATCTTCACAGAGAGCCACATATTTAGTTTTGACTGCTTTTGCACCAATAAGTATCTGTTTGTAGCAGTTGTAATAGGATTGACCTATCTCTCCTACGCAAATATTTCTCCCGAAGTCTAGCGGTTTTTGGGAAACGCTGACAATCGGATAATCACCCAATGATTTCAAATGCTTCCGAACATTTTCTCCCAAATATTCTTCTATTTTAGAAGCTGTGTAATAAAGTAAGGTAATCATTCTGCCGGATAGATCCCCAATCCTAAGTTTTTAAGATATCTTTGCTCGTACTTCGGATCTTTCCAGTCTTCAGGCCAACCGGGAATAGGCCAGAACCTTTCAATCAGCCATTCCATTTTGTGAATTGCCTTGGGCCATCTGTCATGCATCCAGTAGTCGATATGGAAGATTCTCTGCCGTCTCATGGGCCACTTATTGATAAAGTATCCTCTTCCCCGTTTACCTTTATATAAATGCGCATACCAAGTCTTCTTATTTACCATGCACTTGCCTCCCGATAACCACGTTTTATTTGCCATTTCTTCACTTTCTAATACGAACTCATCCCCGGTTGACGTATTGATATCAAAGCCTCCGATATTATTCATGTGTTTTCTGGTGGTCAGCCAGCATGATCCTTGAAATGCCATTTCATCATCTATGAGTAGTTCTTTCCTATCTATGGCTCTTTGATGCCACTTGCCTCCGGTTTTAACCGAATGAAGTTCCTTTACGAACGGGAAGACGAAATATTCGTAATCGACTATTGGCCGGTCTTTTTTAATTGACCAGGGATTGGTATCTGCATTTAGACTATATCTTCTGGGAACAACTACCCAATTCTCATTACAGTCGGCAGTTAATATTTTGTCAAACCCTTCACCGAACATACAATGCCCGTCAGTTTTCATAATAAACTCTCCTTTAGAAGCGGCAATAGCTTGATTCATAGCGCTTCTAAGTCCGGGCTTACCTACCTTCTGAATGACTCTTAAATTAGGACGCGGAGGAAGTTCCTGCCAATTTTCGTCACAAATTACTACGATTTCAAAATCTCCTCTGGCCTTATTGTAAATGTCGTCCACGGTTTTTGCGAGGAACTCTTCATTGCGGGAAGGGATAATTATCGATAGCATATTTTTTGTTTGCATAATTTTACATTATAACACATTAAATATGGAGCCCTAATTATAGATAAAAAACTTTTTGCGATTTCATCGCCCACTATAAAATTGTTATAGTAAGTGATAGTTGCATACCCTCTTCCAAGGAATCTCCTTTAAAGATGCTCTATCCGAAGCTGCTTGAAAGCTTATCTTTCAAGGTTTCTCCTTTAAGGATACTCTTCTACAGCCCCTTGACCAACTCTTTTGTTTTTCCCCATCCGGGAATTTCAATGGCAGTCATAAAATTCTTGGCTGTCGCTTTATCTCTAAAATCATTAATGCCCCATTTATTTTTAATTAAGTTTTCCTGATGCTCGATAACAACATTTGGGTACTGCGATTTCCAAGTTGAAATATAATTTGAATTTTCTCCACCCGGCTCAAGTTCGACAAGGCGTTCGCGGTAAAATTTCAGAAGGTGTTCGCGGTATGCACAGAGTCCTGATGTCAGATTTTCATCCCAGCGGACGGCAAGTCCGTCTGTTGTTCTTACCCTCCACCAGTTCTGATTGTAATAGAAAATGTCTTTTTTCATTGGTACAAAATCAAAATGAGAAGGATGATACAGAACATCGTGTTCACAGAAATAAATTATATCTGCCTGACTAACCTCTAAAGCACCTACTATTTGCTTGAGTGTGGCAACATAACCTTTTTTTAGGTCTGGGAAGCGGACGTTTCTATCGCCAAAGGTCATTTGTTTGAAAGATGCGCTAAGTATTGAAATCTTCTTCTCCTTGCTTACCTTACTAAGTACACCTTGAACTCGATGGGCAATTTTTAATTTAAGCTGATTGTCAGTATAAAAAACAATCTCTTTGGTCGGCCAGTCTAAATAAATAAGACCTTTTGCCGGCAGTTCGCCTTCCGTAGGCTCAATTTCTGCTGGTTTTGCGCCTGATTGATCTTTGAACTTAAAAGTATTTGCTTTCAACTTAGCCAAGTCTTCTTCGCTCCAGCCTTTGACCGGCCAAAATTTTTCAACCAGCCAGGAAAGCGGATGGACTTGTTTGGGCCAGTTATTGTTAAAAAAAAGGGTTCGGGCATAATCCTTGGCTTTTTCCTGATCGCGGCCTGAAATGGGATAGGGAAAACTGAAATCTCCGCCCTGGGTCCGAAACATATGGGCATACCAGGTTTTTTTATTTACCATTACCCTACCCCCCGATAACCATGTTTTTACAGCTACTTCAATTCCCTGTGATCCCCAGCTGCCGAATTTCTCATCGCAAACCCCAAGTTCCCAATACTTATCGCGGGTCAACATCCAGCACGACCCCTGAAGTGACATTGTCTCCGTGATATCCCCCCCGTATCCGGGCCTTTTTGTATATTCATTAAAATACTGAAAATGAGGGACAGAATCAAAACAGTAGGAAACGCTATTGGGTCTTTCTTTGGCTTTCCAGAAAATATCTCTCACGGTTGGCTTGCCGCATTCACTACATGGCCCGCTGGGCCCCTGATACCTTCTGTGCCCGTCCGGGCAGAGCCAATCAAAAGCATGTAAATTTTTCATCAGAGGAACCATTGTCCAATCATCATGCATTTCCGCAATCATTTTTACATCAAATCCCTTATCAAAGGAGCAATGCGCATCACACTTCATCAAATATTTGCTCTTCGAAAGTCTGGCCGCGACATTCGTGGCGGCTCTTTGTCCGATAGATTTTGGCAAATTGACAATCGTTACTCTTGAATCCTGAGGCAATTCCGGTACGGGAACCGTGTATCCGTCCAGAACTGCAATTACTTCGGTTTTACCTTCAATATTGGCCAGAATATTTTCAATGGTTTTACCTAAAAACATTTCGTTGCGACCGGGGATGAGTATACTCAAATCATAGGTAGTCATAGCATGGTTCTTAATCCTTCCTCAAACTTAACCCTTGGTTTCCAGCCCAAAAGCTTGCGGGCTTTAGCATTAGATGCCCAGGTAATTCCGGGCTCAATAACTGGAGGTCCATGAATCGGCTTTATTCTTTTCCCCAAAAGCCCATTAAGTATTTCAACTACCTTATTTACTGAAATTGTTTCTCCGCGACCGATATTAAAAACCTCTCCGCTGATTTTGGACTTTGCTCCCAAAAGCGTTGCATCTACGACATCTGTTATATAAGTAAAATCCCGGGAATGTTTGCCGTCACCGTTGATAGTCGGCTGTCTATTTTGAGACATAAGCTTGATAAATTTGGGAAGAAGAAGAGCGTAAGGACTATTGGGATTCATCCTTGAACCGTAAACATTAAAATAACGGAGCGAAATTGTCGAAAGACCCCAAAGATCTGAAAACATTTTGCAATATTCCTCGCATTCAAGTTTCTGCAGTGAATAAGGCACTAAGGGATTAGGCCGCATATCCTCAAAAAAAGGCACCATGAGTGGGTTACCATAAATAGAAGAGCTGGAAGCAAAAACAAATCTTTTGACTTTATATTTTTTGGCCATCAAAAGCAGATTGAGCGTCCCGTCAACATTTACTTTATGCGTTTCCCACGGATCATCAAGTGATCTTTTAAGACGCGGCAATGCGGCAAGATGAAAGATGACATCCTGTCCTTTAACGAATTTGGAAACGTCATCCAAAATCGAAGCTTTAATCTTAATTAGATTTTTGTGTTTCGGCAGATTTTCCCATTTCCCTTCGGATAGATCGTCAATAACAGTTACACGGCTCCCCTCTTTGAGAAGCCGTTCAACCAAGTGGGAACCAATAAATCCCGCACCACCGGTTACCAAACAATTTTTCAAGTTCTTCATTTTTGAGTTATCTCTATAAAATCATCCAGCTTTCTACTGAAGATCTCCCGCATTCCGTTATAGTGTTTTCTAAACTTTGTGTAGTTTAGCTTAACACCATCATCTTTGTAAAGAGATATCCCATTCATTCCCGGTTCATAATCTTTCTTAAATCCTTCCATTGGAGAGATCATCACTACCCGGCAGCCGCATAAACGGGCAACTTCGCTTAACGCGGTTACAGGATCATAGATGTAAAGCACCTGGCAGTCGTTCAGCATATCTGCCAACTCCTGCTGATCCTGCATTCTCGGAAGTTCAATTGCGTCGGATGGATGCTGATTGGTATTCTTTCCTTTTCCTACGTAGTAAAATTTTTTGGTCCGCTTCCCCTTCCGGCTGCAAAATAAATGCATGTCAATAATCGGAAGAAAGAGGTAGTGGCTTTCCGGAAGATTTTTCAGGTAAAGTCTGGAAAAAGCAAATAGTTTATCCTTTGGATCAAATTTAGTCGGGCCGGGTTTGAAGCTTCGGGTGCCGGGAGTTCCCTTCCCCATCATTCCGGGCTTCTGTAGGATGTATCTGACCACAGTATTGGCTTCCATGGGATTTCCATGATAAATCTCCGGATAAATTGCCACAAAATCCGAATCGGGATACTTTGTGTTGACATTGACAATTTGGCCTTTAGCCAAAAGCCAGCCGTAAAGTCCCCACATGACCCGGATTCCGCCGGAGCTAATCTTAAAGTTGGGAGTAACAACGCTGTATGGCTTCATCTGATTATGATGCTTTGCCCATAATTGCCGATTTGCTTTAGCCATTCTTTGACTTCGGGGGTAAAAGGCATATTTTCAAAATCCAGTTTGGGATAGACTCCGCCTTTAGCATTGTGATAGGCCAGGACCTGTTCTCCCCGGCACATTAATTTGTCATTCTCAATATAAAACTCCGATTCGCGGTTTAGCGATTTGCAGCCATAATAATCCTTTTCTCTATCCACGATCTTGAGTTTGAGCTGGGGCATGGCCTTATAGATTACTAAATTCAGGACGTCATTTTCCCGGCCCTTGTATTTCCTGGCATCCCTATTCATTTCCTGCCATTTGAGCCAAAATTCCTTCTTAGTTGAGGCAATCAGACCTCCCTGAATATACATTTCTGCGGTTATGTTTTCAACAGTAGAATTTTCATAATCATTATAGTTCCACGGACCGGCTACATCATAGTTAACGTTGTCAAAAATTTCCATCATTCTGCCCGTAACCACATGGTCAACGTCCATTTTTACAACCAAATCGTAATCCTCAAACAGAAGCTGGGCAAAATATGGGGTAGCATTATACCAGTTAATTCCTTTTTCCGGAAATAGCTTGTCAACTACGTTCTGTCTCATTACAACCAAATCGATGTCCGGATGGAATCTTTTGAAGCTGTTAATCATGATCGGAGTCCCAGCCAGAGAATAATGCTTGTCATCAACAGGAGCAAAACATACTTTCTTCATATTTTTCTCGCCAGAAAATGATCTTTCATCGGCTCCGTGTATCGATAGCCCATTTCTTCAACCACATCTTTAACTTCAATTCTTCTATCAGTTGCTTCAACCACCTTGTTTGTGTCGTGATGCAATTCCCCCAGTATCGTATATACCCTATCTTTAGGAAAATTCGGGTCGCTTAAGATTTCTCTCTCCAGTCCTTCTACGTCTATTTTTAGGATATCCGCATATTGAATCCTGTTCATATCCATAAAATTCCTTAGTGTCATGCTTTGCGTTTCAAATTCACCGTCTCTTCTTATTTGTGAGCTTCCGGCAGCCAGAACCGGATCCTTCCAATACCTTCTGGGCAACTCATTTCCGGTTATCGCAGTGCAGTAGGTTTTAATTCTAGCTATTTTATTTGTTGCAATTGTCCGATTCAAATTATCAATGATCTCGGGAACCATATCGATTGCGTATATTTCTTTTGCCAAAGCGTATAACCAGAAGGAGAAAGTCCCGATATTGCACCCCACGTCAATTACTACCAAATCTTTGAATAAAAATGAATATTCATTTCTATTTATTACTTCCCGAACAAATCTGTCGGAATCAGCTTCAATTACCATACGGAAAAAGTAAACTGCTTAGAAATTCCGGCACAATTTTCATGACAGTAGTTTATAGTTTAATCTAATGAACGTCAAGAGGCATGATTAGAGCTAAAAGACATTGTTATAGTAGTCATATTTGAGATTTGTCCGGTTCATCCAGTTGCCGGGAAAGTTGATCTGCCCTTTTGTGTAACGGAAAGAACCCTTATTCGCGTCTTCTCTCATGATAAACCAGGCGCCTTGGTGATTGGTAAATCCATAAAAAGCGATGATGCTGTCGTCAATCTCGGTAATATTGTATCCGACCAATGGCTGATCTTGTTCAAGATTGCTACTATCGGTTGCGGCAGTTTCCATATTTCTTTCCGATGGTGCCGGAGAACTTTTGGGAAATAGGTTTTCGAATTTTTTATTAAAAATTGAGAAGAGGAAAACGGCAAGTCCTGCACCGCCAATCAGTTTAAGAAATGCCCGCCTGTCAATATCGGCAATGCCTAGATTTTCTCCTATTGCCGCCCCGATTCCTGCCACCGACTTCATCGAAGGATGGCTCGTGGCCACCGATTCCCTAGAATATGCCGCCCGAGTCCGGCGCGGAAAGACTTTAAAGAAGAAAAGAATAAGCAATGGATAAAGAAGAATTGCGACGGCCAGCTGGAGATAGGTTTTGGCAGTCACAAACGTTGCTCCCACCACCAGGCCGGCGACTATAAAGATAAAACCGGTTAGAACCTTGCCTTTATTCATTTATCTCCTCCCTAACCTCTACATATGTTGCCGATATAAAGCCTGACTCGGTAGCTAATTTGACCTCATACCACTTTGAATCAGCAGAAACAAATTCGAAAATGTCGCCATCTTTAGCCTGTCCGATTATTTCCGAATTGGTGGTCGATTTTTGGCGGATGTTCACACTTTCCGCCCCATCACTAACTTTAACCGTTACGATCATTTTGGGTTTTACCTCTTCTGTTGTTGAAAGAACTGCGGGAGCAATAGAAGGATTGAAATCATTGGCTGTGGAAACCATAACGTTTCTTATTCCGAAGGTAAACAGCAACAAAAATACTACAATTGTCGCCAGAAGTTCAGGCATTCTTTGCAGGGGCTTCAGAGAGGATTGTGCAGCTGTTTCCGGAAGATGATTTTCAACATTTCTTGCAGGATCTCTCCTTTCAAGATGCTCAATTTCACTCTCAAAAGTGATATCCTTAAGAAGTTCCTTTACCTTTTGGTCGGGTTCGTATTTTTCCACAAAATCTTTGTATCCGGCCGTCCCCTTGCCAAAAAAAGACAGAACAATTTTCGGCTTAACCCAGGAAGTTTCTCTTGCACCCAAATATTCGCTATAGGATGAATGGCCGCCGGCATAATGGAAAAAACGAGTCAGGTGCGGCAGACGGGGTCCGCTCTTGATCTGAACTGACTTATATGGGCCTTCGAATAGAGCTCCTGTGCGCTGGTATTTCTTATTAAAATACATTGAATATCTGGTACACAAAGATCTGATAAAGCTCTCCAACGAGCCTTTGGCCACCTGATGCAAGAGTAAATGGAAGTGGCCCGGCATTAACATGTACGCGATGAGCTCAACTTTGTTGAAATAATTCTTAGGCTGGTGAGGAGTGCCTCGGAAAACGCGACCATTCACCGTAAAAGACTTTTTGATGCTTTCGGGATCCTGGGGAGGAGTCAAATAACCCTCTAGGAAGTCAAGGAAGACCGTGTAATCCGCTTCGTCGTTGAAAATGACCCTGTTCTCTACCCCTTTGTTGTAAATGTGGGAATAAATTCCTTCTTTCCGTTCCCTAAAGAGATTTTTGGCAGGCATAATATTACAATACCTTGTAAGAAGATACTTTGCAAGTACCAATTTGAAGCTAAATCTTCCCGAAGATTAAGAAGAAGATGAATCCTTATAAGTATTTTTTGATATCAACCGCCCCAATAGACTGCTAAACGGAGCTGAAGAAAAAGAATGTGCTATAATGAGCCGGAATGAACACAACCAATGTCAAAAAATACCGCCCTATCCCGCTCTTTTATCCGTTTGTCAGCGAAGGCATGCGGCGAGCGGCTTATGATGCCTTGAAGGATAAAATTATTACCCAGGGCCAAAAAGTAATTGAGCTTGAAAAGCGCTTAAATTCAGCTCTTGGTACAAAAAACCTTCTGACTGTAAATTCCGGCAGTTCGGCTCTGGAATTAGCTTATCATCTTTTGGACTTAAAGCCCGGCGACGAGGTAATCGCTCCGGTATTCACCTGCACTATCACCAATCTTCCTCTCTTAAGAAGAGGAGTCAAAATTGTCTTTGCCGATGTGAAGGATAATCTTCTACCGGATTGGAGCGATATCGAAAGTAAAATTACTAAAAAAACCAAAGCCATAGCCGATGCTCATCTGTTCGGACAGCTCAATGAAACAAGAAATTTAGGAATACCGGTGGTTGGCGACGCAGCTCAATATTTGGGCAAAACTTTTGGTGAAAGATTTACCGCCTATTCTTTCCAGGCAGTCAAAATTATGACCACGGTAGATGGCGGAGCTTTGGTTTGTGAACGAAAACAGGATTACCGGCGGGCAAAGCTGCTTCGCTGGTACGGAATTGACCGGGAAACGGGCAAAGAAAGCTACGACGTGGACATCAAAGAAGCCGGATACAAATACCACATGAACGATGTCACGGCTGCGATTGGCATTGCCGGTTTAAAAATATTGGATAAGCTGAAAAAAGAACGTGCTACGCTCCAAAACCACTACAAGGAATGTTTAAGAGATATTCCCGGCCTTCAAGTTATTGGCGGCTCTCCATTTCTTATTCATGTTTTCAATCGGAAAAAACTTATGCATAAACTGGCCATGGCAGGAATTGAAACAGGCCTTGGACATCGCCGCAATGATATGTATACGGTCTTCGGGGGAAGAAGACAAAATCTACCCAATATGAACCGCTTGGAAGAAACTTATCTCCTGCTCCCCTGCCATAACCACATGACGGCAAATGACGTAGACTATATCTGCGAATCAATTAGAAAAAATATATGATCCCGTTAGAAGCAAATTGCAACATAAACATTTTAGAATTCAAAATATGAGAAAAGCGATCGCAGCTTCTAACAGGATGATTAATTTCTCCTACAGAAAAGATTGGCTAAATCCCCCCTGGTATTCTTCGTATGAAAAAAATAACTACGGAGATTTTTTTTACGCTCTAATGCGCGTTTATCAACCCAAAAAAGTAGTTGAACTGGGAACTAAAGCCGGATACAGTGCTTTTCACATGGCCAGAGGACTTACGGCCAACGGCAAAGGGAAGCTAGATTGCTATGATCTTTGGGAAAACTATAAATTTAATTCTGTCCCCCGGTCTCTGGCTGAAAAGAACTTAAAAAAATACAAAAAAATTGTCAGCTTAAGCTTACGGAATGCAATCGGTGTCGATAAGAGATACAAAGAGATAGACATTTTACACGTGGATTTGAGCAACGAGGGCGGAATCTTGGAGAAGATAATCCCCTATTGGATAGACAAAGTCCGTCAAGTGATTATTCTTGAAGGCGGTTCAAAAGAACATGACAAACTTCCCTGGATTAAAAAGTTTAAAAAAATCCCGGTTGAGAAATGGCTGGCAGATTTTATCCGCAAACACCCAAACATTGAACATGTTACGATTGAACCATTCCCGTCAGTAACTATTCTTAGAAAAAATGAATAATAACTACAATCTCCCTGAGGAGCTAGAAGCGATGCTTCTTGATTTCTATATGATGCCCGCCAAAAAAAGATATGTATCCGATGATTGGGTTAATAAAATTAACAATGGACGTGTTGCTAAATTGGCAGCAACCGGATATGAAAATTTCGGGCATACCTTGGCCATCGATTACTGCGCTTGGCTTGAAGATCCATCTATGCCAGGGGTTTCAAAATTACTCCAATCAAAGATTGATTATTTATGCCGTAATCTTGGCTCAGAAGAAATCGCAAAAGCTAAAAAAGTAGCAAAAAAAATCCCGCCATCGCCGTATGCGGCTAAAGACTGTAATTTTATTACCCTGCTTCTTTGGCAATATGTAAAAAATCAAGGATTACAAAAAGAATCAAAAATGCTCAGTGAATCAAGCGAGGGCGACCCGACCGCAATTAATTTTGAAGGCAAGCTAATTTCGCAAGGTCTGGGATATTCACTTCTGGAATACGATACAATACGTAAAAATACCGACATTAACTCAATCAAGTCCATAATGTCAATCGGCCCCGGATATGGGAGAACAGCCTATGTCTTTCTGCGTTTACTTAAGGTACAAAAATACATACTGATTGACATACCGCCCGCACTTTACGTAGCTCAAAGATATCTGGAAAACTTACTCCCCGAAAAGAAAATATTCAAATATAGAAAGTTCACATCTTTTAGGGAAATCGAAGAAGAGTTTGAGAAGGCGGAAATCGTATTTCTTATGCCCTGGCAAATTGAACTGTTGCCGGAAAAATGTATCGATTTAATTACTGCCATTCTCTCATTTGATGATATGGACATAAGAACAATAAAAAGATATCTTAAGCATATTAACACTCTAGGTAAACGTTATTTCTATCTAAAAACCTGGAAGGAATGGACAAACGAAAATAAAATAATAAAATGGAAGGAAAGTTGTCCGATACCAAAGAGTTGGAAAACCCTGGTATATCGCAGTTGCAGGGCGCAAGCCGATTACTCTGAAAAATTGTACAAACTGCCGAGACACAGTAAATTAGAGCATTAACATGGCTAAAGCAATAAAATGATCACTGTACATACGGTAGCTTATAATGAAAGCTTACTTATCCAGTTCATGATCGATCATTACCGTAAGAGATTTCCGGGCTGTCGGATTATCGTGTACGATAATATGAGCACTGATAATACCGTTAAAATCGCTCTGGCCAATAATTGCGACGTTATCCCCTTTGATACGAACAATGAATTTCAAGACCGCCGGCATATGGAAATCAAAAATAATTGCTGGAAAGATGCAAAAACCGATTGGGTTTTAATGTGCGATCTGGATGAGTTGCTGGATATAAATGAAGTTGAGTTAAAAACGGAAGAAGGTTTCGGAACGTCAATGATCAGATGCGAGTTTTACGACATGATTAATATGGAAGATAATTTGGATATTGCCGGCATGAAGTATGGGGAAAAAAGCCCACTACCTGGTAAGTTTTTGCTTTTTAACAAAAAGTTAATCAACGAAATAAATTACACGCCAGGCGCTCACGGATGTAATCCAATGGGCACTGTTATATACAGCAACAAAGTATACAAGGCATATCATTACAATGCCATAAATGAGAATGTAACAATTGAGAAATTTAAGGACTACAGTGCGAGATTAAGTCCGGACAATATCAAGCATGGTTGGAGCCTTTTTGTTTTGTCTACGCCCGAACAAATCCGTGAGGAATATGTTGCCGGACGAAGCAAAGCAATAAAAGTACGCTGATGAAAATTTTAATCGGAACACCAATTCACCAAGTTAAGGATTATTCCATGGAAAGGTGGCTTAAAAATGTCGCCAGACTCCAGAAGAAAACTCCGGCTGATTTATTTTTAATTGATAACTCCTCCGGACTTGACTATGTAGAAACAGTTAAGGGTTATTGCCAGAAATACGGCGTCAAAAATTACAAAATAAAACATTTGAATCTCGATCAAAAATTAAGCTCCGGCAGACGGATAAATATAGCGCAGGAAGCATTAAGACGAATAGCTATCGGCAAAGATTATGACGCTTGGTTTTCTTGGGAATGCGATCAAATCATACCAACCAATGCCCTGGATAAACTTATCAAGATAATGAAGTTAGGAAATTTCATGATGGTTGTACATAATTCTTGGGACAGGAAAATTCCCGCTGTCTTTAATTTCGATATGGGCTGCACCTTAATCACAAAAAAGTGCTTAAAATTAAAAAGAATTACCGACCTCTGGACAGAGGACTGGTTGGAGACACAAACTTTACAAAATGGAGGCAGTTTTGCCAATGTTCATGGAGCAATATGTCCGATTTATCATTTAAGAAAATAGCCTATGCAAATTGGAATAACAACAATACAACGTGACCGGGCACCTTGGATTAAGGAATGGATTGTCTTTCATTATCTGGTCGGGTTTAGAAAATTTTATATTTATCTACATAAGTGTTCCGATGATACCGAAAAGATTTTGAACAAACTAAAGCAGAAACTTGACATTGAAATTATGATTGTGAACCCAAAATTAAAAACACCGCAACTTAAGAGCTACGAAGATGCATATACCAAATTCGGAGATGAAGTTGACTGGATGGCCTTCATTGATGGAGATGAATTCCTCTTCCCCACAAAGGATAAATCAATGGAAATTGCGCTCAAAAAGTACTCGGACAAAAAACTTTCCGCTTTGGGCGTTTATTGGTCGTGTTTTGGCTCTAGCGGACACATAAAAGAACCGAAGGGTTTAATTATTGAAAATTATAAATACCGGGCAGAAGATAATTATTCAAACAACCGCCATATCAAAAGCATTGTCCGCGGCGGACTTAAAAAGTTTACCCAGCCACCTGACAATCCCCATCTTTTCCAAACTCCGCAAGGCACTTTTGATGAAAATTTGCGGCCAATTACTCAAGGCTGGACGGATTATAAACCCACTTACGAAAACTTCCGGATTAATCATTACATCACCCAGAGCCGCTCATTTTTCTTGAATTTTAAATCTAAAGTCAATCCCCCGGACGGCGCCTCAATGCGGGATGAAGCCTTCTGGAAAGAACACGATATAAACGATGTCCTAGATAATTCAATGGATAAGTTTATTAAACCTCTGAAAAAAATCTTAAAATCACTATAATCAATCTTTTGACTGTATATTTTTGATTGCTTGACTATCGCCAACTTTATGCTTAAAATTACTTACAAAATTAATGTCGCTAATTTATCCAAAACATCATCATGTCCGCGGCGGACGTGAATTTGCTAATATAGAGATATGATTCAAGTTAAGAACCCGGAGCCAAAAGAAAACCTAATCTTCACCGCAAAAAAAACTGCCCCCTCCGGCAGATTCAAGGTTTTAATCGGCACGCCGATTCATGAGGTTAAAGACTATTGCATGGAAAAATGGATTGCGAATGTGGCCAAATTACAGAAGAAAACTCCTGCAGATTTATTACTGGTAGACAACTCCCCTGACCTTAGTTATATAGAAAAAGTCAAAGGTTATTGCAAAAAATATAAAATTAAAAATTACAAGATTAAACATTTGGAAATCAATCAAAACCAGCCTGTGCCTGAAAGAATCGGCCGTTCTAGGGAAATAGTCAGGCAGGAAATTTTGGCCAATGATTATGGCGCCTGGTTTAGCTGGGAATCCGATCAAATTATTCCACCCAATGCTTTGGAAAAGTTAACCAAAATTATGGAGGCGGGAAACTATATGATGATTCATCCCAACACCTGGTCCAGAGTCTTTACGGGAGAACCGAACGTGAATTTCGGCGTCTGCCTAATTAAAAGGTGGTGTCTGGAAAAGTACGGCTTCTTACTTGAATTACCCGATATGCCCGACTGCTACGCTATGGTAGAGGCCTGGTTCAAGAAGAAAGTTCTCGCAGGCGGAGGTAATTACATTGAAGTTTACGGACTGATTAAACCTATTTATCATTTAAACGCATGAATCCCTTTAGAAATAAAAAATCAGAGATTTTTGCCGACACGCCAAAGGCGAGTCGGATTTCTAACGGGATGAGGGTCCTAATTGGCACACCGATACATGTCAGTAAAGATTATTCCATGGAAAGATGGCTGAAAAATGTAGCGGCAATGGAATATCCGGCCGATTTGCTGTTGGTTGATAACTCCCCCGGACTTGATTACGTAGAAAAAGTTAAGGGTTATTGCAAGAAATATAAAATAATGAATTATACGCTGAAACACCTAGAGCTTCCCTCGGAACAAAAAGGAGATGAAAGGATAGCCCGTTCGCGGGAAATAATCCGGAAAGAAATTCTTTCTCACGACTATGATTGCTGGTTTGACTGGGAGTCCGATCAGATTATACCGGCGGATGCCCTAGATAAGCTAGTTAAAATCATGGAAGCGGGAAACTGCATGATGATTGTCCACAATAATGGAATTAGACAAATCCCGGGCGCAACCGGCTTTGACCTCGGCATTGCTTTAGTTAAAAGGGAGTGTCTGAAAAAATACAGTTTCATTCTTGAATTCGGGACCGATCCTGATATGCCCGATAATTGGGATGCCGGCGACCAGTGGTATAAAAAACGGTTGCTCCGGGACGGAGGCAGCTATATTGACGCAATCGGAGTATTTGGTTTTATGTTTCATCTGGACAAATAACCATAAAAATTAACATAATTCATGCGGGTGAATTTTGATTATGGTATAGTTTTATCTAACAGGATGTTTGGAGAAATACATCCGGCTGCCCCAATGTTGTTTTTAAGACAAACCGATATTAATAAAGTATTATTAGTTTAGACAATTAAAAGTAAAGGAGAAAATTAAAGGTCTTTGGATTGTGGCCTTTTTTGACGTGATAAAATGAAAATATTAATTGCGACGCCTGTTCACAAAATAAAAGATTATTGCATGGAGCGGTGGCTCAAGAATGTAGCCGAATTGCAGCCTGCCTATTCCGCTGACCTTTTGCTGGTTGATAATTCGCTTAACCTTGACTTTATGGAGAAGGTTAAGGGCTATTGCGGGAAATACAAAATCAAAAACTACAAAATTAAACATCTTGATCTTCCCCCAAACATAGAAAGGTATGAAAGAATGGCCCGCTCCCGGGAAATAATTAGGAATGAGTTTCTCTCCAAGAATTATGATGCTTGGTTTAGTTGGGAGTCCGACATAATAATACCGACTGACACGCTAGGCAAACTGGTTAAATTCATGAAGACGGGAGATTTTATGGTTATTGATCACAATTGTTGGATGAGGGGTTTTCCCGGCGCGTACTGCACCGACTTCGGCATTGCTTTAGTTGCCAGAAATGCCTTGGAAAAATACAGCTTCATTCTAGAGTTCGGAACCGATCCTGAAATGCCTAAGACTTATGAACCCAGCGAAGCTTGGTTTAAAGCGCGGGTTTTAAGAGACGGAGGCAACTGCATTGAGGTTGATAATTTAGTTACTCCGATAGCTCATTTGAATCCGATTGTCACCCAAAAAATGAAAGTCTTGATTGCGGCGCCAATTCATGAATCCAAAGATTATTCTATGGACAGATGGCTGGAAAATGTCTCCCGGCAGGAACACCCTGCCGATTTGTTAATGGTTGATAATTCCGTCGGCACAGAATATATGAGAAAGGTAGATATGTATTGCGCCAAACATGGAATTAACCCCGTTAGAAATCTCGGACAGAGTCCTATTTCTAACGGGGTAACCAACTACAAAATCATTCATTTGGAATTGCCAATAGAGCAAGGGAAACATGAAAGAGTCGCCCGTTCCAGAGAAATAATCAGGCAATATTTTCTGAAACACGATTATGATGCTTGGTTTGTCTGGGAATGCGACCAGATTATTCCGGTCAATACTTTGGATAACTTAATTAAAATCATGCAACAGGAAAATTACATGATGGTTAATCCCAATAAATGGGCCCGGGAAGACCCAACTATCCCCAATACCGATTTTGGAGTCTCTCTAATCAAAAGAGAGGCCTTGGGAAAACATAATTTCATTCTTGAATTCAACGATCCTGAAACACCTGACACTTGGGAAACAGGAGAGAGCTGGTTCAAATCACAGGTTCTTAAAAACGGAGGCAGTTACATTGACGTTTATGGAATTATTGACCCAATCTATCACTTAAATCAATGAATCACGTTAGAGATTCAAGCCTTATCCCGTTAGAAATTCGCGGGATAAAAGATACAAATATGATTAACAATGACAACAACAAGAGAGGAGATTTCTAACGGGACT
Source organism: Candidatus Levybacteria bacterium RIFCSPHIGHO2_01_FULL_40_16 (assembly GCA_001783805.1). Lineage (GTDB taxonomy): Bacteria > Patescibacteriota > Microgenomatia > Levybacterales > UBA12049 > GWB1-37-8. The sequence continues at coordinate 51,034 of MFNS01000002.1, forward strand.
TATGAAATATGTTTATGTTATACAAAGTTTAAAAAGCAACTATTGGTATACTGGCTTAACTAATGATTTGCGGAAACGTTTTAATCAACACAATGAAGGAAAATCAACTTGGACAAAACCACGAGGACCGTGGGAATTAATATATTATGAAGCTTGTCTTGATGGGGATGATGCGAAAGCGAGAGAAAAATATTTAAAAAGTGGTATGGGCAAACGTTATCTGAAAAATAGATTAAAACGTTTTCTATCTCTAACGTGATGAAAATTTTAATGGGAACACCCGTACACGAGTGCAAAGATTACGCCATGGAAAGATGGCTTGAATCGGTATCGAAATTGGATTATCCTTTTGACCTATTGCTAGTGGACAATTCCGAAAACCCCGGATATGTTAAAAAATTGCATGCGTATTGTAAAAAATACGAGATAACCAATTATAAATTGCTGCATGTTGACGTTGACAAAGATACGATACTCGATGAGAGATTGGCCAAATCAAGAGAATTGATAAGGAGAGAGGTTTTGGACAAAAATTATGGAGCTTGGTTCTCTCTTGAATGCGATGTTATCGCCCCGCCGGATGCGCTTTCCAAGCTGGTTAATTTAATTGAGGATAATTGGATGGTTAGCCATGCTTATCCTACCAGAGAAATTCCCAACGAAACCCATGCGCAGCTTGGCATTTCCTTAATTAACCGGAAAGCGCTGACAGCACTTGGATTCATCAATGGATACGGCTACGTCAATCCCCTTTCGCCCAAAAGTTGGTACGGCTCTGACGTTTGGTTCATCAGGCGGATAGACACGGGCAATGCAGGCATACACATTAATGTTGATGGAATTATCAAGCCAATTTACCACTTAAGTCAGTAATTTAATAAGTTATGCTTAAATTTTATTACAGTAATTCCACCAACACAGCCACCCCAGGAAGCTGGCATGGAACTTGGAACGACAATGCTTCGGCTGTCACCAAATTGCTCGATACTGCTGCCAGCGGTACGGGTCCAAATGAACTCCCAATTACTGAAAACCAAAATTCTGCGGATTACAACGTTGCCATGGGAAGGTGGATTTCCGAAGCGCTGCCTACGGGAACCGTCTTTACCGCAGGCTCAACCACTTGGCAGTCTGTTGTGGGTGTGGGGGAAGATAACGCTGCTGCTGATGAATTTGATAGATTCTACATTTGGATTTGGACGGGAAATGGCACCGGCGATTCATCTGCAGCTAATCTCGTTGCCAACGCAAATAACGCTACCGAATGGACAACGATTGTAGCCGGAAGACAGATGCTTAATTCCACTACCAATGCCATAGCCGATTCATACACTACTATTGCAGGAGACAGGCTAGTCGTAGAATTTGGTTATCATTCCACAAGTCAAGATACCACTACTTATACAGGCACGATGTGGTACGGGGGTGTGGGTGGAGATTTGGGCGTAAACGGCAACGAAACTAGCCTATCGGCATGGATACAATTTGATGGTGTTCCATCAGCCAGCCCATCTATATCGCCTTCTGCCAGTGCATCTATATCGCCATCCGCCAGTGAGTCCATCAGCCCCAGCGCTTCTCTATCGGTTAGTCCGTCAATCTCCCCTTCCGCCAGCGAGTCTATTTCGCCATCCGCCAGCGAGTCGATTTCGCCATCCGCCAGTATTTCTGCCAGTCCATCAATCAGTCCTTCCGCAAGTGAGTCGATTTCGCCGTCGGCCAGCGAATCAATATCGCCTTCGGCCAGTGAGTCGATATCGCCATCCGCCAGTGCGTCTATTTCGCCGTCTGCCAGTGAATCGATTTCACCGTCCGCCAGCGAGTCCATTTCACCGTCTGCCAGTGAATCGATTTCACCGTCGGCTAGTGAGTCTATAAGTCCTTCAGCCAGTGAGTCAATTTCACCATCCGCCAGCGTGTCAATTTCGCCGTCTGCCAGCGAGTCAATTTCACCTTCGGCCAGCGAATCAATTTCACCATCTGCCAGTCCGTCAGCAGGTTCAGAATCTCCATCTGCCAGTGAATCAATTTCGCCGTCAGCCAGTGAGTCTATTTCTCCTTCCGCCAGTATTTCTGCCAGTCCATCAATCAGCCCTTCCGCAAGTGAGTCGATTTCGCCTTCTGCCAGCGCTTCAATTTCACCATCCGCCAGTGAGTCGATATCGCCTTCGGCCAGCGCTTCAATTTCGCCGTCTGCCAGCGAATCGATTTCACCGTCCGCCAGTATTTCAGTTAGCCCATCGATCTCTCCGTCTGCCAGCGAATCGATTAGTCCGTCTGCAAGTGCATCCATCTCTCCATCTGCTAGCGAGTCGATTAGTCCTTCTGCCAGTGAGTCAAGGTCACCTTCAATCAGTCCGTCAGCCAGTGAATCAATATCTCCATCCGCTAGTGCTTCCATCTCCCCTTCAGCCAGCGAGTCCATTTCACCGTCTGCCAGTGAGTCCATAAGTCCCAGCGCTTCTCTATCAGTCAGTCCATCAATTTCGCCTTCTGCTAGCGCCTCCATCTCTCCATCTGCAAGTGAGTCGATATCTCCATCAGCAAGTGTGTCTATTTCTCCGTCTGCCAGCGCATCGATTTCGCCGTCAGCCAGTATTTCTGTCAGTCCGTCAATCAGTCCGTCGGCCAGCGCTTCAATTTCACCTTCAGCCAGCGAGTCGATCAGTCCTTCCGCCAGCGAATCAATTTCACCTTCCGCCAGCGAGTCAATCTCTCCATCCGCCAGCGCTTCAATTTCACCTTCTGCAAGCGA
>MFNS01000003.1 GCA_001783805.1 Candidatus Levybacteria bacterium RIFCSPHIGHO2_01_FULL_40_16
CGAGTATCGCCGCCGTATGCGTCCTTCCTCGGCCAAAATCTCCTAGGCATTCATTATCGGCATTATGAGTAGATTTCTTGCCCCGTCAAAATCGCTCCATGAGCCGCAGTAGAAATCTACTAAGGCGAATGGCAAGATTAAGCGGGGTAAAAATTAATTTCATGCACAATCCCCATTTGCATGAGAATCCTGCATGAATTCTTCTCCTCACTTGTCAAAGAGCCAAAAATGCGCTCATTTTTGGCGATGCACCCGCCTAACAAACGCTCCTCGAGCCGCAGTAGAAATCTACTAAGGCGAGAGGCAAGTTGTGGCGGGAAAGAGCCCCGCAAAGCGGGACTAATTCGCCGCTAATTTCGCTTTTTAGTCGCTCGTTTCTGGTCTTTGGGCAGAGAACTTCTGCAGCTACAAAGACCAAGAACCAACAACTAAAGGTGTGGACCTGACCGGATTCGAACCGGTGATCTCTTCATTGTCCCGAAATTGTCTGCAAGCCTGAGCGAGCAGCTACAATTTTGTGATCCCGTTATCTTTGCCCACAATTGTCTTGTGGACCGTGGGAGACTCGAACTCCCTACCTCTTCATTGCAAATGAAGTGTTCTACCAGGTGAACTAACGGCCCATGGCAGACAAAACGGGATCGCGTCCCGACGTTTCGGGACGGGACAAATGAACCGTTACCTTCTTTTTTTACAATGTGCAAATCCACAAAAAAAATTTCTCGCTTGTTAATTTATTTTATGAAGAACCCTTTTTTACGAAGACAATAAAAGTACAAAAACGTTGTTTGCAACTTTTATATCTTGAAAAAATCTCATCATAAACTATTAGCCTCGCTTTACAGCGAGCATTTGCTATCTTAGCATAGCTATTTTTGCCTGTCAATGGGTAGCTTGCAACTAATTATTATTTGATTAAAAACTTGTCTCCGTGGATTTTGTTATGAAGATTAATCATTTTTCGATAGTTTATCTTGGATTTTTTAGAATCTGGTAGATGTTTAAGCTGCTTTTTAAAATCTTTTATTTTTATTACTTCCGTCCCATTTTTTCTGGCTTGTTCTATTTCCGATGCCATTCCCTCGGAAATCCTTTCGCCAATTACTACCAACGTATGAAAATGTTCCTGAATAAGCCAATCGTTAAACTTTATTGCCCTTTCCCTTACTTGCGGATAAATTATTTCGTTATATATGCTAAATACATGAATATGCGGAACAAAGAGAATAATTCTTTTTCCGTTATACTCTGCTCCCAGGATTTGACTCGCAGCCAAGATAGCGTCTGAGATGTGATTTTGAATTAATTTACTCTTGGTTGGCTTTAGCGGGGCGCATAAATAAACCAGATGATTCAGATCCTTTTTCATCTTCTTAAGCGTTTGTTCGTAATGCTCTTCCGCATCTTTCCAAATTTTTTCCCTTGCCGCTTCCCACTTGCCCAAAAGGTCAATCTGGAAAAGAGGAACTAAATCTTTCATATTCAACGAATAGTTATTTTTATACAATTTTTTGAAGAAAGTCAACGAGGAACTTGTGACTGTTAAATTTATAATTTGCAATTTTACCAAGCTAAACATATAATTCCCCCATGAAGGAACGAGGTAGCCAAGGTCACTCGCCCGAAAGCAAATTTAGAAAATTAATAAATAGAACAATTACTCATTTTAAACAATCCGGAGAACATCTAACAGAATCTGAAGCGGCTGAACAACTTAAAATACGTGTTGCCGAATCTCAAGCTAATGATAGATTATTCCGGACTATTCTAATTAAAACCGGAACAGAAATGAAAAAATTGAGATTGGACGAATCATCTATGACAGTTGTTCAAGGGCATATGCATACTGCAGCAAAATTGGCTAATTTTCAAGCGGATTACAATTGGATAATGGCATTACTTATTGCCGGTGTTGACCAGAAAAAAATATTAAAGGTGTGGAAACAAAGAGAGAAAATAAATCCCGAAATAAAACAATTATAAGGCCAGTAAAATTGCCCCGAGAGAACACTATTATTTACTATCTTCCAACCATCTTTCGGCTTGTAGTGCTGCCATGGCGCCGAAACCGGCGGCGGTAATCGCTTGTTGATAATACTTATTGTGCACGTCTCCGGCTACAAAAATTCCGTCAATGTTTGTTTTGATTTGATCGTAAACTTTTATATATCCTTCTTCGTCAACATCAATTCCCTGCCTGCCGGCAGGCAGGCCTCTAAAAAGTTTGGAGTTTGGCGTGCGGCGGATGGCCACAAAAACTCCGTCAATAGGCATTTCCGAAATTTTAGCAGTTACGGTATCTTTTAGTTTCACTTTTTCCACTTTATCTTTACCCAAAATTTCAATAATTTCCGAATTGTAAATTACCTTTATTTTGGGCTTACTTTTTACTCTTTCCAACATTACTCCGCTTGCCCGTTTAAAAGCGTCTTTCCTGTAAATAATTATTACTTCTTTGACAAAATTTGCCAAAACCAGCGCTTCCTCCATGGCCGCATCTCCACCGCCGATGACAATGACATTTTTATTTTTGAAAAACGGCGCGTCACAGGGAGCGCAAGCCGAAACTCCGTGTCCGATTTTCTCCGCTTCTCCTTTAACTCCCAGCCATTGAGTATCGGTTCCGGTAGCAATAATTATTGACTTGCCCTCGTAGTTTTCCTCCGCTGTCGACACCCTGAAAGGTTTACTTGCAAAATCCGCCTTAATAAAATCTTGATTAATAATCTGTGCCCCAAAACGCTCCGCTTGCTTGCGCATCAACTGCATTAAATCCGGGCCTTGAATTCCTTCCGGAAAACCGGGAAAATTTTCAATGAGAGTCGTCAGCATTAATTGCCCACCCCATTTTGAACCGGCAAGAACCAAAGTTTTTAAATTATCACGCGTGGTATAAATAGCAGCAGTTAATCCTGCGGGTCCGGAACCAATGATGATTACATCATACATATTTAAGAGGAAAGCATTTGTTCTATTTGCTGTTTGTAATCTTCTTTTGCTTGTGCGCCAACCATGGTTTTGACAGGAGCTCCGTTCTTGAAAAAGACAATGCTGGGAATACTCATTACCCCATATTGCCCTGCAGTTTGGGAATTTTCATCAACATTAATTTTCCCAATCTTCACTTTTCCCTCATATTCCTTGGCCAATTCTTCGACAATCGGAGATACCATTCTGCATGGACCGCACCACGGCGCCCAAAAGTCCACAACCACCGGTCCTTTATTTTCCAAAACTTGGGTTTTAAAATCGCTGTCGGTAAAATTCAAATCTGCCATAAAACTCATTAAGAATAGCAACCGGGAAGAATTCTGTCAACGAGGAAAATATTTTATCTTACTTAGAAGGCATTAAGGGTATTCGCTCCATTAAAGCTTGCGTAACCTCAGGAGAAACGAATGTATAGGTCGACGTATGAGTTCCGGGACCAGATTCTCCGGGAGGATCAATCAGTTTCCCCTCCCCAACCATATCGGAATATAATTCACTATGCATGCTTACCTCAATTCCTCTTATAGGAATATCGCCATGTATTTTTTTAATAAGCGTCTTCAGCTCAGCGTCTTGTCCATAATCTTCAATAGCCAGTACAACATTCTCTATTTCTCCTAATTCTTTTTCTGCATAAACTTTCAATTTTAAACCTTTATCGGTTACTATTGAAGCAGCTTTTAAAAATTTTGCCGAATCGAAATGATCCACTATGGGAATAACTCCACTTCCAACGCGCTGATTAAATCCATCCACAATCGCATTGAGCTGTTTATTTACTGACGCCTCTTCACTCATGGCTTGATTATAACATTTTTTTAATATTCTGCGAGCATGAATAAAATTATTAATCCGCCGTTCGCAGCGAAATGTCGTGAAGAGTTTTGCGAGCTGTCAGGGGAATTCCTCAGTGAGCGAAGCGAGATTGAGGAAGGGGTGAAATTCCCCGACAAGTGAGCAAAATTCTGAACGCATGAAGCGAGATGGGCGGAGAGCTTCTGCTTCTCTTGTCGGCACAAGAGAAGTAAAAATTTACCCCATCTCTTCCCTCTTGGTCTGGAGGAAGTAGAACCATTGCTCCAAAAATCCGAAGATTTCTTTGAAAGGAGTTTCGATTAAATAATCAAAAACATAAATAAAAATATTGATATGGGAAAGTCCTTCGGTAAAACGGCGTCCGACTCTGATAATCGGCATAAAGAGAAAATCCCAAACCGGTGAGAGGAAATTCTGGCGGACTTGAATTGTATAGCTATAAGCAGTCTGGTGAATTCTATATGTTAAAAATGAAATAATCGCTACAAAGAAGATGAAAACCCCTTGCGAGGCAGGACTGAATTTAAGGTCCGTCAAGGTACGGGACATATAATAAAAAATCAGGACAAATGATCCCCACCAAAGAATTGTAAAAATAAAATTTAATACCGGATGTTTCCCCTCGGGCTTAAGACTTAGAGCTAAAGGTCTATCCAATTCAGGCTTATCGACAAACAAAATGCTCATAATCCTGTCGTAAATTCTTTTGGTATTATTAATATCCGGAGTGCGTATAAAAAGGCTGGCTATAACCATCAGAAGAGCCGGAGCAAAAATATTAATAATCAGAGAATTCCAGGCTATGTAACCTAAAACAATATTGTCGTAGGTTGCTTCGACAGAAAATGCAAAGATAAATTTCGAAAGCAAAATAAAGATTACAGACCGGATAATTGCTGTCCTAACCTTGGAAGAAATGCTTTTGTAACGGGTTTGGGCGGCTGCAAAAATGCTATTTCGGAATTCGGCAGTATTGGAAATGAGGTTGCGTATGCCTCCTCTTTGTTTACGTAAAACATCGGCTAAAATCAGAAATGGCGGAAGCTGTTTTTTAACATAGGCGATTATTCTTTCTTTGAGAGGATAGCGAAGTTGCCGCTCAAGCTCTTTATATCCCTTGGCAAAATTTGCGGCAACCATATGGATATTTCCCTCTGTTATTTTACCGAAATATTGTTCGAATAAATGGAATCTTAAAAACGCCATATCATCCTTGGCAAAAGCCTTTCTCACGGCAATAAATACCTGGATGTCACGCGTTTCTTCTGAATCATCTTTAATGGTAATCCGTTCACGCAGAATATGGAAGATGAAATTTGAGATTAACTCTATGTCTTTACTCTTATTCAGCATTATTTCCAAATGGGATGAGAGAAGTTGATAAATAAGTGAGTCTACATTTATTTTTACCTCAGGCTTAGCTAGGAGTTGTTTTCTAAGCTCAAGATACAAATCAATAACGAGCCCCACTTTTTTTATTTCTTCATCCGAAATGCTTGAATCCGGAAAATAGCGCGCCCACAAAAGTTCTCGCATCAGAGGAGCAGCTATTTTTTCGCCGTTTCCGCCGAAAAACAATCTTCTTTTGAGAATTCTTTCGATCGCAGCCCTCCTAACTACCTCTTCGTCCCGGTAATCCATGGCGTTACGGAATTTTTCATACCAAGTGGCAATCTCGGAAACAAAACGGTTAACATTGATTCCGGTTTTGGTCTGGTTTTTGATTTCTTCCCTTTCAAAAGAGGCAATCAGGAGACTGGAAAGCCTTGATAAATTCGTCTGATCCATACGCCTTTATTCTATACCCCTACGTATTCAAATGCAAAGGGTAATGCCCAACGAAGCTTTAATTTTATTAAAAAATAGCTTGTCCTAACAAGCTAATTTCATTTGAATACTACGGAGGCATGCCACAGATTTGAAAAATTAAAGCGGAGTGGCATAGCGTTTGACTTGGAACGTAAAGATTTTGCGGCTTTTAAGAGATGGCTACAATTAAGACTGGCAAGCCGCCCTTCTCAATGTTGGTCCGTGAGCATAAGTAAAAATGGAATGTTCTCTTCCCACCTTGGCTTTTTTTGCAGATGAGGCAGCGGCTTTTTCCGGCACCCCCAGCTTTTTCTGAATTTCTTTGGTAAGTTCTATGTGCGGATCTATGATTACCCTAGCAAGTTCACGAGCCAATTCCGGTTCCATACCAAAAACTGCCTGAATAAAATTAGAGGCATTTGCTCTTACTCCGTCTTCAACTGCCGGAACCGTACGATAGGCTCCAGTCTTGAGTTTTGCAGGAACAACCAGCTCTCGCGTTATTTTCTCCTCCTCCGAAGCGGCATTCAACCAAATATTTCCCCAAAAAACTCTGTCTTCTATACTTGTCTGCTCAGGCATCAGCATTAAAGTTGACAGAATAAAGAGTTCCCTGCATTGAGTTAGCTCTTCTCTTGCTTCCGAAAGCATTTCCTCCGGATTTATTATTTTTTTCTGTTGCTTTTCTTTCATATTAAGATAAAATTGCTTCTTTTTCTAACGCCTTTTCGTCTTTTATAACGATATTCCGACTATTATATTCTATAAATCGCATTTTTTCAAATTTTTTAAGTTCAATGCTTACTGTCTCCCGAGTCACTCCAAGAATGGCAGCTATATCTTTATGGGTAAAGGGAATCTGAATTTCTTTCCCTTTGGGCGTATCTATGCCAAAATCTCGGCTGCAAATAAGCAGAATTGAAGCAAGTTTTGAACTTGCATTACCAAAAACAAGATATTCCATTCTTTTAAGAGCCATTTGGAAGCGGTGGATAATATGATGATTGACTTCTTTGAAAACATCAATATTCTCATTTATAAATTTACTAAACTCTTCTTTGCTTGCTCTTTCTATCTCAACCGGGCTTAGGGCCTCAAAATAATAGACGCTTCGAATACCCGTCAAGCTCCAAACTACAGGAAAAAATTCTCCAGGCTTATAGAAAACTAGAGTTAAATCTTTACCTTCGTAAGAAAGAGAATATAACCTCACATATCCTTTTTTGAGAAAATTTATTCCCTGAGGCATCTCTCCGGGACGAAGAAGTGTCTCTCCTTTTCTGTAGTGAATTGTTTTAAATTGGGAAAAAAACTTCTTAAGTTTTTCTATGGGAGTCGTATTAATCATGTGGAGAGTGTATCATAGCAAAAGTCAGTAAGCAATCTTACAAATTTTACGTAAACTGTGTTACTGCATCTGTTATTTGCACGATATATATTTCCTATGAAAGGATGAATTATGAACGATATTTACAAAACGCCATTGCTAACATCCTGGCCGGATCCTTTTTCAGCCAAAAGCTTGAAAGAAGTTTTTAGTACAAAGAAAAAAATATTCAAACGTAAAATTAAGGCTGGGGCGAAAAAACTATCGCTAATATCACGCTTTTTGAGTCTGTTTTAACTTATTATTGACAGGAGTTAAGCTTCAATCTTCCGCAATTCAAAAGTTTCTAGCGGCTCTTCTCTAAAAGAGAAACAGAAACTGCCATGACTATAACGCCGGCAATAAGCAGTAAGCTTTCAATAAGAGCAAAGCCTTTTCTTTTCTCATGGTGTATCTCCGGGATTAGATCGGATGAAGCAATATAGATAAAAAAACCTGCCGTTACCGCAAGAAGCATAGATATATATCCTTCCAGAATATTTCCCAAAAGATAAGTAATTATTGCCCCTAAAAATGCAACAGCAGCGCTTAGGATGTTTATGAGGATAATCTTCTTGGGTTTTAATCCTTTATGAAGCATTAAGCCAAAGTCTCCAATTTCCTGAGGTATTTCATGAGCAAAAACAGACAAGGAAGTTGCAATTCCAAGCGGGGCACTAACCATGAAGGTAGCCGCTATCACTACTCCATCGATAAAATTATGCATTGTGTCGCCAAATATAATCAGCGGCAAAACAGATTTTGATTCCTGTTCATCTTTATGAAATTCGTCATGGTGGTGAAACCAATGAATGAACCGTTCCAAAAGAAAAAACAAGACAATGCCGAAAAGCACCCAAGGAAAAATATTAACACTTACTTTTTCCCCTTCGTGAAGCGCTTCGGGGAGAAGATCGAAAAAGGCGGTACCAAGCAGCACCCCTGCAGCAAACGAGGCAAGAAAGTGAGAAATCTTAAGAGCGAATTTTTCCCTAGATAAGAGAATAATTCCAATAATAAGAGCTCCAATACTGCCTAAAAAGGTAAATAATAAAATGTTGCCTAGCATATTCAGATCATATCATAGTATTTTAAAATCCTTAAATTCCCCGGGAACTGGCGGATTTTCTTTCCATTCCCTTACTACATTTTTAACTTCGGATAAAAATGGTCCTTTCTCGCAAATAGAAAGAATTTTCTCAATTTGTTCTTTTGAACCGGCAAAAACAGCTTCCACTCTGTTATCCGGAAGATTCCTTACCCATCCGGTTAATCCAATGTTAACTGCGGATCGTTTAATAAATTGTCTGAATCCGACTCCCTGAACAAATCCGGAAATAAAAACGCGAGCTGTCATGTTTAAAAGATTAATAATTAGCCCCAACTTGAGCCAGTGCCCAGTATCTGATAAAGCGCCCGACAAGCATAATTGTAAAAAAACGCATTGGGGGATAATTCAAAACACCGGCCAAAATACCAACAGCATCAAAAAAGGGATTTGGGATGATTGCAAGCAAAAAAATAATTAAAACTCCGTGTCTGTGGAAGTGCTTTTCCAAGAACCTTATTGCCTTGTGGCGATCCAGCTTTTTTTTAGTCAGTTTTCTTCCCGAATGCCCAAAGGCAAAAGCTAACATATCTCCCAGACTAGCGCCCAAAGAAGCGATAACTGCGACAGAAACTGGCGAATATAAATTTCCTCCCGTAATAATGGTTAAAAATGCCGGTGATGAGATAAAAAAAGTCGCGCTGGATACAAAATTTACGACAAATAAACCCAAAAATCCCAAAGCTGAAGCATCTTTTAAATAATCTCTATAAATATAGAAAACAGCAGATAGCGAAATTGACAATAAAAATACTGACGCTGCATATACATATCTAACATCAATAGCGATGGTTTTTTTCTTGCGAAATAAAAGTTTTTTAAATATTTTAATCATTTACGCTTATTTGCCCTAAGCTGGCTTAGTTTCCACATAAACAGCGCCCCTTTATTTTTGGCATTACTGTCGGAAACAAAGGAAAGAGCTTTTTCCAAAATTGCCCGATGGACTGTTTTAGCAAGCCTAATATAAAGCCCTCTATGTTTGTAGTCATCTAATTCTTCTGACAAATATATTCCGAATGATTGAAATTCGCGGGAAATATATTTATCCTCAGCCGGCTTAAAATTTTTGAGAATCTGCCCAACCTTCTGCATGTGGTAATTATACAATATTAATGAGGTAGTGGCTTAAATTGATCTTTTTTCTTTGCCAAAACGTCCATACAATCTTTGCAGAAATGCACATTCTGCCTGCTCTCCTCTTGGGTTAGTTTCGCCCATTCGGGGATTGACATGCCCTGACGCATGGTACAGATATTCGTGCAATGAGAGCCTAATTTTTGTTCTTGTTCAACATTAAAATTCCTACCCGGCAAACCGAACATGTGTCCAACTTCATGGCGCAGAAGTCTTCTAATCATTTCCAATTTAAATTTCTCTTCCGGAATTTCATCAATAAACCTTCTTACGGATTGTACTGATGCTGCAAAACCTGAATCTGTTGCTCCAAAAACAAAGTTTGTTGTATCGTCCATATATAAATCCTTATTTACGATAAATACTTCCCAATGAGGATTTGCCTGCCACGGCTCTTCAATAAACTGATTCTCTATGCTGCGGACACTGACTTGCTGGCCATGCCCCTTATCCCTGGCTTCATGTTGCATTCTTAAAGCATTATTTAGATACCAATCAGCACTAGAATAATCACCATTGCTCCACGCCTTAGATCCCAGATTAATAACTTGCCTATTCTGCCCTGAAGCTTTTACAACATCGTAAACTCCTTGCGCTGCCGCTTGTGCTTCTGCAGACGGAACATCAGAAGACCACATCAAATAAATCGGGACAAGGAAGTCCCTACGAAGCTCTGCTCTCCGAGTCATTTCGGGATTAACAGTCGTTCTAATTATGTGGACATTTGGTTCTCTGTCAGCCATTTTATACGATATTAGATCGATTGTATAAAATTAATTCATTAAAGTCTACATGTACAGGTATTAAAAATATATTCAGTGTCCGCCGTTCGCAGCGAAAGTTAATTGACGTAATGCGAGCATTGAAACAAAGCGCGTTACCTGCCTGCCGACAGGCAGGAAAAATTGTCGAATGAGTTGTCAGGGGGATTCCTCGCAAACTTGTCGAGGAGGGGGTGTAAATCACCCGACAAACGAATGAGACAATTTTAGCGCGACTTTCACCGCTCGCAGAGTTTTGCGTACTTTTGCGGTCAAAAGTACAAATAAAAAGAATAACTAGATCCTGAAATCCCCCAAGGGGACTTCCCTCTGCGGAGGTGGCGTGAATTCAGGATGACATTTACCCTACTTTGTGTTAAAGCGGTTCATTGCGGCGTCCAGACCATCTTCCAAAGATTCTTCAATTGCTTTTACTCCCCTTTTGATAAGAGCTTTCAGTTTGCCTTTTTCAGATCCCGAAAAATTACTTAATACAAAATCTTCGACATTTCTGAATTTTTGATCTTTAATATTTGATTTATGATTTCCTAATCCGGTTCCCATCCGAAATCTCCAAAATTTATCTGTACCCAAATGCTCAATTATCGATTCTACCCCATGATGGCCGGCAGAAGCTCCCCCAAATCTTATCTTCATCGCCCCCAACGGCAAATCAATATCGTCATGAATAACCCAAATGTCGGAAGGATTTACCCTGTAAAAATCAGCTACCAAACGTACAGCCATACCGCTGTTATTCATGTAAGTCTTGGGCTTAACCAAAATTACTTTCTCCAAACTGGCTTGGCCTGAGCGGTGCGAACGGCGCTGCCATTCTATCTGGGCGATGTCGGATTTAAACTTGCCGGAATTTTCCCACAAGGTATTCTCAATATCCTGAAAATCTTTAAGAAAATGTTCCACTATCATGAAGCCCAAATTGTGGCGGGTTTTTTCGTATTTTTCTCCCGGATTACCCAATCCCACTATTAGTTTCATAAATAGTATGTAGCCCCTCCAAATCCACTCCGTGAGCCGTGTACGAATAGTACTTGAAGGCGAACGGTAAGGATGGTGGGGCCCAGTCCAACAACAAGTTTCATTCTTTTTATTATAACAAAAGTCTCATCTGGATTTAGGACGCTTTCTAGCAAATTTCTTGTAAATACCATATTCAGATATTACCTCACGAAAAATAAAAGTTACACTTATTGAGGTTAAAATTGCTAAGTTAAGATTCAAAAACATCAAGAAATAAAAAGAAAAAGCACCCCAGAAAGCCGAAGAAGTATAATTTGATCCGTGTTTGAGCGAAAGCGGAATATCGCCCATAATAGCATCTCTAATTATTCCCCCACCAAATCCGGTAATCATCCCCAAAAGAACGGAAATTAAAAAAGAAATCAAAGTGGGATGAATATTTGTTTTAAAAAGAAAAGTAAAAGCAATTGACGTACCAATAACTATAAAAGCTGCCAAACCTAATGAATCAATAAGCCTAAAAAGAGAATAAGCCTTTTTAAAAAAGACGGGAATGGAATAAACAACTATGCTCCCCAAAATCGCAATCAATAAATAATTGGAATCTTTCAAGTAAAAAAGAGGTGTCCGACCGAGCAGAAGATCTCTAAAGGTGCCGCCTCCAACAGAGGTAATTATTCCCAAAAAAATCACTCCAAAAATATTCAATTTCGCTCCTTTTGCCTTATACGCTCCGGTTATCGCAAACGCAAAAGTTCCTAGTAAATCTAAAAAATACAACATCTATTAAAACTTGATCCCTAATTGGGTTTCCTGAGCAATGCTTAAAGCTTCCGCTGTTAGTTTCTCGTTCCAAATCTTCACTTTCCCATATTCCCCATCGTATCCCGGCTCGATTATAATATCTCCTTTTCTTACTTTCGCAACTCCCTCTGCAATTTTTTCGCCGAATTTGGAAACAATATCGGAGCTAGGAGTTTTAAGTAAAATATTAAGTTCTGATTGAAATTCCAAACACATTTCATCAAATTTAATTTTAACCTTTTCCGACCCAACGGGCGATCCGATACTTTCGGCAATAATTTCATTAAGAGGAACCAGCTTTACAAATGCTGGGTGAATCTTTCTTGGATCATCTATCCACAAAACGCCCTTACTGTCGGTATGAGAATCATAAGGCTTAAAATCGCTCCCTTTTTTGGCCAGCTGTTGAACTCTATACATAACGCCTTCTGTTAAACGCCTGCTGCAAACAGGACAGACATCTCCGCTTTCTTTAATTTGCTGCGGACTTTTAATCACCTTGCAATTCCGGTGTCCTGTGTAATGATACTTTCCCTCTTCCGGATAAAATTCAATTGTATAGGCAATGCGTGCGCCATTTTCTATCTTCCATTTTCTATTTTCCATTTTCATTTGCGAGACAATTGCCTTGCCAATGTCTGTATAAGTTAAGGTGTCCAAACTCTTTTCGATTTCAAAAACCGTTAATTCTCGTCCCATTTTAGGCAGTGAGTGGGCATCGGAAAAAGACAGAATTGCCCTGTTGTTAAGCTCCGGAATCTGCCAATTCATCCACGGGTCCGAGGAAATTCCCGTTTCTATGCCGTAAATATAATTACTTAAGTCTTCAAAGCTTTCTTTAATTGAATCGAATCCCGATGCTGATCCGTAAATTCCAAAATGCGGTGTCCAGGCATGGCAAGGAATCAAAATTATTTTCTTGTCAATATTCAAAAGCAATTCCAAGAGGTTTTTGGAAGAAAGTCCGATAATCGGTCTGCCGTCCGATCCGAGATTACATCCTCTACCAATCAATGCTTTGTTGATTTTTTCAGCTGTTTCAAGGTTGGGAGCAAAGACTAAGTTGTGAATCCGTCTTAATTTTTCCCCTTGTTTGTAAACACTCGCAATTTCTGTAGTCAGTATAAACCTAACGTCATTGGAAATTTGAGATTTGAGATTTGAAATTTGAGATTTAAGTTTGTATACTCCCTCCCCCGCTTCCTCCAGTTCTCCTTTGATAGATCTTAACCACAACGGATGGGTCCAGTCGCCGGTGGTCAGTAAATTAATTCCTTTTTTTGCTCCCCATTTGGCCATTTCCGGCAAAACCATTTGTTGAGAAACCGCCCTGGAGTATTTACTATGTAAATGCAGGTCTGCTATAAATTCCATTCGTGATATTGTAGCAAAAATGTCTGGAATCTGCTAAAATTTGCCCATGGAAGAAGCGTTTCGGCGGGCAGCGGAAAAAAATCCCGAATCCCCTCTTGTGCCGGAAATTAAACAGGCTATCCGAAACCAAGAAACAAAAGCTTTTATTCAAAGAGAGGAAAAGCGATTTACTCAACTAAAAAAAGAGTATAATAATTTAGGACGGCTGTGGCATGAAACAGATATTAATCCGTTTGCCGGTATGCATAGACACGGCTCCACCCCGATTGAGCAGAAAAGGAAACAGTGGTCGCAGGCCATAACATCTCTCAAAGATAAACCTCCCGAACATCGGATAGAGCTACTTGGAGCAATGGCTTCCGGAATGCAGTTAACAGATGAAAGAATTTCTGAAGCCTATAGGGAATCATTGCTGCAGGAGATATTTTCTAATCCTCTTGATTACTTGAATCTCATGCTAGCAGGAATAAGCATGACTTTGCCATCCAGTTTATTTATGAATGCTGTTAGCGATATGCTGGACTATTCAGAAGAAGAAAAACAGGAATTTAAAGATTTCCTAAGAGAAAAATCAGGACTAAAGGGAAAAATAGACTTACCCCAACTTTTTTTGGGCATTAGCCGGTGGCTGGAACAAGATACTTCTCCTCCCTTCCCACCCGCAGGCAAGAGCTAATTTTTTATTTTTTATTTTGCAATCTGTGCATTTCGATTAGTTCTTTGACTGTGGTGGCATCCTCGGGTTTTTTGTCGCCGGTTCTGAAGGAAACCAAGCGCGGAAATCTTAAAGCATATCCCGGTTCTTTTTCTCCGGATGAATTCTGCTTTGCAGAACCTGCGGTATGAATCGGGCTTCGGGTTATCTCATCAGCCAAAACTTCAATGACAATTTCCGGTTTGATCCAAACCGATGGTTCAATTACCGAATTAACACGGGCCGGCTTATGTGCAACTTTAATTTTATCCGCTCTTTTATGAATTTCCTGCCACTCTTCATCCGACAGACCGGTGCCGATTTTCGAAACCGTGACGAATTCATCTTTTTTGTCATCATAAACTCCAACCAATAAAGCTCCTGCTCCGAAAGCCGTTCTTTTACCTTTACCGAAAACATAACCCAAAATCACACAGTCAATCGTATCGTTTAGTTCTCCTGATTGTGCTCTTTTCAATTTCACCCAATTAAAATTCCTACCCCCTGCCGCATAGGGACTTTCTAATTTTTTGATAACTACTCCTTCCAAACCCTTGGAAATCGAATCTTCCAACATAATATTTAATAGTTTCGGATCAGAAATTGTTTGGGTTTTTGCCATGATCAAAGTATCATCGGGAACCAAAGTCTTATTTAAAATTTCCAGCCTTTTTGATAACGGTTCATCAATCAAAGATTGGCCATCTTTGTATAAAATGTCAAAAGCAAATGCCCGCAAAGGCAAAACTTTGGCAGTTTCTTCAATATTGTACTTTCTCCTTCTTTTGGTCGTCTCTTGAAACGGCAAAAACTCCTCTGAATCGGGATTGTAAGCCAATGCTTCCGTATCCAGAATCGCTGATTTGGCTTTGATTTGCTTCAAAGAGCCTGTAATTAACTCGGGAAGCATGTTGGTCATATTTTCCAGGTTCCTGGAAAACATGGAAATTTTCTCCCCGTCCTTGTGAATTTGCACCCTAAATCCGTCGTATTTGGGTTGGACACTGACAATCTTCATTTTTTCTATTACCTTTTCCGCGCTGGGCAGTCTTTCACAAAGTTCCGACCTAATCGGTTTCCCAACAATTACCTGTAATTTAGAAACTCCACCCAAGCCTTTTTCCCATAAGGTTTTAGCGATTAAACCCAAATCCGAAGTCCGGTTATATGCTCCCTCCAGCAGTTTTCTTTTGCTTTTGTCACCTAATTTTGCCTTTGCCAGACCATCCAAAATAGTCGGGTCGCCAACTCCCAGCCTTAAGTTGCCCAGAGGAATTCTGACTAAATATTTTGCGGACTTTTCATCGGCACGTCTTAACAGATTAGCAAGTAACGACTGCCTTTTTTCTACAGTCCCCAGTCCCGAGGTCTTGGCAATTTGTGTTAAAACTTCAAGAACTTCCTGAACACTTAAGGGTTTCTTGCTATCCGTATCTAAATCTAACAAAGTAAGATGAACTATTTTTGACTTTTGATTTTTGATTTTTAAATTTAGCGATTGCATTGCCAAACCCATATCTCCGAGCTTTGAATACGATTTCAATACTTCTTCCCGTTTAAGGTTTAAGCTTGCTGCAATCGCGCTTGCCACTTGTTTTTCCGCCATGCCGATTTCCGTAGCCTCAAAAAAGGGCGCAATCCGACCCTGGGTTAAGTAAATAATTTTCTCTATTTCTTCTTTGGAAGAATGCTTAAATAAATCCGCCAAAATATCAATTAGAGCAAGTCTTGAGGCAGTCGCTTCCAGTTTTTCAAAATAGGAAGAGAGTGTGGAGAATAACATATCCGTATTCTACAACTTTGCGGGCATTTCTGCAGCCTTGTTCTTAATTTCTTTTCTGGGTTTAACCCTAAGTTCCATTCTAAAAGCCTGTGGATCCCGCTGCCTTAATAACTCACGGGAGACTGAATTAGGCAATCTTGTAATTTCAGTTTTTGGTATAATTTCCCCCACACCTTTTTTCTTCATCTCGGTAGTTAATCGCTCTGGGAAAACGGAAAGCATAAATGTTCGCTGGGCGAATTTTTTTTCTTTAACTGCTTCTGCCACCTCAACCCCATTTAATTCACCCACTAGTGAAGAATCCGTAACAACAAGATTAAATGGCTCTTCCATTTCTTTTGCCTTCCACAAAATATCTAAGGCTTTTTCCCCAGCAATGGAAAATGTAATGTCAATATCTTTCCTTTCCTTAAATTGATCCTTAATTATAAATATAAAATCAATATCGTTCTCTATAATCAGTACTTTAAACTTTCCTCTTTTCAAACTTTCCGGAGATTTACCAAATTCTGCTTTTGAATTATCAGCCATATTATTTCATTATATACTTTGCGGCTTTGGTAATGCCTTGTTTTCTAATGATACCATTTTTTAACAATGCTTTTAATTCGTTCAAAATCGTGTCTTCGGAAACCATGGGAAACAATTCTGCAAAGGCTTGATTTTGCAGATAGCCTGTCTTCTGGACGTATTCGATGATTTTCAATTGCCGGTCGGTCAATAATAAGGGCTTTCCGCCAAGCCGTTCTCTTAATTTACCGTCAACGGAGATCTTCTCCACTTTTTCTTTTATCTTGGAAAGCTCGATTGCCAGTCCTTGGGTAAAATATTCCAGCCAGCGGGTTAAGTCGCCATTGTTTTTGGCAACAGATTGTAAAGCCGAATAATAATCTTGAGCATTCTTATCAAAATACTCCTCTAAAGAAAAAAATTTTCTGATGTCATATCCCTCTAAAAACAAAATTAAAGTTGATAAAGCTCTTGCAACCCGGCCGTTTCCGTCCAAAAATGGGTGGATCCGGACCAATTCATAGTGAACAATTCCTGATTTCAGAACAGGATGAATATCTTGATTTTTCGGGCTTTCTATAAACGCCAATAAATCTTTTATTTGGGGCGAAATCAGGGACGCTTCCGGCGGGCGAAAAGAGACTTGTCCCGTCTGATTATTTTTAACAACCACTTGTTTTTGCCTGTATTCCCCGCTCTTTTCCTCCGGCAAAATCTTCTCAACTGTAATTTTATGTAATTTTCTTATGAAATCTTCGTCTATTCTTAAATCTTTAATCTTAAATCCTAAATCTTCAATAAGTTCCATTGCCTTCCTGTAATTTATTACTTCCTGAATATCCCGGTCGCGCGCCACAACATCTTGGCCGGCCAAAACTTTCTCCGCCTGATCCAGATTAAGCTCGTTTCCCTCAATATGCGTTCCGTAATGAACTGTTCTGACCAGCGCATCCTGCCGAAATTGCTTTTCGTAGTAGGGTAAAAGCGGCGCATGATCAATCACTTCCCTAGAGGCTTCGATAATCCCAATATTTTTCAGGATACTATTATTAATGGTGAATCTAGGCACGTACATAATTAAAGTATAAGCAATTAAATTTTTTTTACAAAATCCGCAAATTTACTGCCGATCTTTTTGTGATTATCTTCCCTGATGACTTTAAAGACAAATTTACCCAGAGGCATTGCGGATTTTTTGGAAAAATGCGCTATTGAAAAGGCAGTATTGTAGCCTTCAATTGTACTGTTAATTTTTTCAATACTTTCCTTTATTGAATATTTTGCAATAGCTTTTCCAAAACTGAAGTTTCTGCTCTCAATACTACTGCAGGTTAAGACCAAGTCGCCCAAAATTCCCGGTCTTGCTCTTTTATCTATTTTATAGTTTAATTTTAGAGCTAATTTTTGAAATTCTTCATAAGCAATAGTGATTAATTTGGCTTTAGTGTTTTCTTTAAATCCCAGACCGTCAGCTATTCCGCAGGCAATTGCGTACACATTTTTTAAAGCCCCTGCCAATTCCAAAGCTTCAACCGATCTTGTCGGCCTAACTCTAAAATAATCAGTCTCAAAAAGATTACATATTTCCAGCGTTTTTCCGTTGCGCCCTCCCAAATTGACTAAAGTTGGCATTTTGCAATCTACTTCTCTGGCGAAACTTGGGCCAATCAAGGTAAAATATTTAATTTCTGCTCCCAACAGTTCTTTAACAATTTGGAATGGAAGTTTATATGAACTTTTCTCTATGCCTTTGGCGGAATTAATAATGACTGCTTTTTTCAAATTATGGCCATAATTTTTGATTACGCTTCTGATTGCCTGAGTTGGTATTGCAATCACAACAGCGTCCAAGGAATCAATTTGTCCTTTTTGATTCCAGAAGCTAACTTCATGACCGTTAGCAACCAGAAGTTTGCCTAAAGCCGTTCCCCACACCCCATCGCCCACGATATTTACCCTCATAACAATTGCTCTTTCATTACTTTGGGAATTTCGTCAACCAGATCGGAGGCATTAAAATAGTAGCCAACGCGTGCAAACAAACTTTCTCCGGCTTTTTTGTTAATAAAACTTCCGGCACTGGCAACCAGAAACGGATCTTCATTTTTGCAGTAAAGTCCGGCGATTAATGCGGCCAAAACGTCTCCCGTTCCACCCTTGGTCATCCCCGCATTTCCGCCTTTGACTCGCCGTAGCTTTACTCGGCCTTCGTAGCCACTTCGGCGAAGGAGGCGCGTAGGCGGTCTCACACTTTTATCTAATCCACAAATAATATCGGTTGGCCCCTTCAGAACAATCGTGCAATTATATATTTCCGCAAAAATTTTTACTTGTTCTTGAAGTTTTGAGTTTTGTTCTGCATTGCAGAATGTAGTTTTGAGTTTTGATTCTCCATTGGAGAATTGAGTTTTGAGTCTTATCATCTCAAATTCTCTCCGATGCGGTGTAAGTATTGCATTGCGAGGAATAAGCTGTGGGTCAATCGTTTGCAGGCTCCCGCCGTCAAGCACCCATTTTTTGTCGGGATATTTTTTCAATAATCTTTCCGTAAGCTCTTTGGTGTCATTATCACCCTCTTGTTCTCCGTCTTTGCGCGGCAACCCGGGACCGATCAAAATACAATCCGCTTCCCTGACATAGTCTTCCACCTTGCTTCTTGGCACAACTATTCCGTCCCGAAATTCAGTTTTGGCTTGTCTGACAATCTGATTATTTTCGTCAACCGAGGAATAAAAAACCATGTCCACGATACGTGAGGCTACTTTCAAAGCCCATAGAGATGATGAATGAAACAATTTGGATCCACTGATCAAAAGCAGTCTTCCGTTTTGCCCTTTATGGGAATTAGGTGGCGGAATATATAATTTTTTAAGCGTTCTTGGATCAAAATCTTTCATAAAGTATTTATAAACCAGGACAAAATCTTTTCTTTCAAAACTACTGCCGCTTTCGGATTAATACTTATTCTATGATTTGCGTCTTTTAAAAGATAACCCTCTTTTTTAATCACCTGCGTTGCTGCTTCTAAATATTTATCAGTCATTCCCGAAGGCAAAACATCCTCGAACTCGCATCCTACAATTAATAAGCAACCTTTAAATCTTGCGATTTCTTTATATGAATCACTTTTCTCAAAATCTTTTCTAGGATCACTATCCGCATCCCTTTGTATTTCATACAGGTCTGGTGAATACGCGGCCGGCGCAACCAAAGCCAGAGATTTTGGATTAAAACTATTTACTATTAAAGAAGCTATGAATCCTCCGAAACTGCCTCCGAGAAATCCAAAACGCTTCTTATCCACTTCTTTTTGAGAAAGAAAGAAATTAACCGCTAACTTCCCGTCCTCAATTCCCATCCCTACTGTCTGATTTTCAAACTTTCCCTCACTGACGCCGGCACCTCGATAATTAAAAGCAAAACCCAAAATGCCCTTTTTTGATATTGCATTTGCTATTTCAAACATCGATTCTCCATTTCCGCCGCTCCCATGGAAAAAAATGACCGACGGAAACGGTCCGCTTCCGTTTGGAATAAACAAATTCCCTCTTAAAATCTCTTTCCCTGATTTAAACTCAACTTTCTTCTCCATTATTTCCCCAATTTTACCATATTTAACTTACTAAAACGGCTAATGAAAGCTATTTAGAGTTTAGAAGCCAAATCAATTTTGGTTTCTGAAGAACGAACACCCACTACGGAACTCGAGTCCCACGAATATAAATTCCAAATAACACTGAACGCGCCATCCGGGTTAAAACGGGCTTGTGCCAAATTACCTCCAATGCAAGAATTCACGTAAGTCCAGGTGTCCTCTTCATCAAGGTATTGTTCTCTAAAAAGCTTGCTATCCTGACCTGCAACAGCATATTGGTTCAAACTAAGCAATTTCATGCCTTTCCTGAAGAGCCTGTCTGAAAATTCATTCTCCATTATTCCAAGATACGGCGCTTTAATGCTTTTTTCGTAATCGAACCAGCCAGATGGACTATTGCTATTAGGAAAGATATTGTTCCTCCGCAGACTTCCGTGCTCCATTTTGGGAAATACAGTTCCTAGAACATAACGGTTTCCCTGCGTAGCACAGGATTCCGGGAGATAACTCACTCCCCTATTCTCTCTTTCGAATCTAGTCAATTCATCTTGACTGAATGAACAGGGTGTTACTTCAAATTTAACACCGTTCGCAAGCTTTTCCCTTGCTTGCCAGATGGCTTGAAAAATTCGAGTAACTAATTCCGGAGTTGGGGGATTATTATATTCTGCGACTGCAGCACTAATTGGACTTTCACATCTATTTGCCATAGTGATGGTTTATATCATGATCGTCGGCCATTTGTCAATTTTATAACTTTGGTCATATTTAGGAGTTTTTTGGGGATGAATTCTTCGTGCGTGGTCGTGATAATGGTTTGTTGATCTCCAATCATGTCCAAAACCAACTTGATGTGATCTTCGTCAAGTTCGGAAAAAATATCGTCCAGAAGTAAAGTTGGCTTATTTTGGGTTGCTTTTTCGATATAATTTAATTCTAAAATTTTTAACTGCAGAACTGCCAATCTTTGCTGTCCGCGGGAACCAAAGTATTTAATATCTTGGTCTTCTTTTAAATTTATAAGCAAGTCGTCCCGATGGGGGCCAACCAAAGTCACGCCGGACGCTACCTCCGCATTCCGGTATTGAGCAAGTCTGTCTTTGGAAACAATACTTTTGTCATAAAATATTTCAAAATTTAAAATATCTTTTTTGGAATCGTTCAGATACCTAATAAGTTCCTCTCTTTTCCCCGTGATTTTTTGCCCCTGAACGATTAGAAGATTATCCCAGTACGTAAACTCCTTTTCCGATCTCCTTCCGGTTTCCTTGGCTTTGTGCAAAAGAGCATTCCTAATCCGCAGGCCCTTTTCGTAAAAACCCATAGCCAGTCTGTATTCGCGGTCTGTCTGAACCAAAATATTATCCAAGAAATCCCGCCTTCTACCGGGGCTGCCGATGATAATTTCCAAATCATTTGGCGCGAAAAGCACTGCAAAAAAATTACCGACAAAATCCGCTTTCCGCTTGTTAACTCCGTTAACCAGATATTTTTTAAACGACCGAAGCTGGCCTTCCTCTCCTTCCTTGACAATCATCACTTCTAAATTCTTATCTTCAGCCTTAGCTTTAATTCTGGCAATTCCCTTGTTCAACTTTACCAATTGGTCATCTTTATCCGTACGAAAACTGCGTCCTGATGCTAAAAAGAAAACTGCCTCAATTAGATTGCTCTTGCCTGACGTATTCGGGCCGACAATCAAAGTTGTACTTTGAGAAAAATTAAAATCTGCTTTTGAGTAATTGCGGAAATTTTGAAGACTTAAATGTTTAACAAACATTACTTTATGACTGTTCCTGTGAATTTTCTTCCGCGAAAATAATTTTCCAAATTATCAAAATCTCTTCCGTTCACAATCACCGCTTTGACACCCAAAGATTGCGCTTTTTTGGCGGCAATCGGATCAAAAGGGACATGCATTCCGGGAGTCCATTTGTCGCCAACCAACTTCCTAAGCTCCCTCCAGGAAATTTTATTGATTGGCTTGGCATCACTAGATTTATTGGGATCTTTGTCACAAATTTGATTGATATTACTTAGATTAATAACTGTCTTGGCTCCATAATCCTGACAGACCATGATTGCGCAGAAATCCGTAGACCAGCCCGGCTTCCAACCCGATCCGACCACCACCGGCTCTTCAACCTTTCTGATAATTTCGTAATGTTTGAGGATATAAGGGTGAGCAACGTCTCTAAAAATTGTCCTGATGAGGTGAGCGTTAAGCCGGGTCGCGTGAATACCCAGCCAATCCAAATCATCATGCGTAAGCTTATCTCCGATAACTTTTCTGCCTGCATTTTGATAATGTCTGGTAGTTGATCCTCCCCCTGCGATCAAAAAAAACTGGCGTTTCTTGTTTTCCGCCAGTCTCGTCCGGATAAATTTATTGAATTTAATGAGGAATTCCGTGTCAATTCCGCCATTGGGGACGACTAGCGACCCCCCAACCGAAATAACTATTTTTTCTCTAGGGCTTCCCATAAATTCAGCTAAATTCTAATTGTTAATAGTAGCATACCAAATTTCAAAAAACAACAACGCCTTGAAATGTTTCAATTAATATTTTTACAATTTAGATAAAAAGCGTTAAATTTTTGCGAGCATTAAACAAAACCTATTAACGCCGCCGTCGCAGTGAAATGCGTGAAGAAATTTACGAACACATCAGGGGGATTCCTCGCCCTGAGCTTGTCGAAGGGTCGAGGAGGGGGTGCAAATCACCCGATAAGTGAGTAAAATTCTGAAAGCATGAAGCGAGAATAGGCGGGAGCTTCTGCTTCTCTTGTCGGCACAAGAGAAGTTAAAAATATATAATTGCGTTCCAAAGAAAATTAAAATGTTTTTTACAATTTCCCGAGGTCAATGTTGACATTTACTGCAGAAATATGTTCCCCTTCCTCCCAGTTTTATTTTCTGAATAATTCCGCCACAGACTGGACATGTCTCCCCTGCCCGTCCATAAACCAAAGTATGTTTTTGGTAATTGCCCTTTTGTCCCAACGCATTGACAAAATTCTCATCCGAAGAACCTCCATAATCAAGACCTTTTTGCAAGACTTTGAGAATAGCCTTATATAGCCTTTCTATCTCCTCTGGCGAAATCTGCTTTGCAGATCTTCTCGGGTCAATTCTTGCCTCAAAAAGCGCGTCATTGGCATAAATATTGCCAATTCCGCCAATTTTCTTCTGATCCATCAGCAAAACTTTAATGACTAAATTAGACTTTAAAACTATATCCTTAAATTTTTTTAGAGTCAGATCTTTAAGGGGTTCTGGTCCTAATTCTTTGAAAAACGGAATTTGCATTAACTTATCTTTTCTGACCACCTTAATCCACCCAAACCTACGCAAATCATTGTAATAAAGAAAGGAATTATTATCCAAGGTAAAAATAATGTGTGAATATTTTGAAGGGAGCTTCTCTCCTCCGACTTTCGGAGAAAGGATCGGACCCTTAATCTTATTGTCAACATAAACTAATTGGCCGGTCATTTTCAGATGGACTGCCAGCACAAAATCATTATCCAGTTCAATAATTAATCCTTTACCAATCCTGTTTAAGCCGGTAATTGTTGCTCCAATTACATTCTTTTTATCACCAACGAATATTTTAGGAACTCTAACCTCAACATCTTCAATCTTGCGCCCAACAAGATATTTTTGAAGTCCCAATCGAATTATCTCTACCTCGGGTAGCTCTGGCACTTGTAATCACTGAAACACAGAAAATTCCACTGATATCACGGAACTTTTCCCATGCTCTCCGCGTACTTCTCCGTGTTTTCTGTATTTGCAGGCTCCTTTCATAAGATTACTCTTTTTATTTCAATTTTACTTTTTCCAAAATTCAATATTAACCCCAATCTCAATCTTCTTCCCTTTAGGTAACTGACTAACTGCTTTGAATGAAGATCAATAATCTCACGCACAGCTTTAAGTTCTATTGCAATTTTATCATAAGCACAAAAATCCATTACTTCGTATCCTATATCCTTATTGTTGTAAAACACCCTAAATTTTTCTTCTCTATTGAATGGAATTTCTTGCTTTTTCAGCTCTTCGGACAGCGCTCTCTGGTAAATTTTCTCCGGATGTCCTGGACCAAGCTCCTTATGAACATTAATTGCTGCTCCAATTATCTTTTCTGTTAAATCACTATAAAGATATTTCATCTCTGTGTTTCCGTGAACTTCTCAGTGCTTCTGTGATTGCAAGCTTTATTTCCCGCTTAAATCTTTCTTTGCTAAATTTTTGGGCTTGATTAACGCAATCTTGAGGATTAAGTTTTAAACTTTCAAACTGTTTGATTGAGGAAATTAATCCATCTACAGAATAATCGTCAAATAACAAGCCTGTTTTTTTATCCAGCACTGTTTCTTTATACCCTCCTCCGTTAAACGCAATTACAGGAGTTCCGCAAAGCATGGCTTCAACCGGAGTAATGCCGAAATCCTCATCTTTTGACAAAGCCAGAAAGGCCTTGGCTCCTTTGTATAACTTAACCAATTTCTCATCTGTCACTTGTCCCAAAAACTCAACTCCTTTGATAGGTGCAACAGAATAATAACCGCTTGGAGAACCGGCAATTTTCAGCTTAAATCCGGCTTTTTTTGCCGCCTCAATTGCCATTTCCAATCCCTTTGCCCCCACAATCCTGGAAACAATTAAGTAATAATCCTTTTTTGATTTTTGATTTTTGATTTTTGATTTTGGTAGATCTACAGGAGGGTAGATTACCACCGAGTCTCTTCTGTAAAACTTTTTAATTCTTCCTGCTACCTCGGAGGAATTGGCAATAAAGTAATTTACTTTTTGAGAAGCTTTGAAATCATAAAGCCGCATGAAATGTCCGATGATTGCCGCATAAGCCTTAACTAAAGCATATTTTTGAAAATTAACCGAAGTTGCGTATCCGTAAAGCCATCTTGGCGGAGTGTGACAATAACAAATTTCGATCGGTTTGCCGATCGTCCCGCGAAGCCTTGGCGAAGTGGGACCGTTTTTTCCAAACCCTTTCGTCACGTACCAACTGGCCGAAGAAATCACTACATCATATTCGGACAGGTCAAAACTTTCCCAAATTAAGGGTGCCAAAAACCGCAAAGGACTATGCAATTTGGTTGCGAAAAACGGAATGTAGTGTGCCCAGGAAGGAATGATCTTATGATGCCTAAGCCTTTTGTAAGCATCAGATTCTTCTTTGAAGAAAGCCGTATAAATCGGCGCATCCGGAAAAACCTCGCACAAAGCCTCCAACACCCTCTCCGCTCCCCCGTACTCCTTTAGATAATCGTGAACTATTGCAACCTTCATATTTTATAGATCAAAGGTCAAAGTTAAAATCTCAAAGCCTAGTTCAAAGTTTAAAGATTAAGAACTTATTATTTAATGTTTTCGATATTTTAACTTGTTTTTGATTTTTGAGATTTGATTTTTGATATTTCATAGGAGTTCCATTTGCTTTGGTTCTTTTTTCTTTTCCTCAGCTTTTTGCCCAGCGCTTAAGCGGTTGAGTAGGCTTTTGAAGCCGAATTTTTCAAACTCTTCAATCAATCCTTGCTTGTCAAAATATTTGATCCCGGCTTTTTCAATGTCTAACGTGATGGGCGCGTCTAAAACAACTCCTGCCAGTTTTTGCGCCAAGCCTGCCGCCTCCGTATCTTTGGCTAACTTCATCGCCAGGTTGGGATTTTTGCTTTTTATCTTCTCCAGATTCTCATAAATCCCTGTTAAGCTTTTGTACTCATTAATGAGTGTCGAGGCGGTCTTGGGACCAATTCCCGCTACACCCGGATAGTTGTCCGAAGGGTCACCAACCAACGCTTTATAATCAACCATTTGCGAAGGTTTAATTCCGTATTTTAATGTTACTGCGGCTTCATCAAACACCAACATATTGGTCAAACCGGTAATCGGCGCAATCATTTTCACATGATGATTTACAAGTTGCAAAAGATCCCTATCCCCCGAAACAATCAACACTTCGTCCACAGTCTTAAGACTACCGTCTACAGTCGGTCTGTTTTTGCGATAGTCTGTAGTCCGTAGTCCGACAGCTTGCGTGGCTATCGTGCCGATTAAATCATCCGCTTCGTACCCATCAACTTCAAAAATCTCAACTTTGGCTTTGGCCAGAATTTCATGGACGTATTTTATCTGCGGCACAAGATCATCGGACATCTTCGGACGCTTTGCCTGATAACCAACATATAATTCTTTGCGGAAAGTGGGAGCTTTTCTGTCAAAACAGACAATAATAAAATCCGGTTTCTGATCTTCCAAAATCTTCAAAAACATGGAGAAAAATCCATAAACCGCATTGACGATTATCCCGTCTTTGTTAGATAAAGGGGGCAAAGCATGGAACGCCCGGTGCAAAATCGCATTGCCATCAATGAGAATAAGCTTCTTCACTGGCATATTATAGCATTTGAAAAGGATTTATTTCTCAAATTGATTATTGACAAAAAGAGTATTCTTAATGTTATACTTGGTGAACATGAAAAGAAAAATGTCTATAGCCGATTACGATAAACTAATTGTTGCAAAAATTGATTACATGCTAGCTTTAATAAAATTAATGATACAGGAGCAAAGATTTTATAATGCATTATATGAAACAAAAACTGAAAAATAGCAATTCGGAACTTGTTACAAAAGATTTTCTTAAAAAAGAATTGGAAGTTTTAGGGAGATCACTACGCTCGGGGATGAAAATATCCATATCCGAATCGGAACAAAGGACTGATGAAAATGCTCAAAAGTACAGAGATCAAATTTTAACATCCAATGATAAATTAGCCAAAACTCTTGAAACAATGCGCGAAGAACTTGAAATAGGAAATTTTCAGATGAAGAGAAGAATAGATAAGCACGAAGAGAGAATTAAAAACCTCGAAAAAGTCCCTCAAACCGCTTAGTCCTTGACAAGCCTATAGCTTTTCTGCAAAAATTATTATAGAATGAGTGAAACAACAAATATGAAAGGTGAGAAATCAATCGGTGGGCAGTCTACCCAACCGGATACGGTAAGCAATTTCATCAAAAGGCAAAAGGAACGGGATAGTGCTCCAAAAGGAATAACCAGAAGAGAATTTCTAAAAACAATGGGAAAATGGGGAGCCGGAATTGCTTTAACAGGAGCAATAGGGGCAGGAGCAGTAAAATTTTTAAACTCAATAGGTAAAGATACGGGAGTAAGAGCTATTATCCCTCCCAAAGAGATTCCGCCTACATATGATCCAGCTACTACAGAAGCATGGATCGGTCCGCAAAATTCTATCCAAATGACCCTTGATGAATATGAAAAAGACGCACCACCAATATGGAATGAGGAGAGTAAGACAATGACTATTCCCCTACCGATTAAGTTTAGAGACGGCCGGATTCCCAATCTACGTATCACAAAAATGGAAGACGGTTATGGATTTAGACCTGGCAACGACTTGATTCAAATTGACGCCGGACTGGAAGAAGGCGATATTATATTCTCTCCTTACGATGGAAGAATTGAGGCATTAGTTGTACCTAGCAAGACAGATATTTTACAGTTTTTTATATGTCGAGATACCGACTCTCCTCCGGAACAAGATAAAATTAGCTTTAATACGAGGCTCAAGCCATTAATTGATCTTAGCCAGGCAGTTAAAGTCAATAGAAGCTATGTCAGTGTTCCAATTAAAAAGGACCAGCCTATCGGAGAGATACTGACATCATATAATGGTCAGTCTTTCAATCCCAAGATTCAGATAACTGGGCTAAGTCACGCTCTTCTTCAAGAAAACTTTAATCTGGCTACTTCTTCCGAAGGAAAAGCAATTATCATAAAATAACCAAAATATTGCAATCCCTCACCACATCTACTAATATAAATCCAGCACCTTTTTATTTATATGCCGGATTATATTCAAGAAATAAATAAAGAAATAAATAATGAGAATTCGCAAAGTGGTTTCGGAAAGGTGCTGGATAAATGTGTGAGAACATTTTTCTCCCGTTATAAGTGGGTAATTTTTGGTGTAGTTCTAATTTTAATTCTTATCCTTATTGTTCTAAATAGAACCAAACCTACCTCAACCAATAATTTACCAAAAATAAATAATTCTCTCACTTCGGTTGATTTATGTGCAAAATTTCCCAAAGTTCAGGGAGAAATCACCTGCGAAGAAGCAGTGACAAATACTCTCAAAGCATTTCCGGGAGAAATTATCAGTGTTGATATAATCAATAAAAATATCAATGGTTTGACAAAAGAAGCTTGGCTCTTGACGATCAAGTTAAATAAACCCATATCACTTGGGGAAAACATAATTAGTGTAATGGAAATGAAAGTTGATAAACAACTATGAGGAAACGAATCCTTATAATTCTTGGTGCAATTTTAGTTTTATTTGCAATTCCTTTTATTTTATATAAAATTGGGCCTGTTCCTACCAAAAATTTGCCAGTCAAAAACTCAACCCCTTCCTTAACAAGTGTTGACCTTTGCGCCAAATTTCCCAAAGTTCAGGGTGAAATCAGCTGTGAAGAAGCAAAAGCTATTGCTCTGGCAAAATATCCCGGAAAAATTGCTAATATTGATTTAAAAAAGGAGAGCATTTCTACTCAATCAGCCACACCGGTATGGTTATTAACAGTTATTCTAAAAGATCCCATTCCTATTCCATTACCGCCTCAAAAAAACGGACCGCTTCTTTTGTCCAAAGAAAAAGCGGGGACAATCGAAGTGGCAATTGATAAATTTCAGGGAGAATTTCTTTTCTACAGGATACCGAGAATATCAAAATGAAAAAATATTTCTTATTTGCTTTATTTTTTGTCATCGGCATTGCGGCATTTTTCCTGATACCGCCGGCTCAGGCAAACGCCTGCGGAGAAGAATGCTGTACAGTCTATAAAAGTCCCGACGGCCCATGTCTTTCAACAACTACCTGCTCCCCAAGCCAGACTTGTCAATTTACCGGACTTGATTCAGACTACTATTATTTTGCCTGCCAGGCAGATGGTGATTGTTTAGCTCCTACCAACACTCCGCCTCCCCCAACCAACACTCCCGTGCCTCCTACCAACACTCCGCCCCCTTCTTCTGATCCTGTTACTACAATTAATTCTCCTGCTGCGGGCTCATCACAACCAGCAAATTTTACCGTAGGAGTTACCGATACTCAAGGAGCCTATCCAAGAACTTGTTACTATGGTGTATGGGATGCAATGGATGGCTGGACTGTTCCCATTGGTAATGGTAGCTTAATAAGTCGAACATGTAATTCAATCCCGACAATCACTGTAAGTGCCAGCGGAAACTGCAGAACCAAAGCTACAGCGCACAATTGCATTGTATATGCAGCTTCAGTAGACAGCCAAGGAACCGCTAGTAATGACTCAAGATCCTTTTCAATTCCCGCTTCCTCTCCCACTAACACCCCCGTTCCCCCAACCAACACTCCCGTGCCTCCCACCAATACTCCCGTGCCTCCCACCAACACTCCTCCTACCGCAACTAGCACCCCAACTCGTACCCCCACTCCCACACCCGGAGTTCCTTACTTTGCCGACTGCTCTGCAGGCGAGGTCGTTTTCGGAAGTTGCTATGACCCCCTTCTTCCTCCCAACGATGTGGTTTTAGGTACCCCACCTGAGAATGTAAGCGGGCAGACAGCCTGCGATTTTTTTGCAAGCTCCTACAATGTTCCAGGCTTAACAGCCCAGTGTCAAAATTGGTGTGGTTATTTGACCGCCCCATATAATATTCCGTCTGGCCCCCCATGGGATGCTTTCTGTCCTAATGGAGTCTATCCAGGAGGACAGAATATTTGTCCTCGTAGCAATTCTTCCAGTCCTATAAGTTATCCTCCAGATGGTTATTGTATATATGGTGATACGGATGTTTATTTTAACGCTGTTTACTGCTGTAAGTACACCGTTGCTACCCCCACCCCTACCCCAACCCCCACCCCTA
>MFNS01000004.1:0-26968 GCA_001783805.1 Candidatus Levybacteria bacterium RIFCSPHIGHO2_01_FULL_40_16
GACACAAGCCGGCGGAGCGCTCTACCCAATCAATAGCACGCTGGACTTCTTAATTGGGGGGACTTCCACCGCAGCAGCCAAATTTGCCTTTATTAATATTGCGGGAGGGAGTCCAACCGCCACCATTTCCGGCAATCTGTCTCTGGCAGTCCCGACTACTGCAGGAGCAAACACTTTTAATCTGCTCAACAATTCAACACTGAATTTCCAGCGGAGTCCGGGCGGAGATGCGGGGCTGGCTGCCAATTCGGTTTTGTTCTTAAATAACAACGGATATGTGGGAATCGGTACTACGGTTCCGGGTTCACTCTTAACTTTGGCCAATGACGGCTGGTTATCCGGCATTTCAACTTCTTCAGGCGTTACCAACATGTTCAAATTAAATACCGCAGACCAGATTCAGGTTGGCGCGGCCTTAAATATTGACGGCTCTTATGTTTTCCCAACCGATGGGGGAATTATCACGGCAATGGATATGCCCTTTAGTACAACCGGAACCAATGCTTATGTTTTCCGGATCGGCACTTCCAACGTCATGTCAATTTACGGAGAAAGCAATGCCACCGGAATTGCCTCCAATTTGCGGGTTGGTATTGGAACAATTGCTCCCTTAGCAACGTTTGACGTCCGGGGATTAAGCGGTACCACTCCGGTTGCCTCCATCTCCGGCCAAACTTCTTTTGCTGCCATGCTGGTTGATAACAGCGGTATTGGGGATTTGTTCACTGCTTCCAAGTCAGGCGCTCCCAAATTTGTCATTACCAACGCGGGGAATGTGGGAATCGGGACAACCGCGCCTTCAGCTTTACTGTCGGTCGGTTCAACCTCCCAATTCCAGGTTGACTCAACCGGAGCAATTGCCGCCGCAACAGGAATTACTTCTTCAGGATCAATCACTTTCTCAGACTTAAACACCAGCATGGGAATCCTTTACATGAATGGAACAGGCGGATTATTAGCGCAAACAGCCCAGGGGGCAGCCAATACGCTTTTACATGGAAATGGAACTTCAGCTCCCACCTTCTCCAAGGTTGATTTAACAGCGGATGTTTCGGGAATTCTCCCAACTGCCAATGGAGGGAGCTTCTGGAATTCTTCCTCGGGAGCTTTGTATCCCGGCAATACAACCATGGACTTATTGTTAGGAGCAACTTCAACCGCTTCTGCCAAGTTTGGCTTCATTAATATTGCCGGTGGCAATCCAACCGCTACTATTTCTTCCAACTTATCTCTGGCAGTACCAACCGGCAGCGCTTATGCCGCAACCTTTAATCTCTTAAATAACGGAACTCTAAACTTCCAACGGAGCCCGGGCGGAGACGCGGATCTTACTTCAGTATTATTTCTGGGAAACAACGGTAATGTAGGAATCGGGACAACCGCGCCGACTTCCACTTTATCGATTGGCGGCACGGGAAGCTCAACCATTTCTAACAATTCAGGAAACTTAACTATCACTCCTGCCGCTAATTTGATAATTAGTTCCGGCAGCGTCGGGATTGGGACAACTACTCCTTTAGCAACGCTGGATATCCGGCCAAATCTTACCAACGGCGGAACAATTGCCATTGCTTCTGCGTCAGGTTCAACCTCCTTTGCAGGACTTTTGGCGGATAACACCGGAACGGGGGATTTATTTACCGCTTCCAAATCAGGTGCAACTAAGTTTGTCATCACCAATGCGGGCTTCGTTGGAATCGGAACAACCGCTCCCTCCGCTTTACTTTCGGTCGGTTCAACTTCCCAATTTCAGGTTGATTCTGCCGGGGCAATTACAGCTCCAACTTCATCAAATACAATTAATAGCTTGATTATAAATGCGGGAGCGCTTTCAGCAGTTACCACTTTATCGATGAATAACCAGTTAACCAATTCTTATGCCAATTCAGCAGCTATTAATCTTACGGGTAATGCGGCAGGAATTACCTTTACGGGTACCGGAGTAGATCAGATTATTACAGCCGCTTCCCAGAATCTTGCTTTAATGCCGGGAGGCTTCGTTGGAATCGGGACAACCGCGCCCTTGCTTAAGCTTGATGTTTGGGATTCCCAATCCGCATCAGCTGCCGCGCAAATTTACAATACCTCTGACGGACTAGACGCGGACGGATTGGTTATAAAATTGGGTAATCCTTCATCTTCTGCGGTTGATCCTGCCAATCATTTTATCAGTTTTGAAACCTTCGGAATCGGCATTGTCGGATCTGTTCAGGGAACCGGAGCGCAAGGTGTAACTTATGCAACTAATGGTATTGCCGACTTTGCGGAGTATTTCAAAAAAGATAGAAATACATCAATTCCGTTCGGGTCAGTCGTTTGTTTTGATGATAAAGGACTGGCTGTTGCTTGCGATAACAACAGTAATAAAATCATCGGAGTAGCTTCGGAGCATCCGGCGTTTTTGGGAGGAGAAAATCGTGGAGACGAATCAGTCGCGGTCGGTTTGGTCGGGCAAGTCAAAACCCGCGTTTCGACTGCCAACGGCGAGATAAAGATCGGAGATCCGCTAACTACTTCGGGAATTGCCGGAGTCGCAGTTAAGGCAACCAGTGTCGGACAAATTTTGGGTAAAGCCATTGAAGTGTTTAATGGGCAAGGAGAAGGAAATATTCTGGCTTCTGTGAATATCACCTGGTACAATCCTTCAATTTACGTTTCCTACGACGGAACCTTAGCGGGAATGGCAGCGACAGTTGATTCGATCGGCAACCAATTAGCTTCGCAAGGCCAGGCCTTGCAAAGCTGGCAGGCGTCATCTTCCGCCCAGATAGATTATGTGCTGGAAACAGATCCGTTATTTATGCAGTCGCAGGATAAAATCGCCCAACTTCAATCCGGGATGGATCTTTTGTCACAAAAAGTTGAGCAAACCGCTTCCATTTCCGCCTTCTTAATGGATATTGTCAGCAGTCAGGTATTGGGAGCGAGCACGTCTGCTGTTTTGGATCTGGGAGATGTTGAGTTAAACAGCGCCACAGTTTCCGAAGACTTGATGGTTTTGGGCAGAACCACAGTCACGGATCTGGGAGTGACAGGCAATATCAATGCCGGACTTTTGGCAATTCATGGTTTGGATGGAGAAATAAATACATTAGCCGGAGACTTGTATCTGCAAAAGCAGGGAATTGGCGGAGTAGATATTCTTAACGGCAAAGTGGTTATTGACACTGCCGGCAACATGACAGTGGCCGGAACAATTACCGCAGATGAAATTGAAGCTAATAACTATACGGTGTTGGGAGATCAGAGTATTGGCAGCGCATCAATTTCCGCCGGCCTGACGTTTGTTGAGGTCTTGACCCCAATTGCTACCAGCGACTCAAAGATCTTCTTAACCGCAACCTCCTTAACGGATAAACAGCTGACGGTTGTGAAGAAGCTGGCCGGTAAGTTTAGGGTTGCCATTCCTATTCCAACCACAACGCCAATTACCTTTGACTGGTGGATCATTAGCCATGATTAACGCGGATAAAAAACAGATTAATGCGGATAAAGAAACAGCGAGGTTATCGTTTGTCTTTGGTGGGTTTTTTAACGAATGCAATATAAATAAGAGCAATAGCGATTACAGCCAGAAAAAAGGCAATTTGAGCTTGATTAAGTTGAGGTGTAAAGTCGATCATAATTCTTTTCTTAAATCCTCCGCTTTTATAGAAAGGTATATGGAAACTATAGCACCTATAAAATTTAATGTCAACGTTAAAGGATCCCGCGTCACAAAAGCGCCAATAATCCAAGCAGCAGCAATATCAGAAAAGATAGAGGAAAATACTTTAAGCTGGGAGTCGGTAAGATTTATTGGAAAAAACATTTTCTCAAGATTAAGTCTATCAGATTTTATGCAAATAAAAAAGTCGCGGAGAAAAATCAGTGAGAATCAGTTTCGAATCTGTGTAAATCAGAATAAAAATCTGTGTAAACCTATATGAAAAAAAACAGAATAAAGATTGGAATTATTGTAAATGAAACTAATTTTTAATTTAAAATTTTTAATTTTTAATCAATTCTTAAATTTTCAATGATAAAATTATATAACAATAATTACGATTTGGAAGAGAGGACAGCCTTGTTTTCCGAGAGTTTAATTGAGTTTTACAAAAGATGCCCTAAAAATGCAATTACTATTCCGCTAATTGATCAAGGTCTTAGGGCTGGAACTAGCATAGGCGCAAATTATTGTGAGGCCAATGGTGCATCAAGTAGAAAAGATTTTAAAAATAAAATATTTATTTGTAAAAAAGAAGGAAAAGAGACTCTATATTGGCTCCGCCTAATAGGAAAAGTTCTTGATGAAGGAGAGCTTAAAAAGGATTGTAGGGGGCTTTGGAAAGAAGCAAAAGAATTAACTCTGATCTTTTCGAAAATAGCATATTCAACTAAAAATGTTTAAGAAATTGATCAATTTCAAATTGATTTCAAATTTCAAATTAAAAATTAAAAATTGAAATAGTATGGCTTTTTTTAGGACAAATAAAAACAGAAAATTAATTATAGTTTTAGCGCTGTTAATAGTGTTGCTGGCTGCCGGATTCATCTACGTCCGGAAGGTTTTTGCCGCGACCAAATGCTGGGACGGGGGAGGGACGACGAATAACTGGTCGGAAAACGCCAACTGGGCAGGAGATACTCCGCCCGGAACAACCGATGTGGCAACTTTTCACGGCGCATCCTGCACGGCAGGAACTCCCGATAAAGATGTGACAATTGACCAGGCTGTAGATTTGAGCGGATCCGGAGGGGGAATAAATATCGGGTCAAATTATGCCGGAACCATTACCCAAGGAGGGGGATATGTAATCACAGCAGGCACCAGTGGCTGGACACAGGCCGGAGGAACATTTGCCGGTTCCGCGAGCAGCTATGATGGAATTAGCACATCCTCTTTTTCCTTAACCGGCGGTTCATTTACCTCAACCGCAGGCATAGCCACAGTCAGCGCCAGCTTCACTGTTTCCGGTTCTCCGGTCTTCAATGCCAACGGAGGCACAGTTGCCTTTAATGGATCAACCACGGCTACTCTTTCCTGCAACAACATTACCTTTAATCTGGTCACAATTGACAAAAGCAGTGGCGGGGCGACAGTCGGGAGCGCTTGCTCCTTGCCTTTGGGCAATAACCCAACCGTTGATTGGACTGATTCAGCTTCTTGCATTGGCGGTTTTACTCTCAACGGGACGCTCTCGGGTACCGGCACTTTAACAATCACCGGCTGGGGTAGTAGCTGCGGCGAGCAGGTTAATTTTGGCAGTACCGCAGTTCTTTCCGGCTTCAGCGGTTTTTCCATTGACGCTACTCCTTTTTACACCAGCGCCACTACCCTTGATCTTGGCGCGTACACCACAGTGAATTTTGACGGAGCATTTACCCTCTCTTCGGGCACTTTCACCGCGCCGTCAGGCACCATGACTGTGGCAGGAAGTTTCACCAATACTGCCGGAACTTTTACTGCCAACGGGGGAACAGTCACCTTTGACGGCTCAACAGGTACTATTAGTTGCACCGGCACAACTTTCAATACGGTTACTCTTCCGGGGACAGGTAAAACAATTAACAGCACTTGCAGTTTTGAGTTGGGAGCAGGACCAACTATTGGCGGCGGAACGCTTAACGGAACTTTATCCGGAACCGGGACTTTAACTACCACCGGAGCCTTTGCAATGGGAACAACCGGTGTTCTTTCCGGATTCAGCGGTTTGATAGTTGGCACTAGTTTTACCACCAGCGCCACTACGCTTGACCTTTCAGCGTACTCTACTTTCACTGTTGCTACATCTTTCAGTCAATCCGGCGGGACATTCACCCCGCCTACCGGTCAAAATCTGACTTTTACTTCTTTTTCTTTAACCTCCGGAACCTTTAACGCAACCTCCGGCACTATGAATGTGACCGGTAGCTTCACTGTTTCCGGCTCTCCGGTCTTCAATGCCAACGGAGGCACAGTTGCCTTTAATGGATCCACCACGACTACTCTTTCCTGCAACAATATTACTTTTAATCTGGTCACAATTGACAAAAGCGGCACTTCCGGGGTGACAGTCGGGAGCGCTTGCTCCTTGCCTTTGGGTAATAACCCAACCGTTGATTCCTCTGATTCCATTTGCTCTTCCGGTTTTACTCTCAACGGGACGCTCTCGGGTACCGGCACTTTAACAATCACCGGTGGGACTCCTGGCTGTGGCGGCAACGATTGGGTTAGATTTAACAGTACGGCTGCTCTTTCCGGATTCAGCGGTTTTTCTATTGGTGATACTTCTCTATTCACCACCAGCGCCACTACGCTTGATCTTGGCGCGTACACCACTGTGAATTTTGACGGCAGTTTTACTCTCTCTTCCGGCGCCTTCACCGCGCCTTCAGGCACCATGACTTTGGCAGGGAATTTTACCAATACCAGCGGGACTTTTGATGCGAATGGGGGAACAGTCTGGTTAGATAGAACCAGTACGCAGACTATTGCCGGTTCAACCGCTTTTTTCAATCTGAATTTAACCAGCACTTCTGCCCGGACAGTTACCTTTACCGCCGGGACAACTCAAACAGTTGCCAACCAATTTATTGCCAAGGGAGTTTCATCCGGAAGCAGAATTACCATGGGTAGTTCTTCTGTGGGGACTCAATGGAACCTTTCGGTCAGCGGGCCTGAAGATGTAAAGTGGGCGAATATCCGGGATTCAAATGCGTGCGGAGGCCGGGCGCTTATCGCAAATGATTCAACCAATACCGCCAACAATACCTGCTGGTCATTTATTGCCAACGGCGCCAAAAATCCGACCTATATTCTGAAAGGTGTTTTGATCAATCCGGGCGTCACGATCAACGGCACTTAAACCATGATTTACACAGATATGAACAAAAAGATTTTCACAGATAATAAAAAACGGATTCGCACGGATAAGAAATTATTGTATGAAGATTTAACCTACAGGATTAGGGGCGCAATGTTTACCGTCTATAACGAGTTGGGCTTTGGACACAAAGAAAATATTTATCAAAAATCTT
This sequence comes from Candidatus Levybacteria bacterium RIFCSPHIGHO2_01_FULL_40_16, assembly GCA_001783805.1. Classification (GTDB taxonomy): domain Bacteria; phylum Patescibacteriota; class Microgenomatia; order Levybacterales; family UBA12049; genus GWB1-37-8. The sequence goes on from MFNS01000004.1 coordinate 7,000, forward strand.
TGATTAGGGAATTTGAGACATTGAATATTCCTTTTAAGCAAGAAGTGGGACTTGATGTTAAATATAAAGGCGATATTGTCGGTAAATACAGACCTGATTTTGTCATAGACAATAGGATAATAATAGAACTTAAATCAGTTGAGTTTATGCCAAAATCCCATGAGGAACAACTGGTGCATTATCTTAAAACTACTGGATATTCTTTGGGTTTATTGGTAAACTTTGGTTCTAATAGATTGCGAATCAAGAGGTTAATATGGACCAATAATCTGCGTAAATCAGTGGTAAATCTGCGTAAATCATTAGCAAGATGAAAAGAAAAATTTTATTGGTGCCGCTAATTATAATAGTAGTATTGCTTTCAGTCTTTGTGGTGCTGGCGGTTAGGGTTAAGCCTGATAAAGTGGTTCAGACGAAAGATGTTCAGCCGGTTGAAGCGAAAGCCGGGGATTTGCCGGAGTTAAAAATAGCTGCGGTTGGGAAGTCAGTTTCCGAAGGAGCTGTATCGCAGGTGTATGCTTTTAAAACCAAAGATAATAGTGTGATACAGATTGGTACAGAACGTCATAGTCCTTCCAAACCCTACCTAAAAATGGACAAATGGGACGGGGAAGTATCTTTGAAAATCCGCATGCCCTTTGAAACCGGCGACAATCCGCAAGTCATCGGCAATAAACTCCGATACTCTACAGCTGACGCTTTAGCTTCGCAAGGCCAGGCCTTGCGAAGCTGGGTGCTTTCGCACTTGTTTCCGGCGGCAAATGCGCAGGCCCCCACGCAACCCAGAGTGGACATTGAGATTTATCCCAAGCTGGCGGACAGCCAGAACGAGAACGGGGGAGTGGAATTTGACACCATTCTCTATGAAAAACCCAGCACCAACCAAATTGTTTTTCCCCTGGAAACTACCAATCTTGATTTTTTCTACCAGCCGCCTTTGTCCGCCGAAGCTTCAGCGAAGGAGGACGTTAAATGTACTGAAACCGAATGTAAGGACAAGGATGGCAACATTACAGATTCCCGCCCGGAAAATGTGGTCGGTTCCTACGCTGTTTATTACAAAGACGGGAAATCCGGAGACTTCTCCCAAATGGGCGGAAAAAACTACCGGGCAGGCAAAGCCTTCCACATTTACAGACCGAAAATAACAGATGCAACGGGAAAAGAAGTTTGGGGCAATTTAGCAATTGACCCTTCGGCAGGCTCAGGGCAAGGCAATTTAACAATGGGCAATCTAATAGTTGAAATCCCGCAGGATTTTTTAAACACCGCCGCCTATCCCGTCACCATCGACCCCACCTTCGGATATACAACTGTAGCAGGAACTAATTTTACCTTAACTCAAAATAGAATAACCGCGGGCGGGGATGCATTTACGGGCGCAGCGGGAACGGGAACAAGTATGAGCTTTTATGGTAGTGGTACAAATTTTAATGTCCAGATGGGAGTATATGATGCTACTGACTTGATTAACAATAGTTCAACTGCTTCGGTTCTCGTTAATTCAACACAACAATGGTGGACAGCCAACTCATCAAGTCCGACTTTTGCTACTGCCTCCTATTTCTTAGCTATGGTGCAAGATACCGCAGGGGGTAGTACTAATGCTCGTTATGACACTGGAGGGTCAGCTACTACATATAATTACTATAACGGAACATTTGGAACTTGGCCTGACCCGATAACTTGGTCAACATTCGCTTTCGCACGGAGATTCTCTATCTATGTTACTTATACTCTGCCGACTGTGAATTTGAATAATCTTAATCTGAATCAGATAAACATCCATAATTGAATAAAACATGATTTACGCGGATAACAAGCGGATTAACACGGATAGAAAGCGGATTAACACGGATGAAAAACGGATTTACGCGGATAAAAATCTGTAATATGAGAAAAACAAAATTAAGCACAACTTATGCCTTTATAGACGCATCCAACATTATTTATGGCGCCAGAGCCGAAGGCTGGTTTATTGATCTGAAGAAATTAATCATCTATCTGCGGAGTAAATTCAAAGTCAAAAAGGCTTTTTTCTATTACGGCAAAGATTCCGGGGATTACAAGAAGGAACAATTTCTGAAAAAGCTAGAGAGCTTCGGCTATATTCTTAAAGTCAAAGAAATCAAACGCTTTGGAGCTAAATCTAAGGCAAATTGTGATGTTGATCTGACAATGGACATGCTGCTTCTTATAAATAGCTATACAAAAGCAATTGTATTAACCGGCGATGGAGATTTTGCTCCTCTTTTTAGATATCTTATTTCAAATAAAAAAGAAATAATTATCATTTCTTCGCCCAAAAGAACTGCTAAGGAAATTCGTAGTCTGGTGGGGGATAAGCATATAGATTTTGGGAGCTTAAAATACTTTTTGGAGCGCAAAAAAAGAGGGAGACCCTAAATTAGAATCTTCCCTCAGTATTATGTGATGATTATATGAAAAAAATCATAAACTGTCAAGTCGCAATATGAACGTAAAACGAAAAGAAGATTAAAAAAACTTGCCTGAACCAGTGCAAGCACCCATCCAAGGCAAGAATTACTTGAATAATATCAGATAATTAACCGGTTGTCAATACAGGTTATGAGCATAATGAAAAAATTTTTAGCAACGCCACTTTTAGTCATAGTCGTACTTATTATTGGAACCGGTATTGTTGCTGCCGGCATATTCTTCGGGGGAGAAGGAAGAACTGGAGATGTCAGTCTGCAAAAAGGGCTGGTGGGACATTGGAAATTCGCCGGCAATGCCAAAGACGCCACTCCCAACGGCAATGACGGAGTGGTGACCGGAGCAGCTCTCATTGAAGACAGAAAAGGCGCGGTCAATCAGGCCTACAATTTCAACGGCACAACGGATGTTATCACTGTTCCGAGCAGTTCTTCCTTGAGTCCAACCAGCGCAGTAACCATTGCCGGCTGGGTCTACGACCCCCCCTTGGCCGCCAATAGTCCGCCTCAGGCGGACGAAGGCGGGCCCCCGGATTCCAACGAACCAAGCGGAACCGAACTTAATATCCTTAATCCTCATTCCAGCCCAAAGGCAGGTGAAAATTGGATAGTATCTTTTACAACCAAGGGAACTGCTGATTTAAGCATTATTCCAAACGACCAAAATACCATTGATGATTTAGACTTCATTTCCCTAAAGTGCGGAGATGAGATAAAAACACCCCAGATTTTACAAGGAGATGTTATCTTTTATCCCGATTGGCAATGTGATGAAATAGGAGAAATAACTCATTTAGTCAATACTAGGGGGAACCATACCTTCAAGTTCCAATTCGGGGATAAGCTTGCTTACGCGTATAATGCAGCTGATGTAACGATTGAGGCTGCTGCCAATAGTTATTCTGAGCTTTATAGTAATCGTGGAGGTGTATTCTGGACAACTCCTTTAATTGGCTATGTTATTTATATTAACTCTTCCAGCGATTTAGTATATAACAAAACCACTAATGGGGGTACTACTTGGGATGGTAGTGTAGCTGTGAAAGCGGGAACTAGCATATCTTATGATGCTTGGGCAGACTGGCAGACAGCAGGGGATACTGGAACTAAAATCCATATAGCTTACTTGGACATTGATACAGACGATGCTCGCTATGTCTATTTGGACACTGCCACTGATACAGTAGGGGGTGATGATCAGATAGAAGCCTGTCAAGGGACAGGGTCTATGTATAATATCACTGCTTGGTTCAGTATGATTTCTATAACCAAAACTAGAGGCGGGAATCTAGCCGTTGCTTTCAAATATGCTGACAGCACCATAACGGTATTTTATAAGTTTTATACCTCACCCGATGGTAATACCTGGACAAGCAAAACGAATCTTTGGGAGAGCTGGTTTGATAACAGACTGCAACTATATCCTGCTAATCTTGCTGATAATAATGACCTCTGGGCGATATTTCACGATACCTATTCCCCTCCTCCAACCCATATCTCTCTAAAGACTTTTGATAATTCAGCTAATAGTTGGTCAGAGGCAAATATAGCTACTATGCTTTTGCCAACCACTACTGTAAACTTTGGTGGACAGGTGCGTCTCAGTGATGGGGACTTAATCGTTGCTTTCTGGAATGCTTATGATACAGCAACTGCCGACCTTCAGGTTTATGATATAGCGAATGCCTCAAGTATAACCGCTAAGACCAATATAATCACCGATGAGGCGGAGTCTATCGGCTCTTCTGTCTTTATTGACCAGACGAATGATGATATCTATGTTGCCTACTTTAGCGGTTCGGCTGCTGGAAACACTGTATCTACCTTCTACCAAAAGTCTACCGATGGCGGGGCAAACTGGGGTGGTGAAACTGCTATGCAAGCTGATGCGGAAGACGATGAGAGGTGGGTAAGTGCCGGCACTATGAGAGCGGGTTGGGGTGGCAAGTTTCAACCTATTTGGTTCAATGACGATCTGGATGATTTGTTTACCAATGTAGGTAATGGAATATCAATACTACCTAAGGTAATCGCGGGCAAAGGGAGGGATGCTTATGCGTTGGAAATAGACAGCAGTCTGAATATTACAGGTTACATCAGCGGAAGCGCTTCAACCTCCACGCAAATCACCAAAGCCTGGCACCATGTGGCCATGACTTATGACGGAGCCAATATCAAATTGTATGTTGATGGAGTACTGAAGACAACTACTGCCAAAACCGGCGCCATTGCCACCAACAGTTCCAATCTTCTCATCGGCTCGACTGTGCCGGGCAAGCTTGACGATATGCGGATTTACAACCGGGCCCTGTCGCAAACGGAAATCACTGCTTTGTATCAGGAGTACAACAACCCCGGGATTGCGGTGTCAACTTTGCAGAAAGGGCTGGTGGGGCAGTGGAAATTCAACGGCAATGCCAAAGATTCTACTCCCAACGCCAATGACGGAGTAGTAACGGGCGCACATCTGATTGAAGATCGTAAGGGTCAGGTCGATCAAGCATACAATTTTGACGGAGTTAATGATTTTATCAGTTCGGCTTACAGCAATGCCTTTGATTTCGGCGCCAACAGTTTTTCCATTAACGCCTGGTTCAAACAAACCCCTATTACGGCAACAACAACCATTAACGCACAGGTTGCGGCGAGTGAGGATGATGGATATATATATGGAGCAACTTACCCACCAACTAGTGGGATTTCGACCACCGGAACAACAGTAGTCGCAGGAAGAGCCACAGGAGGTGCAGATTTTGGTTATTCTGATAGTTGGTATCGCTTCACAGGGATTACAATACCTCAAGGTTCAACTATAAATGTAGCTTATTTATCACTTTTTGAGCAGTCTTCCGCTGGAACGCCCCTCACAAAAATATATGCTGACGACCAAAATGACCCTACCGCTCCGACTACAGCAGCAATTTACAATGCAAGAACACCAACGACTGCTGGCGTGGATATGGATGGCGACCCTGGGGGATTTGCTTGGTATGATAGTTCTTCTATAATATCTGTAATTCAGGAACTCGTTGATTCCTACGACTACTCCAACGAAGCTATCCAGATATTACATAAAGACGATGGTTCTGGAAGTGGGAGTAATGTAAGGGGGTCTCGTTCTTATGATAACACTACTAGCCCCGCTAATACCTGGGGTCCTAAACTCCATATTGAATATAAAACTCCGCAATATCTCTTATCCCACTACGATGAGGCGGGGTGGAAGTTGTGGAGCGGCGGGCAGGTTTGCTTTGGGACGGATGATGACTCAACTTGGGGTCCGGATGATCTGGTTTGTTCAACCGGAACCAGCTATGATGACAATGCTTGGCATAATGTTCAGGTGGTTAAAAATGGAACCACCGGAATATATTTATATATTGACGGAGTTTTGGCCGGCTCAAATACTTCTTTAACAGCCACCGGTTCCTTATCCGGCACCACTCCCGTATTGTATAGCGGGATTGATTCCGACGGCTCTTCCAATGCCTGGCAGGGTTCTCTTGATGATGTGAGGATTTACAACCGCGCTTTATCTCAAGCCGAAATTACTGCCTTGTCCGAATCCTACAACAATCCCGGGATTGCGGTGTCAACTTTACAAAAAGGTCTGGTCGGGCAGTGGAAATTCGCCGGCAATGCCAAAGACGCGACTCCATATGGCAATAATGGCACAGTCACCGGCGCAATTTTGCATAACGACCGCAAAGGCCAGTACGGCAAAGCCTACAGCTTCGACGGTAATGACTACGTTAACGTTAGCGATCCGGCAAGTGGAATCTTAGACTTTACTAATTCTCAAAGTTTTTCTGTGGGGGGTTGGATAAAAACTTCTGCTAATTTCAGCAATGATGCACCTATTGTTGATAAATTGCAGGTATCCTTCTTCTCTATCGGTTATAAGTTGTTTGTTGGAAGCGATGAAATAGCTAAATTTATAGTTGGTGATAGTAATGGTGAAACAGTAACCGCAAATAGCAACATAAATATTGCCGATGGTAATTGGCATTATTTGATGGGTGTGAAAGATGTGGCTAAAGATTTAATCAAAATATATGTTGATGGTGTGGAGAAAGAAAGCATTCAAGACACAACAACCGCCTCTCACACAAATTCCCAAGCTCTTTCTATCGGAGGGCTATCTGGCTCCGGCTTTTTCAATGGCCTGATCGATGATGTGCGGATTTACAACCGCGCCCTAACCCCAGCGGAAATCACCGCGCTGTACCAAAGCTACTAAATATGATTAAACAAACACGCAATCCTTACGGATACAAAAAACTGCTGGTTTACAGGAAGGCTGACGAATTACAGTCGGAAACATCCCATTTAACTGCCCTTTTACCTCCCCTTAAAACCCTTTTGGCCCTTTCCGACCAGACGAACCGTTCTGCCAGATCCACTAAGCAAAATATCGTTGAGGGTTGGAAACGAAATTCCACTTCCGAATATTACACCTTTCTCGGCTACTCAATTGCCTCAAATGCCGAATTGGAAGAAGACTGCAATGACATTATTGCCGGTAAATATCCGGCATTAATGGGGAAAAAGGGACTAATGGGGGAAAGGGGAGCAATGGGACTTGCTGAAGCCGAGAAGCTTCCCTTTTATCCCCTTGATGCCCATTTGGCCCCCATTGTTCAGCTGAAGCTAAGATGCAAAGAGGTTAACTTTCTTCTTGACCGTCTTCAGCAATCATTGGTGAAAAAAATGGGAGAGAATCAGACTCTGCCCGTGGAAGACCGCATTGCACAAAGACACGCTCAAGAGCGCGGAGCTCAAAGTTGGTATGAGCAATTTCTTAAAGAACAAGGTCTTGTGCGTTTGAAAAATGGCAGGGTCGTCAAAAAACCTTTGTAAGGCGGTGCGGGCAGTCCGAGCCCTGTCCCCAGCCGAAATCACGGCCTTGTATCAGTCTTACTAGAATATATGAATATAGTCTTCTTTAATCATGAAATACGCGATTATCTGTTGTCGCTTCAAGAATCTTCATCCACAAAAGCCTTCAGACAAATAAAACTTCTTGAAACTTTTGGCAATAAATTGGGGATGCCTTATTCAAAGCAAATATTGCGAAAGCTTTATGAATTGCGAATTCGGGGGCAACAGGAGGTAAGAATTTTTTATTGTTTCCATCAGGGGCAGGCTGTAATTCTGCATAGTTTTATCAAAAAAACGCAAAAGACACCCCGAAAAGAAATTAAAATTGCATTGAACAGAATTTACGTGTTGACATAAGTATAACATATATGTTATAAGTAAATTATGAATAAATTTAGACCCATATCATTTCAAAAGACTCTGGCAGAAGCGCTGAAAGATCCTGAATTCAAAAAGGAGTATGACGCTTTGGAGGTGGAATATAGCATTATTTCCCAAGTTATTCAGAAAAGGCTGGAAAAAAAAATGAGTCAAAAACAATTGGCGGAAAAAATTGGCACCAAACAATCGGCAATCGCGAGACTTGAGGGCGGCAATACTAATCCTTCCGTAGCCTTCCTGGAAAAAGTTTCTAAGGCGTTAGGGAGTAAGCTCCAGATTTCGATCTAGACTTTTGCCTGTATTCCTAACAACCACAAAACTGCTTCTTTTTTGTATCTTCTGTCGCCGCGGGAATTAATTCTGATTGCCGGCAATTTTCCTCTTTTGCCCCAGCGTTTTATCGTGAGAGGGGAGACTCTTAAAATTTGCGCTACTTCGCGGACAGTCAGAAGATCGGGAAGATTGTCGATTGATATTGTTTGATTGATCATAGGTTCGCGAATATAACATTTATAATCATTATAATCGTTATAATAATTATAACATCCTTAAAATAACAAACCATAGCATAGTTGTCAAGGGGCAAAGTAGAATCGCAATTCACTTTGCCCCGCAGACCCCGCGAAGTCGCTCCGCGAGGCGTGAACGAATAGTTCTGAAAAGCCAAGCGGTAAGACTCTGTGGGGTCAAGTGCCAAAAAACATCTTGCATATTATAATAAGTTGTGGTAACATATTGAGAACCTAAGACAGTGGGCGGAAAAATAAGTCCCATCGAGGAGCCAATATGTTTACGCTCTTAGGGGGCGTTTTTTTATGCACATTAAGAAATATAAATAGTGCATAATCCCGCCGAAGCTTTAGCGAAGGAGGATTTATGAATAAAATAGCCAGTCCAAACAGGCAAAAGAAAGAAAAAATTGTTGCCGAGCTACTTGAAAAAGTTAACCGCGCCAAAGGTTTTGTTTTCACCGGCTATCAAGGCTTAACTCATAAGCAGCTGGAGGGGCTGAAGAAAGCAGTTAAGGCTTTTGATGCTGACTTTGTCGCCACCAAAAATACCCTGATCTTAAAGGCAATGGGAAATGCCCGCCCGCCAGCGAATTCGTCAGCAGGCGAAGTCGGGCAGGCAAAATTGAAAATGGGAAATGTCCTAAAAGATGCTACCGCCACTCTCTTTTTGTACGGAGATCCGGTTATGCCCCTAAAGGCAATTGCAAAAAGCCTTAAAGAATTAAATCTTCCCTCAATTAAATTCGGAATTTTGGATGGGCTGCAGATGACCGGCGAGCAATTATTAAAACTCTCTACTCTTCCAACGCGTGAAACACTGCTTACTCAATTGGTTTTCGGACTTAAATCTCCGATTTCCGGCCTTCACCGGGCTCTCAACTGGAACTTGCAAAAATTTGTCATGACATTAAAAGCCGTAGAAGCAAAGAAGTCATAGTGTTTTTCTTTGTCATCCCGAATTTATTTCGGGATCTCCTGTCATCAGACAGGCAATTAAATTTGAGATGCTGAAACAAGTTCAGCATGACACGGAAAGAAAGGTGGGTGATAAACATGGCAAAATTAACAAAAGAAGAATTATTAAAAGCAGTTGAAGAAATGTCTGTTTTGGAATTAGCTGATTTGGTAAAAGCGCTCGAAGAAAAATTCGGCGTATCGGCTCAAGCAATGGTCGCCCAAGCGCCGGCAGCCGCAGCTTCGGGCGAGCCAAAGGAAGAGCAGACCGTCTTCAACGTTGTCGTTGCTAATTCAGGCGCGCAAAAAATTCAGGTTATCAAAGCTTTGCGCGAATTAGTTCCGACTTTGGGGCTTAAAGAAGCGAAAGATTTGGTTGACGCGGCGCCCAAAGAAGTAATGACACAAGTCAACAAAAAAACCGCCGAGGAAGCCAAAGCCAAACTGGTCGCCGCGGGTGCAACAGTCGAGCTGAAATAGTAAAATACTATATTAACCTTTCTAAAATCCGAAAAATGTGGATAAGGTGGGGAGAGCAATTATTATAAGACTAGCGGAGGAAGAAATATTGGAAAGTGACTAGGGTTAAAGCGGAGAAGGTAATTGCGGTTGAGATTGCGTGGGGAATCTGAATGCCCTGAATTCCGACCAACTCCTTAAAGAAGGAATGATCATAATTCTTGGGATCGGAGATTTTTTGGCCGCGCAAAAGCTGCATTGGGGTAGTTAAGAGACAAACCATCCGGAATTTGTGAGTCTGGGGCATGATGATTAGCCCCCAGAGAAATTGATGGGCGACGATAACCAGAGTCAGATAAAAATGAAAAGTAATTTTATCCTGCCAGACTGAAATTGGCACCAAAAACAGCCCCAACCAGACAGTTCCAATCATAAAATGCAGCCCGAAAAGCAAATCAGCCAACAGCAGTTTTGTCTTCATAAAACTTATAATGATTATAACCATTATAGTTGATATAATCATTAAAATGAAAATTGTTCTGGCCTCACCTTATCCTTTTACGGAAGAGCCCGGTGGAGTAAAGGATTTTATTTTGGGTTTGAAAAAAGCCTTGCAGAAGAAAAACTGCGAAGTGAAAATAATCGCTCCCGGATCCACAGATGCTCTGAAAAAAGGCCTGATTGATTTTGTTTTAGGCATGGATTTTAAAATTGTGACCGATCAAACAGGCTTTCGGGCCAGCCTTTCCCGCAAGACAACAGCGGATAAAATTTTGCGGGAAGTCAAGCCGGACATTATCGTTATCCATGAGCCGTTTGTGCCTTCGGTCGGGCACACCCTAATATCTTCTCTTACTAGGATTAAAGATGAAAAAAGACCTGTTGTTGTCGGGCAATTTCATGCCAACCGGGAGGATTTGAATTGGCCGCTTAAAACAGTTGAATTTGTTTTCAGGCACTTGGTCCGCCGTCCGACACTCAATGGAAAAAAGATTTTGGGTTTAAGTTCGGGTTTCGTCTCGACCATTAATAATAATTTAGACGGTCGGATTGCTGTTTCGCAGGCTACAAAAAACTTTTGGCAGAAAAAATTCCCGGGTGATTATAAAGTTATTTACAATGGGATAGATACGGATGAATTAATTCCAAATGGAGTAAAGATAGACAACTGGGTAAATCCTACTTCGCCGAGGCTTTGCGGGACAAGAGTAATTCTCTTTGCGGGCAGACACGATCCGAGAAAGGGAATAGGAGATTTGATAATGGCGATTAAAATTTTGGCACAGGAAGGCAATAGCAACATCAGACTCAAGATTGCCGGTAAGGGCGAAATAACAGGCTTTTTGCAAGGGATGGTAAGGAAATTAAATCTGCAAAAATATATTCACTTTGTGGGTATTTTGCCCCGTAGGGAATTAGTAAAAGCTTACAAAGCTGCAGATTTAGTAGTTGTTCCGTCCACCGGCGGAGAAGGGTTTAACCGGATAATCATCGAAGCCCGTTCCTGCGGGACAATGGTCGTTTGCACCGATATTGGAGGACAGAATGAGGCAATCGGAAAAGATTTATCTTCATTTATGGCCAAACGCAAAAATCCGCACGATTTAGCCCGGCAAATCCTGGCAGTTTTGAATCTGCCGGAGGCAAAAAAACAAGAAATCATGAGGCGGGGAAGACTTGAAGTGAAAGCTTTGTTTGGCTGGGACAAAATCGCTTCCGAACACCGGAATTATTATAAGAAAATGATTAAGGATAAATTAAGAGAATAGAATTATATTTCAGCATGATTTGATCCCATTTTTATTCCAGCTTCGCAAGGCCTGGCCTTGCGAAGCTAAATTATTTAATCTTCCTCTAAAATAAGTTTCTGCAAGAGAGAGTCATCGTCATCCTGCTTTACAAAGTTCTCATAAGAGAGATTGGGATTTGTTTGATCAAAATAGGATAAAATTTCTTCAGGGTGGACCCATTCAGTTTTCCTTTGTCCCAGATATTCCGGATACGAGCATGGTTGTTTTTCTCGCAAGTCTTGCAAGGCCTGGCCTTGGAGCCTCACTTGAAGTCTCAAGGCTTGCCTGTGGATGTAGCGGGAAAGATGCAGGAATTGCGGCTCCGAAGTAATCAAAACCGCCTTGTAAACCCCTTGATACAAGTGTCCAACTCGTTTATATTTACGATTAAAATACATTGTATACCGTGTTGCTAGCGAATTCATAAAGCCATCAATAGCTCCAGCACTTTTTTGCTTAACAAAAAAATGAAAATGGTTTGGCATAAGGCAATAGGCCAATAAGGTAATTTCTTCAGCAAAATTATTCATGCGAAGCGCTTTGAGAGTTTTATCCTTTTCTTTAGGCGATATTTGGGAATCGGCAAGTCTATCATTCAACTTCTTTTCGTCCTTAGGGAGTAAATATTCTTTTAGATAAGAGAGGAAAACACCATAATCCTGTTGATCTAGGAAAATTTTTCTTTTTTCCACACCTCGATTGTAGATATGGTAGTAACCGTTTTCCAAATATTGCTTGCGTGAATTTTTGGCAGGCATGTGTTTATATTAGCAGATGTTTTTCAGCTTCGCAAGGCCTGGCCTTGCGAAGCTCCTTGAAAAATTAAAATTCCAATTTAATGCCTGGGGACATGGTGGATTTCAGGGTTACGTTGCGGATTTTTTCTTTTTTGATTGCGTCAATTAAGGCAGTAATATTTTCCGCTAATTTTTTGCCTCCGAAAGACATTTTTCCGACAGTTAAGTGCATGATCGGAGCTTTTAGTTCGGTTCTGAAATTAACTTGACCCTTCTTGAAGCTTTCCGCGGCTTTTTCCGGATCTTTAACCAAGGTTGCGTTCTTCGGGTTCGGCATCAGCCCCTTAGGCCCTAAAATCTTAGCAACTCTTGCTAATTTCGGCATCATGCTAGGCGCTGCCAGAAGAATATCGAAATCAATTTTGCCCCGCCCGCCACGCAAGCCTGAGTCTTGCGAAGGCGTTGCGGGCAGGCCTTTCGCGATTTCTTCAATCAATTCATCTGTGGCGATCGCGACTCTTATTTGCTTGCCTGTGCCGTGGGGGAGAGTGAGATTGCCGGAAATGCCGGTTTCGATGGTGTTGATATGCAGCTCAACTGTCTCATCGAATTTGGATCTTTGTAATTTTTCCAACATGCTCAAGGCATCTGCAAGAATATATTTCTTGTTTCTGTCCAATGTTCCCAGTGCTTTTTGGTAAGACTTTGAGTGGGGATTTTCCTTCTTTTTCTTAGAAGTTTTCTTTGCCTTTTTGAGCTTGGATTCTTCAGTTTTGGCCTGCCCGCCATCGCTATGCTCAGGCATTTGCAGGCGAGCAATTTCTTCAGCTGTCGGTCCAACGGAAACTATGCGCTCTCCGCCTTTGCCACCCTTAACGAGCTTTTTTTCGTGAGCTTTAATTTTAGATTGTTCTTTTTGTTTATTCTCGAGCGATTCGTCGCCCAGAACTCTTACTTTAATCTTTCCCATAATTTTTATTTTCGCTCGGGGTCCTGTCGCTCGTTTCATCTCCGCCAGTGCTCCCTTACAGTCCGCGCTGTCGGCCGCCTCTTCTCTCGCGCCACCCCTTCGCTCTTGTCTATTTAACTTCGATGCCCATCGACCGTGCTGTTCCCGCAACTATTCTGGCTGCCATTTTGACGTCGGTAGTATTCAAATCTTCCAATTTTGCTTTGGCAATTTCCTCGGCTTGTGCCATGGTTAAAGTTCCGACGATTTCTTTGCCCGGCTTGCCGGAGCCTTTTTCTTTCTTCATGGTTTTTTTGATCATTTCCGCAACCGGAGGCTTTTTGGTGACAAAAGAGAAAGTTCTGTCCGTATAGACGGTAATTACGGCCGGAATGATTGTGCCTTTATCTTTAGCTGTTCTATCGTTGAACGCCTTAACGAATTCCATAATTGGTAATCCATGTTGTCCTAGTGCCGGACCAACCGGAGGCGCAGGAGTGGCCTGCCCGCCAGCAATATTCAGTTTAATTATCGTCTTTATTTTCTTGGTAGCCATTAATTATTTCCTCCTTGATTGTCAAAAGCCTGAGCCGCAGGCGATGACAGGCGGGCTTCACCGGCCTTGATGTTAAGTTTAATTATTGTTTTAATTTTCTTAGCTGCCATAACTTTGCTTTCTGTCTACTGTCTACGGTCTACGGTAGTCTGTAGTCGGTAGCCTGTAATCGTTACAATTTCGCGACTTGTAGGAAATCCAATTCTACAGGCGTTTCTCTACCGAAAATACTCACTAAAACCTTCAATTTCCCCTTGGTTTCGTCAATTTCGTCGACCGCGCCCAAAAAGTCGGAGAAAGGCCCGTCAACGATCTTAACCGCTTCGCCTTTGGTAAAGGCTGTTTTGTAAAGCGGTTCTTCCAACTTCATAAACTTCTGAATTGCCTCAACTTCTTTTTCCGAAATTGGAGTTGGTTTATTTCCCGCGCCGATAAAAGCAGTGACGCCCTGTGTAGTTCTGACCAAAAGCCAGCTTTCGTCGTTCAAAATCATCCGGATCAGCACATAACCGGGGAAAATTTTCTCCTTGACTGTTTCCTTTTTGCCCTGCGAGACCTTAATTGTGTTGCGGGTGGGAACAATGATGTCAAAAATCCGATCCTCAAAGCCAAGACTTTGGATTCTCTGATGCAAAGACTTTTTGACTTTATTTTCGTGCCCTGAATAGGTGTGGACAATATACCACTTGCCCAACTCCGCGGTTGGTTTTGGTTCCAATGTTTCCTCTAGTGTTGGCGGTTTTTGCGTATCCATAATTATTTCACTATTGTTCCTAAAATTTTAACAAAGATAAAATCCAGCCCTCCCAGAAATATTCCGACAATCAAGCTGACTACGATTACGACCAGCGTTAAGCGTATAACTTCTTGCCTCGTTGGCCAGACAACCTTCTTAAGCTCATCCCGAGTTTCCCTTAAAAAAGCTTTGGGCGTAGCCATATTAAAAAATCAAAAGTAAAAAATCAAAACTCAAAAATACTGGATTGCGATTTTGACTTTTGCCTTTTGACCTCTAACTATTTTAGCAAATATCAGTTGACATGTAAAGAGGATAAGGGGTAGAATTAAATTTATGAATAAGATAAGAAAGGCGGTTATTCCTGCCGCAGGATTCGGAACTCGTTTTTTACCCCAAACCAAAGCCATGCCCAAAGAAATGCTGCCAATTGTTGACAAACCGGTCATTCAATATGTAGTTGAAGAAGCCGTCGCGTCGGGAATTGAAGATATTGTAATCGTTACAGGTGCACTAAAGCGAGCTATTGAAGACCACTTTGATACTATTAATGCAGAGCTACTAAGGAATCTTGAGAATGGTGGTAAGCACGAGCTTATCGAAGAAGTTAAAAAAATTTCCGAGATGGCCAATTTTATTTATGTCAGACAAAAGGGCCCCTACGGTAACGGAACTCCGATATTAGCGGCAGAGCCGATTATTGAAAATGAGTCATTTGCGGTTCTTTGGGGAGATGAATTTATTTATGCCAAGCCCCCGAGACTTGCCCAGATGATTAAAGTTTATGAAAAATATGGGGGAATAGTTATCTCCGGAGTCAGAATTGAGAAGAAGGAAGATTTGAAAAGATACGGAATCGCCGACATTGAAAAAGTCGCAGGCAGGGTTTATAAAATTAAATCGATTGTTGAGAAGCCGGATCCTTCTCTTGCTCCTTCGAATTTGGCAACTCATGGGGGATATATTTTGCCGCCGGAGATATTTAAGGCTTTAAGGACGATTAAGCCCGGAAAAAGCGGAGAGATTTGGCTGGTTGACGCAATTAATCTTCTGAAAGAGCAGGGGATGCCGGTCTATGCTGTCGAAATTGAGAATGGAAAATATTATGACACAGGCAACAAGATTGAGTATATGAAGACAGTCGTAGAATTGGCTTTGGAGCACAAGGATATTAACGGTGAATTCCGCCGGTTTCTTAAGGATCTCAAACTCTAAATTAATTTGAAATTTTCAATTTTCAATTTTCATTGAATTTTCAAATTCAAATTTTAAAATACTTAGATTTCATTTCAAATTTTAAATTTCAAATTGAAAATTATGAAAAAGCAATATCTCCTCATAGGTTTTTTAATGTTTTCCTTTTTCATCCTTTTTTCCTACATTGTCCACAAAGACTTACTCATTCAATTTGATTTTGATACGACAGTGAGACTGCAGGATAATATCAGCCGGCGTTTTGATTCATATTTTTCTTTTTTAAGCGATGTTGGAGCATTTGAGATTATGCTTGGCGTTTTGTTAATTTTTTTGGTTCTTCAAAGAAGAATTCGGGGCATATTCGTGCTGGGAATGTTCGGGCTCTTTCATTTAATCGAACTTTATGGAAAGTTTTTTGTTAATCATCTGCCGCCGCCTGAATTTATGCTAAGAACGCAAAAGATTATGAATTTTCCGCAGTTTCACATTCGCTTGGAAAATTCATATCCGTCAGGCCATGCCGGCCGCACAGCGTTTATGAGTATTTTAATTGGATTAATTGTTTGGCGAAGTAAAAAGTTTACGCGTTTACAAAAGACTTTAATTCTGGGATTTTTAATCGCGTACGACACTGCAATGCTGGTCAGCCGGGTTTATCTGGGAGAGCACTGGGTAACGGATGTAATCGGGGGAGCTATCTTGGGCGCAAGCTTGGGAATATTGTCCATGGTTTTGTTATAAATCCTGTTACTATTGATCTATTGTTATATATTTTGTAACATTAAATATCAATAAGTATCGCTAAAATTATTTGGGGAAATTTGCAGAAATTTTGCTTAAAATCTTTAATCAGTTTTAATTGTTGCAGCAATTTCTTTTTTTTCGTAGGCGCGACTCAACAACAAGGTAACTTCGAATAGAATTATAAGAGGCGAAGCAAGTAAAAGGTCAGCCAGGATTGAATCCGGCGGAAGAAAAATGGTAAAGACTAAGGAGCCGAGATAAACCCACAAGCGATGTTTACTTAGCTGACTGTGTTTGATAATTCCAAGGCGCATAAGAAAAAACAAGACTATCGGGAATTCGAAACCAATCCCCATAAGTATGGAAGTTAGCAGCACTGTGCTTAAAAGACGGCTGATGTCCAGAATGTTGCCGATATCAAGCGATACAGATCTGGCCAAAAATATTTGAATTTGCCATTTCATAATCAGGACCCCAAATGAAAATCCGGTTAAAAAAAGAAAGATGAAGGAGGGTAAAAATCTAATTATCATTTTGTATTCCTTTTCTCTTAAAGCCGGTCTTAAAAAAGACAAAATTTGATAAATTATGAGGGGAAAAACAAACACTATTCCGGTAGCCACACCGCAACTAATTGCGAGATTGATAAATTGGAAGGGCGAGGTGAAGACGATGTTAATTCCTTTGAGCGACAGGATATCAATCAGGAATTTGATTATTTTTTCATAGAAAATAAAGCCAACGAACATTGCAGCGACGAAAAAGCCCAATGTAAAAAAAATTCTTTTTCTAATTTCCGTTAAGAAAGGGGAGTATTTATTGATTAAGGCTTTTAGTTCGGAAGTTTCGGGAGATTTGATATTTTCCACAGCAATAAGTGTAGCAAATTTTACACCTTCTTTTCTTCAGAATCATTAGAAGCCTTTTTAAATTCTCTAATGGCTTCAGCTAAGCCTTTGAAAAGTTCCGGAATTTTCTTGCCTCCAAAAAGCAAAACTACTATTAAGGCAATTATCAGCCATTCGGTTACCCCAATTGATTGCAGCATATTTTATTTGACACCCCCTTTCCGTTAGTTTTTGCCAGGTTTGTTGTCATCAACTTCTATAGCTTTGGTGAATTCCTTTTTGATATTTTTGACCTCCTTGAGAGTTTGTCCGCTGGTTCTGCCAAGCATCTTAATTAATCTGGGACCGAAAATAACGAGCAAAATTATTGCTATAAGAATAATTTCCGTCGTACCGATATTTTTTATGAAGTTAAACATTTTGCTTTAATATGACTATATAGCTTAGATCAGCAAAAAGCAAGGGGCAATTATGAAGCTAATTGTCCCAAGAGGCAAAAATCAGGCATAATTTTTGCTCAGAGGCGCTGCAAACCAGACGGTTCCATCCCAATATTCCAAATTATTTGTTTGAGAATTAAAGCCAAACGTTCCTTTTCTTACCTTTTTGGGCCTGCCGGCAGTTTTCCAAGAGGCAATTGTCGGCAAACCGACTGCCATAGATAATCCTCGGCCGATATCAACAAGAATCTGGGTGTTTGTTTTTACCATATTCCCCAGTCATTATAGCATAGCCCATGGCGTTTTGTGTCAACCCTTCAACAAGTTCAGGGTTGACTGCATTAAATTCTCTTCATGCGCAGCGTCAGCCAGGCAGTCCCATTCCAGCATTCTAAATTATTTGTTCGGAAGTTAAACCCGATTGTTCCTACCTTTACTCGCTCTGGTCTGCCGGCGGTGTTCCAGGAAGGGATTCTTTGCTGGGCGGTCGCGATAGAAGTATTTTGCCCAACTGCAGTCCTACTGAAGATCACGGCATTTCTGGATAGCACAGGGATTTCTTTACCCGGCATTAGTTCGACAGCGGAAGGGCTGGCTGAGGGAGACGCACTGGGTGATGGACTGGCTGATTGCGTAGCTGAAGGCGATGGCGAAGCAGATCTTCCGCCGGCTGATGGCGAAACAGAAGGGCTAATTGAGGGAGAAGCACTTTCTGCAGCTGATGGCGAAACGGAAGGCGAAACGGATGGCGATTCAGTTCCCGCTGATGGTGAGGCACTCGGAGAATAACTCGCTGAAGGAGACGCTGATTCACTTGCGCTCGGAGAGTAGCTGGCTGACTCACTTACAGAAGGAGAAGCGCTGGGGGAATAGCTTGCGGACTCACTGACTGAAGGCGAAGCGCTGGGGGAATAGCTGGCTGATTCGCTGACTGAAGGCGAAGCGGAAGGCGATGGACTGGCGGACGGCGATATCGATTCGCTGGCTGACGGACTGACTGAAGGCGAAGCGGAAGGCGATGGACTGGCGGACGGCGATATCGATTCGCTGGCAGACGGAGAGATGGAAGCGCTGGCAGACGGGCTAATCGAAGGAGATCTGGATATGCTGGCAGACGGACTGATCGACTCGCTGGCCGATGGAGATATGGAGGGTGATCTGGAAGCACTGGCCGATGGCGATATCGAAACACTGACCGATGGGGAAAATGATGCGCTAACAGATGGGCTAATTGATGCACTAGCTGACGGACTAATCGAAGGCGACCTGGATATACTGGCGGATGGTGAGACTGAAATACTAGCCGACGGCGAAATTGACTCGCTGGCAGACGGCGAGATTGAAGGCGATCTAGAAGCGCTTGCAGAAGGACTAATCGACCCACTGGCCGAAGGACTGATGCTTGCACTGGCAGAAGGACTAATCGACTCACTGGCCGACGGCGAAATCGAAGGCGATCTCGACGCACTGGCAGAAGGTGAAACAGACGGACTAACTGATGGCGATTCACTTCCTACGGATGGAGAGGCGGAAGGACTAATGCTTGCACTGGCAGACGGGCTAATCGAAGGCGAAACAGAAGGGCTAATGCTTGCACTGGCAGACGGACTGATCGATGCGCTGGCGGATGGGGAAATTGAAGCACTGGCGGAAGGAGACATTGATGGGCTGGCTGATAAAGAAGCGCTGGGACTGATCGACTCGCTCGCTGACGGACTGATCGATGCACTGGCGGATGGGGATATTGATTCACTGGCTGACGGACTGATCGAAGGCGACCTTGACGCGCTGGCGGAAGGACTGATAGAAAGACTGGCTGATGGGCTAATGGATTCGCTGGCGGAAGGACTAATAGATGCACTAGCGGATGGAGAGATAGATTCGCTGGCTGAAGGGCTAATTGAAGGAGATCTGGATATACTGGCGGAAGGACTAATGGATGCGCTAGCTGATGGAGATATCGACTCACTGGCGGATGGTGAAATTGATTCGCTGGCAGATGGAGAGATTGACTCGCTGGCGGAAGGTGAAATTGATTCGCTGGCGGAAGGACTAATCGAAGGCGAAACAGACGGACTAATTGACGGAGAAGCAGTTCCGGCGGATGGAGAAGCTGACGGGCTGATTGACTCGCTGGCAGAAGGACTGATCGATGCGCTGGCCGACGGTGAGATCGACTCACTGGCAGATGGAGAGATTGACGGACTAACCGATAGAGAAGCGCTGGGGCTGATAGAGGCACTAGCCGACGGCGAAATGGACTCACTTGCAGATGGACTGATAGATTCGCTGGCAGATGGAGAGATTGATTCGCTGGCTGACGGGCTAA
>MFNS01000004.1:27078-27186 GCA_001783805.1 Candidatus Levybacteria bacterium RIFCSPHIGHO2_01_FULL_40_16
TGGCGGAAGGACTAATCGAAGGCGATCTGGATATACTGGCTGACGGGCTAATCGACTCGCTTGCAGAAGGAGATATGGATTCACTAGCTGATGGAGATATAGAGGCAC
>MFNS01000005.1 GCA_001783805.1 Candidatus Levybacteria bacterium RIFCSPHIGHO2_01_FULL_40_16
ATAAGCCAGCTTGACTGCGAGACAAACAAGTCGAGCAGGGACGAAAGTCGGTCTTAGTGATCCTCAGTGGCATAGTGGTATGCCCTGAGCTTAACGGATAAAAGCTACCTTGGGGATAACAGGCTTATCGCATCCAAGCGTTCACAGCGACGATGCGGTTTGGCACCTTTTGAATTAAATCATTGGGGCGCCTACAAAGAGATTTGTAAAAGTCTGGTCCCGATAGGCATTTTGAGAAATGCATCGGGATAAAATTGACTAGTTAAAATCGGTGGACGCCCCGCCTTGGCGGGGTCAATACCGAGGTCGCCTTAGGCGACCGTATCGACTTGTCCGATGCAAAATGTCGGACAGATGGAAGTTTTTAATTCGCCGACTGGCGGAAAATCTATGACTTCTATAAAAGACTAGCTCCTAAAGTGATGTTTAGGATGAAGGTATAGTCAGATCCTCTTGGCAACAAGAGGACGCATTCCGAGGATTCGGAATCGCGATGTCGGCTCATCGCATCCTGGGGGTGGAGAAGCTCCCAAGGGTCGGGCTGTTCGCCCGTTAAAGCGGTACGCGAGCTGGGTTCAGAACGTCGTAAGACAGTAGACCTATAGCGTTAATTACGCTATTAAATGAGCTGTCTATAAATCTAGCTATTTGCTGGAAACTCCGGAGTATCTTCAGCTACTTGACAAGTAAGCTATCGTAGAGTTACGATAACTTTATGTCTAGTGATAATGTTGGAAGTGCGGACAATCAGCAGGCAGCTGGGAAAGAAATTTCTAATGAGTATTTAGCGGGATTCACCGATGGTGAGGGGTGTTTCTATGTGGGGTTTGGTAAGAGAAAAGATTTGCCTCTTAAATGGCAGGTGATTACCGAATTTCATGTAAGTCAAAATCCAGGCGGAAAAAATGTTTTGGAAGAGTTCAGAAAAAGGCTTGATTGCGGTTATTTAAAACCCAATCATGCAAAGAGCTTAAAAGACAAAACTTGGATTTTAATCGTAAAAGACAGAAAGGATTTAAAGGAAAAACTTATTCCTTTCTTTCAGGAACACAGTCTGCACACAAGCAAACAAAAAGATTTTGAAATTTTTGTAAAAGTGCTTGAAAAGATTAAAACAGGAAAGCATTTAACTAAAGACGGTTTTAAACAAATCGTTGAGTTAGTTTTTGCCACTACCCGGGTAACAAATAAAAGATACTCAAAAGAATCGCTTCTTTCCTAGAGCCTCAGAGACTACATACTAGATGATGCATTAAATAGTGCGTCAAAGATATAGTCCGAACTGCATGGCGACATGTAGAGCGCAACAGAAATGTTGTGTTCCCGATCGAATCGGGATAACATATTGTCGGTCTCTATCCAGGACAACCGATTGAAATTTGAGGAGATTCGTCCCTAGTACGAGAGGACTGGGATGAGGAAACCCCTGGTGTGCCAGTTGTTCTTACAAGAGCAGCGCTGGGTAACTATGTTTCCAACGGATAACCGCTGAAAGCATCTAAGTGGGAAGCCGCCTCCAAGATTAGATTTCTATCCCGTACCACTTTGCTCATCAGGTAAAGTTTAAACTTTATTTAGGTTTAACCTTGCTTGGTTGGTAAAGTGGTGCGGGAGTAAACCCCTTGTAGACTACAAGGTTGATAGGCAGGCAGTGGAAGAACCGTAAGGTTTTAAGCTTACCTGTACTAATGGTTGAACGAGTAGATTTAAAAATTAACCTTCTCTTCACTTTCAAGGAGCTAAAAATGCAATGTCATTTTGACATTTTGACAATTTGAAGAAAGGAATTCTCTGGTAATTAGAGCGGTGTGGAACCACCTTTTCCCATTCCGAACAGAGAAGTGAAACGCGCCAGCGCTCACGATACTTTAGGTGTATGCCTAAGGGACAATAGGTCATTGCCAGGGGATTTCTTTCTTCAAAGCAAGTCTTATTCCTCACTTTCTTGATATACTACAGACGTGGATAATACAAAAACTATTTTTAGCATCGTTGCCATTCTTCTAACTTTTATTGGTTATATTCCTTATATTCGCGATACCCTACAAAGAAAAACAACGCCTCATATTTATACATGGTTTATATGGGGATTGGTTACTGCAATTGCATATGGGTTGCAAGTTGGCGCTGGAGCAGGAGTTGGTTCTTGGGTGACATTAGCAGTTGTTATTGTCTGTTTTTTTATATTTTTCCTAGGACTTCGTAATGGAAAAAAAGATATTACCAAATCCGATACTATATTTTTTCTATTATCCCTTGTTGCTTTATTTTTATGGTTAGTTGCTAAGCAACCTGTATGGTCAGTAATTCTTGTTTCTTCTATTGATATGCTAGGTTTTATTCCAACAATCAGAAAATCTTGGAATAAGCCCTACTCGGAAACACTATTCTCATATGAATTAAATTCCTTTAGGCATGGATTAAGTATTCTGGCTTTGCAGCAATATAGCATTATTACTTGGCTCTATCCAGCTACTTGGGTGATAGCAAATGGCTTGTTTAGTATCATGTTAATAATCCGCCGCAAGCAAATTGGGAAAAATTGAATTTGACAAGCAGTAACTTATAAGTTACTATATGAAGAAGAATATATTTGTAGATAAGAATGCCGAAAGGGAACTGCGGGAGTTTGGTGAGGAAATACAGTTAGAATTTGAAGCGTATATTAAAATTCTAGGGCTTGAAGGAAAACTGGATTTTCCCCATGCGAAGAAGATTACGAGAGATTTATTTGAAATTAGAATTAAATTAAAAGGAGAATATCGCTCTCTTTATGCTTATATAGGAAAATTAGATATTGTCGTTTTACATTTTTTTAGAAAGAAAACACATAAAACACCGATAAAAAATCTGGAATTAGCTCAAAAGAGGCTTAAATTATATGAATTCCATTAATCAAGCTGTTAAAAAAGGAAACCTTATCGCTTATAGCGATCTTTTTGCCGGTTATTCTAAGAAACATCAGCAGGAGATTTTAAAGAGAGCAAGATATCTAAAAGCTGCAATGGAACTCAAAAAACTAAGAAAAGAATTGAAGATTTCTCAAGGAGAATTGGCTCATAAAATGAAGGTGAAAAGGGAATTTATCACCAGGATCGAAAGCGGAGAGCAGAATGTAACCATTGAAACGTTGAATCGGGTAGCTGAAGCTACGGGCAAAGAGTTTGAGTTCCATTTCAGATAATTTTTGAATATGATATTTTCTAAATCTACTTGCGGTCTTTGCAAACCAACGAAAAGATATAAAAGAAATAATACAAAATTAAAAAACGTAATTAAACGTGCCATGCTGGAAGATGAGCTTACAGTAAATCTGATTAGAAGTTTCTCGAAATCTTAATTTCTGCTTAGTCTGAGAAAAATCCTCAAGAAACGGGGGATTTCTTTCTTCAAATTCAAACTTAACTCCTCTTTGTCATCCTGAAATTGCGCCACCTCCACAGAGGGAAGTCCTTTTGGAGGAGCTCAGGATCTCCCAAAAGTAGTTTTTTTATATGTTTTCTTTGTACTTTTGGCCGCAAAAGTACCAAAAACTCGCGAGCCGTGAAAGGTCGCTAAAATTGCTCAGTCGTTAATCGGGTGATTTGCACCCCCTCCTCAACAGGTTTGTGAGGAATCCCCCTGATAACTCCTTCGCAATTTTTCAACGCGCTGCTTTCAATGCTCGCACGTTATGTTTTGAATTGGGCTGGGGGGGGTGGGGCGCCCGGGATTTTCATTTGGCGAGAACTTTTTTATTTTTCCGTGCGGTTCTTACTTCCTGAAGTTTCTGAATTCTGCGGAGCTCTTCACGAAATTCTTTTCCCGCACCTTCCATTCCCATTTTCAAGATCCTTTTTGCTTCTTCAGGATAAATCTTAAAATTTTCAATTAGCGGGCGTTCATAAATAAATATTATGTCTTCACGCCTCTTTCTGGGAATTGCTCTTCCTTGAGAATCGGTTAATTGTTCTTTGGAGGTGATTATTGCAGCCCCAATTAATGCTCTAATCTGCAATTTTTTTAATTCTTCTTGCGATAAGCCGGGATTAACAAATTGTCCAATTTTGTCCAATGCATCATGCGAATGCATTCCGCTCCCGATGTCTACAGTCAATTTATAAGCCAACTCTTTATCCAAAAGATGTTCGGATGCTTTACTAACTTGTTCACTCATATGCGTATTTTAGCATATTCGGATATTTGGTATTGTTAGGGAGGGAATTTTGTGGTAGAATACTAGAATTGTCAAAAGAAAGGTGAATTTAATGAATGCAAACATCAACTTCAACTAAAAAAGCAACCTCAATGGCTGATCTGATGAAGAAGGTTGCAGCTGCGAAGACTCCATTTGTTTCTCCTCACAAAGGCGATATGCTCACGGGAACAATTACCAAATTAACGAGCGGCGAAATTTTGGTGGACATTAATGCCAAAACCGAAGCTGTAGTTTTGGAAAAAGAAAGGCAGATCATGAACAAAATCCTTACCTCCTACAAAGTGGGGGACAAAGTAGCTGTTCAGGTTCTCAATCCCGAGTCAGACTTTGGTTATCCGGTTGTTTCTTTGAGACGATCGGTCGGCGATATTACTTGGGACCGTTTGGCAAAATTGCAGAAGAGTCAAGAGCCTGTTGAAGTTAACTTGGATATGGCAACCAAAGGCGGATTTTTAGGCACAACTAATGATGGGATTTCCGGATTTTTGCCAAACTCCCATACTTCGAGTCTGGAAAATCCAAATAATCTAATCGGCAAGAAAATTAAAGTCGTGGTTTTGGAATTAAACAGAGAGCTGAATAAAATTATTTTTTCCCAGAAACAAGTTATGGGTCCGGCGGACTTCCAGAAGTTAATTGGTAATTTAAAGGTTGGACAAAAAATTGACGCAGTTGTGTCAAATGTGGCTCCCTTTGGAGTCTTTCTTTCTATCCCGGTTGACCCCGAAGGATCTTCCCGTTCGGCTTCGGGTACTATTCGTACACGCCTCACGGAGCGATCTGACGGGGCAGGTGACGGCAAATTGGCAGAAGGGTTCATTCATATCTCCGAAATCTCTTGGGAAAATGTAGAGAATGTTGCCGACCTTTTCAAGCTCGGCGACAAAATTACCGGCGTAGTTACCGGATTTGACAAAGAAAGCAGACGCGTAAACCTTTCCGTAAAAAGATTATTATCCGATCCGTTTGAGAAAAAATTAGATGAATTCACAATAGATAAAAAAATCAAAGCAAAAGTGATAAGAATTATTGCCACCGGCGTACTTTTAGACCTTGGAGACAACATTACCGGATTGATCAAGAAAGAAAAAATTCCGGTTAAAACCATTTACAAAGAAGGACAAGGAGTTGACGTTACCGTTTCTTCGGTTGATAAAAAAAGACACCGAGTTGAAGTTGCGCCTGTCCTTACCGCAAAACCCATAGGATATAGATAAAACTCAAAACGCAAAAGTCAAAGGTCAAAACTACAACTCAAAACTCAAATCTTTAAAGAAAAAGTTTTTAGCTTTGAACTGGGTTTTGAGATTTGCACTTTGAGCTTTGCGCTTATTTAATTTCCCGCTTCAATTTTGAGCTTCATAGGGGTATAATCAGGGGGTATGAAAAAGACTACGACAAGTTTTGTTTGTCAGGAATGCGGTTATGATTCTCCGCAGTGGCTGGGAAAGTGTCCCGAATGCGGCAATTGGAACTCCTTAAGGGAAATCCGGGTTGCGGAGTTCAAACCTCAAAATTCATTGGTTGCACAAAAAGTAAATATTGAACCAAAAAGACTTGATCAGATAAAATTCCAAAAAAAGCAGAGATTGCTAACCGGATTTTCGGAATTAGATACGGTTTTGGGCGGCGGAATTGTCAAGGGTAGTGCTATTCTTCTGGCAGGAGATCCGGGAATCGGAAAGTCGACACTGCTTCTACAAATCGGACTGAAAATGGCAACTGCAAAAGAAAAAGTTTTATATATTTCCGCGGAAGAATCGGAAGAGCAAATAAAACTCCGGGCCGACAGAATTTCTTCAAAGAAGAATTCCAATCTTTTCATCGTTTCTAGTACTAATACCGATTTGGTCTGTGAAGCAATCCAAAAGCTTAATCCGGCATTGGTCATTGTCGATTCAATTCAGACAATGGAATCGGAAAATGTCAGCGGTCTTTCCGGGTCTGTCGGGCAGGTCAGATATGGAGCTTTTCAATTTATCAAACTGGCCAAAACATTAGGAATTCCTGTGGTAATGGTAGGCCATGTCACCAAAGAGGGAATGGTTGCCGGACCGATGGTTTTATCCCACATGGTTGATACGCTATTATTTTTGGAGGGGGAAAAATTTACCTCAACCAGAATTCTAAGAAGTTTGAAAAACCGGTTTGGTCCGGTGGATGAAATTGGGCTTTTTGCGATGGAAGATGCCGGAATAAAAGAATTAACCAGCCCCGAACAACTTTTTTTATCAAAAGAAAGCGTTGGGGCAGTGTCGGGGAGCGTTCTCTCGGTGACCATGGAAGGCACCAGACCGTTCTTGATTGAAATTCAAGCCCTGGTAGTTAACTCAAAAATTCCCATTCCCAGAAGGGTCGCGTCGGGAATTGATTATAAACGGTTGGAGCTATTGCTGGCAGTTTTGCAAAAACATTGCAATATTCCTTTAAGCGGAATGGATGTTTTTGTCAATGTTGCTGGTGGAATAAAACTTTCAGATCCGGGAACAGATTTAAGTATTTGCCTGGCAATCATTTCCAGTTTTCAAAACATTAAAATTTCCAATAAAGTTGGAATCGGGGAAGTCGGTCTTTTGGGAGAAGTGCGCCGCGCAAATTCCCTGGAAAAGCGCATTAAAGAAGCCCAAAAGCTCGGGTTTAAAGACATTCTAAGCTCCAACAAATTTAAGACATTAAGGGATGTTCTAGCTAGTCTAAGCAAATGAAAAATACAAAAGGAAATCCGCCCGCTTCGCCGCGAGGCGAGCCGGCCGGCGGAAAAAAAGAAGGCAAAAAAGAATCGCAAGGATTTCCGCAAGGATTCGTCAGTATTCTTGCAGACGAAGTGGCAAAAACACTTGCCAAAATGCCCAGATTTAAGCATTCGAAAAGAAAATCCAACTCCCCAAAAAAGAAAATAGAAAATCCGATATTTCTGGATACCTCGGCAATTATCGACGGAAGAATCTTTGAAGTGATCGCTCTGGGCGTATTTACGGGCACATTTGTGGTTTTGGAAAGTATTCTTTTAGAATTAAAACATATTGCGGATTCTCAAGATATGGTTAAGCGAGTCAGGGGAAGAAAGGGACTTGATTTCCTGGAAAAATTAAAAAAAGGAAAAAGAAATAAATTTATGATTCTTCAAGATTCGGAAGATTCCAAAAATAAAGAAGTCGATGAAAAATTAATTATCGCTTCCAAAAACAATAAAGGGAGAATTATAACCTGCGATTATAATCTGGAGAAAAAAGCCACAATTAGCGGAATTTTGGCTATCAATGTGAATACTTTGGCAAATCATCTCAAAATAACTGCTGTTCCGGGAGAGACTTTGCATATCAGCATTTTGCATAAAGGCAAAGAAATAACCCAGGGGGTCGGGTACCTGGATGATGGCACTATGCTGGTTGTAGAGAGCGCTTCCGAGGATTTGGGTCACATGGTGGATGTAGTTGTCTCTCGGGTAATTCAAACGACTGCAGGACGTATCCTTTTCGCGAAAAAGATATAAGTTTTTCTTAAACTAAGAAGAGGTAGGAATCTTTACCACGTAAAAACTTTTCTAGAAAAACATTTATGCGCTTAAAAGAGGTAAGAATCCCTGCCCAAGACTCTTACCTCATTAAAAAACGTAAAAGTTCTTGTCTAGCCAAGTCTGACTTGGTCTAAAAATATCTTTCTTTGTCAAGATAAACGATTAAGTTTAGCCTCGCTTTTTTTTCTTGACAACAATAATTAATTTTGCTATTAACAAGACATTGACATTTAGTTTTATCCTGCCTGAAAAACTAACTGTCGAATTCACAAGGGCATTGCTTATCGTACCTGAACTTATATTTTGAGTAACGAAAGCGATGCTCTTTTTTATTTTTTGGACTTTGCCAACCGACGAATTACAAAAGTGCTACCGGGACACTTATTCCTTTTTCAATTAATTTTTTAAATTGATCCCGCCCCTGTTTTACAAGCATTTCCATTTTATAGTCGGAGATTGTTTTGCCGGATGCTTTTTTTTGCTTCTTAAATCTAAAGGTCATACCTAAAGGGATTTTATCATACGTTGTCAAGTATGTCAAACCTATAGCATTCTGCAGGGCAGAATAGTCATGACCTAGAGTAAAAAGTGCTTAATTTAGCCCGTCAAATCAGCATAATTATTTTAGGTAAAAAAATGTGGATAAGTAGGGGAAACATCTGCTCGGGGTCCTGTCGCTCGATTCATCTCCGCCAGTGCTCCCTTGCAGTCCGCGCTGTCGGCCGCCTCCTCTCTCGCGCCACCCCTCGCAATTAATAATTAATAATTTGTAATTTATCCTTGTTTAATGAGGGGGGTGAAGAAGGATTTGATGGACAATTGATAATCATAATTGGCAATCGATTTTATCCAAAGTTTAATCAGGGAAATAAGATGTACTCTTAGATCTCCAAAATATTCTTTCGGATCATTCCTGTGATAATGCAGATATTTTGGCAGATTGGCAAATTTCCCGTAGGGGAGAAGTTTTAAGAGCACATCGGAATAGATGAAATAATCGGAATTTGCCTGAAATTTGAGAAGGTCTTTGGGAATAAGAGTTTTATTAATCAAAACCGTTTCGAATTGCAGAGATATTCCGTGCAGGGGTGACTGATAAATAAACTGATTTTCCTTGGGGAAGTCTGACTTCCCAATAAGAGTTCCTTTATCATTCATAAACCGGCACTGACTTCCAACTGCCACTACCCCCGGATTTCCCAGAAGGAATTCAATTTGTTTTTTAATTTTTGAGCGGGAGGCCACATCTTTTGCCGACATGAAAGCAATATAATCTCCTTTGGCGCGGCGTAACAGGCGGTTTAAAGTCATGACAATGCCGTATCTTTTGATATTTCGGAAAACTCTGACTTTTTTGTACCTTTTGGCGAAGCTCTTTAGAATTTTGAGGGAGTTATCGGAAGATTTGTCATCGATGGCAATTATTTCAATTTGCCGGTAATTTTGCTTGACAAGACTGGTCAGACAATCGGCAAGGAATAATTCGCAATTGTGAACAGGCAATAAAACAGAAACTAAAGGTTTTTGATTATTCATAGACTATAAAAAGCTGCGGGGCAGTAACAGAAATGGAAATTACATAAGGAGCAAACATTGTAGCACGATTTTTACCCGAGAGTCAAGTTCGCAGGAGCATTGACAAAAACACAGGAATATGACCTAATAGATATATGACTGACGGAAATCAGGATTCAAATTCTCCGGATATGTCACCAGACGCTCAAATGGGCAGATTTAATGCTGGAACGTGGCGCGGAAAACCCAATCAGGATACGGTTCAAAATGAGGTAATTCAGTCGCCAGCGAGTCCTCTTGCTGCCGAACCAAAGCCCCCAACGGATAAAGAACAATTTGCACAACAGTTTGAAGAAAAGGTTCCGGGGGGTTCGATTTCCAGAGAACCAACGCAGGAAGAGATACAATTAGCAGCTTATCTTGATTGGGTAAATGACGGGAAGCCGCCCGGCAATGACGGCAAAAGCTATTATTACAATGCGCAAAATCGTTTAAGGGCAGAGCGAAACCTCACTAAAATGGAAGAGAAAATAAAACCGGAAGCGACTACAGCCATAAACCCGCAAGAAATAATCGAAAAAGCAGCCGGAGAAATAAATTCAGCGGAGAATAAGCCCGCAGCAGGAACAGCTCCGGCGGACAAGACAGCCAAAGACGAAACAAAAAAGACAGCGGAAGAGTTAAGGGAAAAGGATCTAAAACTTTGGATAGATAAAGCCGGAGACCTTTTACTTAAAGCAGCTGATTCGTTGGGGGGAAATCCTCCGAGACCCGGAGAGGGGCATCAGTATAACCTCAATGATGAAGATATTGCTTATAAAGCCTTCGATAAAATTGGAGATTATATAGAAAAAGGAGCAATGAATACAGAAAAAACAATAAGAAAACTTGCTGGCCTGATTAAAGGGATAGGTAAGCGTCACGTGGTTTGGACTGAAGAAATTTTAAAGCAGACAGAAACTCTCGCAGAAACACCGGAAACAGCACCAGCTCCTGTGTCGACAGAGCCACTTAATAACATAATTCAAGCAGAAGCTGCCGCAGAAACTCAACAGCCGGTAGTAGAAAAAACCGTTACTCCCCCTGCATCCGCAGAAGAGCAAGAAAAGAGAAGAAAAGAAAACTCTCTTAATTTCGTCAAGGCACAGTTAAAGATGAAAGATGATGAGGGGGGAAAAGTTCACCTTTTTAGAGATGTAGGAGTAGAGGAATTTCTGAAGGACAATGGTGTTCTGCAAGAAGAAATTACCAAAATGACGGACGATCAAGCGTGGGCCAAGGCTAGAGAATTCGTAGGGACTATGTCAACTCAAACAAAGAAAGAAGAAGGATTACCTACGCCTTAAGTGGAAGCCAATAACTGCGAAAGTTCCTCCGAGCATTAATAGTCCCAGATATTCCAGATACTGCGGCCAGAAGATGATGATAATTTTTTGATTGTTAAATTGTTGAATTGTTAAATTGCTATCAAGGATCCAGCCGTTAGCCCAATTATTTACCAGAACATGCTCTTTTAATTCGTTACCAAACAAAAAAGGGAGTGCATTACTTAGCCAGTTTATGTTTTTAACCTCATAAGCTTTCCACCCTGAATCAAAGGATTGGGAATAAACAAGAACATTTATATCTTCATTTGAAGCTTTGGAGGAGTAGGTTTCTATCTGTGAAAGTTTAGCGTAATCAAAAGGGTAGACTTCAATTGCCTTGATGTCGTTTACGCTTGGATTGTTTTTAACGGAGAAATTATTAATATTAATATCAAATCCCACACTCTGATCAATGGGAGGAAGTAAAAAGAGATTTTGCTTGAATTCTTTTGAGCCGGAAAGATGAGTAAAAAGATCACAACGTTTGGAAATATAGTTGTAGACACACAATCTCAACGGAAGTCCCTGAACATTCCTTGCATTAATTGAAATAAGATATCCCTGGTTTCTGGGGAAAGAGGTATAGGAAAAATGTTCGCAAAAAGACCCGCCCAGAGAAGAATATTCAATAAATCCGTCTGATTTTTCCAGAATAATGGTTTTCTGAAAGTTTGTTTTTTCTTGAGAATTTATTGGCGGACAATCATTGTTGGCGTTTGAGGTGATTTTCTGATCCAAAGTAACGGGGGTGGGGAATGAAGCTAAAATATCTTTGGAAATGATTCTATTTTGATTATCAAGAATATTTCTAAAAGGATAAAAAACTGTGTTTTCTTCAGAATTGAGATAAGTAATATAGTCATGATATTTTGCGTAAGCAAAATCATCATAAAAAACAGCGGAGGGACCGACCGAAATAGGGTTTTTGATAACACGCACTTGCGGATTTTTAAATTCGGTCTCATAAACTAAAAGGTCTCCAAAATGAGCAATTTGCTTGAGCGATGCATCATTATTTAAAAGTTTTTCTGTTTCACCCTGAAAAAGAACTTCATTATTTTCTCCTTGTTCGGGAGCAATAATGCTTTGATCCCAAAGAATATAGGAAATATCATACTTTTGCAGCACGTTGTTTAGTTTTTTTTGATCCTGTGAATAGATAGCTTGGGACATTTCCCGGTAATATTGTTCATTTGCCGGGTTCCACCTGTCAAATTCCCGTTCCATTACAGGATCTTTAAGACCAAACCATAAGAATCCTGCGCCTTGATAGCCCCCGCCTGCAACGCTTGCGCTAGCATTGCGGGCAGGCCAAGAATAATAATTCCAACCCCAAAAATTATGAATCGGCAAAGTTGCTACCCGACCGTAAGGCTGATTATTAAGCAGGTTAAAAACAGAGAAATAACCGGAAGGAATATTAACTTTCATCAGGGGACTAATGAGATTGCCTTGGAAAGCAGGCAGCATATAATACAGAAAAGCCAAAAAGATTAAAATGAAAGAATACGTATTCAACTTTCTAATTAAAAGTTTTATACCGAAAGCAAAATAGCAACTCAGGGCAAGCATCAAAAGGATAGAAAATTTAGTGAAGGGAAAACGTATTGCTTCTTTAAAAAGTGGAATTGTATTTTGGAGAAAGCTAAACAAGAGCCCAAAAGGAGGATTATCAGTCAGAAGGAAAAAAGTTGCCAGTCCGAAAATTGCCAGCAGACAAAAAGAAATTATATTTTTCTTAATAACAGAATAAGCCAGTCCCAGAAGAGCGATTAAAAATAATCCATATCCGATAATTAACACAATAGGTTGCTGTAGATGGCTAATCCAGACTTTCAGGAGGGGTCCGAATTCACCATTACCAACATAAGCGTTCCAGTTAAAAAGGAAATTTTTAAAAATTAAAATATCGGGAATTGTCCCGTAAAGCTTATTATTCGCAAAAGCCTCTTCGGTGAAAAGAGATTCAATTTTGGAACTGCCGATTTGCCCCCCCTGACTTAGGATGAAATATAAATTAGGCAAAAGCCAAAATGCATTGATTAAAAATGTAATTAAAATAATTTTAAGAGAGCTTATCTTAATTTCTTTTTTTCGATGGATAAGATTATAGGCAAAAAGGAATAACAGAAGCGAAAGGAAATAAGCAAACCAGAGGGTGGAGGTGTGGGCGATTGAGGCAGAGAAAAAAGTGAAAATTGCAAATAGCAAAAGATATCTCTTTAAGCTAGATTGGAGAAATTGAACAACAAATAAGAACAGCCAGGGAAGTGTGGCGAAATGAGTTGCGAACATTTCCAAGGGTACAAAATAGTGCTGAACTGTTCCTAAATTAAATAAATAAAAAAGAGCTCCGCCAAACGAGGAAATTTTATTTTGAAGAGAATCTTCTTTCAAGATACCCCTTTTTATAAAATAATACATTCCCAAAGGTCCTAAAATTAAAGTAAGAAAAAAATAAGAGTAGCGGAGAAAAGAGAGCGGTAAGATAAACGAAAGGGGATAATAAAGAAGCATTCTGGGAAATTCCGAAGGATGAGCTTGAGAAGAAAGAGCGCCAAGCCCCTGATGCGATTCCCAAACTCCAAATAGAATTCTCTTAAAATATTCCGGGAAATTAAATTCGGGATGAAGAGTGTCCCAGCCGGAAAGGATTGTGCCACCTTTATAATTTGCCATCGCCAGAATTAGAGATAGCAAGATTAAAATAAAGACAAAAATATTATTTTTTAATATTCTTTTCATCACAGTAAACCCTAGAGATTATTATAGAATCTCTAGGGTTATTTGCAGACCTACAATTAAACCACTACTGTATAGAGGTGTAATTATAATTATCTCTCTCCTCGAACGTTAGTTCGAGCCCAATTATTATCAACAGCCCTATTTAAAGCGTCAGCTTCATGCGCTGCCGCGTTTGCAATCGGGACTATCGTTACTGCGCCATCAGTTATAGTGGGATTAAACCATGCTGGATAATTATTTCCAGTAGATCTATTCATCCGAATTTGAAATAATCCAGGACCTTCTCCATTGACAAAATAACCCTGTTCTATAGCTGCTTGGCCAGGATTAAGAGAATAAGGGACCTGCATGGTATTTCCCACGCCGGTTAATAAATTACTTATTGGCTGAACCATATGCGCGGCTATATTTACGGATTTTTTTGTCCGAACATCTATCAGATCATAACGTCCGGTAGATTGATTAAATCTGACACTATAAAAATCTCCGTATGCTGCTGCTGATTCAGGCCTCGGTGTATATATCTCATAGCCTGGTGCTGGAAATATCTCACTTGGCCTTGGAGTAACAGGCACATAGACCGGCACCTCTTTTATTATTGTTTTTGGCGGCTTTTTTGCTGCAGCCTCTTCAACCGCTTTATCAAATTTTGCCTTTTCTGCTTCTCTCCTCGCCAATTCTTTATTTACTGCTTGTTCTAAAGTCTCTGTTGGCGTAGG
Organism: Candidatus Levybacteria bacterium RIFCSPHIGHO2_01_FULL_40_16; assembly: GCA_001783805.1. GTDB lineage: Bacteria > Patescibacteriota > Microgenomatia > Levybacterales > UBA12049 > GWB1-37-8. The sequence continues at coordinate 14,062 of MFNS01000005.1, forward strand.
TGTTCCCGTTGCTGGACTTGCAATTGGAGGAACAGTAATATTTACAGTTTTTCCCTCACAACCTGCTGCAGCGACACCTAATGAAGCAAGAAGTGTCAATGCCGTTAAGGTACCTACTAATCTCTTAGTTACTTGTTTCATTTTGCTTCTTGGCTTTTCTATTTCATGTTTCATATTTTCACCCCCCTCCTTGATTATTTAGGAAAAATTTTAGTTCCATTTAGGAATATTTCTTTTACTGGGATTCGGAATGGGAGAAAATAACCAAAATATTGCATTGTTGCCCAAGTTGCGAGCACAACTGCGGCTCCGGCTATAATAACCTTTTTATGACGTTTTATAAAGTTTCCGAATCTTCTAAAGACATTTTTATTCTTCTTTTCTTCAATTTCATGCAATAGTTTTTCTTTTCCTGCTTTTTCACCATTCTCTTTGGCTTTTTTAGCTTCTGACTTGGTTGCTTCTACTTCTTTTTTTGCCGCTTCTGCATCTTTTCTCGCCGCTTCTGCCCTGTCGTTTGCTTCTTTTATTACCTTATTTGCTTCATCTATTATTTTTTGCTCTCTTTCAGTTGGTGTTGGCTGAGTTGCCTCTGTTTCTTTGGTTTCGGTTTTCTTTTTTGCTTCTTCGGGTTTTGTTTCAGAGGCTGCAGCTAGTTTAGCTGGCGTTTGTTCTGCGGGAGCAATTTTTATTTCTGGCTGTTGTTTTGCATCCTCGATTGGTTTTATTTCCTTAACTGCTACCGATTTTTCTTCCTGTTTATCTTCAGCCGGAGCGGCGTTCATTAATTTTCTCAAGCGGTTTTGCGCAGCGTAATAATAGCTTTTGCCATCATTCCCTTGCGGTTTTCCGTCGCCTGACCAGTCAAGGTAAGCTGCCAATTTTATTTCTTCTTCCGTTGGCTCTTTTATGGATTGCCCTTCTTTTACTGGAGATTGTGAATCCGCAACTGGGGATTCTGCTGATTGATTCTTTCCGCGCCATATTCCGGCATTGTAACTAGCCTCCTGTTCGGCATTTGAGAGGCCTATCGAATCCTGTGCCGAAACCTCTTGAGGTTTTTCTTCCTGCGTGACTTCTTGTTTTTTCGCATTATCTTCAGCTATTTTTTTGGCTTCATCAGTAGCTTTTTGTATCGTAATAAGTGTATCATTGAGGTTCTGAATTCGTTGATCAGCTTCATCCAAAACTTCAGGCAAAGATATCTTAAAAAATAGATCTGTTCCCAACAATTTGCCGCTTTTATTGTATTCATCTGCTGTGTCTGTCTGCTTCTTTTTTCTAGATTGGTTTCTTTGTTTTAATATATTTTCCGCAGCAAACCAATCTCTCCAATCATTGCCGTCCTTTTTTCCATTTCTTTCAAAAATACCGTAGGCAATTTTTTGTGTTTGCTCAAATTTATTTAGTCTTTTTTTTGACTCCTGTCCATTTAGTGGTTTTCTTTCGAGTGTCATATTAGTTCAAACCCTCCTTTTTGATTGCTTGTTTTCTCAAAAACCATCCGGCGAGACCGGTGGGGATCATCGCGATTAAGCCAAAAGCTTCCGGGCCGGTTTTAGGAGAGGTAGCTACAGATACAGGAGAGTAGACCGGAAATCCGCCCTTGGTAGTTACAGTAGTTATACTCGGCGCGGCTTTTTCAATGCAGAATTGCGCGTTATCCTGGCTGACATTCGCGCTGTCAATCGTAGCAATTGCCTGATTTACTACACATACCACGGATCCCTGGGCAACAGGAATTTGATCCGCGTTGAGAATTCTGCCGACAATAGAATACTTACGTGTTTCATTTGGCGCGAGATTGGTAAGACTGAAAGAAAGAGTATTAGTATTGATATCAAAAGTTCCTGCTCCGGAGCCAAAACTGACGTATTGAGGAAAAATATCTTTGACGTCAATCCTGGCAACATTATTATTGCCGGTGTTGGTTATAGATATTTGAAAAGTGGCAATGAATCCCGGTTGGTACTTGGAATCATTAATACTTAAGTTATCAATGAATTGATTTGTCTGGGGATTGAGTACGGTTTTATTGACTACGATATTATTAGTAGTAACACAGCTTTGTCCGCCGCCGTAAATTGGCTGGCACGAAGTGTCGGCAAAAGCAGTTTTTGAAAATTGAGAATTGAAAATTGAAAATTGAAAAACGGACAATATAATTAAGGCCGTTTTTAATATCCTGCCCATAAGTAGTGGTAAGATTATCACAAAGCTATAGGCTAAGTCAAGTTACTCCTTGACCCCCCCGCTACGTCGCTTACTTGCTCCCTGGGGCAACAACAATCTCGCATCGCAAGAGCGCGCGTACGGGGTCTGCGTCGCAAATTTCATTTGCTCCTTGACAAGGCGGGGAAGTTATGGTGTAATACGGATGGTTCTGCATTGCAGAATAGTCCCTTCGGAGAAAAGTTCCACAAGATGTGAATAATAATTTCTAATTGACCCAATAATTAAAGTATAATTTATCATTTAACAGGTATCGTTTAACACTTATTTTTCACTGCCAAATTTTCAAATATGCCTTATAAAAAAACTACGCCTCAAAAAGATTCAGTTAAGGTACAAGTAGATAAAATAATCGGTTCTCCTTCCATTGCTTCCGCCTCCGCCAAGGCTTCGGCGGACAAGAAAACATTGGAGGGCAAACCTTCTGCGGCAGTTCTTGCTATAAAGCCTATTTCTGTAACACCAGCGGCTTCACCAGCTCAAGCTCAAGCCCAGCCAATCAACAATTTTGCCTATCGGCAAGAGCCCTCGATTACGGTTGAGGTTTCGGGAATTTTAGATATTCAGCCGGAAGGACACGGATTTTTAAGACCTAAATTTATTCCTTCTCAACGTGATGTTTATATTTCCCAATCTCAGATACGCCGTTTCATGCTTCGTCCCGGAGATTTGATCAAGGGAGTCGGGCGTCCTCCCAAAGATACGGAACGTTACTTTGGATTATTAAAGGTAGAAACCGTTAATAGCATACCGGCGGATGATTCTTTGCGGCGGCCTTATTTTGATGATCTGACTCCTGTTTATCCCAAAAAACAAATCATCCTATCAACCGGCAAGCTTCCTTTGTCAACCCGCATAATTGATCTGGTTTCTCCGATTGGATTTGGGCAAAGAGGAATGATTGTCTCGCCTCCCAAAGCCGGGAAAACGACAATTCTCAAAGAAATTGCCGCCGGAGTTGCTCAAAATTATCCCAAAGCACATTTAATGGCAGCTTTAATCGGGGAGCGCCCTGAAGAGGTAACGGACATTGCCCAATCTGTCAAAGGAGATGTAGTTGCTTCGCATTTCGATGAGCCGCCGGATAATCAAACCAGAGTTGCAGAAATAACTCTGGAGCGGGCAAAAAGACTGGTGGAAACGGGAATAGACGTGATCATTCTCTTAGATTCAATTACCCGTTTAGCCCGCGCCTACAATCTGTCTGTCGCGCCATCCGGCCGTACCCTATCCGGAGGTTTCGACCCTGCAGCCTTATGGCCGGCCAAAAAATTCTTCGGAGCAGCCAGAAATTGCCAGGAGGGCGGATCTCTAACGATTATTGGAACCGCTTTGGTTGACACTGGATCCCGCATGGATGATTTAATTTACGAAGAATTTAAAGGCACTGGAAATTTGGAATTGCATTTAGATAGGAGACTGGCTGACCGTAGGATCTTCCCTGCAATTGACATTACCCGTTCTGGAACAAGGCAGGAAGAGCTATTGTTATCTGAAAAAGATCTTAAAAAAGTCTCGACAATGCGCCGGATGATTGATATGCTCGGACCGGAAGAGCGGACCAGCATTTTTGTGGAAAGATTGTCCAAAACTACCACCAACGAAGAATTCCTCGAAACTCTCGGAAAAGGCTAGTCCAATTTTCAATTTGCAATTTTCAATCAATTTTCAATGATTAAATGTTTAAAAATTAAAACATTTAGATTTCATTCAAGATTTCGAATTTAAAATTTAAAATTTGACTCTGTCATCCATTTTTGTTACCATTTCTTCTCAACCATGATTAAGCCCTCCCTTAATTCTTTTGTCGCAGGCGTTTCGGATTTCGCTAAATTTTGTCAGTTCCTCTTTTCCTATTTCAAGAAAAAAATTGTCACCATGTCAGTTATTTTTGAGGCTAATAAAAATAGTCTTGTAAAATTGTTTACGATGAAAAGAGGGCGTTATAACAGGCCGTTTATGCATGTTGCAGCAATGGGATTTTTGGGAATCGGAGTAATTATTTCTCCATTTCTGGCAGACACCTATCCGATATTTGAGAATCAAGCAAGTAATCTCCCGATTAGCTCTTCGAATTCCAAAGAGTCAATTAGTGTAAGTTCGGATGTTTTCCAAACCGTTAACTCCGTGAAGCCCCGGGATAGAATTCTTGATTATACTGTTGAAAGGGGAGATACTCTTTCGACGATTGCCGAGAAATTTGGCATCTCCACGGAAACTATCCGTTGGGCGAACGATTTATCTAACGATAATATAGCAGTTGGAGACAGTCTTAAGATATTGCCGGTGACGGGAATTGCCTACAAAGTCGCCAAAGGTGATTCCGTATATTCAATTGCGAAAAAATTAGATACGGAAGCTCAAAAAATAGTTGATTTTCCCTTTAATGATTTTGCCAATCCGGAGACATTTACCTTGGTTGAAGGCCAAATGCTCATAGTTCCGGATGGAGTCAGGCCTGCAGAGCAGCCAACGTTTAGACGTCAAATCTATATAGCTTCAGGCCCGGTTACAATTTCCGGCTTAGGCTTTACTTGGCCGGTTCGTGGAGTTATCAGTCAATTTGCGTCTTGGTATCATATGGCAATTGATATTGCCACAGCTTACGGTACGCCGGTTGCTGCAGCGCAAAATGGAGTAGTGAGCAGCGTAAGTGTGGGAACATGGGATGGCGGTTATGGAACAAATGTTCGGGTTAGAAATGGTGATGTCGAAACTCTTTATTCACATCTTTCAGGCGTAAATGTCTCTGCCGGACAGACTGTAGTCGCCGGATCAACAGTTCTAGGCTGGATTGGTCTGACCGGAAGAACCACTGGTTCCCATGTCCACTTTGAAGTCCGCAAGGGAGGAACTCTGGTCAACCCGCTTCCATATCTGCAATAATTATAGTATCATTATTGTTCAAGGGCCTGTAGCACAGTTGGTAATGCGCTGCATTCGCATTGCAGAGATCAGCGGTTCGAATCCGCTCAGGTCCACTGGGCCTGTAGTACACCGGTAGTATAACTCCATGGCATGGAGTAGAAAGGGGTTCAATTCCCCTCAGGTCCACTAAAAATTTTGGTGCTTGCTATTTTGTTTTGGGTTGCTGTATAATATGCAATATATTAATCCATCCTCCTTTCTCTAAATTCGAGAAATAGGTAGGCGGAGTTTAGAGAAATTTTAATGATAAGCAAAATCCCAACAACATTATTACAGTTAAGCTATATTTTTTATGTTAAGCGAAGCCCGACTTCGCTAAAGCTTCGTCGGGTGAAAGGTGGTGAAATATAGAATGGCAAATTTTCAAGATCAAAACTTAACTTGTCGCGATTGCAGCAAACCTTTTACTTGGACAGCTTCTGAACAAGAATTTTACCAACAGAAAGGTTTCCAAAACGCACCGGTTAGATGTCCGGCCTGCCGCGCCTTAAAAAAGGCCCGTATGGAAGGAGATCGGGGAATGTCCTCTGGACAATCCTTTCCGATAACTTGCGCAACCTGCGGCAAGTCAGATACTGTACCTTTCGAACCGAAAGGAAATAGACCAGTCCTTTGTAAGGATTGTTTTAGAAAACAAAGACAATCTGCATAAGAGCGGATGTTATTTGGCCCCCTTCGCCCGTTGGGCTTCGGAGGGCTAAATGTATCGAAAGTATCACGGCTTTTTAGATTTTCTATTTAGATTTATCCAGCACCTTTTGGGTGTTGGATGAAATCCAAGCAGTTTTAATTAATTTTAGAAAGGTGCTGGATTAATTCTTATCGTGATACTTTTGGTATAAAGTATATTCTTGTACTTTTTTCCGCAAAAAGTACCAAAAGCTCTTTGCGAGTGAAAGTCGCGCCCCAAGGGCACTAGCTTCTTCGAAGCGGCGGCTATTTTGCTCGCTCACTTATCGGGTAATTTCACCCCCTCCTCAATCTCGCTTTGCCAAGTCTGACTTGGCTTTGCTCGCTGAGGAATTCCCCTGACGCGTTCGCTCACAAAAACTTAACGCTCTTTGTTTCAGTCGCAAAATTAAGACAGAAGAGGTTTACTTGGAAGATTGGGTGGCGGTAGGAGGAGCGGGGATTTTAACCGGCGGATTTTGTGCAGGAAGTTGTGCTTCCGGTTTATTTACGTTAAGGGTTTGATTCTCATTGGTTGAAGGACTGACTGCCGCTTGGGCTTTGCCTTGGAGAACGGCAATCTCTTTGTCGATTTGATCTAAGGAAGTTTTGTCGTTAGCAACTAGAGTTCTTACCGCTTGGTATTGTACTAAGGCATTTTGCAAATCTCCTTTTTGCTCCAGAGCATGACCTAAGTTATAATGTGAGTTTGCATAATCAGGCTTAAGAGAGACTGCGATTTGGAACTGGCTTTGAGCATTGTCCCATTGCCCCATTTGATAATAAATACCTCCTAAGGCGATGTATTCCTGCGGGTTATTAGGATCAAGAGCGATTGCCTGCTGAGCAGTGGCAATCGCGAAACTCTCTGCATTTTGACCAAATCCGATCAAGCCTCGATATACGGAAGACAAATTTTGCCAGTTAAGATAGGTTTGAGGAGCGACTGTCACTGCTCCTCGGGCGGCATTAATAGATTGCTGGATAAGTGTTGTGATATTTTGTTGGGTAGTTTGGCTTGGAGTAGAACCTGCCGACTGTTGAGACGCAAGAGTATTAGCCAAAGCCAGATTTGTTTGAGAAAAAACCCGATAAAACCCATCCCGATACTGGAAATTTGAAATTGCCTGTGCTTGCAGCTGATACGTCAAGGATCCATTATTTTGAGCTGCTGCCAGAAGAGATTTTTGGAAAGTCAGATCGGAAGTTACATAGGGGATACTAAAATAGCCTATAATTCCTACAATTGCCAAGATGATCACGCCGGTAATTACGGGGAGAATTAGACTTTTCTCATTTTTTGCTGCAGGCGCTTCCATTGCGATAAGCCCTTTTCTAAGGGCGACGATCCGAAGTTCAATGTCAAAAAATCTGTTTTGAGCTTTGTTGATTAAGCCTTGATTAGCGGCAAATAGTCCCAAGATTATGAAGAACAAGGTTTGCGACGTAAAGCTTAAAGGCAAAAAAAGCGAAATCAGAAGCAGTACGATTACAGAAACAAGCATTTTATTTTGAGGACTGATGCGTACCTCCTTAAACACTCTAATTAAGAGGAAGATGAAAGCGCATAAGCCCAATACCCCGGTTGTGGCTAAGAGTTCAAGTGCAAAATTTGAAGATTGGAAAAAAGTTAAATTCCAAAGATCCGAATTTTGATTGAATGAAGCTTGTTTCCATTTTGAAAAATCAGTAGCATATGTTCCAAATCCGCTTCCCAGAAAAAAGCTCTGCGCTACGCGTCCCGTATCCAGAGAAATTTCGGAAAAAGCCGTTTGAAATCCTGTTTCAATTGGCAGAAGAAGGGGTTTATTGAGCTTGAAGAGTGCATAAGTTGTAACAACAATGCCCATTAGAATCACCAAAGATGCTATTCCAAAGCTCACGGCTTTCGTCAATTCCCGACTGGACATGGAGGGATTAGCCGCATTTACAAAAGCGGCATCTGTTTGCGTCTTTGCTTTAAATTTAAGAAATCTGTAGATGTAATAAAAAGAGATGGCGAATACCAAAACCAGATAAATTTCCTGTTCGAGCATTGATCCGAGCGGCGTAAATGTCTGGACATGAGTTCCCGGGAAAGGCAGGATATAAATTTTAAAAAAAGACAAGGTTGCGGAGATAGATAATAAAACTGCGCCTATAATCAGAGAGGACATAAGGAAAAGAAGTGAGTTTTTGTCTTTAACTATATTAACAATTAGGAAAAATCCCAAGATCGCAAGGAAATAAGGGATAAAGGCTGTCAATGCGTCTGCCCTATTGATTGCAAATAGGCTTGATAAAAAAGCGACCAGCGCCAGTGAAAGAACCGGAATGTCAAAAGCTGTTCTGTGTAACTTTACTGATCTTTCAGCGAACATTCTTACGGCTTGAAGAACCAAAAGAACGAGAGCTACTCCTCCCAGCAACACCTGCTTGGGCAAAACAATAGGATTAGTAGTAATGGTCGTAAAAATAACCGGGAAGGCCATGAAGAGAATTCCCAAAAGGAATAAAGAAATATTCTGAACATATAAATTCAGTTCGTTTTTTTGTTCCATTAGCTTAGGTTAACAAGGACTTTAGGCAATGTCAAGAGGGGATATCCTGCAGAGAAATTTTCCGTCTGCCAACTTAATTAACGATTAGCCAATTAAAGTCAATCGGGTGATTGGTGGGTGACTGCACTCCGACAGTAAATGACCCTTCGGCTCCGCTCGGGGCAGGTCCACGGGAAATTTGACGCATCAAGAATGGAGTTTGAGCGCTAGGTGTTCCAGCAGGAGTTATATAAATTACAGATTTGCTTGTTACCAAAGCGTTTCTAATCGTAATTTCCGATTGATAAGGGGCAATATTGGCAATTCCCGCAGAAGAACTGGCAATCACTTCTGTCGCAGAAACAGCCAAAACCGGTGCAACAAGGCTGAAATTAAGCTTGGCAAAAGTGCCTGATCCTGAAGCTGCTAAATCTCCGGCTTGATTTACAGACAAAACACTTGAACCGCTGGCATTATTCACAAGTAAGTCGGACGAAGGATGCGGAGAAAGAATATTTACAGCCAACTTTCCGGTTACGGATAGATCTCCCTGAACCCTGATATTGCCTTGTGTATCAATGTAAATTAATCCGCCCATGATTGAAAGTCCTCCTTGTTTCAGACTTTGGAGGGATAAATCCGTGCCCAAAACTTCTAGGGAATTTTCTGTAATGTACATTATTCCTCCGATTGAAAGTCTGCCTGCAAGCGCCAGATCGGAAAGACTGGTCGGACCAAAGACCATCAATCCTTGACTGAATTGAGCTCGCTCTGCGGTCAGATCGGGAATGTTGGAAAATTGAGCGGAGTAAGACGCAATATCCATATATGCAGAAACTTTCGCCTCAAGGCCGTCGATAGAGTCGGCAAGAATATTTTCTGCCCACAGGGTACCGCTGATGCTTGCATTACCTGTTGTTAAATTACTACTATTAATAGTGCCGGAGAAAGAAGCATTACCCTGATCATCAATTTTGGCAATCGCAGACCCGCTTGAATTTTGGATTATGAATGATGAATCATGAATCTCCGCAGAAGGCGTTGCCAGTTTCACTATTAACGATTTACCTAAAGGTGAAATAATATTGGTAGATAGCTGATCTATTCTCGCGACTGATGAGATTATTCTCGGTTCTTGATTCATAATTCCTGATTCATTCACAACTCGAACAATATAATCTTTCAGACTCTGCCCACTAACTATTAGAGAATCGGAAGATACAATAAGAGTGTTCGTAATCACTTCAGAAGCGTTAATTAAACCTGCTACGGTCAGTGCTTGCGCATGAACGTAGCCTGCCTTAATATTTGCAGCTACGATTTCAAAAAATCCCCCGCTGTTGGTTAGAACTTCATTTTTAGAATTAGAAATAGAGTATCCGTTGGCGTTGGTACTGTTAATAATCAGGTCTCCGTTTTGGGCAAGATAAGCTCCCGGGTCATACCAGGAGACATTAATTAAGATTGAGATTTTAACAACGCGAACAATATTTGATTTCAGAGGAATGTCCGGGAAACTGGTTTTGCTTCTATACTCCTTGCTTTCGGGATCATAATAGCCAACAACTTTTGATTCATCTATAATGCTTAAATTCTCCAAAGTCTTTCCTATAATTTGTCCTGCTTTTGTGGCTTTTATTGTAACTCCCGGGATATCCGATGACGTCAGCATATCTCCTGCTTTTATTTCTCCGTTGATGGTTGCAGCAAATGCTTCAACTTGTCCCGTAAGACCAACTGCTATGGAACCATTGCCTAGATTCTGTCCTCCCAGGAATGCAGGGCGCTCGGAAGCAACCCCAATAATTTTATTGTTATCGTTGCTGCATTTAACAATCAATCCGTTGTCTTTTAAACAGACAGCAGAGCCATATTCTATTACTTGGTTATTATCTTTTTTGAAATACTCGGCGAAATCTGCGGTTCCGCTGGTTGCATAAGTTACACCTGTTCCCGTGCTCCCTTGAATAGATCCGACAATACCGATTCCGGCCGTTTCAAAACTAATAAAGTGATTTGAAGCGGCAACGGCACTCGTTAAAGCATTGCCAAGCTTAACTATCAATCCATCCGCATCCGTCCCCGTATCGGTATTAAATATTTGAGCCGCAGCAGTTGCCAATTGAGAATCTTGAACATCAAGTTTAAATAAGGGCGTTGTTGTCCCGATTCCAACATTGCCTGCATTGAACCAAGAATTATTTGATCCCGCAATGTTTGTTCCGGTTAATTTGATTAAAGCTGAAGATGTTGAGGTTGCTCCTAATAATAAATCGAGCGTTGTGTTGCCGGGATAAATTGCCCCATTAGCTTGATTAAAAATGCTGGTGACGGAGCAGGAAGTAAAAAATGGAGTAGTTCCTCCCATCAGACAATCGGAGCTTGAGCCGGCGGACGCCTGATAGATCTTTCCCGAAGCATTTGTATATAGAATACCACCGTTTGATGTTAAAGAAGAAAGAATTAGATTAGATTTTACTGTCGTATTTCCGCCTGAAATACCTAAATTAACGGTTGTGGCTGCGCCTCCCAAATTCAGGGTTGTAACAGTTGAATTTAGAAAATTGAAAGTGGTGGCTGCGCTCGTCAGGTCCCCGCCATTTACTACCAGGTCGCCGGTGAATTTGCCGGTTCCATCGTTCTCTACGACGAATTTGGCAGCCCCGGAGGTACTGGCGCTAATCAATGTCCCCGTTGAGTTTTGATTGATATACAGGGCTGCTTGCGCACTGGTGGTTGCCAATATTGCGACCGTATCATCAAACTCTACCGATCCCACGGCGGACACTAAATTGTTATTGTTTGTGCTATTCTGTATGGGTCTTGAGAGATCAATTTTTCCTAATCCATCAGGCGCGATTACGATATTGCTATTGCTTCCCGGAACAGTAGTCAAAGATAAAACTTTTCCCGAAAGCACAAGGCTTCCTCCAATTACCTGAAAGGTATGCGCTTGAGCGCCTGCGATACTTAAATTGCCGGAAGAATCCAAAGCTAAAACTACATTACTTACTTTGGCAGAATTGGTAATCGGTTCAAGGCCCTGCAGAGTTTCTGCGTTGCTGGCGAAAGGAACAGTTGCCAGTTCCTGACGAGGACGCAGCTCCGGACTATTTCCGACAGTAATTCCTAAGAATAGCTTTGAATTTTGGCTAAAAACAGTGTCGGAAATAGGAGTTTTCTTTCCCAGAAGTACTGAAAAGATTCCATCCGAATCAGGCTTGACAGCGTTGTTTTCCTGCCAGATGGCGGCTCCCGAGGATGCATTTTCATCATCATAAAGAGAAAAGAGAATGGCTGTTTCCTTAACAATTGGAGTTTCGGATAAATCGGTAAGTTTTCCCTGGAAAGACAAGATTCGAGGCGGAGCGCTGGTAGAAGCTCCCAAGATAGCATTTTTTGCCTGGGTATTTGCAAAAAAACTGCTGTATATTCCAAAGCCAATTGCAGTAGCCAGTATCGTCAGTATTGCAAAGTGTAAATAATGTGTAAATGAGTATGAATGATATCTTTTGTACCAGTTTGGTCTGACGTGACGGATGTAATGCCAAATTCTTTGATGAACCGGTAGATAGCGGGTAGAAACATTCAGGGGAGCATAAAAATCCTTTTTGATGTTTGATATCTCCTCAGGCTGAGCTATTTGAAACGTCTTCGGGGCAGTCTTTTTAAATACCTTTTTTCCGGTGAGCTTCCAGAATAGATACCGTGTTGTTTCAAGTGTCTGAGCGAATGGCAAGATAAACAGATTATCAAAAAGAGAATTAACTCCTTTTATGCTTTTCTGCATTAGTCTTTCCGGTGGGAAAGAGGAATAAGCCGCCTTGTCATCCTGAGTACCCTTCGGGGTATCTTCGTCTTGTTTCGGGATTTCCTTAAGATTAGATGCTGGGATAAATTCAGCCTGACTTGAAGTCTGACCCGAAGGAATTAGCCTCTGGGTTTTGGCCCAGCCTATATAGCTTCTTAAGGAGGAAAGTTTTCTGTTAATAGTTGCGGGAGAGAATTTGGCTGCAGTTAGTCTTTGTTTATACTCTTCAATAATAGGAAAATTAATTTTGTTCAGCAAATTTCTGTCTGCTAGATTCCAGCTATACTTTACTAAAGCTACCTCCTCAAGCCAAGCAAAAAAACTTTTTACATCATTGATATAGTTTTTTATAGTAAGGTTAGTTTTTTTGGATTCCTTAAGAAAATTCTTGAAGCTTCTAATCATCCATGGATCAGCTTCAATTTTTTCTTTGTAGTCCGGAACAGGAAATAAATCAAAGATAATTATTCCCTGTGCCTTCAAGAAGTTAAAGAACTTGCGTAGGGAAGAAGTATGTCTTTCCATTGAGCTTTCGGACAACCCCCTTTCCTGCTTATATTTTTGGAATATTTGTAAGGTAACTTTTGTCGGGTCAAAAGGAAATTTACATTCTTTCTCAAACCAGCTGATGAATTGTCCTATATCTGCCTTATAATTTTTCACGGTCAGCAAAGACCGTTTGGGTTTTTGATTTAAGAGAAATTCAACGAATTGCTGCGATAAATTCATATGATCCTTCGACTTTGCTCAGGATGACATGTCAGCTACGAAATTATACACATTATACTGATTATTTGATTATCTGAAAATAAATCTATACAACTAGAATAAATAATTTTAAGGAACTTGTCAATAGCCTAAATGAAGGAAAAGCTGATATATTGTGATATGTTCCGATATGTCTGTTGTTTAATCAAAGTCTTGTGAAAACTCGGTGAAAACTGATAAGTGTTAATCGGGGATGTATATTCGAAAAATATTCGTATATTTGAATATTCCCTGAAAATTAGGTATATATCAGAATATGTCAATCTACATTATTTGTTGGTTGTGTTTTGGATCTTTTTCTTCCAGATTTCACGCTCACTCTTATTGTACTAATAAGCATATTTAGCAGTTATAAGTAGAAAGTGATAGGGGAAGTTTTGTTTCATTTTGGATTGTAGGGATAAGATTAATTTTATGCTAAATATAGATTATTAATTATCCAGTCGGATTTTTGGTAAAAATTCAGCCCGTTAGTTCATTTAGCCATATTTAGTTTTTCTACTCCAAAATTGAGTATAAGTAATAATAATCGCTAAATTTGTCTTTTCACGGCTTAAAAATCCTAAAGGCTGAGATAAAGCAAGTCGCTTGAGTGCATGATTATCTTTAAAATTATACTTGCATTCGATCTTTATTCGCATACAGCTTAAGTCTATTTCTAATCACGATTACTGCGATTACCACAATCACGATTACGATTAAGATTAAAAGAGGAAAAGCAAAGAAGTGAATGGTTCTTGTGAAAGTAGGGCCCTCATTAGACATGGAGATATTTAGAGTTGCCGTATAGAGTCCCAAAAGAAAGCTCTCGTTCCATAAGGCAATTGGGTGTTTAAAATCAAAAGCGTTTTTTGTTTTCGTATTTGAATTATCTTTTAACCTCAGACTCTGCATATAAACGCCATTGGGAATCGCCCGGGTTGAACCCGATAAAACATTTATAAGAGTTAAATCAAGCTTACCAATGCTCTGACCAAACATATTCTTTATGGTAATTTCACCCTTCGGTTCTATGAAATGAGCTCCTTTATTATTGACTCTGATCGTAAAGGGCACCGGACCTTTTTCAAAGAAGATATTGGATGAAAATTCCTCAATAGTTGCTTTGGGAATTTCCAAAGCGCCAACAGATAACAAAACATTGGCCGCAATTCCAAGCTGATTTACGGAAAAATTTGATTCAACCGGAAAGGAATTGACGGATACAAATACAACTGAAAAATAATAGTCTGATATATTTGTATCTTGCGGTATGTTTATATCTAAATTCAAGCTTTTCTGCTGCTGTGGTCCTAGCGTGATACTTCCGACTGGCACATTAGCATCCAAAATTTGGATGCTCTTAAAAATTTCTGAGGTTTCTTTGGAATATTCAAGTTCCCCATTTTCCCCTTTAGCCTTAAAGGGTTTGAGTTGAATCTGAAGCGTAATTGGTGTATCACCCTTGTTTTGAATATTTAGTGCGCTGGTTATATTCGCCGGAGGAATAACTTTGATTACGATTATCGGCGGGTCAATAGATAAACTCAAAGGCGCTGCGGCTGCCGTTTGAGTAATAAACAAATAACCCAATAAGCAAATAAGCAAATAGGAAATCTTAAATCTTAAATCATTAATCATAAATCTTTTAGAAGTTTGGTACTGCGATATAGGTAATGATATTGCTGTAATTGCCTTGAGTTTGAGTTCCCGAAATATTTACTTTATAGGAGATACGGACAGCTTTATCATTCGAACCAATGCCTGCCATAATTGAGGTAGGATCGTCATTACTGGCAAGGTCGGGAAAATGTTTGTAAGAATTAGTTTTGGCAAATGAACTGTCGCAGTCAGTGCCGGTGACATTGTCACAGCGATATCCGAAACCATAGGTAAGCGCATTGATCCATTCGGATGCATTTTCAGTCCCGCACTGTCCGTTGTCGCAAGTTGTATCGGGAATAAAGGTTTTACTGACCGAAGCCGAGTTTAACTCGGTCGGGGGAATAATCGTTAAGGGATCATTCTCAAATACCAATACCGAGTACCCATAAACTGTCAGGCTATGCGTAGTTAAATCAACCGTACGGATTATGGGATTGGTCGGACTAAGAGCCCCAAAGTCAATGAGGCCAGAAGAAAGCAGAATGGAAAAAGGAATAGTAGCGGCAAGGTTTTCAAAGCCTGTTCTGACTTTAAAATTCACGCCTTCTGAAGTTATGGGATTAAGATCGCCGACCGTGGATCTCAAGCCGTAGTCTTTCCCGGCAGTCACACCGGAAAGCGTATTAAAGCCCTGCATTTTTATGATGTAACTGTCATTAGACATGGTTTGTGCGCCTACAGGCGCAGCGGTAGTATGTATGATGAACGCAATAATAAAGAATATTTTTAAATTTCGATACATAATACTGAATACATAATACATGATACCAAATCATTCCAATCGTAGGGAATCTTGGCTAAAATTGCAACCGCTTTTCCTGCAGGCTGAACGTGCAAAGCCTTTTTAATATTGTCTGATTGCCAACCGGTGCTCTTTTAAGCCTTGGGCATAAAGCTGTTGGATTTGAGAAAGCGAAAAAGCTTGTTTGTAAATGCGCACATCATCAATAAAACCATTGAAGGAGCGATTGCTTGGGCCATACGGATATGAACCGATCCCCACTAGTGCATTGTTGCTGTCCATAGTTAACCCAAGCACATCAGTGCGGTTTTGAACCAACTTTCCATCCAGCCAGAGTTCCATGCCCCTTTTTTTAGTGTCGAAAACCCCCACTACATGGTGCCATTCATTTGTGGTAGGAATTACCTTACCGACCCCATAGTAATTTCCACCGTTATTGAAAGAAGCAGTAAAAGCAAGCCCGGGGCCGCCTTCATCATTTGTTCTTTCGTCATTTCTTAATATATAATTTGCCGTTGAAAGCTCTTTCGTTAAAATATGGTAACGACCAGTTGCGCCAAAATCTCTTTTAGTGTAAAACCAAGCTTCAACGGTAATTTCGTTAGTGGCATCCAAGGCATTGGAATCAGCTATTTGCACATAATCATCCACTCCGTCAAAACTGTATGCCCTGTTTGCTCGCCCCCTTCTATCTGCGTCTAGGATAGGACCATTTACCGTACCGTTATTCCCGTATCCCGAAGTATCCTTAGCAGAGCCCTGAATCTCCTCATCAAATGTCCATTCTCCCACCAGATTAATAGCCAGAGAATTTTGTACGCTGGCTGCAAATGTTTCCGCCTTAGCCAGATTGGCAGAATTAATTTTCGCTACAGGATTAATAGCCGCGATAACTCCGGCTGCGAGAATTCCTAAGACTGCGATAACGATGAGAAGTTCAATAAGAGTAAAACCAGGTGCAGTCCTGTACCTGGTGAAACCTTTTTGTTTCTTTATGCAATCAATCATTAATTTAAGTTTAAGCGTAAATAAAAAGGAAGTCAACAAAGCTAGAAATGAAAAATATTTGAGGTTAACAAATGGCTGGGTAATCCTTGAGCGTAAAGCTGCTGGGCTTGGGAAAGCGAAAAAGCTTGTTTATAAATACGCACATCATCAATTGAACCATTGAAATCATAATTAGTAGGATCGATACCGTAATAGCGGCCTATATAGCTATCGTATGTACCAGAATTAAAATCTCTCCCCGAATAAGTCCTTATATTTATCAGCGCACCGTTTCTGTAATGCTTTATCTGCTTAATGTCGTTATTTAAAGTTACCGCAACAAAATACCATTTGCCCAATACCCATGGAACAGCAGTAGAATTATATTGTATCCAGCCACTTGAGTCTCCTACTTCGAGCCATAAAGTATCGTTACTTTGTATGCCCCACCAGAAATGTTGAGCTGCGGCTTCAGGTCCTTTATTTATTATTGTTGGAATATACTTCCTATCGTTCATCTTTATCCATGCAGTAAGGGTGAACCGTGAAAGACTATTCAAGCTTGTGCGATTTCCAATGCTCACATAGTCACCATTTCCATCAAAACCAAGCGCCTTATTACTCCTTTCCCTTCTGTCTGTTGTTGTGATTACACCACTTCCCGCTATTGAACCGTTATTTCCATAGCCTGACGTATCTGTTACGGGACTAAGAGAACCATCATCAAATGTCCATTCTCCCACCAGATCAAAAGCGAGATTGTTTTGCATGCTTGCCGAGAATGTCTCTGCTACGGCCAGATTGGCAGAGCTAATCTTTCCTGCAGGATCTATAGCTATGAGCACTCCTCCTCCCAAAACTCCCACCACTGCTATGACTATTAAAAGCTCGATGAGGGTAAAACCACGTTCATGAAAACTGAATGTGGCAAACCCTTTTGCGCGCAGGATCAATTTCATGGAATAAGTTAAGTTAAGCACATCTATTAAATAAATTCAAACAAATTCAATTTCACGCTTAGTTAAAGAAGTCAGTATGATATACTTAAAACAAATTCAAAACTCAAATGCCAAAACTCAAAAGTATTACCGCAGATGCGGGATCCCGACTGAAAACTATCAGCGGGATAAACGAAAAGCATAATCCTTCAGAAATTGAACTTAAGTGGCAGAAGAGGTGGGAAGAAGCCAAAATTTATTCCCCAAATCTGGATAAAGCTCAAAAGCCTTTTTACAACCTCATGATGTTTCCGTATCCTTCGGCAGAGGGAATGCATGTTGGCAACATGTATGCTTTCACAGGTGCAGATGTTTACGGCCGGTTTCAGCGAATGCAGGGAAAAGCGGTTTTTGAGCCGATTGGCCTGGACGGATTTGGAATTCACAGTGAAAATTACGCTATCAAAGCAAACAAGCATCCGGTCGAACAAGCCAGAACCTCTGAGAAAAATTTTTACAGACAGTTGAAAAGCATTGGTAACGGTTTTGATTGGACGCGGACTGTAGAGACCTACAAGCCTGAGTACTACAAATGGACGCAGTGGCTGTTTATCCAATTATTTAAGGCGGGTTTAGCCTACCGCAAAAAAGCTCCGGTTAATTTTTGCCCGTCCTGCAAGACTGTCTTAGCAGACGAACAAGTTGAGGATGGTTTGTGTGAGCGCTGTAATTCGATAGCTGAGAAAAGAGATCTGGACCAGTGGTTTTTCAAGATTACGAAGTATGCTGATCGATTACTAGCTGGTTTGAGCCAGATTGATTGGGCGGAAAAAGTTAAAACCGCCCAAAAACAATGGATAGGGAAAAGCGAAGGGGTCAATCTTCGCTTCAAAATTAAAGATATGGATATTCATTTTGAAATGTTTGATTCTGTACCCCAAACGTTTATGGCACAAACATTTACAGTTATTGCTCCCGAGCACAAAATGGTTTATGAATTAGTTAAGGGTACAGAACATGAAAAACCTGTCATGGAATTTATAAAAACGATCAAAAAGAAAAAGTCGATTAATAAGTTTGATTTGGAGAAAAAACCTGAGGGTATATTTACCGGAAGATATCTGGAATATACGCCAACAGGCAAGTCAATCCCAATTTGGGTTGCTTCATACGCTATTTACGGATATGGAACTGGCGTTGTTAACTGTAGTGCTCATGATGAGCGAGATTTTATCTTTGCTAAAAGATATGGCATATCTTTGCACCCAGTTATGTTTCCCAAGGATCCTGTGGAGGCTAAAAAAGTAAAAAATCTTGAATATTGCTATCATCATGCCGAAGATGGAATCTTACAGGAGCCAGTAGAATTCAAAGGGAGAAAATGGGAAGAGGTAAGAGGGGATATTGTACACTATATAGAAAAACAGGGCTATGGCAAAGCGCAAGCGCAATATCATCTGCGGGATTGGTTGATTTCAAGACAGAGGTATTGGGGTCCGCCAATCCCGATGATTTATTGCCAGACTTGCAGTTGGCAGCCGGTTCAGGAGAAAGATTTGCCGGTTAAGCTGCCATTCATAGAGGATTACAAGCCTTTGGGTACGGGGCAGGCGCCTTTGGCGAGCCATCCTGAATTTTACAAAACAAAATGCCCGAAATGCAAAGGAGACGCCAAAAGAGAAACTGATGTCTCAGATACTTTTCTGGACAGCGCCTGGTATTTCTTAAGATACGTCTCAACTGATATAGAAACTATGGCTTTTGATACAGAAAGGGTAAAAAAATGGTTGCCGGTCAATATGTATGTTGGCGGAGCAGAGCATTCGGTGCTGCACCTTTTGTATTCGCGGTTTATCACGATGTGTCTTCACGATTTGGGGCTGATTAGCTTCGAAGAGCCGTTTACGAAGTTCCGCGCGCATGGACTGATAGTCAAGGATGGCGCGAAAATGAGCAAAAGCAAAGGGAATATAGTGGTGCCTGATGCTTATATCAAGAAATTTGGCGCAGACAGCCTGCGCTGTTATCTTATGTTCACCGGACCATTTGATATGGGCGGAAATTTCAGAGATTCTGGAATTGAAGGTATGAGTAGGTTTTTGAAGCGAGTCTGGGCTTTAGTCCACCGGAAAAAGGACTCTATGAACAATAAAAGCGGCTCCAAGAAAAGTTTATTAGGATCTAATGAGGCTCTTGTTTTTATGAATAAAACAATTAAAAAAGTAACAGGAGACATAGGGAATCTAAAATACAATACTGCTATAGCAGGTCTAATGGAATATTATAATTTTTTGTCTTCGCAAAAATATATTGCGATCGAAGAATTCAGAGTTTTATTAAAACTTCTAGCACCTTTGGCTCCTCATATTGCTGAAGAATTGTGGGAGTATATTGGCGAAAAATTTTCTATCCATCAACAATTTCTCCCGGATTTTAACGAAAGTATTCTAAAAGCTTCTTATCTGACAATAGCGATTCAGATTAATGGAAAACTTCGAGGTGTCTTAACAGTAACCAGCCAATTCTCAAAAGATAAAGACAGGGTTGAGCAGTTGGCAAAGGAGAGTGATAAAATAAAAAAATATTTGAAGGCCAAAGAGATTAAAAAAATTATTTATATTGAAGGTAAGGTAATCAATTTTGTGGTCACATAAGATGGATGTTCGAGAGCTGGTTTCGAGGTATTTTCCTCTAATAAAAAAGAATTGGCTTCCCCTGAGCCTGGGGATCCTAGGAGTGATATTCTTTACATATGGTTTGATGGGGTTATTCGCGGCCAATAAGGCAAGTTCGGAAGATATCGTTTTCGAGGCTTCTTCAGAGAAGAATGCAGCTGAAGCTAAAACTATTTCGGTGGACATAGAAGGAGCAGTGGTAAAGCCGGGATTGTATAAATTACCACAGGAATCAAGAATTCAGGATGGTCTGGTTGCCGCAGGCGGGTTATCAGCTCAAGCGGATAGAGAATATATTGCCAGGAATCTGAACTTGGCAACGAAGCTAATTGATGGGGCAAAGGTATATGTTCCGATTATTGGGGAAGCAGTCGGTAAGGCGGAAGCGCTAAGCGTATCTTCGGAAGGAATAGCAGTTGGCGCTTTGCTAAATATAAATACAGCTTCGCAATCTCAGCTTGATAGCTTACCCGGAATTGGTCCGGTGACAGCTCAGAAAATCATCACAGGAAGGCCGTATAGCTCTATAAATGAGTTATTAGATAAGAAAATAGTAGGTGCTAAAGTCTTTGATCAGATCAAAGGGAAAATTTCAGTTTATTAATTGTTAATGAATTCAAAGCTGCTCGTATTCCTTTTGATAATTCTTAGCTTCAGATTCTATTATTTTTATCGCAACCAACCGCAATTAATGGATGGACAGATGCTTAGTTTTGAGGCGGCAATTCTATCTCAACCGCAGGCGGTTAACAGTCAACAGATAATTGTTGCTAATTATCAGAATCAATCCTTCGGCGGGCTCAGGATCAGAATCGCAACCGGCCGTTTTCCGGAATTTAGTTATGGAGATTTCGTGCGTATTTCAGGTTCCATAAGCAGTAAGAATGGTCGAGTGCTAATGTATTTTCCCAAAATTGAAGCAATTAATAATTCTTCCAATATCTTGCAGTCAAGCTTGAAAAACATAAATATACTCCGGCAAAAACTGATTATCTTATTTTCCAAAACACTTCCATCGCCGTCTTCAAGTCTTCTTCTGGGAATAATTTTTGGAATAAAAGAGCAAATGCCCAAAGATTTTTCTGACAACTTAAGAACCTCGGGAGTTTTTCATGTGATTGCCGCATCCGGAATGAACGTTACTTTAATCGGGGGATTTATCAGTACGTTTTTTGCCTTTTTCGTTAAAAGGCAAATTGCAATTGGCTTAAGTATTTTAGGAATTTTATTTTACGCAGTTTTGGCAGGGCTTGAACCGTCAATTATCAGAGCATCAATCATGGGAATTCTGGTTTTTTCTGCTCAAATTATGGGCAGGCAAACTCTGGCCATAAATGGTTTGACTTTGGCAGGGTTTGGAATGCTTTTTATTGATCCAATGCTCCTGTCGGATGTGGGTTTTCAGCTTTCCTTTGCGGCAACACTCGGACTTATTCTTATTCCAAAAATTAGGGCGATTGGGAGAATTTGGGTGATTGGCAATGACATAAATACTACAATTGCTGCACAAGTTGCCACTTTGCCGATTCTTCTGGCGAATTTTGGAACTTATTCAATCTATTCTATCCTAGTCAATGGATTGGTGCTTTGGACAGTGCCGATATTAATGATGATCGGAGGAATCGGAGCTGTCCTAGGGCTGATTTTAGAGCCTTTTGGGCAATTATTAATCTATTTATCCTTCCCGCTTTTGCTTTATTTTGAAACAATAGTAAATTTCTTCGGAGAAATTGGCGGAATAATGGCACTTAAAAATTTTCCTTGGCAATTTACTGTCGGATATTATTGCTTGTTAATTTCGGTATTGCTTATTTTTAAAAGAGGAAAATGACCCTTCGGTAAGCTCAGGGTAAAATTAAAGTATGAGAAAGTTTTTGTTAATTTCAAGTGTTCTTCTCTTTTTGTTGGGCTGCATCTTTGTATATCAAAACATAATCTATAATGACAAAAAATTGCATGTGGTGATTTGCAATGTCGGACAGGGGGATGCGATTTTCGTCAGAACGCCAAGCGGATCGGATATTCTAATTGACGGCGGGCCGGACGATTCGGTTTTAAATTGTTTGGGAAAACATATGCCTTTCTGGGACAGGACTTTGGAACTTGTGATGCTTTCCCATCCGCACACATATCATTTTATGGGTCTCTTTTCGGTTTTACAAAATTATAAAGTCACAGCATTTGCGTCAGAGAATTTAAGCAACAAAACTACAGGATTTAGCAATCTGATGGATAAAATTAAAACGCAAAACATTCCGATAAAATTTCTTTTTGCAGGAGACAGATTCGTTTTGAAAGACGGAATTATGCTGAAAATTGTCGGACCGACACAAGAGTTTCTTAATCGGACAAGTCCCGGAGGCACAATCGGGGAGAGCAGTGAATTTGCATCTTTGGAAACCCTAGTTAAATATAAAAAGTTTTCTGTATTGTTGACGGGGGACAGTCAGGTAGCGGAACTTGGAGATATCCTTCCCCCGACGCTTCGGGGTCAGGATGACATCCCTTTATCGGTTCTTCAAGTGCCGCATCATGGATCAAGATTCGGCTTAACCGCAGACATTCTGGATGTTTTAAGCCCAAAACTCGCGGTGATTTCTGTCGGTAAAAACAACAAATACGGTCATCCAACGCCATTCATTTTAGACTTATTAAAATCCGCAAACATCAAAACCCTGCGGACGGACCAAATCGGGGATATTGAGATAGTTTCGGATGGGGCGAGTTGGAAGACAAGATAAACTCCTTGATGTTTCAGATCTTAACTTTTTTATGCCGTTAAAGGATTTTCTCCTTTGGTAATTTTTCCAATTCCTCCCGCAATAGCGGCAGTTAAACCGCCTATGGTCAAGAGCTGATCTAATCTGTTTCTGGGTAATTGGACAAACTGTTGATATTGCTCGGACTCCTGCCCTCCTTGTATTTGGCTGACCATATATCCGCTGTCTAAGTATCCCGCGGTCAAGGATAGAATGCCTATTATTCCTACTGTTAAACAAATATCTTCTTTGGACATTTTAGGTAATACGATTTCCATCTGTCTGGGAGCTTTTGTTCTATCGATATTTCTGATTAACCAGTCGCCAGCGCCGTCAACAGTTTTCGTAAATGAATTCGGGTGTCTTTCTGTCATTTGTATTTTAAGAACATTATAAACATAAAATTTGTTTTGTCAAAGAGATTTTAATTAACAGTTTGGGAGAGTTTGGAAAGAGGCGACGAAATTATTCCCGACGGAAAAACGTGGAAAGCAAAAAACTTCTTCTTATCAGACTTGCAGGGTATCTCCTTGCAAGGCGGAGCTTAAATCAGTCAAATATTACATTTTGCGACGTGAAAAGCAGGCGGGGAGAGTTTGCCAAGAGGCGCAATATTTTTGCTTAACCTGT
This sequence comes from Candidatus Levybacteria bacterium RIFCSPHIGHO2_01_FULL_40_16, assembly GCA_001783805.1. Taxonomy (GTDB): domain Bacteria; phylum Patescibacteriota; class Microgenomatia; order Levybacterales; family UBA12049; genus GWB1-37-8. The sequence goes on from MFNS01000005.1 coordinate 37,364, forward strand.
TTTTTAGTAGGTTTGCAAGGCCTGGCCTCTTCGAGCCTGAGCGACGGCCTCAAAGCCGAAGGCTTGCGAAGCTAATAATTGCATTTGACAAGATTTTAATAATGGAATAAAGTATTAGAAAGCTAAGATGAAATTTTTTGAAGCTCGTGAAGGTCGTTTAAAATTTGAAAATAAAGTAAATGGAGAGGGGTGCGCGTCAGTTACGAGAGTCTATGAACTTAAGGGCGAAGTTCAGGGCGTGGGCTTTAGAGACTTTTGCGATATGCGAGTTAGCGATCCTCGAGTCAACTGTTTTCCCATGAATATGAAAGATAGAAGCACTGTCAGAGTGGTTCTTCAGGGACAGTCAGACATTCTCGATGAATATATGACTAATCTTTGTCAAGAGGCAACAAAAAAATTGCATATCTCTTTGCCGATGGTAAGTTTGAAAAAGGAAGGTCCGATAGTGACTGGAAGGAAGTTTAAAAACCTTTTTAAGGAGTAAACTATAACCTCTTTATTTTCTGTTACTTTATCTTTCCGTGATTCTTAAATGAAGAACTAATTCACAGTTTGGGAGAGTTTTGTTAGGGGACATCGAAATTATTTCAGGCGGAAGGACTTGGAGAATTAATTAAATCTTTTTTTAGCTTTAAATAGACTACCGTAAATATATGGGTGGGGTGATTAATAAACCATTCCAACATTTTTTCTTTGGTAACCCTTCTTACAGGAGCATCACACATTTCCCTGTCAATTACAAATTTTCTGTCACTTTTATCAATGATTGCAAGATGTTCCAAAAGCGGTTCTTTTGAGCTTTTTATTTTTGTAGTTAGGCCAATTACATCCGCTTCTTCTTCGGTAACAATAAAAAACTTTTCCATGAGAGATTGATAGCTTGGTCTATCTATCCATTTGTCTTCTTTTTGCAATCCAAACGTATAAAAAGCGAAGCCAAAGCAATTGAACTTCTGTTTTGTGCGAAATTTAGTTTCTTGTTCCACTGGGGCGGATTTTAACATAACAAAAATACACATGCAATGATTATTTTAAATTTGACATGAGACTTATAGCGTGGCATAAGCTGTTCATGGGAAAAGCAGAAATCTTAGAAAGAATTAATAGGCTAGGGCAGAATCTATTCCAGAGAGCAAGATCTAAGGAAAAAACGCTCCCAAAGAAAATCCCTACGAAAGGATAAAGGTAATATATGAATAGTTGCCCAAAAATTCAGATTCGATTGTAAGTACAAAAACTTTATTGATTAAGAACAAATCAGGCCGAAAATCAAAGATTTACTTTTATCCATCTATTTGTTCGGATTCGATGTATGCTCAGACGGGCTGAGTTGGAAAGTTAACTAATTTTTTTACTTACTTTTGACCGCAAAAGTAACAAAACTCTGCGAGCGGTAAAGTCGCGCTACATTTTTTCGCTCGTTTTGTCGGGTGATTTGCACCCCCTCCTCGATTCCGATCGAATCGGAACGAGGAATCCCCCTGACAACTCGCTCAAAAATGCCTCCTGCCTGCCGGCAGGCAGGTAACGCGCTTTGTTTAATGCTCGCACTTATTTTTAATTTAATTAACCGTTTGGGAGAGTTTGGAGAGCGGCGTTGCGGTGGGCCTTGGGGCATCATAAGATGGTTTAACTGCATCTGTAGCCGGAAGCGAAAAAGAAAAGGTCGTGCCTTGTCCCGGAACGGATTTTACCCATATCCTTCCCTCGTGTGATTCAATGATCCCCTTGACCAGATAAAGTCCCAGTCCCGTACCCATGGTAGTAATTTCTTCGGACGTATTTTTGGCCTGCGTATACTTGGAGAAAAGCAATTTTTGCTGTTCGGGCGAGAGTCCGACTCCGTTGTCCGAGACGGAAACCACAATATATTTGTCCAGACTTAAAAACTCTCCCATCGGCGATATGCCGTCCAAAACCGGAGGAATAGTTTTGTAGTCTATTTCAACCTTTATTTTTCCTCCCTCCGGGGTGAATTTGAGGCTGTTTGACAATAAATTATCAATTACCTGGCTGATTCTTATTTCATCAAAAGAAATTTCCGGCAGAGATTTCGTAGCAACATTGAAGCTCAAGGAAATATTTTTCCGCTCTGCCTGAGGCGTAAAAGTTTGAATTTCATCTTTAATTAATTTGGCAATATCGCCTTTGGTTTTTTGCAGAACTAATTTTCCCGCATCAAGCTTGGCAGTATCCAAAATCGAACCGATTTGTCCCAGAACTTTTTTTGCCTGCTGATGGATAATTTCCAAGAATTTTAATTTTTTGTCTTCCTCAAGAGTATCTTTGGACGTAACAATCAATTCTGCCGAATCTTTGATGGTTGTAACCGGCGCGCGTAATTCATGAACCATAATGTGGATCAAGTCTTCTTTCAGCAACTCTTTCTTTTTGTAGTCCGTCATGTCATGCAGGATAACCGATATCCGATCGTTTGGCATTGGATTTATAAAGATATTTAAGATATTGTTATTAACTTGAATTTCTTTGGCAAACTGTGGCTTTTTACTAATTAAAACTTCATTGATTTTGTTTCCCAAGTTGAAATTTTGCCCAAAAACATTTAAGACATCAAAAAAATCAGCATTTAAGTTCACTCCCAAGATTTTTTTTGCGGAATCATTAATTATCAATAAGTTATTTTTACTGTCAGCCATAATGATTCCGTCATTTATGCTCATAATTAATGAAGAGAATTTTTCTGTTTCCGAATCAACGGCCCGGCTAAAATGCGTTAAGGCCGATTGAGCCGTATCGATTAGCTCATGCAGATCTCCCATATCGGAGTAAGCATTTTCCGCAGTTGAGGATAGATAGATGAGAGCCAAGACTTTGTTGTTGGCAATAAGGGGTAGATGAAAAGATGATGAGTAGATTGATTTAACGGTATTATCTATAGGTATCCCGTACATCTGTCTGTCGATTTTCAAGGGCAGTTTGCCAACGAGTTTTTCAAATGAAGACAGCATGTCTTCCTCAAGTTTTTTTACGTATTCCGGTCCAACCTGATCTTCGCAATAAATTTTAAAAACAATCCGTGCATCTTTTACCACCATGGATGCTGTTGCGGAATAACTAAAAAAATTCCGCAAGGAAACAATGATAATGTCAACTACTTTTTCGGGATCGGTTGAGTAAGCTATTTTTTCTTGAATCTCTTTAATTACGGACAGCTTGTAAATCCTATCTTCTTCCTTCTTCCTTGTCCCAAGAGAAGCTTTCTGTAGCTTGTCATTTTCCAAAGATAGAAGAACAGCAATTAACCACCCTATTAGGAGGGTGATAAAAAAAGCAATTTCCATAGACGTTTAGTTTCAATCCGCCTTCGTTCTAACGAACTTCGGCGAGATTTAAGCTCGATATATAAAAGTTTCGCAAATACCAAGAGAGATTGCAAGGGCTTTGCCGAGTCTAACTCGGCTTTGCCCTTGGAGCTTCAAGCGGATTTATGTTTTGACAGAGTTTCAAGTTTATCTCCCATATTTTTACTTCCGATGACAATAATGTAAGCCCCAAGCACAAAGAAGACTTGCCGGACGATTAATAAAAGACTAAGCGATGAGGGATTGTTTGAGGCTTGAACATATATTTCAATAGCATCGATGATGATTCCTAAAGCTAAAACGAATACTCCGATTCCGATTGTTCTAAATCCCATTGACAGAATTCCTGTGACAAAACGCCTGATGAAACGGGCCATGATTACTGCGGCGGCAATTGCTGCAAAAGCAGAGATAAAAGAAGCTGCTTCAATTAGAATTGGCAACAGTTTGGCGTAATTCATTTATAATATAATTACATTTTAAGAGCTTGTTTTACTTTGTTAACCAGATCCTGGGGTTCAACTTGATATTTAAAGATATAGTCCATAGCTCCGTTATTGATTGCTTCTTTGACCAATTCTTCCTGTGAAAAATTTGAGAGTATAAGAACCGGAATATTTTGTGTATCTGAGTCCATTTTTAGAGTCCGCAAGACTTCATTACCGGAGATGTCCGGAAGAACTTGATCCAAGAGTATCAGATCGGGTTTCTCCGAACGGGCCTTGTCAAGACCACTTTTTCCGTTCAAAGCAAAAATAGTTTCAAAACCGGCTTTTTGCAGCGCAGTTTCAAAAACCGCGCTTAGATTTTCATCATCATCAATAATCAAAACCTTCACTACCATCAGGCTATCAGTTACGCCAAGTCTTGTCAATCCCTCTTCGTCGCTCCGCCGCTGAAGCTTTGAAGCGCAAGCGGCAAGACTTCGGATAGGGATTGATGCCTCCGTAGCCTCTGGCGAAGGGGTATCAATGGGTTTTTACTATGTTTGTGATAAAATAAATATTGCGATGGATATAAAAGCGGAAATCATTTCGGTTATTAAGCAGTCTTTGGGGGAATTTACAAAGGAAAGAATCGAATTTTTGGTTGAAGAGCCGGAAAATGAAAGTTTTGGCGACTACTCGTCGAACATCGCACTTGCTCTGTTCTCAAAATCAAAAATCAAAAATCAAAAATCAAAAACACAGTTCAAAATTCAAAAGTTAAGAAGTCCCCCGGAGTTGGCACAAGAAATTATAGATAAATTCATAATTCATGATTCGCAATTCATGATTCATTTTGACCGAGTTGAAGCAGTGAAGCCGGGATTTATCAATTTCTATCTCTCGCAAGATTATTTATTTTCACAACTGACAAGAATTTTGGAAGAAAAAGAAAAATTTGGTTCTAAAAGTGAAAATCCGAACAAGAAAGTTGTTGTTGAGTATTCCTCGCCAAATATAGCTAAACCCTTTACTGTTGGTCATCTTCGGTCAACAATTATCGGAGACGCCATCGCCAATTTGTTGCAAGCAAACGGGTGGAAAGTTTACCGGGATAATCATCTGGGAGACTGGGGAACACAATTCGGAAAACAAATTTATGCCATCAAAACTTGGGGAGATGAAAACGAAATTAACAAAGTTGAGAATCCGGTCAGGGAATTGGTGGCTTTATATGTCAAGTTTCACGAGGAAGCGGAAAGGAATCCGAAATTAGAAGAAAAAGCGCGGGAATGGTTTAAAAAGCTTGAAGACGGAGATGTAGAAGCGAGAAGACTTTGGAAAAAATGCGTTGAATGGTCGCTTGTGGAATTTAAAAAGATTTATGAAAAACTGAGAGTTGAATTTACGGAAAACAATGGACTGGGTTATGGGGAAGCCTTTTTCGAAGATAGAATGACAGGAGTAATTAGGGAGCTTAAAGAAAAAAAATTACTCAAAAAAGGAGAACGGGGAGCGGAATTGGTTTTCTTTGAAAAAGATAAATATCCGCCTCTAATGATTCTAAAGCAGGATGGAGCAACTTTGTATGCAACCCGGGACTTGGCAACGGACAAATTTAGGCTAGATAAATATGGAAAAGATATTGTCATAATCAACGAAGTTGGAGTAGAGCAGGCTTTATATTTCCGGCAGCTTTTTAAGGTTGAAAAAATGCTGGGGTGGGTTAAGGAAGGGCAGAGAATTCACAAAAGACATGGCTTGTATAGATTCAAAGACCAAAAAATGTCCACGCGCAAGGGGAATACAATTTGGCTTGAAGAAGTTTTGCAAGAAGCGGTTAAAAGAGCGGAAAAACTTGGTTCGGAAAATAAGGAAATAGCGGAAGAAGTTGGAATTGGGGCAATTAAGTGGAATGATTTGAAAAGAACTTCGGAACAAGATATTGTTTTTGACTGGGACGAAATTCTCAATATGCAGGGAGATTCCGGACCGTATTTGCAGTATGCGTTCGCAAGAACGCAGAGCGTTCTTTTGAAAGCAACAAGTGATAAGAAAAAAGAAGCAAGTAGCAAAAATAAAATTAAAAATGAGATTGGCCTTGCAAGGATAATGCTTGCAAGGCCTCTCCTTGCAAGACTAGAGACGGAAGAGATTTCATTATTGCGGGCGTTGAATAGATTTCCGGAAGCGGTTAGTCAGGCGGGGGAGAAGTTTGCGCCGAATATTTTGTGCAATTATTTGTTTGGTCTGGCTCAAAAGTTTAATTTGTTTTACCAAAAACATAAGATCATTGGCTCGGAAAATCAGGATTTTCGCCTTAAACTAACTGCCGGAGTCGGGCAAATCATCAGAACAGGTCTCAACCTTTTGGGGATTGCTGCGCCGGAGAAGATATAGGGGTTTTTATCAAATCAAGATATTTTTCAGGTCTGCCTTCCTCTGTCATTCTGGTCGGGAAAATAATTGCAAAACCTTTATGTCTTAACCAGCCATTAACGCGGGAAACTGTTCCTCGCGCATTACAATGTCCAACGCACATGTCTTTTTCATTAAGCGCATTAAATTTTTTCTCAAAAATTGCAAACGCTGTTTTTGCTGTTGCCATTTCTAGGCACATTTTTGCCTTTGGGTTTTTTGCGATATAGCATTGACCGTCTGGAAGAACAATTTTCTCTTCTATATAATTTTCTTTAGCTTGAGTTGCTCTTTCTTGGCTCATATTACCAATATGGATTATACCAAAGAGTACTCCTGATTGTCATTTTTTGGAGAAAAGTTATTGAAAATGGTTTGAGGTATTTCTTATTCGAATGAAGTGCTCACCTTGACCGTTAGGCTCTTTGTCTACGAAAATTTCCACATCTATAATCCTTAGGCCGGTATTAACAGTGGCAGTTCGCTGTTCTATCACATTACGCGGTAATAATGAACCCGGATTTTGCCTAATAAGTTCTTGCAGCCAAGCTTCCCTTGTGTGGCCTTCTTTGGAGGTAACCTTTTCTAATAATATTCTTGTTTTGGGATTGCTGGGAGTATACAATCTGCCGTTTACAAGGATACCTGAATTTTTTGGATAAACCATTTTTCTCCCCCTTTTAACGGGTTGTTTATTTTCTTGTTTGTTTAAGTGGTAAGCGCGGTCAACCGCTTTTGGTTTTCCTTCCGGAGAGTTTTGGTAAACAGTTTCCCATTTATAGTCCCATTTGGTATTGTTCCTCAAGGTTCCGCTTAGCGTGTCAACGATCATCATTGCTTTTCTTCTTAACTTTTCTCCGGCTAACTTTGAATTATCTTTTGTATTAGCATTATAAATTTCTCCTATTTGGGACAGAAAAATTTTATGTTCGGGAACACCTAATGATTGCCGAAAAACTTTTGCGCCTGTGCTTCCCCGTCTTAGCGTAAATTTCTCTCCGTCCGGTAAAGTAAAAGTATCAAGTGGGGGTCCTGATTTACCTTTTTCTCTGTGCGGATTTACCTCCTCCACGCCAATTATTTTTATTTGCTCTGCAGCCATATTGTAGATACGGATTATAGCAGAAAATACTCCCGATTGTCATTTTTTGGGGATTTGGTAGAATGAGAACATGAATTTTCATAGGAAGGTTTTGGCTAATGGCTTGCGCGTCTTGACTATTCCCATGCCCTCATTTGAGTCTGCTACAGTGATGGTCATGGTTGGGGCAGGGAGCCGTTATGAAACCCGGCTTAACAGTGGGATATCTCATTTTCTAGAACACATGGCTTTTAAGGGGACAGAGAAGCGTCCAACAGCCATGGAAATCTCCAGTCTGATCGACGGAATGGGAGGAGAATTCAATGCCTCAACCGGCAAGGAAGCGACTGCTTTTTACATCAAATCCGAAGCAAGCAAAGCAGAACTTTCCTTAGATGTGCTATCGGACATGCTGAAAAATTCCAAACTTGATTCCGGCGAAATTGAAAAAGAAAAAGGCGTGATTATTGAAGAGATCAACATGTGCGAAGACAATCCCATGAGAGATATCGGTGATGTTTATGAGCGCTTGGTATATGGAGATACGCCGTTGGGGTGGAATATTGCCGGAGAAAAAGAGATTGTCAAAAAAGTGACTCGGGAAGATTTCATTAGCTACATTAAAAGCCTATATAGTCCGCATAACATAACAGTGGTCATTGCAGGCGGAATTGAGAGTAAAAAAGCCGTGGAATTAGTAGAAAAATATCTGGGAGATATGAAGAAGTTTGATACATTACGATATGATGAGTATGCAGAATTACAAATAAAACCGGAAATTTTTGTCAAGACCAAGAAAACCGAGCAAGTGCATATCGCAATTGGCTTTAAAACCGTAAAAAATGAACATCCTGATAAATATCCTCTGGAGGTTTTGGCCGCAATCTTGGGCGGAGGAATGAGTTCCAGGCTTTTTCATGAAGTCAGAGAGAAAAGGGGAATGGGGTATTATATTGGAACCGGTTCCGAAGCTTATCAGGATGCGGGAAGTTTAATCACCACAGCCGGAATTGATCCTAAAAGAGTCAAGGAAGCGCTTAAAATTATTCTTGAAGAACACCAAAAAATCTCAAATCTCAAATCTCAAATCTCAAAAAGCGAGTTGAAAAAGGCAAAGGAATACTTGAAGGGACATATGGTTTTGGGGCTTGAGAACAGCCGGTCGGTGGCGTATTACTACGCCGTACAGGAGCTTTTGGAGAAAAAAATTGACAATCCTGACAAAATAATGAAAAAAATAGATGCCGTAACTGTTGAGCAAATTAAAAATGTAGCGAAAAAATATTTTGTTGAGAAAAATTTAAACATAGCCATCATCGGAAATTTTACTTCTGGACAAGAGTTTCAAAACTTGCTAAAGTTATAATTAGACTACAGTCTACAGGCTACGGGCTGCAGCTTGATGCGGTGGACCGTAGGCGGTAGTCAGTAGACGAGTATGGAGCGTTCTGTTGTTTTGGTCAAACCTGATGGCGTGCAAAGAGGGCTAATCGGAGAGGTAATCCATCGGTTTGAAAGAAAAGGTCTGAAATTGATCGGTCTGAAAATGATCTGCTTAAACGATGCTGTTCTGGATGAATGGTACGTTCATCACAAAGATAAGCCTTTCTTCGGGGGATTGAAGTCTTACATGAAATCATATCCGGTAATTGCCATGCTTCTGGAGGGGAAAGATGTAGTTGCGACAGTCAGAAAAATGATTGGGATTACCCGCGCACGTGATGCGGAGCCTGGGACTATCAGAGGGGATTTTGCCATGAGCCAGCAATACAATCTCATTCATGCTTCGGAAAGCATTGAAATTGCCAAAAAAGAGCAGGGTTTAATTTTTGATAAAGAAGAAATCTTTGAGTGGGATAAAAAAGATCTCAAAAACATCTACCTAGAGGACGAATTAAAAGGATAGCTTTGTTATCTGATCTTTATTTTTCTTGTACTTTTGACCGCAAAAGTACCAAAACTCTGCGAGCGGTAAAGTCGCGCTAAAATTATCTCGTTCGCTAGTCGGGTGATTTGCACCCCCTCCTCGACAAGTTTGCGAGGAATCCCCCTGACAGCTCACTTGACAATTTCTTGACGCGCTTTGTTTAATACTCGCATTTTTAAATTATTCATGCATTCAACTGCGAACGACGGTCAATTTTTTTTGAGACGAGGAAAATTGCAAAGAGTATTAATTCAACCAAAACGCAGCATTGACCAAAGGCGTGCAGGTCTTGATCTCAAAATTTTCTGCTAGAATAAGTTCATGGATCAGAAGTGGAAAATCTTATACTACAAAACTTCACAGGGAACTGATCCTGTTCATGATTTTATCGATAGCCTAGATGAAAAGATAAAAGCAAAGATTATAGATGCGCTAGATTTGCTCGAAGAATTTGGGGTAAGGCTAGGATTACCTCATGCCAAAAAACTAACAGGAACTCCTTTATGGGAACTTCGGGTCGTTGGAAGCGGCAACATTAGAATTTTCTACGTTGCTGTCGTTAGTAAAACTTTTCTTCTGCTTCATGGTTTCCAAAAGAAAAAACAGAAAACAAACAGGAAAGAAATCAAAATAGCCATTTTTAGATTAAAAGAACATGTTGAGCGGTCAAAATAGGTTCTTGCAATTATTACAATATTGTGATAATGTTATATTATTATGGATTGGAAAACACATAGAGCAGAATTATTAAAAGATCCGAAAGTAAAAAAAACTTGGGAAGAAAATAGGCTGGAATACGAAATTGCCAGAAGTATTATCCGCGCAAGAATAGGGCAGGATTTAACGCAGGAGCAATTGGCTCATAAGCTTAAAACCAGACAATCGGTTATCTCCAGAGTCGAAAATGCAAAAACAGTCCCCTCATTATCATTTCTAAAAAGGTTGGCAGCAGCGCTGAACACCTCACTCTCTGTCCAATTCCGCTAGCCATCCCTAAAATCTGATCTCGCAAGGCCTGGCCTTGCGAAGCTAAAAAGGCTCTTTTTGTTTGAAGCTTACGATAAATATTGTAAAGATGATTGCTTCCACGAGAAGGCAGTATTGGCAGAAGGCGTGTAGGACAAAGGCTTGAATGTACAGAAGGACAATTGAGACCGCAACTCCGGCTAAAGTGAGCCATTTAAAATATTTAATCCAGCCCAAAAGCAAAAGAAAAATAAGCACGAGGAAAAACAGGCTTCCGAAAAGAGAAATAGGAACACCGAAAATCGTGGCGAATTGACTTGTCAGGACTTTTTCGCAGCCATGGGTTATGCTACAGGGCGGAATAATGTTTTTGTAATGAACAATGGTTAAATAACTGCTGTCGAAAAATCCTGCAAGGGAGAGAATTAAGAGGACAATTTTTTTAAGAGTCATTTTTGTTAATCCGCCTTCGCTAGGGCTTCGGCAGGATTTCAGCGCGCTTCAATTTCATCTTGGATAACTTTTTTAAACGCTTCGTAATCTGCCGGGCTTTGAATAAATTTTCCATTAATAAAAAAACTGGGAGTAAAATTAATTCCAATTGAGATTGCCTCATTTGCAGATTTGCTTATAAATTGTTTGGTCGAATTCGCATCTAAATCTTTGGCAAATTTATCCATACCCAGCTTTAAGTCCTTTGCGTAGCCAATAAATATGTCACGGGCCTCCCTATCAGACCAATCGTTTTGGTTTTCAAAAAGAAGATCGTGCATTTCCCAGAATTTACCCTGTAGACTTGCGGCATAAGCGGCTTGAGCTGAAAGCATGGCGTTTTGATGAATATTTGTTAAGGGGAAAAATCGATAAATCATCCTTAAATCCTTGTTAAAATCAGCTGAAAGCTTTGTTACCAAAGGAGCGTAGGTTTTGCATGCGGGACATTGAAAATCCGAATACTCAACCAAAGTCACGCGGGCGCTCGGACTTCCTATTGCGATATCCTGATTCGAAACCTCGGGAATTTTAATTGAGAGAGGAGTTGAAACTGATGGAGAGCTATTAACTGCGTTGATCAAAAGCCACATCCCACCGATCAAAACCGCAATTATTGCTGCCCAAATTCCCAATTCCTTAACTTTCATACGCTATATCTTAACACAAAACAATCAGTCGGGGTGCTGGGAATTGAACCCAGTCTATACGCACCCGAAGCGTACGTACTACCGTCATACTCCACCCCGATTGTGTCCCTGGGGGGAATCGAACCTCCGACAACCCCCTTAGGACGGGGGTGCTCTAATCCAACTGAGCTACAGGGACTTTTCGGCAAGCTCAAGGCAAGCCTTGTTTGTATTTTAGCACAAAAAAACTTAAAATAGGTTAAATGACAACTAAGGAAAAAATACGGTTTTTGGTTATCCGCAGTGTTGGAAATTTTTTGGTGCTTTTTGCCATCTTCGGAGTTCTGGCAACTTTTGGTCCTGCTTTATATTACGAAGCTCAATACCGGATTATTCAAATTAGAGGAATCCACTTTTCTGTCGGCAGTACTCAAACTTCAATAAAAAATCAAACACAAATTACCAAACCATCGATGAGTTTTGCAGATGTTCTGTCGGGTCCCAAAGAACAAATTCTGACACCAATTGATCCGGTGTTTAATATTTTGATACCCAAAATTGGGGCAAATGCGAGAGTTTTTCCCAATGTCGACCCGTCCAGACCGGATCTTTTTTTGCCAGTTTTGCAGCAGGGAGTCGCGCATGCTGCCGGGACATTTTTCCCCGGACAACCGGGAAACATTTATTTATTTGCGCACTCAACTGACAATTTTTGGAATGTCGGAAGATATAATGCAGTGTTTTATTTACTGAAAGATTTGAAGCCGGGGGATGACGTGGTGATTTTCTCTCAGAACGTCAGATATAATTACAAAGTCACGAAAGTAGAAATTGTCGGACCTTCGGAAGGTTCATTTATAACGCGTGCGCAGACCGGAAAAGAACTTTTAATCTTGCAAACCTGCTGGCCCCCGGGCACCACCTGGCAACGCTTGTTAGTATTCGCAGAACCTAAGTAGTACAACCTCAAAAATCAAATATCAAAGATCAAAAACAAGTTAAAAGTTTAAAACTTTAAGCTTTGAATTAAGCTTTGAAGTTTGATTTCTAAACTTTGAGCTATTTCAACCCAATGGTGTACAGGTTGGGGGAGATGGCGGGGTTGCCAAGGTCAGTTAGTATCAAAATCTTTGATCCATCAGGCCAGGCAAAAGCATAGCCATCAATAAATGGCCCCGCGTAAATAGTAGTTTTGTTTTGTCCATCATAGTCCATGATTTGAATTTTTTGGTCGGCGATATAGGTCAAATGTTTTGAGTCGGTGAACCAATTTAAGGGGTAGGCATCGGAGTCCAGAATCTTAAAATTTTTATCTTCCCGGATATCATAAACATAGACCGCTCCAATACTAATTTCTCGTGTTTCGGGCGTTGAATTCGTGCCTATTAACGGAGGATCAATGATTAAAGGCAAAGTAGCCGATCGACTGGCTATATAAAGAATTTTTGTTTCGTCTTCAGACCAAGATAAGATTGTAAAATCGTCTTTAATTAAATTTTGCAATTTTGTTTTTAATCCCAACAGTTGGGATTTGTCCTGATTTGCCCTTTGCTCGGTCCAGGTTGAATTAAGAGTGGCTAAGGTTGCCGTAACGTCTTGTGGATTTTCATTGAAGGTAGTTTTTAAAAGATAAGTTGTAAAAGCGGGTCCTGCCGAGATTGTTGCAACCAGCTCTTTGGCATCAGGGGACCAGGAAAGTTGAGCTGTCGAAAAGTTATCAATCGTATCGTCCGCGATCTGCGTTGATGAGCTTTGCAAAGTTAGAATTGGGCGCAGTCCCATATCCAAAATGTAAATTCCATTTTTGCGGGGATTATCCAAAGAGGATACGGTATAGGCTATTTTGGTGCGGGTTGGATCCAAAACCGGATTGCTTACCCCTGCCTGGGTAACATTGTCAAGTTTTGGAGCAGTCGGAATTAAAAGCCCATAAGCACTTGACACAACTTCCTTTTCAATTTTTATTTTTTTCTGCCATAGTGAATAGCCCGATTTGGAAATCTTTACATCATATTCGCCGGGGGGTAAACTAATTGTATTGTTGGTAGCGGATGTCAAATGGTCGTTGATATATATTCCGGCACCATCAGGCTGACTTGTAGCCACAAGCAATCCTGTTCCGGAAATTCCTATTTTACCGTCGCCAAAATTGAAATTATAGCCTCTGCCATACAAAATAACGGCTGTTGTCGCGACAATCAGAAACACAACCGTAGCAGCATAAAAAACGAGCTTTCTCATCAAAGACATTATATATCAAAAGCTTCTAAAAACAAAGCCATTTTGTACTCTTGCATTGTTGAAGAAATAGAGTATATAATGACTCTACTCGCTAAGGCTTGCGGTTTTTTTGACATAGTTTGTAGATAGATTGATATGGTTATAAAGCTCAAAACGCAAAGCTCAAAGTTCAAAATTTAAGCGCAAAGTTAAAAGCTTTTAAGTTTGAGATGCAGATTTGAGTTTTGACATTTGAGTTTTGAGTTTTTAAATTATGTTTTCATTCTCAGGTAAGCGAATTGGGATTGACCTTGGTACCGCTAATACGTTGGTTTATTTGGTGGGACAGGGAATAGTTCTCAATGAGCCCACAGTCGTGGCCGTAACTGCCGAAGAAAATAGGGTAGTTGCGGTAGGACGCGAAGCAAGGGAAATGTTAGGCAGAACTCCGGGAAATATAGTAGCGCTTAGACCTCTTAGGGATGGAGTTATCGCAGATTATACGATAACAGAGGCAATGCTTTCTTATTTTATAGATAAGGCAGCAGGAAAATCCCGATTCTTCAAACCGGAAGTAATGGTTTGTATCCCATCAGGTGTAACTCAAGTTGAAAGACGCGCGGTTTTAGACGCGACCATGGCAGCCGGGGCAAAAATTGCTTATCTAATCGAAGAGCCCTTAGCTGCGGCAATCGGAGCAAAAATCCCTATCGCTCAGGCTGCGGGACACATGATTATTGATACCGGCGGAGGGTCAACCGAGTGCGCGGTTATTTCTCTAGGTGGTGTTGTGGTCCACAATTCGGTTCGCGTTGCGGGCAATAAAGTTGATGAGGCAATAGCAAATTACACTAGGAAAAAATTTAATCTTCTGGTTGGAGAACGGACGGCAGAAGAAATAAAAATTACAATCGGAAATGCTTTTATTGAAGAAGAAGCTCGCGAGCTGGCAAAAATGGAAATAAGAGGCCGCGACACAATCACGGGTTTGCCAAGGACGATCGAACTGACGGAAGCGCAGATAAACGAAGCTATTCATCCTGTTCTGCTGCACATTGTGGGCGCAGTCAAGAGCGTCCTGGAGCAAACCCCGCCCGAATTGGCGGCAGACATCATTGATAAAGGTGTCGTGATGAGTGGGGGAACATCACTGATTAAAAATTTTGACAAGCTAATGACGAAGCTAACCGGCGTACCCTGTCATGTTGCCGAGGATGCTCTTTTATGTGTTGCCAAGGGAACAGGAGTAGCGCTGGAGAATATTGAACTTTATAAAAGAAGTATTTCCAAGAAATAAATTCTAAATACAAAATTACAAGTTCCAAATAATATCAAAATCACAATCATCAAAATTCAAAACGATTTGGAGCTTAGAATTTGGAAATTTGAATTTATTTGGGATTTGAGATTTTGAAGTTGTAATTTAAATAATTTAGGCTTATAATATTTCATGCTGACGTTTTCAGGGTTGTGAAAATTTTCAAAAGTCAAGACTTTTCACGGGACAATAGAATTATAGTATTTTGCAAAGTAAGACAATTAGAACCAATGGTTTTATGACCACGGAAGCACGAAGTTTGGAAGCAAAAAATGAGTATATTAAGTATTCAAAATGACTATTAATGCAAATATCTGGAGAAGTGCGATAAAACTTATAGTAGTAAAATTATGATAGGTAAGAAAAATATACTTGGCGTCGGCATAACAGATGCTACCAAAGAAGAAATCCTAGAGTATATTGTCAAAAATCTTGAAAATTTCCATAAAAAGCTCTATTTTGTGACCCCAAACCCGGAATTTCTAGTCCTTGCAAGTAAAAATCCTGCCTTCAAAAACATCCTAAATAAAGCTGATTTAGCCTCGGCTGACGGCATTGGGGTAATAATTGCCGCTAAAATCTTGGGTAAGCCACTGAAAGAGCGTTTTGCCGGTGTAGATCTTGTGAAAAGCCTCTGTGAAAGGATAGCAGAAAAGCCTATAACAGTGGGCTTTCTGGGAGGGAGGAGTGGAGTAGCAAAGAAGACTGCCGAGTGCTTACTAAAAATGCATCCAAAATTGAAAGTTACTTTTGCCGGGGAAGAATGGCCAAAGAACGTTAAGGCTCGGCAACCACGCGTTTCAGATGACGCTCAGCCTGGTTTTCGGGGTCCTGTCAAAAGTAATCCTTCCGCCCACCTTCGTCAAGACTACGGCGGGCAAGCCAGTGCAAGCGCTGCTTTACCCCTCGAAGCTTTTAAGCGAAGTGGGGTCGGAAGCCCTTCCTCTTTTGCCACCCCTCAAGATGCAAGTTTTAATAATTTAACAATAGAACAATTTAACAATAGAACAATTGATATCCTGTTCGTTGCTTTTGGTGCGCCCAAACAGGAATTTTGGATTAATGAAAATCTTAATAAAATTCCTGTAAAAATTGCCATCGGAGTTGGCGGTGCATTTGATTATCTTAGCGGAAAAATACCAAGAGCACCGGGTTTCGTCAGAAATGTCGGACTGGAATGGTTGTTCCGTTTACTAGTCCAACCCTGGCGTCTCAAACGCCAACTTGCGCTGATAGAGTTTATCTGGTTAGTTATTAAAGAAAAATTAAGTAAATCCCATAGCACGACTTAATGATTGTGATATTGAAAAAGTGGTATGACGTGAAATAAAATCCGATAGGTTTCGTAATCTTTAGATATATTGTGATACTAAATGCAATATTGTTAAAATCAAATTTTTTCCTGCAATTTTCAAGATAATAATTCCCAATTTTGACTTAATGCGAATTATGTTATAATGCTGAAATGAGAATAATGTTTCTTTACATGTTTCCTTTGTGGGGAAACGGAAGCGGGGCTTATCTTAGGGCACTGGCTCTAAAACTGGCCAAAAAAGGACACAATATTGCCATTGTTGCTCCGGATAAAAGAACGCTTCCCGGAATAAAACATTATGTCGTAAATCCGCCCCAAATAGGTGTATTTGTCGGCCATCCGGAATTACCTAAATCTAAAAAATTTGCAGACATGAACGGAAAAGAACTGGGCGCAATTTACACAAGTTATCTGAAGACAACCATAGATGCCGTAGCTGATTTTAATCCCGAAATTATCCATGTTTTCCATACCGCATTCTTGCCCGGAATTGCCCGCGTGATTAAAATTTTATTTGGAATAAAGTTTATTATTACAACCCATGGAAGCGACTTAAATTATCTGGTAAAAGACAGAAGATTTATAGGACTTATAAATGATGCGAACAAAGTCGCCAGATTCATTACCGCCAATAGTGAATTCACCAAAAAGTGGTATTTGGATATGTTTGGGCAATACTTAAGACATAAAAGTACTGTAATCATGGGCGGAGTAAATCTTGAGGACTTCAGGAAAGAACCTAAATACATAGACATTATCAATGAAAAATATAATCTCTCCGGCAAAAAAGTAGTTTTATTTACCGGAAGATTGACTAAGCACAAAGGAGTAAATTATCTTGTAAAGGCGGCACCTTTTATTAAGGGAAATGTAGTGATCGCCGGTGATGGGCCGGAAAGAAAAAATATTGAAGAGCAAATTAAGAAAAACAAAGTAAAAAATATTGTGATGGCAGGATATATCACTACTGAAAATCAAAAGCTTTTCCATGCATTCTACGAAAGAGCGGACGTCTATATCGCGCCGAGCGTTTGGAGCGAGCCCTTGGGATTAACAATACTTGAAGCTATGGCAGCGCATAAACCTGTAATTGCCACCAAAAAAGGCGGAATACTCTCAATAATAAAAGATAAGGAGAATGGTTTTCTAATAAACTCAAGAAATTCTCAACAAATAGTCGAGGTTGTGAATATGCTTTTAGACGATGACGAATTGAGGAGAAAAATAGGAGACAACGCATATAAATCAATAGTGGAAAACTTTACTTGGGATAAGATAGCCAGTCAGTTCGAAAATATCTATAAAAAATTTAAATATTCTACCTCGGAGTATGTGGCAAGAGTTAAAGGTATGAATCCTGAGCTTTCTAATTTTATAAAATCAATTAAAAAACTTGGGATACCGATAGGAATTTAACTCATTATGGCCAAATTAAAAATTGCCCTTTTGGCTCCGTTGAAAAGGCCGATAAATCCCCAGACGACTGTCAGCAGGAATAGAATTGTTGCCGATTTGGCGCTCGGACTGACACAGAAAGACCATAGCGTAACAATTTTTGGCACAGCTGATTCATATTTACCCGGAGTTGAAATAATAGGAGTTGTTAATAAGGGTTTGGTAGAGCTTCCGCCAACAGAAAATCCGTTTTATACGGACACGGCTTATATTACTCACGATATTATGCAGGTTTTGACAGTACAAGATAAGTTTGATGTGATTCATAATCACATGTATCCGGAATTTTTACCTCTGATTGCGCAAAAACTATTTAGAAAGCCTCTGATTACAACTGTACATTCGCAGGCAACGAAAGAACTTGCAATGGCGATTTCCGATACAAAGGGGACAAGCCGGCTGATATCTATTTCGGAAAGCGCAAAAAAAGCGCTCGGTCTGGAAGCAGCTGTAATTTACAACGGTATTGACACAAATTTATACGTTCCGAATGAAGCGTCTGCAAAAACCTATTTATTCTTTATCGGCAGGATGAGTAAAGCCAAAGCAAACGGAAAATTCCTTGATCCTAAAGGCGCAGGCAATGCTTTGGAAGTTGCCAAGGCAATGGGTGAAGATCTTAAAATTGTCGGAAATGTTGAAGATAGAAAATTTTATGATGAAATTATCGCCCCAAATTTATCGGACAAAATTCAATTTGTCGGAGATGTATCAAGTGAACAAACGTTAAGCAGGGAACAGATGATAAGCCTTCATCAAAATGCGAAAGCCTTTCTTTTTCCAATAAATTGGGAAGAGCCATTTGGTCTGGTAATGACAGAGGCAATGGCCTGCGGAACTCCGGTTATTGCCTACAATCGAGGAAGCGTTTCTGAGTTGGTGCGAGATGGTCTTACCGGGTTTGTTATAGAGCCGGAAGAATCTGAAAGCGAATCAAGATTTGTGATTAAGAAAAAAGGGA
Organism: Candidatus Levybacteria bacterium RIFCSPHIGHO2_01_FULL_40_16; assembly: GCA_001783805.1. Taxonomy (GTDB): domain Bacteria; phylum Patescibacteriota; class Microgenomatia; order Levybacterales; family UBA12049; genus GWB1-37-8. The sequence goes on from MFNS01000005.1 coordinate 55,897, forward strand.
TGGAAGGCTTAATCGAAGCGGTTAAAAGAATAGGGGAGATAGACAGAAAAGCTTGCCGGGAGCACGTTTTGCAAAAATTCAGCATGGAAAAAATGGTTGATAATTACGAAAAACTCTATTACGAGATAATAGATAATAAGAATGAGTGAAGCAGGAGATTCTTTAGAAATTAGACCTGAGTCAAAACAAACGACAGGATCCGCAGATACGCCAAAAACTGCAGAAATTCAAAAAACTTCTTTAGACGCGATTCTCGTTTTTGGCCAGGGACCGGTAATTGAAAAAGACACAAGACTGAAAGCAGGGGAAACTCCTAAGGGAAAAGGATCAGAAGATATAAATTTCTGGGGAAAGACCTTGGCGGAGGCGGCAGCTCAGCTTTACAAGCGGGGACAAACAAGAGAGATTATTATAATGGGTGGGAGGACAGGCGGAGCAGAATACGATTCGGAGGCGGATTTGATTGCACAGGCGCTTGTTGCTCATGGCGTTCCGGCGCATGCAATTAAGAAAGAAGACATGTCCACAAATACCTTGGAGAATCTCGTTAATGTTCTTAATGAACAGCTTGATAAACAGCCACGTTATAATAATCTTGGAATTTTGACAGCTAACTATCATCTTCCCCGAACGCAAATGCTCATGGAGCTGTTTGATATTCCTTATAAGTCAGCTTTTTCCGCAGAAGAAGTCTTAAGATATGTGGCACGTGAAAGGGAGAATTGGGATAATGACAAACTATTAGAGATTGAGAGAAGATTAAATATGGGAGAAGCTTCTAAAGCTCCCGCTTCCTCTAAGGATAAGGTGGATACTTTTTATCAGGAAAAACAGGGCACGGAAAAAAAGAATATCGTAAGGCGTGGGCAGGAAGAGGATGTTTGGAGCAAGGCACTTCTGGACATGCCGGAATATTGGATAAGCTATGTAGGGCGTCTTCAGAGCGGAGAGGATAAGGCGGATTTTGGCTGTTCAAGATCAGAAAATGCTTGCAGAAAAGTTTGATATTGATTTGACGGTTGATGTGGATGAAGTTATTAAGCAAAAATTATTGTTAATTACAAGGACACTGCCTGATCTCGAAAAAGAGATTGGGAAAGATTGGTCACCCGAAGTAAAGGCAAAACTTGATAAGATTATAGAACAAAGGCAAAAATAAATTATGCAGCTTAAAATTTTAATTACGGGTTACGAGGGAGCGCCATTTTATAAAAAGGGAGGACTTGGGGATGTAATGGAATCTTTGCCCAAAGCTCTTGCCAAAATCGGAATAGATGTTAAGGCGGTTATTCCTTATTATTATTGCATAAAAGAAAAATATCATTTGGAAAAAGAGGGAGAATTTACGGTGACATTTGGATCGGAAACAGAGCATCTGGGAATATACTCTACCCTGCTTCCAAACACCAAAGTCCCTTTTTATTTTTTGGAGAACAGAAAATATCTTTTTTCAAGCAATGCCGGAGGTAAAAACAAAAGAATAGAGCAGTTTGCTTTTTTTAATCTTGCAGTTGCGCATTTTGTCAATTGGGTCTCTGAACATCATCATTGGTCGCCGGCCTTGATTCACTGCAATGATTGGCATACCGCACTTATTCCTTTAATTCTGAAGAAGAAAATAAAATCTTCAATCCCTACGCTTTTAACCATTCACAATCTTCTTTATCAGGGAGTTGGGTCACTGCGGGTTTTAGATCTTTTGAATATGAAAAATGAAGAGACAAAAGAGCTGAAAAAGGGAAAACCGGCAACAGAAATGAATATTTTGGGGGAAGGAATTATCTATGCGACCCGGGTTTCTACGGTTTCCGTTTCTTACGCGAAAGAAATTGCCAGCGATTATGACAGAAGTCCGATAGGACCCTTTCTTAAGAAAAGGGAAGAGGAGTGCTGCAATAAAGACGGGAAAATATTGGGCATTCACAATGGCATAGATTATGATATTTGGAATCCGGCAGTAGATGAACTTCTATATCATAAATTCGATATGAATACTTGGGAAGCCTGCAAGAAAGACAACAAGAAAGATTTGTTGGAAAGTCTGGGATTGCCGGATAAACCGACTTTTTGTTTTGTGGGTAGAATGGTCAAGCAGAAAGGTCTAGACGTCTTGATAAAAGCAATTAATCGAATTTCTCGCCTTGATGTTAATGTAATAATTTTAGGCTCCGGAAATTTGAAAATACAAAAAAACGTTTCGAAGATAGCCAACAAATTTCCTTGGGTTAAAGCGGAATTTGTTTATAGCGAAGAGCTAGCCCATAAGCTTTATGCCGGATCTGATTTTATTATCATTCCCTCGCGTTACGAACCTTGCGGGTTGATACAGATGATCGCAATGAGATATGGAACGATACCTATAGCATCGCGGACAGGCGGATTGCAAGACTCAATTATGCATGGGAAAAATGGTTTTCTTTTTGCTAAAGGTAGGTCAATCAGGCTGAAAAAAGCCATTGAGCACGCCCTAAATGTTTACAAAAATAAAGAACAGTATAGAAAAATGGTGGAGCGGGCAATGAAAACTGATTTTTCCTGGGATAAGAGCGCTTTATTGTATAAAAAACTGTACGAGGAAATGCTGACAATTGACAAGTAACAATTAACAGGTGACAATTAAACTATGGATTTTCAATTTTTACAAAATCCGCTAAGTAAAAAATGGGTGATTTTGGCGCCTCGGAGGGCAAAACGTCCGGATATAGCAAAAGGAATGGAGCCGGTTTGCCCCTTTTGTCCGGGAAAAGAGGGTCAAGAGAAAGAAGTTTATCGGATTGGCGGCAGGGATACGGACAGCAAATGGCAAATCCGTGTATTAAATAATAAATTTCCTTTCGCACCCATTCATGAAATCGTCATTCTTTCTCCGGATCATCACAAAAGCTTTGGCGAATTATCTCTATCGCAAGTCGAATTGATTTTAAAAACTTACCGCCAGCGTTACAATACCCACAAAGAAAAAGGACAAGTGTATATTTTTCATAATCATGGGGCGGCGGGAGGAGAGAGTTTACCTCATCCGCACACGCAACTTGCAGTAATACCCTCGGAAATAACTTTGGATATTCCCCGTCTGGCAACTCCAATGGAAATGGAAATTGCGGCAAAAGACCAGATCTTCAAGGAAACCAAGTATTTTGCGATCTTTTGCCCTAAAACTTCACAGTGGCCTGATGAGGTTTGGATCGCACCAAAGGAGCGGGGGAATCTTTTCAGTTCAATCAAAGATCCACAGATTTCGGATTTGGCATTTGCGCTTTCACGGTTAATCCAAATTTTTGACCTTCGCCACGGCTTGGAATTTCCATTTAATTTTTATATTTATCCGGGAGGGGATTGGTACTTAAGGATTCTTCCCAGAGTTAAGGTTTTGGGCGGATTTGAAGTTGGAACCGGAATCATGGTCAATACCCAAGATCCTAGAGAAACTATTGAATTTATCAAAGAACATTTTGATCAGCCAGCAGGCGGAGCGGATGAGGAAAAAATCAGAACAATCCACCGCGCTAATTACCACAAAGAGGGGGTTTAGGACCTGGGGTTGACGTAGATGTGGACTTCGTCTTTATAGACCCTGACAATACCGTTTCCGATTTGAATTTCCCGACTTTCTTTTGGGGTGAGGTGGATGATTACTTTGTCTTTGATAAGGCTAATGAAGTTTTCATGCTGGCCCAAAATATCGAAAACCCCTTTGTCATTAACAGCGGTTACCGCATAAACCTGTCCGCTATACAAAACTCTGTCTCGGTTTTTGATAATAACAGTGAGAATAGAATCTTTAAGCATGTTTTCGCCTTCTGCATCTCCATTTCATGTTTGGCTCCGGAAACAGAAATTTTCTTGTCGACGGCTCACTTTCTTTTTTGGTTGCGCTTGCGTTATTAATATCTCTTAACAACCTTGATTGCGCAGCCTGATTCTTATCGACTTGCGAAAATTTGTTTCCTTCGCCAAATCAGACTTGGTCTCGGCAGACCTAGACTGACAATTATGTTTTTATTTCTTTGATTGAGCCGATAAAACTGAATTTCTCATCCGATATTTCATCATATTTTCCGGATAATAAATCATTTACATCGGCAACAGTGGTAACTCTGGGAACATAAGCGCCTTTTCTGCCCGTCTGGTTTTCAGTCACGAAGAAGTTTTGCGTCATAAAATTGCGCAGCTTTCTTGCCCTCTCATAAATCAATTTATCGCTTGAGGAAAGCTCCGATTCTCCGACCAAAGAAACAATTCTATCTAGTGAAGTTGCCTGCTTTAGCAAATTCAGCGCTTTCAAACTAACGTCATGATGAAGCTGTCCCACTATTTCAGGATTTAAATTGGCAGAACTTGATGTTAAAAGATCAATGGCGGGTAAAAGCCCCTCTTGATAAATACTTCTTGATAATACAACAGAGGAATCCAGATACGGGAAAATTGCCTGTACACCCTGATCTAAAATATCGTCGTTTGGAACATAAATTGCCTCGATTGACGTAATAGAATTATCGGCGTTGGAAATCAATCTTTCGTGAAAAGAGGCCATTTCGGAGGTTAGAGTTGCTTGGTAACCGTCTTCGGAGGGAATTGTATTCATCAGAACCGAAAGCTCGTTTCCGGCCTGAGCGAACCGGAAAACATTGTCGATAAAGAAAAGTACGTCTTTTTTGAGGCTATCTCTAAAATATTCGGCTAGAGTAACACCCGCAAATCCGGTAAGAAATCTAATTGCCGGATTTTCCCCCATGGTTCCGAGAATTAAGGATACGGACGAAAGGACATCTTTTGCCGCTAAGGTCTCATACAGTTCATGGCCCTCTCTAATTCTTTCCCCAACCCCCGCAAATACCGAAAGACCTTTTCCTTTATGCAGAACGACAATATTGTGAATGATTTCGGTAAGAAGTATTGTTTTTCCAACTCCCGCACCGCCAAAAAGACCGATTTTTCCTCCCCTGATTATCGGAGACAAAAAGTCAATTGCCTTAATGCCTGTTTCCATAATCTCGTTGTGTTTGGCAATCTCGCTATAATCAAGACCTTCGGAATAGATAGGCTTTTCACCTGTTTTTTCAATTTTCCCCAATCCATCCAGGGACTCTCCGAAGATGTTCAGCGCCCGTCCCAAAACGCCCTGTCCCGTTGGAATCAGAATCGGTTTTTTGGTATTAATAATCTTAAGACCGCGGTATAATTTTTCAGTCGAACTAAGGCTTAGACAGAAAAATGATTGAGGCCCGTTTTGGGAAGCCACTTGCATTTTAACCATCATGTCATCCTCTAAAACAAGAATATCATGCACACTTGGTTGATTCCCCTTAAACTCAACCTCAATAATCTGTCCCTGAATTCCGATGATTTGTCCCGTAGCATCCATAATTATTTTTCCTTTGACATTCTCAAGTCACTTCCAGAGCTGTATGCTGGCGAACTTCTCTGCTTGCCTTTTGTTTTTTTCCTGGTGTTTAATCCTGTTTTTCGCAAGAATTGCCTGTTTTAATCTGGTTTTTGCATTTTCCGTAGCAGCATCCAAAGAAACCATGCGGGCTGCAAATTTGGCAAGTTCCGACTCGAAGATTGTCTGGACGAAAATAGACGCAAAGATTTCCTTTTCAAAAAATTCCATGATTTTTTCAAGAGAAGGTTCGAAAAAGTATCTTGCTTGCGGTCCGCCTTTTTCCCAAGGCAAAGGATCTCCGGAGATATTGGTCACAATCGGAGATTGATTAATTACATTATTAAACTGTTCATAAAAAACCAGCACTTTTTCGTATTGAATAAGGTGCTCAACGATTTTCCGGACGACATCGTTATCCATTCGATTGTCGGGGAATTCAAAATAAGTCAGGGGAAAGCTGATTTTGTCCTCCTTGAAGAATTCAAGCCCAAGACGCCCCAGGATAGCAACATCGCCCGGCTCTTTTTTGAGATTTTCGATAAATACATCATAGGTTTTGCGGATGACCTCTCCATACAGACCCGTATTAGCAGAGATAAGCAGATAGAGAGTCTTGCCATTCCTTTTTATAAAGGTGAGCTTGGACGGATCTTTTATTTTCTTGGTTCTCATCAAAAGCTCGATTTGAGTCTTGTAGGATATTTTGACTTGCTGAAAAATTGCATTTATTTCCAGCAAAAAATCCCGGCTTCCCAAGACGCTACTCCGGATACGGGCCATCCTGGTTGCGGCAATCTCTTCGTACGTTTCCAGTATTGTCTGAAGAGTCGTCAGAAATTCTGTTTCCCGTGTCAGTTCTCTTTTAGTAACCATAATGGTTTTTTGTCTTTCTTCAGCTTTTTAGACTGGATAAGAGTTGTTCTCCTTTTTCTCTCATAGTTTTTAGCATATCGTTGAAAGTTTTTGCCTCGGCTATAACCCCATCAATCACTTTGCTAACGTTTGGTTTGGTTTTATATGTTTCGATCATTTTGTTAATGTCTGTTCCGACCGGCTCAACATTTCTGTTTTGTAAAATATTATCCCAAAGCATGGAAAATAAAAGTATTTGTAAATTAATAGGCATAGTCGTGAAAGGTCCCTGATCCAAAAACCTGATCACTCTTTCGCCAACCGCCAAAGTTACCTTGCTGGCTTCGGTGAGCTCTGCTCCAAAATGAGAAAAATTTTGCATTTTTTCGGAAATCGTCAGGAAAGAAAGAATCTCGCGATTGATGTCTCTTTTCAAGGGAGACTGGGTTTGTCTGCCAACCCTGGTTACGGACAGGAAGGGGTTGATAGCCGGTCTTCTTCCTTTGGCAAAAAAATCGGAATCAAAATATAAATGGCCGTCTGTCATGGACATAATATTGGTTTGGATATAGCCGGACAAATCCCCCTGTACGGTTTCAGCTACGGGCAAACAAGTAATTGCCTTTTCGCCTTTAGATGTTTGGAAATTTCCTGCCCGCTCTAAGAGCTTGGCGTGGGTGTAGAAAGTATCTCCGGGGTAGGAGTTGCGTCCCGGAAATTTTTTGCCCAAGAGCGAAATTTCTCTATAGAATTTGGCATGCGTAGTTAAATCATCAAGTATCAGCAGTACATCGTATCCTTCGTCTCTAAAATACTCTGCTACAGTCATAGCGGAGAAGGGAACAAGAAAAGAAAGCCCGATGGGATCATCAAAGCCTGTTGCGACAATAATTACCTGATCGGAAATTCCGTGTTTTATTAAAAAATTTTCAGCATCTTTAATGTCAAGTCTTCTTTTGCCAATCGCAGCGTAGATGCAAATGTGTTTTTGCTTGGCCTGGGTTAAAATCGTCTGCATCAGAAAATTTGTTTTGCCTGTTTTTCTGTCCCCGATAACCAGTTCTTTTTGGCCGAATCCTAAAGGCATAACCAAGTCGACAACCGGTATGCCTGTTTCAAGCTGCTTATTGATGGTTTTTCGGGACAAAATGCCTGCAGGCAAAACATTTATTCCCCGGGTAACAGAGGGTTTTTTATAGGCAGCCATTGCGGTTAGGGAATTTCCGAGGGGATCAATTGTTCTTCCGAAAAGCTCTTTTCCAACCGGCACTTTGAGGAATTCATTGGTTCTGACTACTTTTGTGCCATGACTGATGGATTCTTTGAAAAAAACCAACACTACTACGGTATCAGAAGTAAATGACAGCACGATTCCTGTTTTGCCTGTCTCAAAAATGACTATTTCATCAGTTTTGACTTTCGGAAGACCGCTGACGTAAACAATTGCATTGGAGGTTTTTTCCACAAAGCCAATTTCCGATATGGAATCTAAGTAAAATTTAAAATCCTTCATATCGCGAATGCGATTTACACTGATTAGAAACAGATTCTCGCTGATCTCTATCTGCGTCTATCCGCTTTTTATCGGCGAGAATCAGGCTGTATGAGTTTTAGCACGGCATTTTTATTTGCAAAGGTGTCTTCAATGCCCTTTTTAAGAGTAAAGTCAGAATATTTTCCATTAAAGATTACAACCGCGCCTCCCAGCAAATCTTGCGAAATTTCAATGTCCAGAATATAGCCAATACCCAAAGTTTCCTTGACGAAATTATGGATATTCTCAATTGTTTTGCGGGTCGGATCAAAAGCCAGAACAAGCTTAATAACCTTAAATTTTTTTAAAAGCCCCTTCAGAGTTTCAAGAAATCCGGCAACTGTATCCCTGTCATTAATGTCAAGATTATTTTTTGAAAAAACCTCCTTTATTTTTTGGGCGGAATTTGAGCTGATTGAGTCGAGCGTCTTTCCCAGCATAAGCGTATCGATTTCGGAAGCAAAACTGGCTACTTCCTGTACGGTTTTTAAAGAGGTGATCAAGTCAAAATAAATTAAAACGTCCTTCTTCATTTCAACTACTTAAACACGCCTCCTTTCTTAGCTTTTTCCAGAGATTTCTCGATTAAGTCTTCATGGTCAGCAAGGCTAAGCGCTTTTCCCAAGACCTCCTTGGTTATTTTTTCCAAAAGTTCATAAATTCCTGAATCTATTTTTTGCAACTCTTCCTTTTTATAATCTTCCAGTTCTTTTTTTGAAGCTAGGTAATCGGTATTTATTTTTTCCCTGACTTCCTTTTGGGAAAAGAGAGTTAATTTTTGCATCGACTCTTTAAAATTTTTCACCTCTGCCATGGTGTTTTCCTCGATGTCCTTTGATACGTTCTGAAATACTTCGATGTTGTTTGTTTTTAGATCTTTAAGGACTTGAGAATAAATATTGGCAAAATCGGAAGTTGCTTTTTCAAACTCTTTAATTTGGATGGAGGAGATGCGCGCCAAATTCTCCTTAAAGTTCTCAGAAGCAATGTCGGTTGACAGCGTAACCTTATTGATGATATCCAAAGCCTGATTATTGGCGTCATCGATGATTTTTATTGCTTTTGCTCTGGCTATATCGAGTAAGTCCGCATTCTTTTTATAAGCTTCATCTTTCAGGTTCAGGTTGGCATGGAGGGTTTTTGTAATGCGTGATAAATAAAAAACAATCGCTACCAGAGTTAGGGTTAGGATCAGTATGCTGACTGCCATATCGAAAAATATTATGGGCGTAATATTCATATTTTTTCTAGAGAATAAGAATCAGATAGCCAATTCCAAGTCCGACAAGTATAATCACAATCATAAAGGCAAGATTAAGAGCCAGATTTAGCTGAATTGTCCGGCTGGCTAAGGGGTTTCTTCCCAAAGCTTCAACTCCGCGCGTGGTAACTCGGCCGAAGTAAACAAAACCGATAGTAAACGAAATTAAAACTATACCCACTGCCAAAACGTATCTAAGCGAGGTTGCCTGAGTTAAAGTGCTAGGGTCTGATGCGTTTCTTAGGATCTCCAAAATGTTAGTTTTGGCGTCTACAAAAGAGGCGTTGAAGTGGGGGGCAACAGCCACCAGGATTTTTCCGGTCGCCTTCTGATTTGAATTGCTGTAATCTTCTAAGGCAGTTCCCAAAACCATGCCGTTTCTGGTTGCTTTTTGACCGATACCCGCAATGGTTGAGGTAGTAATAAAGTCGTTTTTCTTGATATCTCCATTGATTGAGGAAACTAACACATTGGCCTTGCCCATCGTTGTGACCGGTTTTGTTTGCGGATCACTGGTATTTTGCAGAAAAATAGAGGGCGACTGTGTGTAGATGCCGTACATATTTGAGTCATAGGCTGTGGCTGTCAGTCCATAACCTTTGGGTGTTGAGGCAATGATGCTGCCGTCTGCAACGTCATTATCGATAATGGGAATGGAGATTGCGGTACCGACAGATTTACTTTGGGCATAAGCTAAGATTGGCAAGAAGCCCGTGACGAGCAGGAGAAAGATAGATGCAACAAGGGCAGTATATTTCATTTATATATTCAGTTTACGGTTCTTTTGACCCCAATGTCAACCACCTCTAGGGATAAGTGACAAGTGACAAGTAATAAGTAGATTACTATTTTTGCTGCTTGTTGCTTTTTACTTATTACTTATGTCTTTTTTGAGTATTCTGCCGACGGTTGAGCTGGAGATTCTATAGCCGGTTTCCCTAATAATCTTGGCAATTCTTAACTTGCCTAGTCTTGGATCTATATTTTTCAATTGCCTGATCGTTTCAAGTTGAGCTGTTTTGTGGTTTGAAGTTCTTATTCTATGAGGTTTACGGGTTTTTAAGTCATCTTCCAGAGTTTCTAAGTTACCGGGAACAAATCTTTTCTTCCAAAGGTAGAAGGTGTCCGGAGAAATTCCAAAGTGCCTGCACGTCAATCTGGCATTGCGGTACTTCCTGAAATGGTTCATCCATTTCAGTCTTTGTTTAGCGGAATGAGAAAGGACATGAGCTCCATGATCTATTTGCGTACGGTATGTGTCCGAACCTTTCTTCTCGTTAGTCATTATTATTTAAAAACTTATACAATTAGTTTAAAACTTGGACATTTAGCCTCGCCTCAAACACGAGTGTAGTAAACCGACCGTCCTTTGCCATGGGAAAATAAAAATCCCAGATTTGTCAATTTTGCCAGGTCCCTGGATGCGGTTATTTGAGAAGTTTTGAATTGTTTCTGAATCTGGCGGTTGGTTATTGTAGCTTGAGGAGAGCTAAGAAAATCAAGCGTTGCTTTTTGCCTTTCATTGATTTTCCAAAATGACTCGCGGACATCAAGGATTTGGGTCTTAGGCTTGGTCAGGGATTGATTGATTGATTCTGCCTGTTTTAGTACGCAGGATGCAAAATACTCAAGCCAGAGAGTGAGGCTGACAGCAGAAAGCGCACGTCCATGATTTTCCCTGAAACTATCCGCATCTTCCATCCAGGCCGCCTCATATGCCAGAAAACCTTTTAAATCATAACCGTATTTACACAAGAAAATATCCGCAGCCAGATGGCTAATCAAACTATTTTGTTCCGTGAAAAGCTGCATTTTCTCCAATTCGATATTCACAATTGCAGCCTGGATAATCGGGTTTTCCGACTTGGTTTGCAGGTAATCCAGAAGGCGTTGCAGGCCTGACTGGGGAATCCGCAGCCTTCCATTGCCAATTATTTTGTGAAGGTCAATTACCGCTTTGGCATCAACAGCATTTGGCGACCCCTGCCAATTTTGGGAAATATAATCAAGAGCTTCCTTGTAGTTAAGAACAGCTTTTTGATCGCTATTGATCTTTTTGTGCCTGACTTCCGACAAAAGCTTGAGCATCTCTCCCTTTTTCAGGGAATTGCCGGCCAGCTTCAAAGAATAATGAACCCGGTTAAAGATAGCTTCCCATCTAAGACGCAATTCTTTTGCCTGAGAAATTGGCGTCAGGAGTATTTGTTCTCTTAAGTCCTCAATTTCCCGCAAATACGCCTGAAGTTTCGGGGAAATGTTGTAGGAAATGTTTAACATAAGACCAATTAAGGTTTTTATATCATAACCTTATCAAAAAGTCAAGAGATGTCTAAGTTTTCCCTCAAGAAAAAATCGAGGCTAAATCAAGCATTTTTGATAAGATTAAGACAAGATTAATCTACCCCTTGACAAGAGCTATGAAATATGTCGTAATAATACTTGGACAAATACTTGGACAAGGTTGGACATTTAGATTCGAAAAGCTCTGCCCTTATGAGTAATCGGCTTTATACGATTCAAGAGGTAGCAAACATCCTGGGAGTTTCTACCAAAACGCTTCGCCGCTGGGACCAACGGGGGCGCTTTGTGCCTACAAGAACAGCCGGAAACCAGCGCCGCTACACCTGGGAACAGATTCAGGAAATCAAAACTTCCTCCTCCGCTAAAGCTACGGCGGACAAAGCAAAATTAAAAGGTATTTCGCCGGTTGAGCCATTTTTTAAGCCTGAAGTTTCCCCGGAAAAAAGGCCGACTCTTGGTCTTCCGTCGACCTTAAGCGGTCTTCCTTCCGGCAGCTTTCTCAAGAATCATTTTCTCCTCAAGCATTTTTCGGCGATTGAAGAATCAATTTCGCCTTCCGAATCAAAATCAAAAGAAAAAGAGGCGAAGCCAGTCGAGGCTACAAGGCCTGGCCTTGCGAAGCTAAATCTGGTTAAAAGGGGATTTGCGTTTGGAATCCTCACCTTGTTTCTTAGCATGGCCATAGCAATTGTCTTGGTGAAGTACGATATCGTTGCCGGATTGCCTCGCCTGACGACGGAATTATCCCAAAAAAAAGAACAATTTGTTCAGTTCATCGCGAACCTTCCCCAGATTAACACTAGCCTAAAGCCAAAAGATCTTAATTTTGCGTTACAAGATAATCAGGCCGTCTTGGCAGCGGAAACCGGCGCTTCTGATCTGGTTCTGAATGTCAATGTCCCGAGCTTTTTCTCACAAAGCGTAGGAATCGGAACAACCGTGCCCGATTCATCCGCGGCGCTGGACATTTCCGCCGCAGACAAAGGTTTTCTGGCGCCAAGAATGACAACCGTGCAAAGAAACGCGATTGTCTCTCCCGCAACCGGGCTTTTTGTCTACAACACTATAACAAACCAGTACAATATGTATGATGGTACATCATGGAGAGCTGTAGGGGGAATCACGGCAGTCGGCGATGTGACAACCGGGGACGCTTTTACGGAAGGAGGAATTGCGGGAAATTCCCTTTGGTTTCACAGTACGGGCGGAGGGGTGGGAAAGCTAACCGCAGGAGCTATTTCGGGGACGCAAACTTATACTTTTCCCAGCTCCACAGGTACACTTATTACGACCGGTAATCTGACGGATATTACCAAAGTAGGCACGATTGGCTCCGGAGTCTGGAACGGAACAGCAGTCACCGTGACATATGGGGGAACAGGCGCGACCAGTCTAACCGGAATTTTGCTGGGTAACGGCACCAGCCCATTTACAGGCCTAACCACATCGGCGGGAATTGCCGGCGTCATCACTGACGAAACCGGAACCGGAGTGCTGGTTTTCAACACCAATCCGGTTTTTGACGGCAACGTTACTCCGACCACAACTTTAACCTCTGACTTAGGTTCCAGTTCTTTATATTGGAACAATGTTTATGCGGCCAACTTTATCGGCGCCTCATCCGGAACAGCCGGATATTGGCAGAGAAATTCTAGCGCCATCTCCCCGATAAATGCATCGGACGATGTCTTAATAGGATCAATCAGTACAGCATCGGCTAAGTTCGGCTTTTTAAATGTTGCAACCGGTACTCCGACTGCATCAGTTTCTGCCGGAGCTGCGGGGGGAGTGTACCTTAATGCAACCGGAACCTTGGCAACCACCACAAAGCAGACCTTAACTTTGGGAGACACAGATACCGGGGAAGTACAGCTGGTTCCCGGCGGAACATTGGCCTTAACAGCCAGAGGAGCAAATTTGATCGGAGCCGGAACCTTAACCGGGTTAACCGGACTTACGTCTTCGGGAACGATCACGTTTTCCGGATTTAATGCCAACAACAACGTGCCATATGCAACCGTAGCAACAGGAGTATTGGCCGGAGTCTCAACGGATACAACCGGACTTTGTCTTGTTTCCGGAGCATCTGTTCCGTCCTGGATAGAATGTCCGGGAGGAACCGGATTGACTCAATGGAATATTGCCGAGGGGGCAATTTATTCGGGAAATACCACTTTGGATCTATTATTAGGTGGAACCTCAACCGCTTCTGCCAAATTTGCCTTTATTAATATTGCCGGAGGAAATCCCACTGCCAGTATTTCCGGCAATCTGTCTTTAGCAGTTCCGACCACAGCCGGCGCCAATACTTTTAATTTGCTAAACAACAGCACTCTTAACTTCCGGAGATCCCCGGGCGGGGATGCGGGTTTAACTACGGCATTATATATTTCAAATAATGGCAACATCGGCATCGGAACAACCGCCCCTGCTTATCCGCTAGATCTATTGTCAACATCGGCAACCCAGTTAAGATTTGGGTATAACACCTCAAACTATTTCACAACGGCAATCTCCAGCCAAGGAAGCGTGACATTTAACTCAATAGGCACCGACCCGGGCGGGGGACAGTCATTTAGTTTTGCAGATAATGTATATGTTACATCGGGCGGCTTATTTTTGGGAACGCAAAGCTCAACCAATGGTTCTTTGACGCTTTACTCATCGGGCGGCGCAACCGCTCCGTCAATTTCCGCAGACAGCTCGAGAAACTTAAATCTTTCCGCGCCTTCCGGACAGATAGTGCTTAACGGAACAGGGGATATCGTACTTGATCCGAGCACCTCAAATCTGGTGGCAAATCTTTCTTCAACCGGAGATTTCCTGATTCAGTCTGCAGGTACGGCGTACGCAATATTTACCGACACCAGACTTGTCGGCATAGGCACAACATCTCCTCTGGCAAGCCTGGATGTCAGACCAAATTTAGTTAACGGCGGAACAATTGCCATTGCTTCTGCGTCAGGTTCAACTTCTTTTGCAGGACTGCTGGTAGATAATACCGGAACCGGAGACTTATTCACCGCTTCCAAATCAGGTGCAACTAAGTTTGTCATTCTCAACAATGGCAATTTGCAGTTTGCCGGAACAACAA
>MFNS01000006.1 GCA_001783805.1 Candidatus Levybacteria bacterium RIFCSPHIGHO2_01_FULL_40_16
CAAATGAGGTATAATACGCTAACTTATGCCAACTTTATCGCAACTTTCTAAAAGAGGAAGAAAAAGAAAAATAAAAAAAAGCCGGTCAGGCGCTTTAAGAAGGATTTTTAATGCCAAAGACCGGATCTACAAAACCACAATTTCACCTCAAAAAAGAGGAGTGGTTACACTGGTCAAAACAATGACTCCCAAAAAGCCAAACTCGGCTTTGCGAAAAGTTGCCCGTGTCAAATTGTCCAACAAAATGGAAGTGACCGCCTATATTATGGGAATCGGACATTCACTTTCCGAACACGGAATAGTTTTAGTCCGAGGCGGCAGGGTCAAGGATTTGCCGGGTGTAAAATATCATATTGTCAGAGGCAAATTTGATCTGCTGGGAGTTGAGGGAAGAAAAAGATCCAGAAGTAAATACGGAACCAAGAAAAATGTAATAGGAGGAGTAGCGCCAAAAGTTGTTGCGGGAACCGCTGAAGTAAAGCCTGCCGCGCCGGCAACGGCTTAATAAATTATGAGACACAAACAAGCACCAAGAAGGGAAATTGACGGAGACGCAATTTACAACAACAAACAAGTTGCTAAGTTTATTAATTATCTCATGAGGGATGGTAAGAAAACTGTGGCGCAGAATGTGCTGTATGCGGCTTTTAATTTAATTACCAAAAAAGAACTGGATCCGATCGCGACTTTTGAAAAAGCTCTAGACAGTGTTGGGCCAAAACAAGAAGTTAAAGCCAAAAGGGTCGGAGGAGCATCTTATCAAATTCCTATGGAAGTCAGACCCGAAAGAAGAGCCTCTTTGGCAATGAAATGGATTGTTGAGTCGGCCAGAAAAAGATCCAACAAGGATTATAAAATTTTTGAGGAGAAATTAGCAGCTGAATTGATGGATGCTGCGAGCGAGCAGGGAGAAGCAATCAAGAAAAGAGATTCGGTGCTGCGCATGGCCCAAGCAAATAGAGCTTTTTCACATTTTAAGTGGTAACATGAGAAAAGAAGATCCCAATTCATTGTGGGAAGATTTTGGAAAACAGACTAAAATAAAAGAAAAAGCGAATGAAGATCAACCTGCGGTTCCCCAAAATTTAGAAGTAGGAGTATCTGAAATAGGAAAAGATCTTGTTGAGAGAAGTAGGCATCATGGTCCACGGTTTGGCAGGCGGCATGTAATATAGCAATTGATACCTAGTAGGTTTATTCCGTAGTTATTCCGAGGATTGCATCGCCGATTTCCATTTTCTGAACTACATCCATTCCCTTAGTCACAATTCCGAAATTGGTATATTTGCCGTTGAGGAATTGAGAATCTGTTTTAACGATAAAAAACTGCGAGTCATTTTGAACTTTGCCGTCACCTTTGCTGGCAATTCCCACCGCACCAACCACAAATGGTTTGGAATTAAATTCAACCGTCATATTTCCTCCGCCCGCGCCATTGCCCAACGGATCTCCGCCTTGGACTACCCAATTCTCAACCCGATGGAAAGTTAAATTATTGTAAAATCCGCTTTTGGCTTTACTTACGAAATTTGCAACCGTATTCGGCGCATCTTTTGTATAAAATTCTATTTCGATATTTCCTTTGGCGGTTTTAATCGTTGCCATTGTCACTTCTGTTTGAGAAGAAGGAGTGGAAGTATTGGATGGGCTAGTACTTAAAGTTTGAATTGGGGATGGAATTGGACTGGCTGAAGAAAGACTAAGTACCGCATTTTGCGCCGTAGGTTTTACAGCATTATTGTTAATTACCAGAACCGTAAATAATCCGAGAAGAATCAAAGCAACAATCATCATAATTTTTCCCACAAAAAAGATTATACCACATGCATGATTACCTATTGCACGGACTAATAGTTTCGACTACATTTTAATGAGTGAGATTATTTGCCCGTAGTCTTGTTTTATTTTTCTCCACAGTTTTTTATTTAATATTTTTTGTTCCTTCCGCTTTTGCATTAACAACTCCGTTCCGAAGCGCAAATATAGTTACAACTAATGGCGTTCCGGCTTATACAAGTCTTAGTAATTGTTCTGTTACCGATGGCTTAACATGCGATAGGGCATTAGCAAATTCTTATGCGAATTTATATTTTCGGGATTTTGGTACCTATGAAGATTTTGGAATGTTGCCGGGATCAGTAATTACGAAAATTAGAATACGTGTAACCGGAAAAGCAAGTTCCTCATTATATGTTGGTTTGTCATCCGGAACAATTTTTCAAGCAAATTGCCAATGGCCCTCCTATCTTTGGACATTGTGGCAGTTGAATGGCTCAATAATCAATTCTCAAACATTCATTACGAGTCTTGAGCAACAAAGTTATGTAAACGGAACTGTTTTGGCGTATTGTCTTCGTCCTTATAATTTTGAAAATAAAAATTTCATATTCATAATTAATTATGCTTCTCCTCAAAATTGGTCAGCCAATATTGATAATTTTGAAATAGCCTTTGACTATGTATCTGCGCCAATCCCGATACCAACACCTGCACCAACTTCTACCCCTACGCCCACGCCCAAAACGCCTTTAATCTTAATTCCCGGCATCGGCGGATCAGAATTAAAAGTCGCGGAGGATACATATTGGTTGGATAAAGATGACGGACATGATGGGAAGTTTAATTACATTTATCCCAAAGACGAAGTAGTTTGGGTAAATGAATCAAAGATGGGAGAGCTTGGTGAGGACGATTATTATGATGTTTTAAGAATGAAGACTGACGGAATAATCTCTGAGGCAAATATAGGAGCGAGCGGTAATCTAGTAGCCCGAGCTTATCAAGGGACAATAGATTTCTTTAAAGCAAATGGCTATACGCTAAATAAGGATTTCTTTGTTTTCCCATATGATTGGCGAAAAGATATCTCATTAACAGCTCCACTTCTTGATCAAAAAATTAATGAGATAAAAACGCAAACAGGAAATGCAAAAGTGGATATAATTGCGCATTCAATGGGAGGATTAGTCGCGAGAAATTATATTTCCGATGCAACAAGAGCTTCAACTGTTAGAAAATTATTTACTTTAGGAACACCACATTTAGGATCAGTAGATTCTTTAAGAAATTTAAGATACGGCGCTTGCTTAACTCCCCTACCTATATCGTTAGGGCCATTATGCTTAGGATTAATAGATACGGAAACAAATGATGTTGTTCAAAACATGATTAGCGTGTTTCAATTGGCTCCGAGCCAAGCTTACTTTAACTTTTATTCAGGTCAGGATAATTACCGCCCCTATCCGTACAAAACAGAATCAGGGGCTTTAAACTATAATCAAATTAAAAATTTATTAACCGACCTTGGCCATAACACAACATTATTTAATCCGAGTGAAATTTTTCATTCGCTTGACGATAGCATTTCCAATACAAATAGTGTTGATGTAATAGTAATTGCCGGATCCGGACGGTCTACCTTGGGGCAAATTATTGAGGAAAAAAGAATTTCTTTGTTGGGAATTCCATATATTCATAAAGATATGCTTAATATCAATGGTGACCAAACAGTTCCTCTTTTTAGTGCTTCACTTATCGATCACGACAGAGACAAGTCATTGCTTGGAGGTGCTAAAATTTTTTATACTAATCAAAAGCATGGAGAATTGGTTGCTTCCGGATCCGCATTAAACTTAGTTAAAAACATTTTAGATGGAAATAGTCAATTGCCCGATGGGGTTTCCACTCAAGCAGCTTCTTTACCTTCAATATGGTGGATATTTTCAGTCCATTCGCCTGTAAATATGAATATTTATGATTCATCGGGCAATCATACTGGCCCAACAGATAATGGAGATTTTGAGGAAAACATTCCGGGAAGTTCATATTCTACTTTAGACGATGCTAAGTTTATTTTTATTCCTAATAATGGAAATTATAATATAAAGTTTGAAGCCACTGATCAAGGGAGTTTCGATTTTAAAATTAGGAAATATAATAATGATGAAAATACGGAAACTATACTCTATAAAGAAATTCCATTAACTGAAACTACAAAAGCAGAAACACAATTTGATACTCAATCTTCAGAAATTCCCATTATTAGAGTTGACCAGAATGGAGACGGTAACTTTGATTTTAACGCTGAACGCTTCAGTATTCTGGAGGGTAATGAAAATTATGATTTTACTCCCCCAGCAATTTCGTTTAGCGTTGATCCAAAATTTATCTGGCCGGCAAATAATGAAATGGTGGATGTAAGAATTACAGTTAAGATAATTGATGAAAATCCATATTTAATAACAATTTTGGTAGATGATGAATATGACTTAATTGAACCTTCAATAGCTATTCAAAACGAAACAAATATCAATCAGATGGTCAGATTAGAGGCTTCGAGGATAGGAGATGACAAGGATGGCAGAACCTATAAAATAAAAATACTGGCTACGGATCTGGCCGGAAATACTTCTCTATCTGCAACAGAAGTTATTGTTCCGCATGACCAGAGGGAATAAAGTAGTTATCTTTTTTTCAGCAGTAGCTTCCAAACTCCCCAAATAACCAAGAACCAGAAAGCTACGTCCAGAGCTAGAGTTGAATAGTTTGTGCTTGCCGTACCAAATAAAGCATAGGAACCAAATTTGAATGGAAGTCCTGCTTGATTTGCGGAAGGATTGGCTAAAGCGTCTATAATGCCAAGTCCATAAGTCGCGACTGTGCTTAATATTAAAATAATTACTAGTGATTTTTTGGTCACATACTCACACTATCACAAAATTTCCACATCAACAACTATGTCGGAAAATTAGCTTCACGAGGTCTAGCTTCGCAAGGTCTCTCCTTGCGAAGCTAAAAAAAGGCTGGGACATTGTGGATTGGGTTTTTGTTTTTTGGTAGAATCAAACCATGCAAAACGAAAGATTGGGGAAAGAAATAGAGGGAATTTTTACAAAAAGCAAATCGGGAAGTGAATTTCTTGAAAAGAGTGAGTTTATAAAAAAAATGGGGGAGGCAGAGCTTGACAATCCCAGTGATGACCCAAGTCTTAATAAACATTGGCATGAAATTATGACAGACGAAAAAAGAATGGGAGATTTTTGGGAATATCGCAAGAACAAGGAATGGTTTGAAGAGAATTTCGAGATGATTGAAAAAAAACACCGGGGGCAAGTTGTTTTTGTCTGTAATCAGGCTATTATATTCTCCAGCGGAAAAAGCGAGAAGATAAAAAATGAAATCCGCTCCTTAGCTTTAGGGGTAGAATATCATCGATATTTCTATTACTATGTTCCAAAACTGGGAGAAAGTACGCCTAAGCCTAAAAGCATTCATTAACGTTGTAGCTAGATAGTTTTTGTGATGATTGAACTATGAAATGGGTTTCTATCGGCGGAAGCTGGAGAAAAACTAACAAGCAATTAGAAAAAGACGTGAGAAAAACCGTAAGAAAATTTATCGGCAATAAAAATGGCATGATTTCAGGCGGTGCTTTAGGAGTTGATTATATTGCGACTGACGAAGCGCTAAAATTAGACCCAGCCGCCAAAAGAATAAAAATTTTTCTCCCCACAACTTTAGAAATCTACTCAAAGCATTATCAAGAAAAAGCCAGAGAAGGGATTATTACAGAAAAACAAGCTAAGGATTTAGCAACTCAATTAAAAAGAATTAGAACAAATAACTCCTCATCTATTATCGAAAATAATAAAAATAAAATTGTGAATGAAAACACCTATGCCCAAAGAGACTCAGCGATTATAAATTTGGCAGATGAGGCAATATCGTTTCATGTCAATCAAAGTCCGGCAACAAAAGGAAATATTCAAAAGATCCGTGAGAAAGGAATCCCATTAAAAGTTTTTACCTACACCATTAAATAAAAACTGAATCCTCTAGAATGGAAATGCAAAATATGATATACTTATTTAATCTCAAATCTTAGATCTTCCTCCTTCGCTAAAGCTTCGGAGGACAAGGCAAATCTCAAGTAGAATAAGATCTTGTTTTGAGCTTTTTTATTATGGCTGAAGATAAGCGCTACGTCGAGTTAGACCACATCCGAAATATTGGCATTATTGCCCATATTGACGCGGGAAAAACTACTACCACCGAGCGTATTTTATATTACACCGGGAAAACTTACAAAATCGGAGATATTGATGAGGGTACGACAGTCATGGACTGGATGGCCGAAGAAAGAGCGCGCGGAATCACAATTGTGTCCGCCGCAACCACCGCATATTGGAAAGGCTATAGAATCAACATTATTGATACTCCCGGACACGTTGATTTTACCGCAGAAGTAGAGCGTTCACTGCGGGTTTTGGACGGCGGAATTACGGTTTTGGATGCGGAAGAAGGAGTGCAGTCGCAATCCGAAACAGTCTGGAGACAGGCAGATAAATACAAAGTCCCGAGACTCTGTTTTGTCAACAAAATGGACAAACTTGGAGCGGATTTCTTAGCCACTGTCAAAAGCATTGAAGACAGGCTTGGGGCAAATCCCGCAATTATGGTTCTGCCAATCGGAGCCGAAGCTACTTTTAAAGGTGTTTATGATTTATTACACAAAAAATCCATTATCTGGACAGGGGAAGAATTAGGCGCCAAATTTACCATTACGGATGAAATTCCGCAAGGAATGGGTCCGGAAATCGAAAAATATCGGGCCAAACTGGTTGAGAAAATTTCCGAAACAGATGATATTCTCATGGATAAATATCTTAAGAATGAGGAGATTAAGCCTGAAGAGTTAAAAGCAGCTTTAAGACGCGCAGTGATTGCTTATAAATTGGTGCCGATTTTTGCCGGAAGCTCTTTGCGCAATAAAGGTGTCCAGCCGCTTTTGGATGGAGTAATTGATTATCTGCCATCCCCGGTGGACTTGGGACAAGTTAAAGGCACCAATTCCCAAACAGGTACGGAAGAAATCAGAAAGTTAGTTCCGGAAGAGTCATTGTCAGGCCTGGCTTTCAAAATTCAAAATGATCCGCATGTCGGAAAGTTAACTTACTTCAGAGTTTATTCGGGCAAAGTCATGGCCGGGACCTATATCTACAACAGCACCAAAAACAGTCAGGAAAGAGTCGGCCGTTTATTATTAATGCATTCCAATGAAAGAACGGAAATCAAGGAAGCTTTTGCCGGAGAAATTGTGGCAATTGTCGGACTCAAAGATACTACAACCGGAGACACTTTGTGCGATCCCCAAAAACCGATTATTCTGGAAAAAATTGTTTTTCCGGAGCCGGTTATCTCTTTGGCAATTGAGCCCAAAACCAAGTCCGATCAGGAGAAATTGGGCTATGCTTTGAAGCGGCTAATGGATGAGGATCCGACCTTTCAGGTAAAAACCAATCATGAAACCGGACAGACAATTATCTCCGGAGTCGGAGAATTACAACTGGAAGTGAAAGTCAATACCATGAAAGCGGATTTTGGGGTTGAAGCCAACGTCGGAGCGCCGCAAGTAGCTTACAAAGAAACCATTGCCAGAATTGCGGAGGGGGAAGGAAAATATATTAAACAATCCGGAGGAAAAGGACAATACGGACACTGTCTGTTGCGGGTTGAGCCTGCGCCCCGCGGGGAAGGTTTTGAATTTATTAACGAAATTAAGGGAGGAACAATTCCGGCTGTCTTTATCTCTTCAATTGAAAAAGGAGTTAAGGAAACTATGGAAAACGGAATTTTATTAGGTTACCCGATGGTCGATATGAATGTCGCGGTTTATGACGGAAGCTTCCATGAAGTTGACTCTTCAGATATTGCTTTTAAGATTGCCGCATCCCAAGCTTTACAGGCTGCAACCAAAAAAGCCGGGTTAACCTTGTTAGAACCAATTATGAAAGTTGAAGTTACCACTCCGAGTGAATTTATGGGAGACGTGATCGGCGATTTGTCTTCCAAAAGAGCGCAGATTTCCGGAACCGAAGAAAGATCAAGAGCAACAATTATTCTGTCTTTGGTGCCTTTGTCGGAGTTGTCCGGATACGCAACTACGCTTCGGAGCATGACCAAAGGAAGAGCCTCTTATTACATGGAGCCGTCTCATTACGAAGAAGTACCCAAAAATATCCAGGAAGAAATGTTGTCTAAATCCACCTTCACCGGAAGAGTTAACGCCCAATAATTTTCCCTTGTACTTTTGTAACCAAAAGTACCAAAAGTTTCTTGCAAGTGAAAGTCGACCTATTTTGCTCGCTCACTCCTCGGGTGATTTGCACCCCCTCCTCAATCCCGATTCGATCGGGGTGAGGAATCCCCCTGAGTCATTCGCTCACAAAAATTTAACGGTCTTTGTTTCAGTTGCAAGACTTGAAGAAGCAACGCGCTTTGTTTAATGCTCGCAATAATGCCCAATAAATCTTATTTAAGCTTGACAGCGATAATTTCTCGTGTTTTAATAAGGCCGTGAAGAAATGGTTTGTAACGTGGAACAAACTAGAATATAAAGAATGGGCAACTCCTGTTCAAGAAGGATATCTGCTTGTTATTATCCGAAAAGAAAAAGTTAAATATATTTGTGTTAAAGCGAAATTAATAATGGGAGAAAAAGGTTTACCCGCTTTTGAAATTTCGGAAGAGAAGCATTTTCCGACTTCTCAACAGGCCGCAAAACAAATTAGCCAATGGAAAAAATAATCTACCTTCACAGGCCGCGTCACCGCCCAATAAATATATCATTGCAGTTTTAGAAAATATGTTATATAATAAGTCCCATAGTATTAACAAATTTCAAATATGTCTAATGTGGAAACCGCAAACGTAAATCCACCCTTTTTTCCGGAGATTAAGCCGTCCGATACTATTTCTGAGCGCAAAGCTAAGGTTTTGAAACAATTTGCTCCCAGAATTGGAGAAAAGACTCCATATGATTCTTCCGAATTTGAATGTACTAGTCCAATTGGTGAAGATGCAAGAATTGCCTTGGTTAAAGGAATGGTTTCTTTGCCTGGAACGGAAGGACTTGAGCTTTTTAGAGCAAGCGAAAATTTAGAGTATATTAGTGATAATGAAGCTACCCATAAAGCGCTTGATAGGATGTATACAGGACCAGTGTCGGAAGATCCCAATAGCCTTATCTGGTCGCGGTTATTTATAGAAAATACTCATAACTCAATGGCTGTAAGAAATCGGTTACGGGTTGTCAAGGAAGAATTTGTCAATCATATGGAAAAAGCGCTTGCCGGACGAGAAAGATCATTTCATATCTTAAGCGTTGCGGCCGGTTCAAGCAGAGCGATTATGGAATCTCTCAAGTCTCTCAATGGAGCAGTAAGCGATCGGATAGATCTTCAGATGGTTGATAGTAGCAATGAGGCGTTAACCGATGGACAGCAATTGGCTGAAAAACTCGGAATCAAAGAATCGGTTCAGTTTACTAAATCAAACATTTTGCATATAACAAGATACATGAAGCCCGACTATCATCCTGAGTTTGTTGAGGCGGTTGGATTATTTGATTATTTACCGGACCATCTCATCGCATATCTTTTAGAAAAACTTAGATTGCAGATGGCTGATGGTGGAGCAGTGCTTTATTCAAATATAAACCCCAACGATGAACAGTCTTTCACGCATAACGTCGTAGGATGGAGACGGATGGAATATAGGACTCCGGCAGATCTTGCCCGATTAGCAACGAATGCCGGTTTCGAACCATCCAACATAAAAGTTATTCAAGAACCGTTAGGCGTTTATAATCTTGCAGTAGCTACAAAATAGACGATCTCAAAGACATTTCTTTTAGCTTGTACTGGGCCCTCTGTTATTTTATACTAAAAGATGATGGGCTACTATCCTTTATCCGCACTCATAAATTTTATTACAAGCATAATTCTGGGTATAGTTGTTTTTATAAGAAATCCTAAAAATAAGATCAACTATAGTTTTTCATTGTTCGCGTTTGCTGTAGCGCTTTGGAGTTCCTCATATTTTTTTTGGCAGATAGCTACGAACTATAACAATGCTATCTTTTGGTCCCGCATGCTTATGGCTTTTGCTATCTTTATTCCGGCCTTTTATATACATTTTGTTTTAGCTTTACTGAAAATCGTAAAAGAGAAAAAGACATTTTTACTGCTTACGTATGGAATATTTTCATTTTTTTTTGCAATAAATGCTACCTCGCCATATTTTGTTTCCAATGTCATTCCAATTTCTGATTTCCGTTTTTGGCCAACTCCAGGTTTGTTTTTCCATCCATTTCTCATCGTATGGTTTGTCTACGTGATTTATGCCACATATCTTCTTTATGCCGCACAGAATAAGGAAACTGGGCTTAAAAAGATACAGACAAGGTATATTCTTTTGGGGATGATCATCGGATTTATTGGGGGATCAACCAACTATCTTCTTTGGTATGGAATTCCCATAGCTCCTTTTGGTAACATTCTTGTTTCGGTTTACGTCGCTTTAACTGCTTATGCAATTGTTAAACATAGACTATTCGATATTAGATTTATTATTGCGCGTGCAATTGCCTATATAATTCTTGTTTTTATTCTTGGGGCATTCTATTCGGCTGGAATTTTTATTTTAGGAGCTGTTTTTATAGGTAATAGCGGCAACTATAATAGTCAACTCATAACCTCAATGATTCTTGCCCTTGTTATGGCATTTTCTTTCCAGCCAATTCGAGCTTACTTAGAGAGAGCAACCGACAAAATTTTCTTTAAAAATAACTATAACTCAAACGAGCTCTTGTCTAAGCTGACTAGAATTTTAGCTTCTACCCTAAGACTCGATGATTTAAGCAGGAAAACGTTAAATCAACTATTTAATACTATGCATATTTCATGGGGAACATTTTATATTTTTCAGGAGAATCATCCTTCAATGTCCATATCGGGAGGAGTTGTAGATAAAAATAAATATGATGAAAAGAAAATGCATCAAATTTGCGAAAACAAAAAAATCATGATTTTTGAAGAGGAAGAAAATGAAAAAAACAAAGAAATGATGCGAAATTTGAAGACGTCTATTATTCTACCCCTGCACGTTGGAGAAAAAATGCATGGCCTTTTATTCTTAGGAGATAAAAAATCCGGAGATATTTATTTCAGCAAAGATATAGAAGTGCTGAAAATATTCGGTCCGGAAGTTTCGGTGGCATTGGAAAACGCCAAGGCGTATGAAGAAATCCGCAGATTTAACATTACCCTAAAAGAAGAAGTTAATCGCGCAACAGAAGACCTGAAAAATGCAAATGTAAAACTTCAGGAAATGGATAAATTGAAGGATGAGTTTGTGTCTTTGGCATCGCATGAATTGCGCACTCCGATGACAGTAATTAAATCTTATCTTTGGCTAATGCTGGATAAAAACAATGTTAAATCGCTTTCCGAAAAACAAAGAATGTATGTTGATCGAGCCTACAGCTCAACGCAAAGACTGATCAACTTGGTAAATGACATGCTGAATGTTTCCAGAATCGAATCCGGAAGACTTACTCTTGTCATGAAATCTGTTGATTTGGGAGAGTTAATCAGTTCCGTGTATGCGGAAATGCTGCCCAAAGCCCAAGAGCAAAAAATTAATTTGCAATTCGCCATACCCCTCCAGAGCTTGCCCAAAGTGTCAGCCGATCCGGAGAGAGTGGAGCAGGTTCTGATAAATTTGATCGGTAATTCTTTGAAATTTACACCGGAAGAAGGCACGATAAAAATTGAAATAAATCATAATCCGAAAGAGGCAACGGAAATTGTTTCAATTAGCGACAATGGAAAAGGAATAAATCAAGAGGATATGTCAAAACTTTTTCAAAAGTTTTCTATGGTTGGAACTAATTATTTAATAAAACAAAATTCCCAAGGGACGGGATTGGGATTATATCTGTCAAAGTCCATAATTGAATTAATGAATGGAAAGATTTGGGCAGAATCCGAGGGAATTGGTGCAGGATCTAAATTCAGCTTTACTTTAAAAACCGCCTAACACTATTTGATCTTATCAAGATATGTTTTTACTTCTTCAACCAAGCTTCCCGGGGTAATTTGGCTTTTAATTAAATAACCATCTCCCAACTGTAAGGCTGTTCTTATTTCTTCATTTTTATCCAGATTGGTTAAAAAAACAACACACTTATTAGGAGCAAGTGCCGGAGTATTTTGCAATTGTTTCATTACGGTTAGGCCGTCCATTTTTGGCATAATAATGTCCATAAGGACCAAATCGTAACCGCCGATTTTCATTTTCTTCAAGGCATCCTCTCCATCTACTGCTCCCTCGACTTTATATCCTTCTGCGCCTAAAACATCCGAATATAATTCTCTTAAAAATAAGTCATCCTCAACCACCAAAACCCTTTTCTGATCCATAAAGGCATAGTATCAATAGTGTTTTGAAAAGTCAAACAAAATTTGAATTTATAATTTATTTTTTTACTTCTCTTGTGCCGACAAGAGAAGCAGAAGCTCTTGCCAAGTCTCACTTCATGCTTTTCAGCTTTCGTTCGTTCATCGGGTGATTTTCACCCCCTCCTCGATCTCGCCTTTGGCGTGCCGAGGAATCCCCCTGATTCGCTCACTCAAGCTTTCATGCATTCAGCTGCGAATTGGCAAAACCACCTTGTTATACGCATTTGTTTAATGCTCGCAAAATTGAAAAATTAATTTGTGAATGTTTTCCCACTGTGATATTCTGTTTGCATGACAGATCAATCTCCGTCAGAATATTCACCGCTTGGAATACTAAATAAAGCAAGGAATGAATTTGATAAAGAAGTTGCCCATCCAGCCTCTTTCATAACATACAGGGGATTAAGGAAGCGCGAGATTCCAATATTGAATGGAAAAATTGAAAAAGTCGAAGGCTATCTTGATGTACTACCTACACTTGAAGGAAAAGATTTTTTACAACTTGTGAACGATAAGATAAAGGAGAGGGAATTAGCTAGACAATCTCAGGAAAAAGTAAAAGTAGTAGATATTGGTTATGGAACTGGGGAATTTTTGTTTGACTGCCGAAAAGAATGGCAAGATAAAGTTCAGATTATTGGGTATGGCACAGACGTATATACGAAAACCATAAAATTAAACAGCGAGGTAATTATTCCATGGAGGGACAAGCGCTTAGAAAAAGCAGATGTTGAGTTAATTCAGGGGAACGTTGTCGATATAAGAAAGAAGTTGGGTGATAATTTTGCAGACATTATTGTTTCAAGTATGGCCTTGATGTATGTACACTATCCAGAGTGGGAATTAGTGAAGAAAATTTACAGAGTTCTAAGGCCAGGTGGGATTGCTCTTTTGGACTACACTCCCACCTCATTGGAAATGTTTCATTCGATTTTAGAATACTTAGAAGATAAAGGATACTCATTTGAAGTAAACAAAGGTTTGGCTTTTCAGAAAACAAAACAGGATATTAATGTTCCAATTAGAACAATTAATCTTAACTCGCTACATAGTAGACTTAAAATCTCTTCTACTAGATAAATTCTTGCTTGAATGGGGAGGGCAAGTATAGTATGATTTCTATATACCTCTCGGGGTGCATGTTTTATGGCACAAATTAACTTGTCAAATTATAAAAATCTATACTTACAGACTGCAAAAAAATATCTTAGTAAAATGACGTTGAGTTTGAGTCAACTATCTAATGATGTTTCAAATAAAAATGCTTTAAATGATTTACATATTGCTTCCCATTCTTTAAAAAGTCAAAGTCAAGTAATGGGTTTTACGGACGTGGTGAACATTTGTTTAAATATTGAAAAAGGTTCAGACGATACATTGAAGGGCAATGCCCAATTGAGCAGTCAGATTATTTCAGATTTCAAAGAATCAGTTAAAAAATTGGAACAGATCCTAAAATGAATTCAGGATGGCACGGGAAATAAAGTAATGAAAATACTTATAATAGAAGACGATAAATTTTTCCAAAAATTTTATTCAACAAAATTGCAGGAAAATAAAATAGAAGTTGAAGTTGCTTCTGACGGAGAAGAAGGCCTTGCGAAAATGAAAGCCACAAATCCCGATCTAGTATTGCTTGACTTAATTATGCCCAAGCTTGATGGATTTGCGGTACTGACTGCGCGTTCACAGAACAAGAATTTAAAGAAAATTCCGGTGATTGTTTTTTCAACGCTCGGTCAAGAAAAAGATGTAGCTCAGGCGCAAAAACTGGGAGCCAATGGCTATGTCAATAAAGGTTTTTTTGATTTCAGTAGTATGGTTGCGACGATTAGTCAGGTTATGAAATCTAAGACAAATTAAAAATTAAAAATTAAAAATTAATTCTGCATTGCAGAACTGCCCTATGCTTATCACAAACGAACAGCTAAAACACTTGATCCTCAAAAACGGTCTGATAGACGAAGAAGGATATTCTGAAATCGAGCAGGAAACTAAAAATTCGGACTACACGATTGCAGAAACTTTAGTTGAGAAAGATATTATCTCGGATGAAAACTTGGGACTAATGATTTCCGATTTTCTGAAGTACCCTTTTATAATTTTGGCGAAAACCACAATTCCTCCTGATGTTTTTAACATAATTCCGGAAAAACTGGCCAGGAGAAGGAAAGTAATTCCTTTTGCAAAAGATGCAAAAGGAATTAAGCTGGCGATGGTAGATCCGTCAAATAAAGAGCTAACCCAAATGGTCTCTAAGAAAATTGGTTTGCCTGTAACAGCCTATCTGGCAACAGAGCAGGATATTTCCAATGCTCTAAGGATTTATAGGAAAGATCTACAAAAGACTTTTGATCAACTTATTGCAAGTAGTGAAATACCGATGTCCAGAATAGTCGATCTTTTAATTAACTATGCTTCTCAAGATAAGGCATCGGACATTCATATCGAACCGCAGGAAAAAGATTCGTTGGTCCGTTTCAGGATAGATGGAATTTTGCACGATGTACTTTCTTTGCCAAAGGGCCTGCATGACCAGATAATTACCAGAATTAAGATTTTGTCTCGCTTGAGAACTGATGAACACTTAAGTCCCCAAGATGGGAAAATGAGAATAGCTTTAGAAGAGGAGGAAATTGATATCCGTGTTTCCATCCTGCCGGTAACAGAAGGAGAAAAGGCAGTACTAAGACTTTTGTCATCGAAGTTTAGAAAGTTTTCTCTGATAGATTTAGGAATGAATGAAAAAGATTTGAAAAAAGTAACGACTGCATATGGCAAACCATATGGTATGATTTTATCGACAGGCCCAACAGGATCGGGAAAAACTACAAGTATCTACGCAATTTTAAAAATACTCAATACCCGCGAAAAAAATATTACAACCATTGAGGATCCGGCAGAATATAGAATAAAAGGAGTTAATCAAATCAATGTTAATGCAAAAACAAACCTTACTTTTGCAAATGGACTAAGGTCTATTTTAAGACAGGACCCTAATATTATTTTTGTCGGAGAAATCCGTGATTCTGAGACTGCCGGAATTGCCGTTAACGCATCTTTAACAGGACATTTAGTTTTATCGACTCTCCATACGAATGATGCGGCAACCGCGCTTCCAAGACTCATCGATATGAACGTCGAGCCTTTTCTGGTTGCTTCAACTGTAAATGTAATAATTGCTCAGAGGCTGGTCAGGAAAATCTGCGAAATCTGCAAGGGTACAAGAACCATCACGAAAGAAGAGCTTTTGAAAAATCTTCCTGAAGAGTCAATCAATGAGTACATCGGAAACAAAAACAGTGTGATTATTTATCAGGGGGCAGGATGCAAGATCTGTCATATGACGGGGTATTCGGGAAGAATCGGAGTATTTGAGGTATTGGAAGTTACTAAAGATATCCGTGATTTAATTACCAAAAGGAATGACGCTGATGTAATTTTGCAAAAAGCAATTAAAGAAGGAATGACGACAATGTTGGATGACGGATTGGAAAAAGTTATAAAAGGCTTAACGACAATTGAAGAAGTATTAAGGGTTACAAAAATTCAAGGCAAATGATTAAAACGGAAAATATTACCTTATCCAACAGTGACAAGTTAAGTACACTAAGTGATTTGGGAACCATGCTCGCAGCCGGTATTCCTCTTTTGGAAGCAGTAGAGGCATTATTGGAAGATGCCAAAAAAAATCAAAAAAAGTTTTTAGAAGTATTAAGAGATGATTTGAATCAAGGTAAACATGTATATTTCACGTTTTCCAAATTTCCAAATGTTTTTTCGAGAGTTGTTACTAGCATTGTTAAAGCTTCCGAAGAAGCGGGAACGCTGGATGTCACCCTTAAAGATCTTAAAGACAGTCTAAAAAAAGATATGGAGTTTTCTGACAAAGTAAGGTCTGCCTTAATTTATCCGATGTTTATAGTTGTAATATTTCTTGCGGTATTTTTGATGATTCTTATTGTCGTTATCCCGAAAATTTCCAGTGTTTTTTCCAAAATGCGTGTCACCTTGCCGCTTCCGACAAAAATAATGATTTTTATGTCCAACCTGCTGATTAATCAAACCATTCCTCTTGTTATAGGTTTAGTAGTATTAACTTCTCTGACAATCTTTCTTTATAAAAAACAAAAAAAATATTTGTTGAATTTACTGGTTAAACTTCCGGTTGTATCAGGATTGGCAAAAGATATTGATCTGACTAAATTTTCCAGAAATTTTTATTTACTTTTAAATGCGGGAATACCTATAACTAGCGCTTTGGAACTGACAGAAAATGTTGTTGTTAGCCGTGATATTGAGGCTGGATTGAAACAGGCAAAAGAAGCAGTAGCAGCCGGCCGTAAACTTTCAGAGGGATTTAAGAACAATAGGAAGATTTTTCCCTCAATCATGATCAGAATTACAGAAGCCGGAGAACGCAGCGGCTCACTGGATAAATCCATGTCGGAAATCTCTGATTTTTTGGATTATCAAGTATCAACTAAATTAAAAACAGCCACTGCACTTCTTGAGCCAATTATGCTGGTCGTGATTGGAATACTGGTCGGAGGAATGATGCTGTCGATTATTGCTCCTATTTACGGACTGATTGGGCAAGTGGGCGTAAAATAATGAAGACACAACGCGGGTTCACGGTGGTTGAATTACTAATCGTAATGTCGATAACATTAATTTTGTTGGGGCTGGCTACCATAAATCTTGTACATTCGCAACAAACAGCTTCTTTGACTTCTATGGAAGAGATTGTGATTGCCGACTTAAGTCAACAGCAATTGAAGTCAATGATTGGGGACACGGAAGGACGATTAACTCAAGATTCATACGGAATTCATTTTGACTCCAATCGATATGTTCTTTTTCATGGAACATATTCAGCCGGAGATACTTCTAATTTTGTAGTTAATTTGGATAGCAATATGCAATTTAACAATCCTGGTTTTGATGTTATTTTTTCAAGACTAAGCGGAGAAATTACAGCGCCAACAGCAATAGAATTACAAGACAACACTAATTCTAAATTGGAAAGAATTCACTTAAATACGCTTGGTACAGTCACGCAGGTTGAATCCTTATGAAAAAACAAATAGGGCAGTCGCTGGTAGAAATAATTTTGGTAATTGGCCTGTCTGCAATTATTTTTCCTGCGTTATTAACAGGTCTTGTTTCTTCGCGTCAGGGAAAAGTTCAGCAAGCCCAAAGAACACAGGCAGTTTATTTGTTAAACAAAACCGTAGATGCCCTCAGAAGTGTCAGGGAAAAAGGCTGGTCATATATCCGCTCTGTTCCGCTCGACACGCCATATCATCCGGAAATCTCTAACCCGACCTGGTCACTTGTTGCCGGAGAATATACGGATCCGGTAACCGGTTTTAAAACAAAAGTTGAATTTAGTAGCGTAAATAGAGGCGATTGTCCTGGGTCAGATTGCGGTAAAATTGTTACAACCGGCGGAACTGTCGATCCTTCCAGCAAGAAAGTAACTCTAACAATTTCCTGGAATCTTCCGTATGTTTCTTCAATCGTAGAAACTCTTTATCTGACGAGATACTTGGATAATGATGCACATATAGATACGACAACTCAGGATTTTACAGCTGGAGCAACCCATACCAGTACGGCGACTCGAGCTCCGCCTGAAGCAGACGGTGAAGTTATCTTGGGCGCGGGCGGAGGAGGAGGCAACTGGTGTGATGCAAGCCCGTCAATTGTGGAACAGGATCTGCCAAAAAGTGGAGTTGCCAATGCAGTTACAGCTATTGAGGGATCGGATGGAAATGTAATTGTTTTTGCCGGCACAGGAGATAATTCTTCCGGGGTCTCATTTGCAAAAGTTGATATCGCAGGAGATACCCCAGCCATTTCTACCTCAATTCCTGCAACCTTCAACGGTTACAAGACGAATGCTGTTTTTGGAGAGGACAATTTTGCTTATCTTGGGACTGATAATAACTCAAAGGAAATAGTTATTATGAGCCTGAATCAATATAGCGATCCGCCAACGAATTCCAAATATCTGGAAGCAGGCGTAATTAATTTACCAAACAATGTGAATGCAAATAGTATTTTTGTAACCAATAACAAAGCCTATGTTCTTTCTTCAGATAATAAATTTTATATTTATAGCCTATCAGCCGATCGGACATCTGTTGTTTTGCAAAATTCAGGAGGATTAACTATTTCCGGAACCGGCAAAAAAGTTTTGGTAGCCGGAGATTATGCATATGTGGCAACCGGCGCAACCTCAAATCAATTCCAAATAATTAATGTGACAAATGCTTCAAATCCTGCTGTTGCAGGACAACTTACTCTTGGTTCTTCACAGGCCGGAGTTGATGTCTATGTTAATATCGCCATTGGCAATCCTGATCGGGCTTATTTTGTAACCGATTCGTCAAGCGGTCCGGAATTTTTCCTTATCGATATTAGTTCAAAATCAAATCCTACTAATGTCGGGTCAGGCTATGATACAAATGGCATGTCTCCAAAGGGCGTTACGGTTGTGACAGGAAACCGCGCAATAGCGGTGGGTACAGGAGGGACTAATCAATACCAAGTAATTAATATGTCAGATGAATTAAATCCAACCTCGTGTGCAGGATTATCTTATAGCGCGGGAATAAACGGAGTAGCATCTGTTTTAAAAAGCACCGGTTACGCATATTCGTACATCATTACTGGTGATGCAAATGCGGAGCTTAAAATAATTCATGGAGGCGCGGGCGGAGGATCATTTGCTTCAGCGGGGAATTTCATATCAGATTATGTAGATGCAGGTGCGAACACTGTTTTCAATCGATTTGACACCACGTTTATTCAACCCTCCGGTACTACAATAGGAATTCAAGTAGCGGTTGCAAATGCAGTAGGGGGAAGCTGTTCGGGTGCAGCGTACAAATTTATAGGTCCTGGCCATACGGAAAGCATCACTGACGTATTTACCGCAGGAGCTCCGATACCAATATTAAGCGATGGAGATTATCAAAATCCGGGTCAGTGTTTCAAATATAAAGTCTATTTTACATCCAACGATACGAATAAGACGCCGGAGTTGCGTGATTTTACAGTTAATTATTCCCCGTAGGACGGGGCAAGCGCCATGAAGAATTTTGTTTCCCAAAAGGGGACGACTATTGTTGAGCTGCTTTTGTATATGGGGATATTGTCAATTTTACTTGGCGTATTGACTTCTATTTTTGTTTCCGCACTGGATGTTCAAGCAGAATCTCAGGCGACATCCAGCGTAGAGCGGGATGGAAATTATATTTTGGCCCGCTTAAATTATGATATTCATAGAGCCCAAAGCATAAACATTCCTGTGGTCAATGGGGTAACCGCCAGCAATTTTCAAATCGTTATTAATGGTGTAAATTATACATATAGTGTAGATGGAAACAATAATTTAATTCTTGCCAATAATCTGGGAGTTAATAATTTAAATAATTATGGAACGAACATTTCTGCTTTTTCCGTAGAGCGTCTGGGGAACGCGGGAAAAGTTGAAGATACTTTAAAGATTAATTTCACAGTTACGTCTAGAACGCAAAGAGTTTCAGGTCCCGAAACTAGAAATTTCCAAACCAATCTTTCTTTAAGAAGACAATGAAATGAGAAATGTCAAATGTCAAATGTCAAATGTCAAATGTCAAAGCGGGCAGGCTTTAATAACTTTATTGTTTTTTGTGCTTATTTCATTGACAATTACCTCAGCAGCAATAATAATTATAATTACCAACTCTACTTCCGTGAGTAAGTTTCAGGAAGGGACTCTGGCATATTATGTAGCAGAAAGCGGAGTAGAAAACGCATTATTGCGGTTATTGCGGAACCCGAGTTACACAGGCGAAACTTTAGCGATTGGTACGTCAACAGCAGTAATAACCGTAACAGGCGCTAATCCGAAAATTGTTGAATCAATTGGACAAAATGGAAATTTTAAAAGAAAAGTTTCAGCACAAATGACTTACAACAGCGGTTATTACACTTTTTCTGATTGGAAGGAATTTTAAAATATGCTTTCTAAAAATCATCCGATCATCTTATTTATAGATAGAAATGGCTTTGGTGTTTATCAGGATGTTTTAACCAATATTCCTAGATTTAATTTTACTCCGGATCTCGTTACGAATTTGGACGTGATTAACAAAGAGCAATTCTCAGGGCTCATTGCCACATTCATCCAGATAAACAAAATAGTGCCCAGCAGCTTGGGAGTAATTTTGTCAGACGATGTAATTTGCGTCAAAGACTTAACGATCCCTGCACAGAAACCTGTTCCGAACCAAAATCCGAAGGCGGATTCAACTGATGATAAAGAACATAGGGACGAGGTGCAAAGCTTTCTGGAAAATGTTCCCTTCGAGGAAATTCTCGCTAAAGTTATCAAAACAGGGACTGTAAATCGGATTGTTGCTGTGAATAAAAACCTCGTTATGGCAATAATTGATGCATTTACAAGTAAGGGATCTGTTGTGGAAGCAATAACCCCCAGTTTTATGTACGGACAGGCTATAAATTTTACGGCAGGGCTGACTTCGGATAACGTTCGGGCGATTTTAGGAAATCTGGAACCATTAAGAATAGGGAATTTGCTGACTGATCAAGAAAAAATGATCTCCCCCCCAAATTTAGGAGGTGAGTTGATAATTCCGTCAGCCAATGAGACGAAAAAACCGCGAAACCTCAGGCAATATATCTTAATCGGTATATTCGTAGTTTCAGTAATCATTCTGGTAGTTGTTTATCTAACTTTGGGAGTTTCTCAAGCACCACCTCAAAGTCCCCAGGCGGAAAATACATCTGCAAAGCCGGTAAGTACTCAGATTGTTTCACCAACCGCTCCAATTACGACCATGTCGGCCGATCTTGAAAGTATACAGATAAAAATTACGCAAAGTTCGCAAGTGAATGATAAAGCAAAAGCAGCTAATCTAAAAAGTGAACTATTGAAGATGGGATTTCAAAATATTACTGATGAGGTTTCAGGAGTCTTAACCCCTGAAAAATCATCGGTTATATTTTCTCAGGATATTCCTGCGGACTTGCGTAATAATATAATTGCAGAAGTCAAAAAAATATTACCTGGCACCTCTATTTTAGAGGACCAAGAACTCAATTCTATGATTAATATTATAATAGGAAAATCCTAGAGTAAAATTGCCCCTTGACAGGATTTTTTGGGTATGGTTATACTGATCATGTAATAGAAATTACTGCCCATGAAATTATTTAAAGCTAAATTACAAAAAGGTTTTACCTTAATTGAACTTCTCGTTGTCATCGGAATCCTCGCAGTCTTACTCGCAATTACTCTTATCGCCATTAATCCTGCTAAACAATTCGCTCAAGCCAACAACACCCAAAGATCCAGCGATGTTAACGCAATATTAAATGCCATCAACCAATATATGGCTGACAACAAAGGCGTTTTGCCTGCAGGTATTCCGACCGGAGACTATGGAACGAATGATATTGAGATCTCGGAAGCTGGAGCAGATCTCTGTTTGACACTGGTCACGGAATATTTAGCTGCTATGCCGGTAGATCCTCAAACGGGATCGGCTTTAACTCCAGCTGATTGTGTAGCCGGAAGTCTGTATGTAACAGGCTACAATATAGTTCAAAGCGCAACCAACAATAGAATAACTGTAGGCGCACCTGATGCTGAACTAGTCCAGACAATAACAGTCACCAGATAATTTAACCTCTTTAATTAAACTACTCAGCGAAAGCTGAGTTTTTTTATGGCAAATTTAGGCCAAAATAAACATTCTCCTTTTTGGTCTTTTGAGAAAAAAGGCGAATGATTGCCTATTGACGGGGGAGAAAAAATATTGTATACTAAGCTTTATCCTTGAAGTTAGTTTAAGGCTGAATTTATTGTAAAATTTTAAGAAATTATGGCAGATTCAAAGAAATACCAAAGAACAAAACCACACGTTAATATTGGCACTATCGGCCATGTTGACCATGGAAAGACCACGTTAACCGCAGCAATCGCAACAGTTTTGTCAAAGCAGGGATTGGCAACAGCCAAAAAATACGAAGATATTGATAATGCTCCGGAAGAAAAAGCACGCGGAGTCACCATTAACATTTCTCACATTGAATACGAGACAAAGGCCAGACATTATGCCCATATCGATGCTCCGGGTCATGCAGATTACATCAAAAACATGATTACCGGCGCAGCCCAAATGGACGGAGCAATTTTAGTTGTTTCCGCACCTGATGGGCCAATGCCTCAAACCAGAGAGCATATTCTTTTGGCCTATCAAGTCGGAGTTCCATCAATCGTTGTTTTTCTTAATAAATGCGACATGGTTCAGGATGCGGAACTTTTGGATTTGGTCGAAATGGAAGTCAGAGAGCTCTTAACGAAATACAAATATCCGGGAAAAGATGTCAAAATTATCCGCGGATCAGCTTTGAAAGCTCTCAATGGCGACGCTGAAGCTGAAAAGCAGATTATGGCTCTCATGGACGCAGTGGATACGGAGATCCCAACCCCAAAAAGAGACACTGAAAAGCCGTTCTTGATGCCGGTTGAAGATGTTTTCTCAATTAAAGGCCGCGGAACAGTCGTAACAGGAAGAATTGAAAGAGGAAAGGTCAAGATTAATGAGGCAGTCGAAATTGTCGGAATCAAAGCTACAAAAGGAACTGTGGTAACCGGAGTGGAAATGTTTCATAAGCAATTGGACGAAGGGCAAGCCGGAGACAATGTCGGACTGCTGGTTAGGGGAATTGAAAAAGACGATGTTGAGCGAGGTCAAGTTTTGGCCAAGCCGGGCAGTATTACTCCTCATACGGAATTTGAGGCGGAAGGCTATATCTTAACCAAGGAAGAAGGCGGACGCCACACGCCATTTTTTACAGGCTACAGACCGCAATTTTATATTAGAACCACTGACGTGACTGCAGAAGTCACACTTCCCAAAGGTGTTGAGATGGTCATGCCCGGAGACAGCACCAAAATGACGGTTAAATTGATTGTTCCGGTTGCCATGGAAGAAGGACTTCGGTTTGCTATCCGCGAAGGCGGAAAAACCGTTGGAGCAGGAGTCATTTCAAAAATTATTGCTTAAGAACCGACTTTGACTATTGACCCCGCCTTGGCGGGGTTTTTTGATCTTTAAAATATAAAATATGGCAAAAGGGAGAATAAGAGTACGTTTAAAAAGTTATGATGCCAGAGTAATCGATTCGTGCTGCCAGCAAATTCTGGATACAGCAATACGAACCGGTGCCAAAGTCGTAGGTCCGATCCCCCTTCCCAGCAAAAGATCAGTTTACGCTATCAACAAATCTCCTTTTATCGACAAAGACGCTAAAGATCACTTTGAGATCAAAGTTCACAAAAGATTAATCGATATTATTTCCCCAACCGACAAAACCATTGATAGTCTTACGCATTTAGAGTTACCTGCCGGTGTTAACATCGAAATTAGAATGTAATCTTCTTTTATTGTACTTTTGTAACCAAAAGTACCAAAAGTTTCTTGCAAGTGAATCCTGAACTATTTTTGCTCATTCACTTATCGGGTGATTTCACCCCCTCCTCAACAAGTTTGTGAGGAATCCCCCCGATGCGTTCATTCGCAAAAATTTGACGTTCATGCTTCAGCTACAAGAAAATAAGCCTAATGGATTTATTTCAATTGCGAACAAGTAGATTAGAATTAAATGGAGTTAGGGGGATTTGAGTTTCCAGGGAAGAATGGGTTTTTTATTCTGATCTTTATTTATCACAAGTCCAACAAATCCGGTTTGTCTGAAAGTTGCGATGCCGTCTTCTGTAATTTCTTCTTTCCATGATCCATCTTCTATGTCACCATCAATTTTGAATGTATATTTTTTATCTCCATCCTCATGTTTCTCAGGACCTCTAAATGGAAGTTTCGAAGTGACCTTCATCAGTGCGGATCTCAAAAAAATAAATGTTTGCTTAGCTTGATCTTCATAACCATCTGTCTGTCCATGTCCCCCATAAGACATTATCCATGCAGGAACCCCTTTATAGTATATAGTTGTTGTGCCGGGTGCCCTGAAATATCCCGAATACTCATCTTCTAAACGCCAATCTTCCCAGCCTTTATAATCTCTTCGGTCTTGATCTGTCATTTTTTCATCTGGATAAGGCCATTGCAGCCTTTTGTATCCCGGTCTTCGAGGAGCAACTTCTGCGCCATCTGCTGCCCAAGTCTTTCCATTTGCTATCACAATAAAGTTAGAAAGCTTTTTCAGCCATTCATTTTTTGCTTCAAGCTCAACTTGATTTCCATTCTCTAAAGCCATGCGGTAATTATATATTAGATATCTATTGCATTTCAAGCTCTACCAGTATATAATTACCCTTGAAAGTCATGTTTAACCGATTGGAGGTAAATAAGGCTGCATAAATAGGAAGTTTTTGGGATTTTTTCCTGAAGCGACTGTGTGCAGTCGCTTTTTTGGTTTTTATGAACTCAATACTGGCAAAAAAAATAGAACAAGGACAAAAAT
The DNA here is from genome assembly GCA_001783805.1 of Candidatus Levybacteria bacterium RIFCSPHIGHO2_01_FULL_40_16. Taxonomy (GTDB): domain Bacteria; phylum Patescibacteriota; class Microgenomatia; order Levybacterales; family UBA12049; genus GWB1-37-8. The sequence continues at coordinate 24,807 of MFNS01000006.1, forward strand.
TCTTAGAAGATGGCACACGCATTCCGGTTACGAAATTAGCCGTAGAAGGAAATATTGTGGTTGCAATCAAAACGCAAGCTCGGGATAAATATTCCGCAGTTCAGCTCGGATTTGACAAAAGAATAAAAGCCAGACCTCAAAAAAGCAACAAGTCAATTTATTCATTTTTAAGAGAAGTAAGGATGGCAGACACAGACACAATGCCTGCTGTTGGAGACGTAATTAAGGCAAGCGAAATTTTCAAACCCGGCGATGTTATCAATGTTACCGGAATATCCAAGGGGAAAGGCTATGCCGGCGGAGTCAAAAGACATCATTTTAAAGGCGGACCCAGGACACACGGACAATCAGACAGAGAAAGAGCGCCGGGAGCTATCGGATCAACTACTACTCCGGGAAGAGTTTACCGAGGAAAAAGAATGGCAGGACACATGGGTCAGGATCAGGTTACGGTTAAAAACTTACAAGTTGTATATGTTGATGATAAGAATATTTTAGCTCAAGGATTAGTCCCGGGCGGAAGAAATACCCTGTTAATGGTTAAGAAAACAGGCGTTAATGAAAAATTTGTTCCACTCTTCAGTGCTTCAGAAAAACTCAGTGATTCAGAGGTTGCAAGAGAAGCACCAGCTAAAAAGACTGCAACCACAGAAACGCAGAATGCGAATGAAGCACTGAAAGCAGAAGCTCCCACGTCAAACGTGGCTAGCGCGAAAGTTGAAGAAAAGAAAGTTGAGGTAAAAGCAAGTGCCAGCTAAAAAATCAAAACCAAAACTTCCCACTTCGCTAAAGCTTCGGCGGGCAAGCAAAACAAAAAAATTAGTAAAAAAAGTTGTGGCTAAGAAAGTTGCTGTGAAAAAAGCTGTTAAAGCGGCTAAGATTAAGGCTGTAGCGAAATCAAAAACCACGGGCAAAGGTCGAGTTGCAGCTAAGATTCCTGTTTCAAAACCAACCAAAACTGTTAGTTTAAATGCTGCAGTTTTGGATACAGAAGGAAAAATAGCCGGACGTGTTGAGCTTCCTGCGGAAATATTCGGCGCGAAAATAAATGATACACTCGTGTCCCAAGCAGCTCGCGTTTATCTGGCAAATCAAAGACAAGGAACATCAAAAACACAAGACAGAGGGGAAGTTGACAGGACAACCAAGAAAGTCTGGCAGCAAAAGGGAACAGGTAGGGCACGCCATGGTTCAAGAAGAGCACCTATCTTTGTCGGCGGAGGACGCGTTTTCGGTCCGACTCCCCGCGATCTGTCTCTAAGCATTTCAAAGAAAATGAAAACCCTCGCACTTTTTTCAGCCCTTTCCTCAAAACTCAAAGACAGTGAAATAAAAATCATCAAAGGATTAGAAACAATTTCGCCTAAAACAAAATTAATGGCGCAAGTTTTGAAAAATCTGGAAATTCAGGACAAGAAAATTTTATTAATAATGCCAAAGGTGGGAAAAGAAACAGAAAGTGTTTATAGAGCGGCAAGAAATATTGCGGGCGTAGAAATTATGAGCGCCAATTCCCTGAACGCTTACAAGGTTTTAGATAATGCAATGATTTTATTAATGAGAGCATCAATAGACACTCTTAAGGATACGTTTATTAAAAAATAAAAATTATGAATATTAGAGATGTGATTATTGCGCCGGTTATCACAGAAAAATCCATGAGCGACGCTGCTCACGGAAGATATACTTTTAAAGTTGAAAAAGCAGCGAACAAACCTTTGATTAAACAGGCAATTGAGCAAAATTTTAAAGTGAAAGTTATAAAAATAATGACGAGTTTGATTAAAGGAAGAACTGACAGACGCGGAGTAAAAAGAGAAGAATTTGTCAAAACTCCTTTCAAAAAAGCAACGGTTCAATTGGCAAAAGATCAGAAAATTGGGCTTTTTGATGTCGGAGGACAAGAAGAGAAAAAATAATATGAGTAGATTAAAATTTATCAGAAAGAAAAATTCAGGACGAGATACATCAGGACAGGTTACGGTTAGACATCAGGGTGGAGAAAGTAAGCGCTTTATGCGCCTGATTGATTTTAAGCGCAACAAATTTGGAATTGCAGGCAGAGTTGATGCTATAGAATACGATCCAAACAGAACTACGCAAATTGCCCTCATCCATTATGTTGATGGAGACAAAATGTATATCCTAAGTCCGCTTGGCTTAAAAGTGGGTGATATGGTAAAATCAGGTCCGCAGGCAGAAATTAAGACAGGGAATGCTCTTCCATTAAAAATGCTTCCGCTTGGAACCGTTGTTCACAATGTTGAATTTATGCCTGGCCGCGGCGGACAAATTGGTAGAAGTGCCGGAACAGGAATTATTGTTCAGGCCAAAGAAGGAAACAATATTGACCTAAGGCTTCCTTCGGGAGAAATTAGAAGAGTTGATGGGGATTGTCTGGGAACAGTCGGAACATTGGGAAACATTGATTGGAAAAATGAAGTTATCGGTAAAGCAGGCAGAACCAGGCACATGGGAATTAGGCCGACAGTCAGAGGAGTTGCGCAGAATCCCAGGTCCCATCCTCATGGGGGAGGAGAAGGCAGGTCCGGAATTGGAAGGAAAACACCCATGACTTACGCAGGACGCCCTGCGGTTGGAAAAACCAGAAAGAAGAAAAAATATTCGGATAAATATATCTTGCAAAGGAGAAAAAGCTAATGGGAAGAAGTATAAAAAAGGGTCCATATATTGACCCAAAACTTTTAAAAAAAGTAATGGCGCAGAAACAAATGGGCGATAAGAGCCCTATCAAAACGTGGGCAAGAGCCAGTCAGATTTCACCTGAGTTTGTCGGTCATACGATGGCAATTCATAACGGAAAAAACTTTATTCCAATATTTATTCTTGAAGGGATGGTTGGGCATAGGCTTGGAGAATTTGCTCCGACTAGAACATTTAGAAGTCACGGAAGAGTTGTAGCCAGAGAAATTAGCAAAACCTAAAAATATGGATATTGTAGCAAGAGTAAAATCAATCAGAATATCGCCTCGCAAAGTAAGATTAGTTGCCGATAGCATCAGAAATCTTCCTTTGAATAAAGCGCTTAGCGCACTTAGCATGACTCAAAAAAGAGGAGCAACCGTTTTAGAAAATGTTTTTAAAAGCGCAATTGGAAACGCTGTGAATAATTCCAAGAAAAGCGTTGACTCCTTAAGAATTAAAGGCATTGAGGTATGGGATGGGCCAGCTATCAAAAGATTTCATGCTTCAACCAGGGGACGGGTGCATCCTTATAAAAAAAGAAGTAGTCATATAAAAATAATCTTGGAGGCAAAAGAATAATATGGGACAAAAAGTTAATCCGCAAATTTTAAGACTTGGAACAATTTATAACTGGAGTAGCCGTTGGTTTAACGATAAAAGATATAAAGACATGCTTTTAGAGGATTTTAATCTAAGAAAAGCTCTTACGGCTAAGTTGGCAGGCGCCGGGGTATCCGAAATTGAGATAGAAAGATCCATCAACAGTCTGAAGCTAATAGTTAACGTTTCAAGACCGGGTATGGTAATTGGCAGGGCCGGAAGCGGTCTGGAAGAAATAAAAGATTACTTATACAAATTCTTAAAAATTAAAAAGAATTCCAAATCGGCTCCTAAAATAGATATCAGAATAGAGCCTATTAAGGAGCCAAATTTAGATGCATTTTTGGTTGCTAAGAATATTTCAGATCAATTGGTAAAACGACTTCCCCACAGAAGGGTTTTGGCTCAAACGGTTGAGAGAGTGATGGGGGGAGGAGCAAAAGGAATAAGAATTATTGTTTCAGGACGGGTTGGCGGAGCTGAAATAGGCAGAAGAGAAAAAATGCAAAAAGGAACAGTTCCCCTGTCAACCATTAGAGAAAGAATAAATTTTGCAAGCGTTCCTGCACTAACTAAAAAAGGCTACATCGGCGTAAAAGTCTGGATAAATAAGGGAGAGGGGAAATAATATGTTAGTTCCAAAAAGAGCAAAATATAGAAAGCAGCAAAAAGGCCGGGTAAGAGGAAAAGCTCACGGCGGAGTTAAGATTTCCTTTGGCGAGTATGGTCTCTTAGCGGAAGATAGAGGAATAGTTACCAGCAGACAGATAGAAGCGGCCAGACGTGCGATCACTCATTATACTCAAAGAGGAGGAAGACTTTGGATAAGAATTTTTCCCCACAAGCCAATTACCAAAAAGCCTGCAGAAACACGTATGGGCGGAGGCAAGGGAGATGTCTTTGAGTTCGTTGCTCCAGTTAAGCCGGGAAGAATGCTTTTTGAGATGGGCGGAATTACAAAGGATGTTGCATTTGCAGCCCTTAGGCTGGCCTCGTATAAACTGAATGTAAAAACAAGAATTGTTATCAAATCCGAATATAATATTTAACTGATGAAATCAAAAGACAGAAAAGAATTACATCTTAAAAGCATAAAAGACTTGAGAAATCTGGTTGCGGAAGCAAAAGACGCGCTGGTGGGATTAAGACTGGATAAAACACAAAATAAGCTTAAAAATACCAGTCTCTTGGTCGTTAAAAGAAAAGAAATAGCACAAATGTTAACAATTATAAGATTGAAAGAATTATCGGAAATTCAAGCAAAGAAAAAATAATATGAAAAAAACACTTGACGGGATTATTGTCTCAGTTAAAATGCGCAAAACCGCAATCGTTAAAATTACGAGAAAATTCCCGCATCCGTTGTACAGAAAACTCATAAAAAAAGACAATAAACTCAGTGTAGATACCGGCACTTTTATTGCTAAGGTTGGAGACAAGGTAAAAATAGTAGAAGTAAAACCGATATCAAAAACTAAACATTTTAAAATATTGGAGGTAGCCAAAGATGGTTCAGCATAGAACAATACTGACAGTTGCGGACAATTCCGGGGCAAAATCCCTTGAGGTTATCCATATTTTTGGAGGATCCCAGAAAAAGTATGGATATATCGGTGACGTATTGAATTGCGTAGTTAAGGGGGCAAGCTCTATCGGAACAGTTAAAGACAGCCAGATTGTAAAAGTTGTTCTGGTCAGAACCAGAAAAGAAAACAGAAGGAAGGATGGATCTTTTATAAGATTTTCCGATAATGCCGGAGTAATAATCGATAACGCTAAGGACAAAAATCCGATAGGAACCAGAGTCTTTGGTCCGATTGCCCGAGAAGTAAAAGACAAGGGCTTTTCAAAAATTGCAAGTATGGCAATTGAGGTTATCTAATATGAAATTAAAAAAAGGTGATTTGGTTAAAATAGTTTTGGGAAAAGATAGGGGTAAATCGGGTAAAATAGAAAAAGTTTTACCTAAGCTCAAAAAGGTTCTGGTTCAGGGCGTCAATCTGTACAAGAGACATCTTAAGGCGAAAGCTGCCGGACAGAGTTCGGAAATTGTGACAATTACAAAGCCAATGTCTAGTCAAAGCGTTGCCCTTATCTGTCCGCATTGTAAATTGCAAACGCGTATTGGATATAGAATAGAGAAAAATGATAAATCCAGCACCGAATCGGTGCGGGATAAAATCAGAGTTTGTAGAAAGTGCGATAAAAAAATATAGTTCGGCAAAGCTCACTATGAATAACTTACAAGTTAGATTTAAAAAAGAAATTGCAGGGACATTACAGAAGGAATTAGGTCTTAAGAATGTTATGGCTGTGCCGGCACTGTCGAAAATAGTGGTTAATATGGGTGTGAAAGATGCTATAGCGGATAAAAAGAATTTAGAAAAAGCATCTGTAATTATGGCTCAAATAACAGGACAAAAACCCAAATGGGCCAGTGCCAAAAAATCAATATCTGCCTTCAAATTAAGAGAAGGAGATAAAATTGGTCTGGTTGTAACCCTGAGAGGCCGTAAAATGTATGACTTTTTTGAAAGATTAATTAGTATTGTCATGCCTAGATTCAGGGACTTCCATGGCGCTCGAAAAGTAAGTTTTGACGGGAATGGCAACTACACACTTGGTTTTACCGAAAGCACGGTTTTTCCTGAAATAGATCCGGGGGAGATTGATAAAATACAAGGGTTTGAGGTAACGATTGTCACAACCGCGCCTGATGATAAGAATGGTTTTGCGTTGCTGAAAGCATTGGGAATGCCGTTTGTTAAATAAAAATATGGCAAAAAAATCTAACATAATCAAAGCACATAGTAAGCCGAAATTTAAAGTGAGACAAAAAAACACCTGCAATATCTGCGGAAGGTCAAGGGCATATATCAGACGCTTTGGTTTGTGCAGATTATGCTTTAGAGAGCTTGCTTTGAAAGGACAATTGCCGGGGGTAGTTAAGTCAAGTTGGTAATTCTGCAAAGCAGAATAATATTATGAATCACAGAGTTTCGGATTTAATCATAAGAATTAAAAATGCAGTCAAAGCTCAAAGAAGAGAAGTTGTCTTTGACAATTTTAAAATTAACAAAGCGATTTGCAAAGTTTTGGTGACTGAGGGATTTTTAGAAGGCTTTGAGGCCGGCATTAGGGAAGGCAAGAAAGTTTTGATTGCTAAAATCAAGTATGAAAAAAGAATTCCTAATTTTACGGATGTATTGGTGGTTTCCAAGCCGTCTTTGCGGAAATATGCTGCTGCAAAAGAAATTCTCGGAATTCAAAGAAAAGGCAGGCATACGATAATACTTTCTACAAATAAAGGAATAATGACAGGTCGTGAGGCTTTGAAAAAAAATATGGGAGGGGAAGTCCTTTTTAGGATTTGGTAATTTATGTCAAAACTTGCAAAAAAACCGGTTAGCATTCCAGAAGGTGTTAACGTTATTTTCGAAAATAATATTGTTAAAGTAAATGGTCCCAAAGGAAATCTTTCATTCAGAATTCCCGGTGGCGTTGATGTAAAATCAGTAGAGGGACAGCTGCAGGTTTCCTTAAAAGATAGAAGTAACCAAGAACTAAAGCCATCTTTGGGCTTGACAAGGGCAATGATTTCCAACATGGTTACAGGCGTCACTAAGGGGTTTGAGAAAAGACTTGAGCTGTCCGGGGTTGGATATCGAGCTCAAGTTACAGGTCAGGATCTGACTATTTCCGTTGGCTTTTCTCATCCTGTAAAAATTATGGCAGCGCCGGGACTGAACTTTTCCGTCGCAGAAAATACTATCACAGTTTCCGGAGTAGATAAAGATCTGGTCGGAAATATGGCAGCTAAAATAAGATCTATCAGACCGCCTGAGCCATACAAGGGAAAAGGAATAAAGTATGTTCAGGAAAAAATAAGAAGAAAAGTTGGAAAAGCAGCAAAGGCATTAGGAACCAAGTAGAATTCAGAATTTAGAATTTAGAATTAAGAATTATGAATAAGATACAAGGAAAAATAAAGAGACAAACTAGGACAAGATCCAAGATTAAGGGAACAGGGATCAGGCCAAGATTGTCCGTATTTAAGTCCAACCGTTTTATTTACGCACAGTTGATAAATGATACAGCTGGAAAGACAATCATTGGAGTTTCCGAGAAACATCTTAAGGAAGCAGTTAACGGGAAAATCGCCAGAGCGAAAGCTCTCGGGATTCTATTGGCAAAAAAGGCAATTGACAAGAAAATTAAAAAAGTGGTATTTGATAAAGGAAGTTATGCGTATCATGGAAGAGTGAGTGGAGTTGCTGCTGGCGCGCGAGAAGGAGGACTGGAATTCTAATGAGTGATTCAAGATTTTACAAAGATAGGTCCACAGATGGTTTTGAGGAAAAAATAGTTCAGGTTAACAGGGTTTCCAAGAAAACAAAGGGCGGGAACAAGATCGGATTCTCAGTCCTAACAGTTGTAGGAAATAAAAAAGGAAAAGTTGGAGTGGGGCTGGGTAAAGGTCCTGAAATCTCCTCAGCTATAAAAAAAGGAGTTTTACTTGGCAAAAAACATGCTATAGAGATTCCGATTATTAACGGTACTATTCCTTTTGAATTTACAATAAAGTTAGGCGCAGCCAAAGTAATGTTAAAGCCGGCGCCCCGCGGATCCGGAGTTATAGCCGGGGGGGCAGTCAGAAGTGTTGTTGCCCTAGCGGGAATAGAAAATATTTCATCAAAGGTTTTGGGGACAAAGAATCAAGCAAGCAATGTTTACGCAACGATCGAAGCGTTAAAAAGAATGACAGAAAGATATCATAAATATAATAGAATAAAACCTAATAAATAATTAGAAGGAATTTATGAAACTATCATCTTTAACAAAAATTACCAAAACCGGACAAAAAAGACTAGGTCAGGGTCACGGATCAGGGCGCGGAAAAACAGGCGGGCGCGGAACCAAAGGGCAAAATGCTAAAGGCTCAAGATCTCTTTCTTTTGAGGGCGGGGCATTAACTCTTATCAAAAGACTTCCCTTTTTGAGAGGAAAGGGCAAAAATAAATCTTTTCAAAGCCAACCCGTAACGGTAAATGTTGAGTCTCTAAATGAGCTGAAAAAAGGCACAATTGTTGATGTAAAATCACTGATTGAGCAGAAGATTGTTAATCCGAATGCCAAAAAATATGGAGTCAAAATTTTGGGAGACGGCAAACTTGCCGTTTCTTTGACCGTAAAGCTAAAGGTATCAAAAGGAGCCTTGAAAAAGATTGAAAAAGCGGGTGGAAAAGCAGAGATCTAATTTCCCTATATGAACAATATTTTTGGAATTTTTAGCAAAAGCATAAAGACTCCAGACGTAAGGAGAAAACTATTATTTACAGCTGCTATCTTCATAGTCTTTAGAATTTTTGCTCATATCCCGGTTGCAGGCGTAAACCTGGACGCATTAAAAACTCTTTTTTCACAAAATCAATTCTTGGGACTTTTGGATATTTTTTCAGGAGGAACGCTGGCTAATTTTTCCGTAATGGCGTTGGGGCTTAATCCCTATATCAATGCCTCGATTATCTTACAGCTTTTGACAATGGTTTTCCCAAAATTGGAAGAATTATCTAAAGAGGGAGAGTCCGGCAGGCAAAAGATAAATCAATATACGAGGCTATTAACTGTTCCCCTGGCAATTCTTCAGTCAATCGGTATGTATGCATTACTCCGCAGTCAGGGGATTATTTCCACATTAAGTTCTATTGACATTTTGTCTTTTGTGGCAACCATGACTGCCGGAACAATGCTTTTAGTCTGGCTGGGAGAATTAATCTCCGAAAAAGGAATCGGAAATGGGATATCGCTTCTCATCTTTGCCGGAATAGTTGGAAGAATTCCGGTTATTTTCGGACAGACAATTTCAACTGTAAATGCCAACAACTTTTTTAATTTAATAGCTTTTCTGGTGATGGGCGTGTTGGTAATAGCCTCAATAATTTTCATCAATGAAGGCACCCGAAAAATAACCGTTTATTATGCAAAAAGAGTCAGAGGGAATAAAATGTATGGAGGGCAGTCTACTCATCTTCCGCTCAGAGTCAATCAGGCAGGAGTAATTCCAATAATCTTTGCTGTTTCCCTGGTTCTTCTGCCTTCAATCGTTGCAAATTACCTAACCGCTTCTTCAAACAAACTGTTAAGCTCAATAGCGGTTACGGTTACCGGATTGTTTAATCCATCGGGGCCGTTCTATAACAGTCTTTATTTCTTGTTAGTTGTAGGTTTTACCTATTTCTATACGGCTGTAATATTCTCTCCCAAAAAAATCGCAGAGGAAATTCAAAAATATGGAGGATTTATCCCGGGAATTAGACCGGGAACTCCGACAGCCAGCTATTTAAATTATGTGTTAACACGTATAACCTTGGCCGGTGCAACTTTTTTGGGTATTATCGCAATTTTTCCAACTATCGCTAAGGCCTTTACAAATATTCAGACGCTTTTATTAGGAGGAACAGGAATTCTCATCGTTGTTTCGGTAGTTTTGGAAACTATTAAAGCAGTTGAGGCGCAGTTGGTAATGAGAAACTACGAAGGATATAATAAAAGGTAGTCTTATGAAGATAATCTTGATTGGGATACAGGGTTCAGGAAAATCGACTCAAGGAAATTTGCTTTCCGAAAAACTTTCTATTCCCTATCTGTCGACAGGGCATATTATTCGAGAAATGGCAAAAGAAAAGACAACGATGGGCAGGTATATTAAGGAAACAACTTATTCCGGTCTTTTAATTCCGGATGACATTATGATTCCTATAGTTGCTGATTATTTAGCCAGAAAAGAATACCAAAATGGTTTTATTCTGGATGGATTTCCAAGGACTATTGAGCAAGCCGAAAAATTTCCTGCGCATATAGATAAGGTAATTTATCTAAGCGTCTCGGATAAAGAAGCCCTTTGGAGGTTAAGCGGACAGAATGGCAACGGCGAACGTCATGATGATACGCTTTCTGCAATAAGAAAACGCATTGAGTTATTTCATAAGCTTACCGAACCGGTGCTTGATTTTTACAAAAAGAAAGGTCGCTTGGTAGAAATTGACGGAGAAAAACCCATTGAGGAAATTTTCAAAGAGATTTTGAAGAAGGTAAAAAGCTAAGCGTGTTAATACATAAGCCTCTTATTATCGGGATCACAGGAGCATTTGGAAGCGGTAAGTCAACGACCGCGGATTTTCTCAAAAGTCTTGGATTTACAAAAGTGAGCCTTGCGCAATTTTTGGAAGAGGAATTAAGAGATCGGGGAGAAAAAAAGATTACCCGTAAACTTCTTCAAGATCTGGGAAATGCTTGGCGAGAAAAATACGGAGCAGGAATTCTCGCCAAAAAAGCGCTGGGGCTAATTGAGAAAAAAGCCATGCAAAAAGTAGTCGTTGAGGGTTTTAGGAATAGTGCAGAGATTGACAAATTCCGCAAGCAAGGCAATTTTAAATTAATTGGTATTGTTGCAAACCGGAGAATCCGTTTCGGACGGCTCAAAAAATTAGACAGGAGAGAAAAATTAAATTGGGAGCTGTTTAATGAACTCGACAATCGGGATTTGGGGATCGGGGAAGAAAAGAATGGATTACAAGTGGCAATTTGTCTGGCCTTATCCGACATCTTTATTGAGAACAACCGTGGTTTGGAAGAGTTTAAAAATAAAATTAAAAAAGCAATTAAAGAGAAAATTAATGACTAATAAAAATATTTCAATCGCAATAGACGGTCCGGTTGGAGCCGGCAAAGGGACGCTGGCAATAACGCTGGCAAAAAAACTAAATGCTCTTTATGTCTATACGGGCGCAATGTACCGGGAGCTTGCTCTTGCGTGTTTGAGAGAAAAAACAGATATTAAGGATGAAGAAAAAGTTTTTGAAGTGCTCAATAAAATTTCTATTGAATTTAAGCCTACGAATGAAGGAATAAAGGCATTTTTAAATGGTGAGGATGTAGCAGACGAAATCTTTAAACCATATGTTGGTAAAGCAGTGTCGGTGGTAGCCGCATTTCCAAAAGTTAGGAAAGAAATGGTTCTAAGACAAAGAAAAATAGCTGAAGACGCAATTAAGAATGGGAAAAACGTTGTTATGGAAGGGCGAGATATTTCAACAGATGTAATTCCAAATGCCGATCTGAAAATTTATTTGACAGCGGACATCAATATAAGAGCGCAGAGACGATTTAAGCAATTGGAGGAAAGGGGGATTAAAACAAGTTTTGATGAGGTTTTAAAAGATATACAGGAAAGAGATCGGCAAGATATTCAAAGAAACGTTTCTCCGTTAAAAATAGCTGAGAATGCAATCGTGATAGATACAACAGATGATCGGATTGAGCAAACTATGGAAAAAGTTGAAAAAGCGATGGAAAAATTGAGAGAAGAAAACTTAATATGATTAATTTAAAAACTAAAGAAGAGATTGAAATAATGCGCGCGGGCGGAAAAATCTTGGCGGATGTTTTGTTTGAAGTTCTAAAACATGTAAGAGTTGGCGTTTCAGAACTAGAGCTTGATCAATTAGCAGAAAAATTGATTTTGAATAAAGGCGGAGAGCCGGGATTTAAAAAAGTAGAGGGATACAAACATACTATTTGTATTTCTACGAATGATGTTGTTGTTCACGGAATTCCGACTGAATATAAATTAAAAGAAGGCGATGTAATTGGTATAGATTGCGGGGTGTACTATAAAGGATTTCATACGGATATGGCGCAAACGCTTCGCGTTTCAACTCAAAACTCAAAGCTCAAAACTCAAAACTACAATAAGATCGATAAATTTTTGCAGGCTGGAGAAAAAGCGATGTGGAAGGGAATAAAAGCTGCTAAGCCGGGAAATAGGATTGGAGACATCTCCAAAGCAATTCAGGGGGTGGTAGAAGGGCAAGGCTATGCAGTCGTTAGAAGCCTAATCGGGCATGGGGTTGGAAAAGAGCTTCATGAGGATCCTGAAGTTCCGGGATTTCTGGATGATCCTGCCTTGGAAACTCCTCTTTTGAAAGAGGGAATGACGATAGCGATTGAGGCAATCTACAATATGGGTAAAAGTGACGTTGTTTATTCAGGAAATGACGGATGGACGATAAAAAGTAAAGACGGAAGCCTATCTGGACTTTTTGAACGGACAATTGCCATTACTCGTCAAGAACCAATTATTTTAACGAAATAGTTGCCCTTTGTAGGCTGGTTTGATATAATATACAGTGTTAATTTCTAATTTCTAATTCCTAATTTCTAAAAATATTTAGGTCAATTAGGTCAATTAGTGATTAGGAATTTTTTATTATGGCTCATCAGGGATCTTTTGAGATAGAGGGAGTAGTTAAAGAATCGTTACCGAATACCCTTTTTAGAGTAGAACTAACAAATGGAGTGATAATTCTTTGTCATTTATCAGGCAAGATGAGGATGAATTTTATTAAAATATTGCCCGGAGACAAAGTAAGAGTCGAAATGACTCTTTACGATAAGACAAAGGGCAGAATAGTATACAGATACAAGTGAATTGTTATGAAAGTTCAGTCAAGTGTTAAGAAAAGATGCGTTAAATGCAGGATAATCAGGCGCGCAGGTGTTGTAAGGGTTGTTTGCGAAGTCCCCAAGCACAAGCAAAGACAAGGATAAATTAAGGTCATCCTGAACTTGTTTCAGGATCCCGAAAGAAATTTGGGAGATACTGAAATAAATTCAGCATGACATTGAAATAAGCAGGGATAAATATGAGAATTGCCGGATATAATTTACAAGATCTGAAAAGAGTTGATATTGCTTTAACTTATATTTATGGAATCGGACGCAAAAATGTTGTAAGCATCCTTAAAAAGGCAGAAGTAGAGGGTAACAAAAGAGTAAAGTCTTTGTCCGAAGATGAGCAAAAAAGAATTCAAAAAGTTTTGGAAGGATATAAGCTGGAAGGAGACTTAAGGGCTGAAGTACACGGAAACATCAAAAGATTAAAAGAAATCGGCTCTTACAGGGGCTCACGGCATAGCAAGAACTTGCCCGTTCGCGGTCAGCGCACAAGATCAAATGCCAGAACAAAAAGAGGAAAGAGGGTTACAATCGGAGCTATCAAGAAAGAGGAAGCAGTGAAAACAGAAACGCAAAAGGAGACGAAATAAACTATGCCAGATTTTAAAGAAAATCCGAAAGTAAATGTTAAGTCAAATGCGACCAGCATAAAGAAAGCAAAAAAAACTCAGGTTGCAGTATCCAGTACGGGACGCGCATATATAACCTCTACGTTCAACAACACTCTTATCACAGTGACAAACGATAAGGGAGATCCGATTGGCTGGAGCTCAGCAGGATCAGCAGGTTTTAAAGGTACGAGAAAATCTACCCCTTTTGCAGCAACTAGCGCAATGGAAGCCGTTGTTAAAAAAGCAGTTGAAAAAGGTTTGAAAACAGTTGAGGTATATGTTAAGGGTCCCGGAGCAGGCAGAGACTCGGCCCTAAGAGCAATTAAAAGCGGCGGATTATCGATCTCTTTAATTGCAGACATCACGCCGGTTCCGCATAATGGACCAAGAGCGAAGAAGAAAAGAAGAATTTAGAATATGGCTAGATATACAGGACCAAAACATAAAATAGCAAGACGTGAGGGTGTAAATATCCTTGAAAAGGAATCTGCAAGCTTACAAAGACGTTTGAATGTTCCCCCGGGCGGACTTCATGGCAGGAAGATGAAAAGGAGGCTTTCCGAATATGGACAACAGATGCGTGAAAAGCAAAAAGCCAAAGCCATATATGGGCTCTTGGAAAAACAGTTTAGCAATTTAGTTAAAATGGTGGGCCGCAAAAAAGGCGAGACAGGAGAAATGTTGATATCCCTTTTGGAGACGAGACTTGACAATATAGTCTTTCGTTTGGGATTTGCTAAAACTAGAGCAATGGCCAGACAAATGGTCGGACACGGACAGATTCTCGTAAATGACAAAAGATTAAATATTCCTTCTTATAAAGTAGAATTGAATGATGTTGTAACGCTTACTCCGAAAGCGCAAAAAAACCCGCAAGTACTGGCACTATTGGAAGAAAAAGATAAGATTATAATACCTTTTTTAAAAAGGCAGGGAACTTCGGGAAAGCTTGTCAGAATGCCCAAAAAAGAAGATGTACAGGTTCCATTCGATTTACAGTTGATTATTGAATATTATTCCAGATAGTGGTAAAATAACGTTTATGGCTAATCCAGCGTTTAAGGTAAAAGAAGAAAAAATCGCTGAAAATCACAGCGAATTTGCAATAGAGCCTTTGGAGCCGGGATACGGTCATACCTTGGGTAATGCCTTAAGGAGAACTCTTCTTACTTCTATTCCTGGTGCAGCTGTAACATCAATAAAAATAACTGGTGTAAGGCATAGGTTCTCAACGATTCCGGGAGTTAAAGAAAATGTCGTTGATTTCTTGCTTAATATGAAGGGCTTGAACTTTCGTCTTCTTGACGAATCAAGCAAAGGCAAAGCATCATTATCTGTAAAAGGGTCAAAGAAAATAACTGGTGCAGATTTTGATCTTCCTGAGAATGTTGAGATTGTTAATAAAGATCACTATGTAGCATCTATTAATGACAAAAAAGCTAAGCTTGAGATGGAATTAACAATTGAGCAGGGATTAGGGTATTCATCCGCGGAAGAAAGACGAAGCACAACGTTGGGGCTCATCCCCACAGATGCCGTATTTACCCCTGTTAAGAGAGTAAGCTATGAAGTTTCCGCTACCCGGGTCGGAAGACAGACAGATTTGGATAAATTGGTATTAAGCGTCTGGACAAATGGAATTGTTAGTCCGAAAGATGCGCTCGTTGAGGCATCTAAAATTTTAACCGCATATTTTCTGCAGGTTTATGAGCCAAAATCTGTGATTTCTTCAGAATCAATCAGTGCAAAGCCGTCAATTGCAGACAACATTTCCAAATTGACTATTGATGAGCTAGATCTGCCAACTAGAATCTACAATAGTCTTAGAAATGGCGGAATTGAAACATTGGGTCAGCTTTTAGCTACCACAAAGAAGGACCTGATATCAATGCGTAATATGGGAAACAAATCTATAATGGTCGTTGAAGAAAAACTTAAAGAAAAAGGCGTAGCATTAACGCAATAAATTGCGTTAAAGTTCAAATCTTAAAGCTCAAAGCTCAAAGCTACAGCTCAAATCTTAAAACTATTCTAAAAGATTTAAAGTTTTTAGATTTAGTTTTGACTTTTGACATTTCCCCCTCTGGGGACAGGTGAGTTTTGAGTTTTTTAATATGAGAAAGAATGTTTTCGGAAGACAATTTAGCAGAGATACGAATGAAAGAAAGTCGCTTTTTAAGAGTCTTATCTCTGCTCTAATTCTTCAAGAAAGCATTCAGACAACCTTGGAAAAAGCAAAGGCAATAAAGGGAGACGTTGATAAAATCATAAATCAAGCCAAAAGAGGAAATGAAAGGCAAGCGATCCAACTTTTGCAACGCAGTCTTGGAGTAGAGGCACTTAATAAAGTTATAAAAGATTTGTTGCCTCGATTTAAAGATCGGACCAGCGGATACACAAGAATTATAAAATTAGGCAGGAGATTTTCGGACAATGCCGCGATGGTCGTGATGGAATGGGTGGTAAAACCAGAAATTAAAAATGAAAAATTAAAAATGAAAAATGACGTTAAGAAATTATTAGCGGGAAAAATTGAGGAAAAACAAAAAGCAAAAGGAAAGGTTGCAAAGAAATGAATCAACAGATGACAACATCAACAAAATTATCGCAAATAAGCCGCGGATGGCGTCTATTTGATGTCAATGAAAAAACTCTCGGTAGGGTCGCAAGTGAGATTGCGACAGTATTGATGGGTAAATCAAAACCGTATTTTGTCAGCAATTTGGATTGCGGAGATTTCGTTGTTGTAATTAATGCAGAGAAAATAAAGGTGTCGGGAAGAAAAGAGCTGCTTAAGAAATATTTTCGCCATTCAGGTTATCCGGGTGGAGATATTCAAGAGTCTTTGGCGGATTTACGGAAAAGAAATCCTACAGACATAATTAAATTTGCAATTATGGGAATGTTGCCGCAGAATAAATTACAGGATAAAATGTTAACCAGACTGTTTATCTTTAAAGGCGCAGAACATCCTTATGCCGATAAGTTTAAAAAATAATTATGGATAAAACAGAAGAAAAAAATTTTGTTTTTGCGATTGGCAGACGTAAGTCTTCAACAGCAGAAGTTCATCTATATAAAAAAGACGCTACGGTTTGGGGAGGAACAGCTGTTAAAAAAGGAGAATTTTTTGTCAATAACAAGCCGGCTTTAGAATATTTTGGTAAAAGTTTTGAAAAGACTTACAGAGAGCCTTTGGAGATTACAGGAATGCAGGATAAGCTGGCCGTATCCGTTCAGGTTCGAGGCGGAGGGAAAATGGGTCAGCTTGAAGCGGCGATTTTGGCCATAGCCAGAGCTTTAGATAAGATCGATCGGGAAAAATTTCACTCTATTCTTAAGAAAAAGGGGATGTTAACCCGTGATCCAAGAGTTAGAGAAAGAAGGAAAGTCGGCATGGGTGGAAAGTCCCGCAGAAGAAAACAATCTCCAAAGAGATAAAGTTTATCTTACGAACTTTTTATAAAGTTTTAGAAATTCCTCATCTTTTTCCAGTAGCTTAGTTTCTTCTTCGCACCATAGGGAGTATTTTCCAGGATTATTTTTTACATCGTCAACAAATTCCTGCCAATTTACCCATTTAACATCTTCGACTTCGTCGCTATTCGGTTTTGGTTCTTCATCTGTGAAGGCAACCATAACCGGACAAAGTTCATTCTCTACAATTCCGTTCATCTCCGCTTTGTAGGAAAAATCGGGTAAGATTTCCTGAACATTATCTAGATCGAGTCCTAATTCAAATTCCAATCTCCTTTTTGCCGCATCAATATTGGATTCATTTAGCATTGGGTGTCCGCAGACAGAATTAGACCATACCAATGGCCAAGTTTTCTTTTTATGACTTCTTTGTTGAAGCAATAGCTCTCCTCTTGAATTAAATAGAAAAACGGAAAAACCCCTATGTAGTGGGGTATTTACATTATGAGTTGCGAGTTTTGGGGCAGTACCTAAAACTTTATTTTGTTTATCAACAAGAACTACTTCTTCCATAATGCGATTAAAAAGTTAATTAATAAATAAATTAGTAAAGCTTGCCAAAAAAGAATTGAGATGAGAACGGTACTAAGAAAAATTGCAATTAGTTCCCTTTGTGATCCGTAAAAATCCAGTAAAAAAGCGCCAATTCTACCAAATACGAAAAAAGCGATAAGTCCGATGATTGGAGAAAAAATTACAGGAAGAAGTATTGGGCGTCTGGTAACAAGTCTCACTGCCATAAGCGGGTGAAAAGTTAATCCGAGAAGGGTTTTACTCCAGATATATGCTACGAAAATAAGAAACGTCCTTTTTCTCATAATTTTCCGAAAATTTTTAAAATTAATTCATCGTATCTTTTTCCAAGTACGCCATGAAAAATTAAGGTAAGAATAAAAGCCAGAGGAATTAAGATTCTCCAGGGGTGATTTCCAAACCAAAAACTGACAGAGGTAAAAAGTCTTGGCAAAAACATCCCTTTGATTATTTTTTCTTGTTCTTTAGCCCTTTCTTGAAGTTTATTAAGAAATTGCTGCTCGTTCATAAGCAAGTTTAAAACTCTGCCGAGCCCTGAAGAGGAGTGACTCTGTTGCCTTGAACGACAAATTAAATAGTGCGGCCAGCGTTTTTACGGACACATTTTCTTCATAATGTAGTCTTAATATTTTTTGATATTTGGCAGAGAGACTACGGAGAGCAAGTTCGATATTGTCGCGGATTTTATTTTTCTCAAATTGGAATTCCGGTTGATTAATTTCCGATGCAACAATTTGAAGGAACGGAACTTGAGATAAGAGTATAGATTTAATTTTTTTCTTACGATAAAAATCAACCATTTTATTGTGGGCAATTCTGTAAAGCCATGCGGAAACATTTTGTTCCCTTTCAAGGAACGAAAGAGAATCAATTGCTTCCAGGAAAACATCGTTTGTGATCTCTTGCGCGTCTTCTCGCCGCGGGAGTTTCTTAGAGAGGTAAGCTAAAATCTTTGGTGAGTAAGTCTTGTAAAATTGAATTACCGCCTTGCTATCTCCGACTAAAATCCGCTTTATAAACGATGAGGACATAGGATAGATTATAAAGCTTTTCTTATAAAAATGCACTTTCGAATGATTTTGAGAGATTTTGCGACTAAATTATATGACTGAGCGATTAGATCGTGGTTTATCTTCTGTTTTTTCTGCGGAACAATCCTGCAGGGTCCGCTTTGTAGAACCGAATAACAATCTGGTGGTTCCGGACAGAACAATGCATAAATCAGAGCTGTCTGATAAATTTGACGGGTTGGACATAGAATATCTCACTCAAATTAAACTAAGAGAATTGGGGTTTGCTCCTCAAAATGATAAAGAAAAGGAAATGCTCGAGTTTTTCCATAATCCCTTAATTCACAGATATCCAGCAGGAGATTCGCCTGCGAGATACTTTATGGAAGTAATTATGGGAAACCATGCAATACTTGCTTCATATCTTCCTCCCAATTCGATAACCTCTAATCACAAGCACTCAGATGAATATAAAATTTTAGAAGATTACCATATAACAGGAGGTGAACCTATTCTTAAATTGGATAGTGAAATTCACGCATTAAAGAGCGGTATGTCCGTAGAGGTGCCTCTAAATACACCTCATCAGCTTAAAACAGGGGAAAAGCCTGCTTTTACCCTGATTATTATGAAAAATGCGGGCTTGGTGGATAGAAAAAACTGGCATAGGTAACTTGCTTTGGAGTTAATCTTATAGTATAATTTATCTTCCTAAGCTATGAAGAACATAACATTAATTAAGCTGGGAGGATCGGTAATTACGGATAAGGACACTCCTTACAAGGCAAAGATAAGTGTGATAAGAAGATTAGCAAAGGAAATTAAGGGTTCAGGCATAACTTCTTTGGTTATTGCGCATGGGAGCGGGAGTTTTGGGCACACATCGGCAGTCAAGTATGGGGGCAAAAAGGGATATAAAAACAAATGGGGAATCGCTAAAGTTGCCAGAGATGCGATGGAGATTAATAGAATTGTGATGGATACCCTAATTGATGAAGGATTGCCGGCCGTTTCTTTAAGACCAATGAGTATGATGATGACAAGTAAAGGCAGGATCAAAAAAAACTTATTTGAAATCATTGAAGAAGTTTTAAATCAAGGATTAATACCGGTTGTTTACGGAGACGTGATTTGGGATAAAGCATGGAAAAGCACTATCTATTCGGGGGAGACAACTTTAAATGAAATTGGAATATATTTATCTAAGAAAGGCTATAAGGTAAACAAAATTATTCAGGTGGGGCAAACGGATGGCGTTTATGATTTACAAAAGGAAACTATACCTTTGATAAACAAAAAGAATTGGGATAAAATTAAAAAATATCTTTTTGAAAACAAAAGAGCTGATGTAACCGGCGGAATGCAGCACAAAATAGAAAACGCTTTAAAGATCGCAAAAATAGGAATAAATACGTTTTTGATAAACGGTAATAAAGCGAAGGAGTTATCAAACGCCATTTTGGGAAAATCGGTTAAGGGAACGATTATAAGAAAGAATTAAGTATTATGAATAAAGAAATTATAGTTCCAGGCAATGAAAAATTGTTCTCAGCAA
Source organism: Candidatus Levybacteria bacterium RIFCSPHIGHO2_01_FULL_40_16 (assembly GCA_001783805.1). Taxonomy (GTDB): domain Bacteria; phylum Patescibacteriota; class Microgenomatia; order Levybacterales; family UBA12049; genus GWB1-37-8. The sequence goes on from MFNS01000006.1 coordinate 44,816, forward strand.
GACAAACAATAGAGTCAGAGAAAAGGCCGAGTGCAGGAATAGCGATGGTGATCATTGGAATAGATCCAAATAAGAATGGGGAAAATATTAATAGTCCAGTTCTATGGACTAACATTGAAAAGAAGCCCAAGCTTGAAACAGATAGGCTTGCAGGGCAGATTTCTTTTCCCTCTGATACGCGAAAAATTGGAGAAGATAAACTTTCCAATATGTTAGGAACGCTACCAGAGTTCAGTGGAAACGATGGGTTAATAAGGAGTTTATCTTTTACGTCATCATCTTATATAAATGAAGCAATTAAAATAAAAGAGAATCATTATGATCTGATGATAGTATTTTTGAATGGATTTCTGGCTACCCCAATTATCCCCCTGGATGGGAATGAGGTTAGTGCTAATGGTTGGATGCGATTAGAGGAATTACGTAAACTGCAAAAAGAAAATCCTTCCATGCTGAGAAGTTTTGTAGAGCAAATTATAGGCGGAGAGCTTATTGGTAAGGCGGTTGATGATTATTTTAGATTTCCGAAAGAGAGGATTCCTTTCTCTACTATTTTGCCACGTAATTTTTCTATAGCTAATTTTTATAAAGTAAGAGAAAAATTGCCCGATGTGATTGGGCGCTCTCAATAATCATTTTCCGAACCTTCTTTGGCGGCGGGAATATTCTTCAATGGCGTTTTCAATATCTTTATCATTAACGTCCGGGAAATGTTTTTGGAGGAAAATGTATTCTGCATAAGCCGCCTGCCAAATCATTAGTCCCGAAGTTCTTTGTTCTCCGGATGTCCTAATAATTAAATCCGGATTGGGATAGGGTTGATTTGCAGTGTCCAAATAATTGTTAAATTGCTCAATTGTTAAATTGTTAATATTCTGTCGAGATATTTTTTTAATTCCGCGAATCACTTCATCTTGTCCGCCGTAGTCAAGGGCGATATTTAAAATATAATTTTTAAAATTTTTTGTTTTTTCTTCGGAATCTTGAATTTTCTCCAGTAATTTTTTTGAAATCCTGTCTTTTCTTCCCAAATGAATTATTCTGATTTTTTCTTTTAACGCTTGTTTAAGATTCCTCTCAATAAATGTTTCGTACATTTTCATTAAATACGCAACTTCTTCTTTACTCCTATTCCAATTTTCCGTAGAAAATGCCCACATAGTCATAGTGTGAACACCAAGGGAACGGATTTTTTTCCCGATTTTTACCGCAACATCAAAACCTTTCCTATGTCCTTCAAAACTCGGAAGTCCATGCTCTTTCGCCCAGCGCCTGTTCCCGTCGGGGATGATAGCAACATGATTTGGGATAGTTGAAACTGCCATTTGCACATTATACCATCGGATGTTATAATACCAAAATGCCAGTAAAGAAAAGTCAAAGGTCAAAGGTCAAAAATCAAAAGTTATCAGCAGTAATCGCGGTGCCGAAAGCAATTAACACCTCCATTAAAGATAAATTGAAACAACCGAAAAACTTTATTCCATTAATAATTATTGCGTTAATAATTATTGCATTTTCATTGAAAGGATTATTTGTTGTAGCTTTGGTCAACGGAGAGCCGATTGCAAGAATCGCTGTTGTCTCCGAATTGGAAAAACAGGGAGGAAAACAAGCTCTTTCATCTTTGGTAAATCAAACTCTTATTTTACAGGAAGCAAGGAAGAAGAATATTCAAGTTAGCCAAGCGGAAATTGATGCGGCAGCAAAGCAAATCGAAGACAGTCTTAAAAGCCAGGGGCAAAATTTGGATACGGCGTTAGCGATGCAGGGAATGACCAGAAAAGATTTATCAACGCAATTAAAATTAAGAAGTCTGGTTGAAAAATTGCTTACAGATAAAGTCAAAGTTACAGACAAAGAAGTTGCGGATTACATTGAAAAAAACAAAGACACTTTCCCGGCTGAAATGAAGGAAGAAGAAATCAAAAAAAGCGTCACGGAGCAATTAAAACAGCAAAAGTTGGGCAGTGCATCTCAAGTTTGGCTGGCGGAACTTAACAAAAACGCCAAGATCAACTACTTCGTTAACTACTAGAATTAAATGAGTCAAAAACTTGTAGAAAGAATCGGCTGGGCAGCCTCCGCAATAGCGATTCTCATGTGGTTTTCCTTTATTGATCAAATCCGCTTAAATCTATCCGGACAAAAAGGTTCGCTACTAATCCCAATAGTGGTTACGATAAACTGTATTTTGTGGACAATGTTTGGATTGGGGAAGAAAAACTGGCAGATAATTTCAGCTAATGTGCCGGGAATATTTCTCGGCGTCCTCACCGCGCTCACCGCGCTATAATTTTTTGGCAGTTTTTACTTCCACAATTACATTTAAAATTAACAAACGCTCCGATTTTCGCATAGTCCGAAGTTACCTCTTCTCCTTTGCGAATATTTTTTAAAGCAATATCGCAATTATTTTTTACATAGGTATTTGGATCGCAAGAATGATTGACGTATCTTTCCGGAGGTTGCATTAAAAGGTATTTATTACTGTTTATTTTCTGGATATAATGTTTTTCTGTCTTCGGTAGCTTATCTATTTCGGATCTTACAATAATTTTCGGATTCCATTTAAGAGCAATCTCACCTTTTTTAAAATCTTTTACAGCAAATACGCCCTTTTTATTAATTTTTGATTTTTTAACGAGAATATGATTGCTCATTAATAATATACTTGTTCAAAAAGTGTCGGGATGCAGGGAATTGAACCCTGGCTACCGCACCCCCAGCGCGGCGTACTACCGTTATACGACATCCCGTTCTTGCTTTGCAATTTGTCTTTAGTTCTTTGTCTTTAGCCTTTGGTTGGATAAAGATTTTATCAAAGCATTTAATTCTTTTCCAACTATTTCACATTTTTCTAATGCAGTTCTTATGTCAATTTTGAATAATTTCTCAGCGATTTTTAATCCCGCAACAGTCTCGTATAGCGATTTTAAAGCTATCCTTAAGAAACTTTTGAATTCAATATCTCCTAATGCTCCTGTTCCTTCTGCTATGTTTAAAACGATAGATGTTGTAGATCTTTTTAGTTGATTTATTAAAGCAAATTTTTCTTCAATAGGTAAATTTTCTGTAAGTCTGTATACTTCTTCGACTAAGATTAAAGCATTATGATAAACCCTCAGTTTTTCAAATCTATACATTGTTGATCTTTGGTCGTTAGTCTTTGGACGATAACCTAAAGACTAATTGCTAACGACTAATTTTGATCTATTGTATTTTAACATAAATATACTACAATAATTATGCTTTTTTAGTTAGCTAAAGACTAATTGCTAACAACTAAAGACTAATTATGGGCAGGACTCCGGCATCTCAAAAATCTATTCCCAATAGTCACACGGAAGCCTCCGGCAAACTCGCTGCAGTGAATCTGGCCATGGAGCAAATCGAGAAACAATATGGTCGTGGTTCGATCATGCGCTTTGGCGAAGTCGGTCAAAAGTTCGACATCTCGGTTATCTCCACAGGCTGTCTTCCCCTGGATCTGGCGCTTGGAGTAGGCGGAGTGCCAAGGGGCAGAATCATCGAAATCTACGGTCCGGAAGCCTCGGGAAAAACCACGATTTGCCTTTCCATTATTGCGCAAGCGCAAAAGCATGGAGGTGTCGCAGCCTTTATTGATGCGGAGCACGCGCTTGATCCCTTGTGGGCAGAAAAATTAGGAGTAAAACTTGATAATCTTTTGATTTCTCAACCGGATACCGGTGAGCAGGCTTTGGAAATTGCAGAAAGTTTAATTAGGAGTGGCGGAGTTGATGTTTTGGTAATCGATTCGGTTGCTGCTCTAGTTCCCAGAGCGGAAATTGAAGGGGAAATGGGAGACTCAATGATGGGGCTTCAGGCGCGTCTCATGTCCCAAGCTCTTAGAAAATTAACCGGTGTTATTTCCAAATCAAAAACAGTTTGTATATTTACAAACCAATTGCGTCAAAAAATCGGAATAATGTTTGGCAATCCCGAAACTACCACCGGAGGTTTGGCTCTCAAATTCTATGCCACAATGAGAATGGATGTTCGGAAAATTGAAACCTTAAAAGACGGCGATCGAGCAATTGGGTCCCGTCATCGGGTAAAAGTGGTAAAGAATAAGGTCTCGGCTCCATTTAGAATTGCAGAGTTTGATGTAATGTCGGACGGGATTTCCAGAGAGGGTGGGATCGTGGATGTCGGAGTGGAAATGAACGTAATTGAAAAATCCGGAGCGTTTTATAAATATGGAGATTTGATGTTGGGACAAGGAAAAGAAGCGACAAAGATATTTCTTAAAGAAAAGCCTGATGTCTCCAAAAAAATCGTTGACGAGATTTTAAAAATAAATAAATCCGGCGGCACCCCAGTCGAAGTCGGCGTAGAAGAAAAATAACCTCCACAAATGGATAATTTTGAAAAATTTTACAATAAGGCACTGGAGTTCTTGTCTTATCGTCCACGGTCGGAGAAAGAAGTGAGAGACCGTTTGAAGCTCAAAACTCAAAAGTCAAAGCTCAAAAGTTCAACTCAAAACTCAAAATTAATTGATAGTATTGTTGAAAAACTTAAGGAAAAGAAGTTTATTGATGATGAAGGGTTTGCTAAGGGATGGGTTGAAAGCAGGTTAAGATTTAAGCCGCGAAGTTTACGTTTAATACAATTGGAATTAAAACAGAAAGGCATAGATCAAGAAATAATTAACAATTTACAGTTAACAGATGACAGCGATTTGAAATCCGCAAAACAGCTTGTTGGAAAGAGGATTGAGAGACTGAAGGGCTTACCAAGGCAAAAAATCTATGAAAAATTGGGTAGATATTTGGCTTCAAAAGGATTTAACTGGGATACGATCAAAAAGAGTATTGACGAGATATTGGACAAAGGAGTATAATAGTCTAACGTAGACAAGAGGTTAATCTATGAAGAAAAGTATTCTTATTCCCTCTTTCAGGGTGTAAATCTCCTTTTAAGGTAGATTATCTTCTCGCGTCTATGGATTATTATGAATCAAACACAGGATTTGCTCGGACTTGAAAAAAAACTTCTTGAAAGAGAAGAAAAGCTCGATTCGGAAAAAGAACGGCTTGAAAAAGAAAAAGAAGAGCTTAATAAGAAGCAAGAAGAATATTCCGCAAAACTCCAAAAAGTTTCCGGCCTAACTGCCGAAGAAGCAAAAAAACAACTTCTCAAAGAAACTGAAACAAAAGAAACACAGGCAATTGCCAGAATTATCAAGGAGAAAGAAGAAGATGCCAAAAGAACCGCTGCCAAAAAATCCCAGGAAATTTTGTTGGACAGCATGAAACATGGGGCGTTGGATTTTATTGCAGAATATACTGTCTCAACAGTTAAGGTAGATGATGAGGAAATAAAAGGAAGAATTATCGGCAAGGAGGGGCGCAATATTCGGGCTTTTGAACAAGCAACGGGGGTAGATGTTGATCTGGATGAAGAAGGAATAATCCGGCTTTCCTGCTTTGATTCCGTCCGGCGCGAAACTGCCAAGAGGGCACTTGAGAAACTTCTCAAAGATACCAGAATCCAGCCATTCAGAATAGAGGAAATTGTTAATCAGACCAAGCAAGAGTTGGAAAAAGTTATGCTTGAGGAAGGCGAAAAAATTGCCCATGAAGTTGGGGTTTTCAATTTGCCGGTAGAGCTCCTGTCTATTTTGGGACGTTTCAGATTCAGAACTTCATATGGGCAGAATCTGATTGTTCATACGCTGGAGGAAACAAAAATCGGAATCCATATTGCCTCGGAAATCGGCGCAGATGTAAATATCGTCAGGCTTGGCTGTCTTTTCCATGACGTCGGTAAAGTAGTTGAGGGAGAAGGAAGTCATGTTAAGCTTGGAGTAGATCTTTTGAAAAAATTCAATATTCCGGAAAAAATTGTTAATTGTGTTGCCGAACATCATGAAGATAAACCCTTCTCATCTATGGAATCAGTAATAGTTTCTATCGCAGACTCGATTTCCGGAGCACGTCCGGGAGCGCGGTTTGAAGATATTGAAGGATATGCAAAAAGATTGAGGGATATGGAAGAAATTGCTAAAAAATATGAGGGCGTGGATGACGCATATGCTTTTGAGGCGGGTCGGGAACTGCGGGTGATCATCAATCCGGGAAGACTCGACGATGCTCAAACGACAATTACCGCAAATAAGATTAGAGAAGAAGTCAGTAGTGCTCTGGCAGTTCCGGGAGAAGTTAAAGTAACTGCAATCCGCGAATTCCGCGCCGTCTCTTCAGAATCTTCGGTTTAAGTCTTCAATAAATCCTGCACTTTTTTGAGCATTTAATTATTTTACGTTTACATTTTTTCTAAAGTGCAGGATAAAAAATTTGATATCTTGACTTATTGTTGAATACATTGTATTTTTAAGCTAAACATAGAAAATTTTTGCCCGGATTGGTGGTGAATTAATTTGACAAAAAGAGAATTAATAGAAGTTGTTGCTAAAAAAGCAAATTTAACCAACAAAGCAGCCAGGGATGCTGTTCAAGCGGTTATAAACTCCATTAGAGATTCTTTGAAACGGGGAGAAAAAGTAGTGATTACAGGATTTGGAACTTTTTCTGTCCGCAATAGAGTTGAGAGAGTCGGTCGCAATCCGAAAACCGGAGAGAAAATAACCATCGCAGCCAGAAAAGCGCCAGGATTTACTCCAGGCAAAACGCTCAAAAAAGTAGTCAGATAAATCCGGATAAACTTGTTTTTAAGTCGTAGATGTATTAAAATACACCTGCTCTAGGAAGAAGATCCGTTACCCCCTCTTTCTTAAAGAAAGAGGGGGAGGAAAGTCCAGACAGGCGTAAGGACGGGGATGGAGCGTAAGCTCCGACGCGAAAGCGCTAGTGTTTATACTCTTTGCCCGCATATAGAGTATAAAACAAGTTTTGAATTAACAAAACTTGAGAGTAACAGAGACGAGCGGGAGTGAAACGCGACAATCCTACCTGCTGCAACTTTCGAACGACACGTTTGAGCATCTTTACGCAAGTGTCAAAGAAAGGCATCCCGATCGAATCGGGACGTATGTGACTAATTATCACAAACGAGATAGATTACGGCATTGCCTCGCTGAAGCTTCAGCGAAAGCGGGGATAAAACTCGCCTTCGTATAACTTCGGCGAAGTGAAACAGAATCTGGCTTACTTTCTTCCTAGAGCATTTCTAATTGGTATTGCAGAGCCAAGTCAGACTTGGCAGAGGATTTTGTATTCGCAGTTAATACACAGAACGCTCTTACTGCATTTGAAATCGCTTTTTTCAATCTCGGCAATTTTTTCAATTAATTCACTTTCCAATTTATCCAAATCTTTTTTCTCAAAGCTCATGGTTTTTTTAGTATTTCCGTCAAGAAAATGCAAAGTTAAAGTTATATCTTTGGGATTTCTGTTTAAAATTTTATCTTTGACGCGGGTGGCTGCCAAAGCGTAAATTGCCAATTGGAGTTCGTGCGCGGTTTCGGCTTTGGGATTTTCTCCTCCTGTTTTATAATCAATAATTTCAATCCCTTTGCCTTTTTTGTCAATGCGGTCAATTTTTCCAAAGACTTTTACCCCGTTTTTTAAAATAAAATTAAACGGGTATTCTAATTGCAAGGGTTTTGTCGGTTTACTGCAGTCTGTCTTATAAAATTCTTCCAAAAGTTTGATGCCTTGTGCGAAGCGTTCCTCTTCATGTCTTTTCCCGCTATACCCTTCGCTCATCCATTCTTCTTTAAAAATTTTAAGCAATTGCTTAAGAGATGGGGTAGCTCTTTCGCTAATTTGTTTATAAAAATTATATAAAGTATTGTGGATAGAGATTCCAAAACTTTGTACAGCCGCAGGTGGGGTGGGAAGATTAAAAATCACTTTAGCTTTATAATGCAGCGGGCAGATATCAAACATTTGCAAGTTGGAAAAAGTAACATAGCTTATTTTCAAAGGGGGTTTTTCTTCTTGTCCTGCAGTTTCTTCCCGATAAACAGACAGAACTTCAGGAAGAGATAATTGTTGAGTCTTGCTCTCAAGTTTCTCCTCCAAAAGATTGGGGAGTGCGTCATAAATAAATGGGGACAATTTTCTTATCCGTTTTCCGGTTCCATAATAGTCTGCAGCGGTGAAATATAATCTTTCTTTTGCCCTGGTTACACCGACATAAAAAAGCCTGCGTTCTTCTTCCAGATGAAAATCACTTTCCGAGAGGATATTCTCTTTGAGAATTCCGTCAGGAAGCGGAATTTTTTCACTTCTTTCCCGGGAAGGGAAACGGTCGGAAACCAGATTTACCATAAAGACAACTTTGAATTCCAATCCTTTGGAAGAATGTACTGTTAGAATATTTACTACATTTTTGTCTTTAATATCCACATCCGCAGCCGTGGGGCTGTCTCCCATTTGCAGCATCAGATTGAGCCATTCGTAAAGAATGAAGATATTGGCATCCGGACGCTCGGTTTCAAAACTTTTTATTCTGTCGAAAAACTTAGCAATATTTTGGACTCGGCGTTCTTCTCCAATAGAGTTAGAAGAACTAAGTATCTCAAAAAGTTTTGAGTCTATTAAAAAATAATATAGAATCTGTCCGGCTGAATCCTTCTTGCTCTTTTCCAGATGTCTTACGGCCATCTCTCTAAACCTTATCAATTTTTCTTGGGTGGCTGGCTTTAGGAATGATTGTTCGACATTAAAAAGTGTCTCAAAAAGAGTCAGATTTTTCCTTTTGGCAAAATTTAAGAGATAATTAAGTTCGACATAAGGAATCTCGAAAACGTCCATGGAAAGAACCCTAAAAAGAGAAACCGAATCAGAAAGATTGGTGAGAAAAGCAAGATAAGCAATTAAATCTTTGATTTCTTCCTGTTGGAAAAGATACCCCGGGCCCAAGAATTGAAAAGGAATTCTGTGACGTTGTAAAGCGGTAGTAATCAGTGACGCGTGATTATTTGCTCTGACCAAAATCGCAAAGTCTTTATACTCGTATTTTTTCTCTGTTAAATCCTTAATTGTTCTGGCTATTTTATCTGCTTCGTCTTCAGATCGTATCTCATGGATTAATTCGATATCTTTTTCAGAAGCAGGAGAATGGCTTTTAAGTTTTTTGTCGATACCCTCTACTACTTCCAGACGATTAGGGTTATTATGTTGAATTAATCGGTAGGCAGCATCCAGAATTGGCTGGGTAGATCTGTAGTTATTATTTAGAGTGACAACTTTTGCCTTGGGGAAACTTTTTTTAAACTGCAGGACATTTGAAACAGCCGCTCCCCTGAACCTATAAATTGACTGATCATCATCCGCAACAACGGTAATATTTTTATCATCTCCGGCCAAAAGTATTGCCAGTTCGTTTTGTGCGTAGTTAGTGTCTTGAAATTCATCAACCAAAATAAATTTGAATTGCTTTTGATATTTCTTTAAAATATTTTTTCTTTTTCGAAATAGCAATAAAGTATTGGAAATAAGATCGGAAAAATCCATCACTCCTTCTTTAATTTTTAGTTCTTCATATTTTTTATAAGAATTTGCCAGCTCTAAATATTGCTGTGTTTCTTCTCCCGATTTTTGCTTTTTGACCCATTCAAGATATTCTTTGGGCGAAACGTCCTCGTCTTTGAGTCTGGAAAAGTGAGTAAGAAGGGCATCTAAAAATTTCGTAGGATTGCCAAGCGGTCTAAAAAGATTGAGTCCGATATTAAAAATGTTTTGACGCAAAAGCAATATGGATTCGGCTTCGGAAATTAATTTATATCCCGGATCAAGCCCGATTGCATGCGCGTCCTGACGTAAGATCCTATCGCAAAAAGCATGAAAAGTGGAAATCCACATCTGGGTATAGCCATAAGGCATGGCAATATCCACACGCTCTTCCATTTCGCGCGCCGCCTTATCCGTAAAAGTTAAAGCCAAAATTTGCGAGGAAAGGATATTTTTTTTGAGAATTAAATACTTTATTCTTTCAGTTATGACTGTAGTTTTGCCGGTTCCCGCGCCGGCAATAATTAATAATGGCCCCTGAAGATGCTTAATCGCTGCAATTTGTTGGGGATTCAAAGCTTTATTCTCCGTCATGTGGCTATTCTAACACAAAGTTATGCTTCTAAGCTTTTGGTGGAATTAATCTTCTGACCGATTTGAGAAAATCCGGTATTAACATTATTGAATTGCGAAGAAGTATTATTGATATGTTTTCCCAAGACCACCATGTTTTCTTCAACTTTATGAAAATCCACTTGCAGAGCCCGGAGCATTTTAAAAAGATCACGGGATCTGCTTTCTATTTTTTTACCCTCAAAAGCCAAAAGGATTGTTTGCAGATGCGCGTACAAAGTGGTCGGAGAGACAACGTACACGCGGGATTGTTTGGCAAAATCCATGACATCTAACATGTTAACTAACTCATAATAAACCGATTCGCTTGGTACATACATGAGGGCAAAATCCATAGTACCTTCTTCGGGTAAGATATATTTTTTGGCGATGTCAGAGATATGTTTTTTAACATCTTTGCCAAATTCTTTCTGCAAAGCAGAATACTCAGCGCTTTTTACATCGCCTTTTGCCATTCGTTGGAAATTTTCCATTGGGAATTTTGAGTCAATCGGCAAAATTCCCGCATCCGTCTGAATTGCCGCATCAACTCTCTCACCGGATTTAAATTGATATTGGATGTGGAAACTATTTTTGGGGAACATCTGGGAAATTAAATCTTTCAGAACCTGCTCGCCGATATTGCCGCGGAGTTTCGGACTTTTCAAAAAATCTTGAAGTTCTTTCATGCTTCTCCCAATTTCGCTCATTTGCCCGACTTCTTTTCCCACATCGCGGATCACGGTTGCCGCTGTATCCAAACGTTGGTTAAGTTGTTTGGAATTTTCCTGCAAAGTCTTGACCATGTGAGTTGAGGAAGAATCTATACTTGATTGCATGGTCTTGAGCCATTCCAAAAGCGCTCCGTCCGGTTTATTTTTCTGCAAATCCGACAGTTTTTTGTTGAAAAAAAATAAAATGAGGATAAACCCTAAAATTAAAACCCCAATAACTAAAGGTTCAGCTTGCACCCTCTCATTCTACCACAAAATATTTCTTTGAAAATTTCCACCCCAACAACTAACAAGTTATTGGCATTCTAATGATAAATATCATTAACGTGTCATGTCGGGAAATAACGTTGATGTCTGCATCGTAGGGATGAATTAGTTTCAATGTTTTAAAAGATTAAAACCAATTCATTTCTATAGAGAGAGAAATATTTGCAGGTATTAAGATAAAGAATATTATTTTTGCAAGGCGTCCCCTTGCGAAGCTGGGAAAAATTGGAGTTTGCCTTAGTAATATTAGTCGAAATAGAGCTCTGGGTTAGCAATGATTTTATTCCATGACATTTTTTCCGGGTGGAAGCAAGCATATGAGCCGATCATCGCGGCATTATCGGTACACAAACTTTTTTCAGGATAAAAAAGTTTAATTTCCAATTTCAAATTTCCAATTTCAAATTTCAAATGATCGCGGAGCTTTTGATTGCAAGCGACACCGCCGCCCAAAAGAATTGATTTTACCTTGTATTTTTTCGCTGCCCTGATAGTTTTGCGGACGAGAACTTCAATAATTGATTTTTGGACGCAGGCGCAAATGTCTGCAATGACAGCTTCTTTAAGTTGGGGTCCTGCCGCCAGTTTCCCTCCCGCCAGTGCTCCTTCCAAGCGTTCAGTCCGCGCTGTCGGGAGCCCTTCCTCTGGCGTCACCCCTCTTTTTAATTTGTTAACTTCGCGCCAGACTGCTGCTTTAAGACCAGAAAAAGAAAAATCAAAATCTTTTGAGCCAATCATCGGCCGTGGGAACGTAAAGCGACTAGCAATGCCACGTTCTGAAAGCTTTTCGATTATTGGACCTGCGGGATAAGGTAGATTTAAAAGCCTGCCGATTTTGTCAAAAGCTTCCCCTGCCGCATCATCTCGGGTTCCGCCCAGCCACTCAAAGTTATTGTAATCTTTCATTAATAACAAATCAGTGTGTCCTCCCGAAACTAGTAATGTAATTGCCGGAAATTCAATTTTTGATTTTTGATTTTTGATTTTTGATTTTTCGCTAACGAAGTTAGCGAATATGTGTCCGAGTAAATGATTTACAGGAATTATGGGTTTTTTCCAAAGATAACCTAAAGTTTTTGCAGTTTCAACTCCAATCAGAAGCGATCCAATGAGTCCCGGGCCTTCGGTTACAGCAATTGCGTCAATGTCTTTAATTTTTAATTTAGAATTATCAATTGCCTTTTCTACTACCGGAATAATGAATTTCAATTGTTCGCGGGCTGCGATATCGGGAATAATTCCGCCGGTTTTTGCATGGAAAGTTAAGGATGACGCAACAACATTTGCTAAAACTTTAACGTAATTTTCTTTGGGATTTTTGGAAACGACAGCGGCTGCGGTTTCATCACAACTGGTTTCAATTGCCAAGATTTTCATATTTTACTTTGTCGCCATTTTTAAATTTATATTTTTCAGAGAGACCGGCCTGAATTTCTAAAACTTTGTCTGACGGTCCTACCGGAGTATAAATTATTGGACTTTCCTTATTATCTTTTGGAGGTTGAGCATTGTTTTTTATTTCAACTATCGTGTCGGTCTTAATATAAATTATGTCAATTGGAAATTTCATATTCTTCATCCAAAAAGAATAATAGTCGGGCTTATCGAATAGAAAAATCATTCCCTGATCCTGTTGAAGTTCTTTGGTTTCGGACAAGCCTATTTCCCGCTCTTGCTGCGATGCTGCTGCAATTACTCTAAAACTATGGCCAGCGATTGTTACGGTTGGAGTTTTTTTAAAAAGAGATAATGATCCGCCGCCGGTTAGGTAGTTTTGAGTAAAATACATGGCTCCGGCAACGATAAGCAAAAGCGCAAATACCAATAATACTTTTTTCATTAATTCACATTAATTAATTTCATGTATTTAGTTGTTGAGTGGTTTTGAATTTTTTTGACTGCATAAATAACTTTGCCCTGAACTAATTTTGCCTGTCTTCTTTTATGTCTCACATATGGGTCGCCTTGGGTAGTCGCAATTATGTCAGGGCGTATTTCGACCATGAGTTTATCATACAGATCATTATTTGTCATGTTTTTAAGCATGATTATATAACTAACACTTTCAAGGGAAGATAAGACTTTCGCGCGGTCTTGCTGGGAATTTATTGGCCGGTGTTTACCTTTTTCTCTTGCGGCTTTACTGTCATCCTCCAGTAATAAGAAGAGATAGTTGGCATATTTTTTTGATTTTTCCAAAAACTTGATGTGGCCTAAATGCAATATGTCAAAAAATCCGCCAACAACAACAATTGTTTCGTTTAATTTTCTAATTTTTTTTGCGATTTCGATAGCTTCTTTTATATCTAAGATTTTTTTCACAATTTTTAATTTTCAATTTTTAATTTTCATTGAAAATTTTAAATTTCAAATTTCAAATTAGTTTTCCTTTGTACCCCTAAGAAAAATAGATTGCCAGGGAGCGTAATTTGAAATAAAGGTCTCCGAGATAATTTTTTTACCATTTTTCATTACTTCCCTTGCGAAAGAGGCTCTTGATCCTTCCGCACTGAAATCTATTTGTTTTACTGTTCCCTTTGGCAGGGTTGGATCATCTTGGTATAGATCCGGGGGCGGCGGAACTCGGTTGGTAATTACCGGCTGAGTCAGGGTAACTTCTCTTCCGTCTTTAGTACCATAAAGAAAAACTGAGAGTCTTTGCTCTTCCAGATCGATTTGAGTTTGTACAAGGATGTAGTTACCGGTATCATTTTTGAATTTTAAGTCGACGCTCGGGACAAAAACAGTAGCATCCAGTCCTGGCAGACTGTCCTGCTCATAATACCCAACCCGATACGCGTGAGCATGCCTCTCCGTAATTGGAACCCCCGCATTGAGAATTGCTCTGAAGAAAGTGGTTGATACTTGACAAATACCTCCTCCATCACCAAGCACTGTTTTGCCATTTTGGATAATATAGGCTTGTTGGTAGCCTGTAAAGGAAGAAACATCGCCCAAGGCTTTGGCAAAAGAAAATTCTTCATTGGGGGCAATTAGAACTCTATTTATTCTGGATGCGGCCAGGGTAATGTTGAATATTCTCTGAGGTATTGAATGCTGAAAAAGAGAAGTTCCCGTTCCAATCAATTCTTTTATGCCCAAATTGTTTGCTTTATCCGTAGTTATTTTAGGCGAAAAAGTTTTGATGGTAACCGGAATAACTATTTCTTGAGTTTTTTGTACTAACAATACCTTTTCAAATTGAGCTCTCAAATCTTGCTTAACTTTCTCCATATCAACCGCTTTGCCTTCTTCAGACGGTTTGAATGCCAGGACTTTTCCGTTTTGAAAAGTGAAAAGCGCATCAACGGGTTCCTTATTCACCTTTTCTATAAATGGGGTCAAGGTTTTATTCAGCATGTCTTCGGAATAGCGGTATGCCGGCTGCAAATTTAATCCATTAAAGTATGCCTGAAAAGCAATGCTAATATTAGAGAGAAATTCATGGGATTTTCCCAAGCCTATTGCCTGCTGAGCAATGAGCTTTTCATCATAGCCAAACTTCAAATCTTTAGCTGAAATTGTCGCTATATTCTCCGAAAGTGAAAATGTAAATTGAGTATTTTCAATAGTCTCGTTTCTCTTAGCAAACAATTCCTCGACTTCCTTTTGAGTAGATCCTCCTACGTAGATGTTATTAAACGTTATTCCCGGATAAACAACGCCGGCGTTCACCTTTTCATAGATAATAAATGTAAAACTTGCAAATAAAAATGCTGCCAAGACTGCTCCGGTAATAAACCAAAAGCAGGCTTTCATAATGCGTGTAATAATTTTTTTCCGGATTTTTAATTTTTTAGTTTGCTTCATTTGATATACTATAGCTGACATATTATACTAGATATTGCCTTATGGATGAAAATATGATCTTCAAGCCCATTAATACTGTCCCTCAAGAGGCGGACATTCAGCCTGCCCGCCAGAGCCTTGCTCAGGCAAGTGCAGGCGGGCCTGAGATTCCGCCAAATAATCCAGTTATTGCACCAGTTCCATCTGAATTACAAAGTAGTCCTCCTCCGTCAATACTATTTAGGATTTTGAAAATTTTATTGGGAATAGCGATTGTTCTTGGCATTATTTTCTTCGTCTACAATATAATTTTGCCTAAGTTTTTTCCTTCCAAAATCAATCAGGCAACATTGACATATTGGGGATTGTTCGAAGATGCTTCAGTAATCGCTCCGATTATTGTAGATTTTGAAAAGGAACATCCGAATATTAAAATAGAGTATACCAAGCAAGACCTGGATCAATATAGGGATAAATTGGTAACCCGTTCTAATAATGGTAATGGTCCGGATATCTTTAGGTTCCACAATACTTGGGTTCCTCAGCTTTCAGAGCTACTTTTGCCTCTTCCTCAGAGCGTTATCTCAAAAGAAGATTTTTCTAAAAATTATTATCCGGTCGTTAAGACAGATCTCATAAAAAATGGGGCTATTTACGGTGTGCCTTTGCAAATAGACACCCTGAACCTTTTTATAAATAGAGATCTTTTTCAAGCAGCCGGTCTCAAGCCGCCTGGCACCTGGATAGAATTCGTAAAATACGCGAGACAACTGACTGTCAAGGATGGAAATAACAATATAAAAACAGCCGGAGCCGCAATGGGAACATTCAGCAATATAACTCATGCTCCCAATATAATCTCAATGCTTTTTGTCCAGAATGGCGTGAATCTCAATGATATATCCTCCAATCTTCCGGCTGCAGCTGAGGCCTTAAATTTTTACTCCTCCTTTGCCTTGCCCGCAGAGAACGTCTGGGATGATACCCTAGATGAATCAATTAAACTCTTTGCTTCGGGCTCCCTAGCCATGTATTTTGGTTATTCGGGAGATTTTTTTACAATAAAATCCATGAATCCAAACCTTTCATTTGACATTTATTCGGTACCGAGTTTGCCGGGGCAAAATGCAACGATTGCCAGTTACTGGGCTGAGGGAGCATCTGTCAAAAGTAAACATCAAAAGGAAGCACTTCTTTTCCTGCAATATCTTACCCGAAAAGAAACAGCGCAAAAATTATTCACAGAAGAGTCAAAAACGAGAAATTTCGGTGAGCCATATGCCAGAGTTGATTTAGCAGATAGCTTGAAGGATTCCATTGCTTATCCTTTTGTCGGAGCAGCGCCCTCTGCGGTTTCTTCTTTCTTTGTTGACGGGACGTTTGACAACGGATTAAATTCCCAGATGAATAACAATTTAAGCAGTGCGGTAGATTCTATGCTGAAAGGAACATCCCCGCAAACAGCTGCCGAAACTCTTTCTGCGGGAGTTTCGACAGTCCTAAAGCAATATGCCCAATAACCTAATTGTCTGTGGAGGAACATTTGACCATTTTCACAAGGGACACGAAGCATTTTTGAATTATGTTTTTTCTGTTGGCAAAAAATATCTTGTTGGAATAACCAGCGATAACTACGTAAAAAATTCAAAATTTAGAATTCAGAATCCAGAATTTATTGAACCTTTTGAAAAAAGAAAAGAATCAGTTTTGGAGTTTGTAAAAAAAGAAAAAGCTTTAAATAAAGTTGAGATCATTAAAATAGAGGATTTGTTTGGGCCCACTCTTTCTAAAGATCTAGTGATTGATGCAATTGTTGTGTCACAGGATTCAAAAGATGGAGCAGACATCATTAATCAAAAAAGAAAAGAGCTCAAGTTGGCTGCGCTTAAGGTCTTTGTTGTTCCTCCTGTTAATTCTGAGGACGGAAAGCTTATTTCGTCCGCGAGAATTAGGAACGGCGAAATAAATAGAGCAGGCAGACTCTATGTAAAACCGGTATGGCTTCAAAAAGATTTAATTCTCCCAAAAGATTTAAGAGAAGAGTTTCATAAACCGTTTGGTGGATTATTTAAAGCTATTACAGATTCGAATATTCTCAAAAAGTCTTTGATAATTGCAGTCGGTGACGAAACATCCAGAAATCTTAATAAGTTAGCTGTCAATCAAAGGCTCTCTGTGGTAGATTTTAAGGTTGCGCGAAAGAAAAAATTTTCCTCATTCCTAGATCTTGGTTTCTCAGGAAATGAGAAAGTTGTATTTGCAAATAATCCTGCAGGCCACATGACGCATGATCTTTTCTCAAAAATCTTAGATATTTTTAAATTCAGTTTTAGCAAGAGGATAATCTTAAAAATAGCAGGAGAAGAAGACCTTGCGGTTTTACCCTTAATCTTGGCAGCGCCTCTGGACACTGTCATTTATTATGGTCAGCCCCCACTTCGCTCTGCGAGCTACGCGGGGCAGGCAGGCATTATAAAAGTGGTAGTTACAGAACAAAGTAAAGAGCGCGCTTATGATCTAGCCTCAAGACTAAAGCCTATATAACTAATACTAGAGGTTATTGACAAATATCCCCTAATATTATATATTTTTCATGCTAACAATCCCTCGACACTAAAAATTTGAGGGATTTTTTAAGTATTAAAGGCTATGGATACAAAAAAGATTTACTTAACAAAAGAAGGATTGGCAGAGCTCAAAAAAGAGTACGATGAGATTGTCAATGTAAAAAGACCGAATGTTTTGGCACGCGTTACTCAAGCCAGAAACATGGGTGATTTGTCGGAAAATGCGGAATATGTTGCCTCCCGCGAAGAACTGACTTTCATAGACGGAAGAATAGACGAGTTGGAGATTATTCTTAAGCAAGCAGTGATTATAAGGGATAATGTTAAGGCGGCAAATCATGCGGTAAAGCTAGGATCTACGGTTACATTGACCGTTAATGGCAAAAAAGAAATTTTCACAGTTGTTGGAGAGTGGGAAGCGGATCCGGAAAACAAGAAAATCTCGCATGAATCACCGCTTGGGAAAATGCTAATTGGTAAGAAAGTGGGAGATAAAGTTCAGGTTGAAGCTCCTGCCGGCAAAATCACTTACGCTGTCATCAGCGTAAAATAGCCTAATTAAATAGGGATTTAAGTATAGAAAAAGCCTTATTTACATCTTTATCCTCAAGTATCAAAGTGAATTCGGAAGCAGTGGAAACAATCTCAATAATATTTACTCCTTCCCAAGCAAGGGACTTTAAAAAAAAGTAGAATATTCCAGGAGTAACTACCGATTGATCAGGTAAATTTATTGTAATTGAAGACAGATTGTTGAATTCAGAAATTGTTTTTTCATGCTTAAGAATCTCTTTTATCTGACTTGCTATGTCATTGCTTGCGATTATTGTCGATTCAGATATTCCCTTTGAGAATGTTAAAAAGAATTTTTGTCCTCCGTTGAAGCTTAAAATTTGAGAGTATTTAGTTATAAGAGCTTCAGAGTTTATAAGGTTTATCTCGAAAAGATTCGACCTGATTATAATAGTTGGTTTAGTTTTAAAAATATTTTTATATTTGGATTGTGGCTTCAAGTTTTTCTGCAGCCTATTAAGAGCCATAATCACGGATGATATATTAATTTCTTTAAGTAGCATTTCTTCGAGCTCAGGTTTGATGTATCGGGCGAGAGAGGAATTATTAATAAATCCTTTAGACATAGCCTCCGTAAGGTATCTGGATCTTTTAATTATGGTATTCGTAGCTTCAGGAACAGTAATCATGTTTAAATTTTAACATAATATATAGTTTTTGTGAATATTTTATTAAAATTTGACACAGTAATTAACCCTATTATAATTGTTTTGAAAGTTAATTTAATGATATAATGTTAGAAGTGGAAAATACTGCGATGAAAAATGAAGGAAGAAACCCGCATCCTAAAAGAGATGATTTTCTTGAAAAAAGAATAAGAGGCCTAATAAGTGATCAGGCCTATTCGACGGAAATGGGCAGACGAATGTTTGCAGACGCTCGAAGACTTCAGGTAGATTATTTTAAAGATAGCTTATTGCATATAGATAATCCTAATTTAATCCACAAAAGCACCCAAAAATTACTGCACGATTTAGCAATAACTACGAATGCTCATATAGTTGAAGGAGAAGAAATATTGAAGAAATTGCCTAAAGGCAGACCTATTTTTACAGAAACGAATCATTATAGTGGTTATAAATTAACGGCTATAGATCAGTCAGAACTAGGCGTTAATTACCCTGAGATAGATGAGATTTTTCCATTCCCATTTTTCTATGCGCCTATGATTCCAGTAGCCGATGTGTTGGGGAATTATCTGTACGATGCGCATCTAGTGCTACCGGGAGAACTTAGGAAAATTCAAGAAGGAGCAGGTCTTTTAATTGTTCCGGAAGATGATGGCTCTTTTAATTCAATAAAGAGAGAAACAGAAAAAATGATTTCTCGACATCCTAATTCCTTGATAGTGATTTTTCCAGAAGGTGGCACATCCGGAAAAAGAAATATGGGTGGGCCATATGATATGGATCATTTTCATGGAGGATCGTTGGCTATTGCCGAAGCTTTAGGCGTTCCAGTTATTCCTGTTTATCAACGTTTTAATCCATACAGTGGATTTGAAATAGGAATTTTAGAACCCGTTGATTTTAGTCATGCACCCAAGACCGAAGATTTGGGAGTAAAAAAAGCTTATTTTGCTGAATTAGCCGAAACTACCAGAGCAAAAATGCAGCAACATCTTAGTCAGAGAAAGCAATCTGCGGACGTTCCCTCCAATTCCTGATCTACTGCAATTTTGAGTGACAGCCTGTATAATATTGATATGTTTTGGGTGGATAGCGTAGCTGCAGAATTAAAAAAGAGAAAATTATCTCTGGAGTGGGTAGATGATATGAAAACCCCATCCGGCAGAATCCACGTTGGCGCTCTACGCGGTGTAGTAGTCCATGATTTGGTTTTCAAAGCATTAAAGGAGTTGGGTGTTAAGACAAAATACACTTATATTTTTGACAATCACGATCCAATGGACTCTCTGCCCGTATATCTTCAAAAAGAAAAATTTGAAAAATATCTGGGAATGCCGCTTTTTAAAATCCCTTCTCCAGCTGCTGGATTCAGCGACTATGCCCAGTATTATGCAAAAGAATTTATGGAAGTTTTTAATAAAATCGGCTGCCATCCTGAAATTTTATGGTCAACGGATTTATATAAAAGCGGAAAAATGAACCCCCTGATAAAAGAATGTTTAGATGAGGCTTCCGAAATAAGAAAAATTTATGAAGATCTTTACAAGAAAAAAATTGACAAAAAATGGTATCCTTTTCAGCCGTATTGTCCAAATTGCAGTAAGGTTTCGACGACAAAAGTTTATAACTGGGATGGGGAAAAAGTTTCATTTACATGCGAAATAGACGCTGTTGTCTGGACAAAAGGATGCGGATTTAAGGGGAAAATGTCACCTTTTAGTAATGAAAAAGGAATTGCAGGCAAGCTTTCCTGGAAAGTGGAGTGGGCTGCGAAATGGAAAGTTTTAGGCATAACCGTTGAAGGAGCAGGCGAAGATCATATGAGCAAGGGCGGATCGCATGATTTGGCAAGCCTTATCTGCGAAAGAGTGATTAATTATCCTGTTCCGTACCCTTTGCCTTATGCGTTTTTTTTAATAGGAGGCAGAAAGATGTCTTCTTCGAAAGGCCGCGGGTCGTCCGCTCCTGAAATGCTTGAAATTTTACCGCCGGAAATCCTGCGCTTCTTAATGGTAAAAACAAAA
The DNA here is from genome assembly GCA_001783805.1 of Candidatus Levybacteria bacterium RIFCSPHIGHO2_01_FULL_40_16. Classification (GTDB taxonomy): domain Bacteria; phylum Patescibacteriota; class Microgenomatia; order Levybacterales; family UBA12049; genus GWB1-37-8. The sequence goes on from MFNS01000006.1 coordinate 65,457, forward strand.
GTCAGTCAACAGATTAATTTTGATCCCAGCGAAGACACTGTACCCAAACTTTTTGATGATTATCAAAAAGCAGCCGAGGCATATTTTGAAAAGAAAGATGAGAACCTAGCAAGGATTTTTAAATTATCGCAAATAGATAAAGTAAAAAAACCACCGAGCATTAGATTCTCCGTTTTGGCACAATGGGTGCAAATGCCCAACATGGAAAAAGAAATAAAGAAGGAAAGTCTTGAGGAATGGGAGTCTTATGCAAAAATTTGGGTTGAAAAATATGCTCCAAACGAAATTAAATTTTCTATCCAAGAAAAAATACCAGAGGCTTCTAAAAAACTTTCTCAAAAACAAAAAGAATATTTGCTTAAAGTCTCCTCATTTTTAGATAATAATTGGGACGCAGAGGAATTTCAAAAGAAACTTTATGAATGGGCAAAGGAGATAAGCTTATCCCCTACAGAAGCATTCCAAGCATTATATGTGTCGCTTATTGGTAAAGATTACGGACCAAAAGCAGCATGGCTAATTTTAAAACATAAAGATTTTGTAAAAAAACGGTTTCTTGACGCCGCTAATTCATGAAAAAGCTGCTTGTTGCTACGAGAAATGTTGGAAAATTAAAAGAAATTTCTAATTTTCTTTCAGACTTATCACTTAAAATTGTTTCACTTGATGATGTTGGGATTATTAAAGATATTGAAGAGAATGGAAAAACTTATGAAGAGAATTCTCAAAAGAAAGCCTTATTTTTTGCTAAGATTTCCAAATTGCCAACAATTGCGGATGATGGCGGAATAGAAATTTCAGCATTAGGCGGCGCGCCAGGAATAAAAAGCAAAAGATGGTTGGGAAAAGACTCAACAGATCAGGATATCATCAATCACATGACAAAAGTTGCAAAAGAATTACCCGACGACATTAAGGAAGCAAAGTTTAAAACCGTGATCAGTTTAGCACTGCCAAATGGCAAAGTTTGGAGCGTTAACGGAGAAGTCAAGGGGATTATTGCCCAAAAACCATATTTAAGAGCGCTCAAGGGCTACCCTTATCGGTCTTTTTTCTATTTACCCAAAATAAAAAAGTATTACCATGAAGATCAATTGACCCAGGAGGAGGAAAAAGAATATAATCATAGATATAAGGCAGTTCAAAAATTAAAACCAATCCTTAGGAATGTATTAAGTATTATGTAGCAAGTATTAAGCATGATAGATTTAAACTTTTTAAGAAATAATCCGCAATTAATTCAAAAGGCAGCGCTTGATAAAAATATTGACATTAACATTAATCATATTTTGGAAATAGATAAAAAGTACAAAGAATTGTCAATTTCCGTTCAGAAACTCCGGGAGGAAAGGAATGTGCTAACGGAAAAAATTAAAAGAGATCCCAAGCAATTTGATAGAAAAGGCGCACAGAGCTTAAAGCAAAAATTAGAGAAAGAAGAAAAAGCACTTTCTGCAGTTTGGGAAGAATTAAAAATAGAATTACTTAAAATTCCAAATGTCCCAGCAGTAAATACGCCCATTGGTCCCAATAGTAAATTCGATAAAGAAATTCGTAGGTGGGGAAAAATACCAAAATTTGATTTTCCAATAAAAAATCATATAGAAATTGGAAAGAATTTAGATATCTTAGATTTTGTTGCTGGGGCTAAAGTTTCCGGTTTTCGCGGTTATTATTTAAAAAACGAGGGGGCTTTATTACATTGGGCAGTTCTAAATTTTGCCTTTGCGAAAATGATCTCACATGGATTTACCCCCATGGTTCCTCCGACCTTAATTCACGAATTCGTTTTGGTGGGAAGCGGTCATTTTCCATTTGGCAAACGAGATATTTATCAGATTGCCAATCCCGGGAAATTAGAAAGCGGTGAGGAAATTAAAAACCCTATTTATTTAGGTGGAACTTCCGAACCTGCACTTCTGGCTTATTTTGCAGATAAAATTTTAACAGAAAAAGAATTACCTATTAAGATTTGTGCCCTTACCCAATGTTATCGGTCTGAGGTTGGGGATTACGGTAAAGATGTTAAAGGCTTATATCGTATACACGAATTTACTAAAGTTGAACAAGTCGTAATTTGCAGGAATGATTTGAAAGAGTCAGAAAAACTACACCAGGAAATGCAGTCTATTTCGGAAGAGATTTTGCAAGAATTAGATCTTTCTTATCATGTTGTGCAAAATTCAACCGGAGATATGGGTGCAGGTAAATATAAAATGTTTGATATTGAAACTTGGATGCCTGCACGAAATAATTACGGAGAAACTCATTCAAATTCTAATTTAACTGATTGGCAAGCACGCAGACTTAATATGAAATTTAAAGATCGAAAAGGAATTGTTAATTATTGTTATACTTTAAACAATACAGTTATTGCTTCTCCAAGAATATTGATTGCAATCTTGGAAAATTATCAAAAGGCCGACGGAAGTGTTTTAATTCCAAAAATTTTACAAAAATATTTAAACATAGAAAAAATAACTCCAAGTAAATAAATTTTCAATTTTTAATTGAAAAATGTTATTTTTTTGCCATCATTTTTTTTGCTTGATTAACGCCCCAAACATTTATTTTTGAAGCAGAGCATTTTACTTGACAAATAAAAAAAAATTACTCAGGATAATAATTAGTATTTATAAAAAAGGAGGTGAATTCACAATGGCAAGAAAAAAAGCAAAGAGAAAGAAGAGAAAGAAGAGAAAGAAGTAATTGGTAAGCAATTTGGAGTATTACCAATTGATCAGTTGGTATCCCCTCTTTCTTAAAGAAAGAGGGGATTTTCTTTTTGTTGTGATAAAATAAGTATATGTTTAATTTCATTGGTAAAATTTTTGATTCTAACGAAAAAGAAATAAATAAATTAAAACCAATTGTTTCGGAGACTAATTCATTTGAAGAAAAATTTAAAAAATTAAAGGACAAAGACTTTCCTTTAAAAACAAAAGAATTTAAGGAGAGAGTAAGGGACGGAGAATCTTTGGATCTCTTGTTACCCGAAGCATTTGCAATCGTTCGCGAGGCATCGAGAAGATCTATCGGGCAGCGGCATTATGATGTTCAACTAATGGCAGGAATAACACTGGCGAGCGGAAAAATTGCAGAACAAAAAACAGGAGAGGGAAAAACCCTCTCCTCAGTTCCGGCATTATATCTACATAGTCTAACTGGCAAAGGTACTCATTTGGTTACCGTCAATGATTATCTGGCCCGCCGTGATGCGGGATGGATGGGTCCGATATTTAATCTTCTTGGAATAACGGTTTCTTCAATTATCAATGATACATCTTTTATCTTTGATCCAAATTTTGTCAATAAAGACGCGCAAGATCCCAGACTTTCTCACTTAAGACCAATTACCCGAAAAGAAGCTTACGGGGCAGATGTTACTTATGGAATAAATTCGGAATTTGGTTTTGATTATCTTCGAGATAATATGGCTCAATCGATAGAGGAAACAGTGCAGCGGGGATATTATTATGCGATTGTTGATGAAGTTGACTCAGTTTTGATCGACGAAGCGCGAACTCCACATATAATTTCTGCTCCGGACGAATCTCCAACGCAAAAATATTATGAATATGCAAAGTTGGTTGATAACTTAAATCCGGACATAGATTATAAAATTGACGAAAAATTAAGAACTGCCCATCTGACAGATCATGGTATCGGAAAAATTGAAAAACTTTATGGAATTAATAATATTTATGAAAAAGATTTTAATACTGTTTATCATTTGGAAGCGGCATTGAAAGCCCGGACATTATTCAAAAAAGAAAAAGATTATATCGTGAAAGATAATCAAGTCATTCTGGTTGATGAATTTACCGGGCGGCTCATGATAGGCAGAAGACTTTCCGAAGGATTGCATCAGGCAATAGAAGCAAAAGAAAATGTTTCGATACAACGGGAATCAAAGACAATGGCAACGGTATCTTTGCAAAATTATTTTAGAATGTATGAAAAATTAGCAGGAATGACGGGAACGGCTGTTACGGAAGCACGCGAATTTCATAAAATCTATAATCTTTCGGTTGTTGTAATTCCCACAAATAAATTAATGATTCGATGCGATCATCAGGATTTAGTTTATAAAACCGGACGGGCTAAATTATCTGCGGTTGCCAACGAAATTGAAAAAACTCACAAAACCGGACAACCTATTTTAGTTGGTACAACATCAATAGACAAAAATGAATTGATATCGGAACTTTTAAGGCGTCGCGGAATTAAGCATGAGATTTTGAATGCTAAAAATCACGAACAGGAAGCAAGAATAATTGCTATGGCCGGAGAAAAAGGCGCTGTAACTGTGGCAACCAATATGGCAGGCCGGGGTGTGGATATTATTTTGGGCGGAGAAACACCTTCTGCAGGTGAGAATTCAGGTTTATTTAAAAAATGGCAAAAAGAACATGATGAAGTTGTGGGGCTTGGCGGATTATATGTAATTGGTACCGAAAGACATGAGTCCCGAAGAATAGATAATCAGTTGCGGGGAAGATCGGGTCGTCAGGGAGACCCGGGAGCATCCCGATTCTTTGTTGCGTTGGATGATGAAATAATGAGGCTTTTTGGCGGAGATACAATATCGGGAGTCATGACACGATTTAATATGCCTGAAGATGTTCCGTTACAGCACATGATTGTTTCCAGGGCAATTGAGCAAGCGCAGACAAAAGTTGAAGGATTTAATTTTGATATTAGGAAACATCTGGTTGATTATGATGATGTCCTAAATAAGCAAAGGGAAATAATTTACAAAAGACGAAGAGTAGTTTTGGAAAATAAAGAATCTCTGGAAAAAGAAATAATGGAAAAAATCGATACGTCTTTAGCAACTATTGTTAATATTCATACAGCTCAAGTGGGCGATGATAAACCTATTGATGAAAAAATAATTGATGATTTTACTACAATACTTCCTTTCGATGAATCTTCCAAAAAGCAATTAATAAAACAATTAGAAGTAGCAGTGGGTATAGAGCAGAAAATAACCTTTTTGACCAGCATTGCTCGCGATATTTATAATCAGCGGAAAAAACAATTGGGAGAAGAGATGATGAAGCAAATTGAAAGATATGTGATGTTATCGGTTAGCGATACGCTTTGGATGGATCATTTGGATGCGGTTGAAAATCTAAGGGGGGGAATTGGGCTTCGGGGCTATGGGCAAAGAGATCCGCTGGTTGAGTACAAGAATGAAGCTTATGCGATGTTTGAACAGTTAATTAATGCAATAGATGATGAAATCGTGCATAGAATTTACAGAATTCAGATACAGCAGGCTCCGCAAATGCATCAACACGTAAGAGAACAGGCAGCCGGTTCAGCAGTTGGCATTTCTGAAACTTCAATTAATAATAAAAAATCCACAACAAGTAATCCCGTAGATAAAAAAAAGATTGGGCGCAATGATCCTTGTTATTGCGGATCGGGAAAAAAATACAAAAAATGCCACTACCCTAATTAGTCTTCGATTTTGAGGACTTCTTTAACCCTATCAACAATTCCCTCCAGCTTTATATCCGATTTTACCAAATAGTAAGCAGGTTGATTCCTGAGAACAGAATTAATTACATAGCTGGAATTTGGATTTACATTAGTAAGAATAATAACCGGGACTGTTCTTCCCCATTCATCATGCCTTAGCTTTTGAAGCATGATCATTCCATCCATTTTTGGCATGAGAATGTCCAAAAGGATAAGATCAGGACGTTCCTTCAAAGAGATGGCCAGTCCTTGTTCTCCGTCAGTTGCGGTAAGAGTTGTAAACTCCTGATTTGTAAGGGCTTGCGAAATAGCGTCTAACATGGCTTCTTCGTCCTCAATTATTAAGATTTTTTTGTTGTCCATTGCCTCCTTATTGTAAACAAGCTCAGGGACATTTGCAACACTTAAGCGGGCAGGCCCGCCTGCCATCGCTACCAGCCCGGACTAGCCCAGGCATGGCAAGGCAGACGCTCAGGCATTAGCGGGCAGGGAAATGGAAAACGTTGTACCCGTGTTCTCTTCGGACTTAAAATTAATATTCGCCCGTAGTTTCTTTAAAATTAGCCTGACCAGATACAAGCTAAAACCCATATCTTTAAAATTAACAGAATCTGCCAATATTTTTGACCTTTTTTCTTTGGGGATTCCATAGCCGTTATCTTTTATTTCAACTAGCAATCTCTTGTTTAAAAAATCTGCTTTAATATCAATATTTCCGTTTTCCGGGGTATATTTGACTGCGTTTTCAATAAGACTTTGAAAAGCAATGCTTAAGAGCTTTGAATCTGTCTGAATTGAGACTTCCTGTTCTGCAGGATAAACCTCCTGTAAATGAAGTTTACGCCTTTCAATTCTAAATTGTAACTTTCGGATAATTCTTCCGATTAAATCTTTTATGTCAACCCTTTCGATTTTGACAGTGAGATTGTTAGATTGTAACTGCAAAAGGACAATTAAAGACTCAATAGTCTCGTTCAATTTTTCGCTGGCATTGTAAATTTCCGTAAAATATTTTTCTTGCTTATCATTGAGATTTCCAACTGATTTATCAGACAATAGTTCTATATACCATTTGATAATAGAAATTGGAGATCTGAATCTATGCGCCATGACATGAAAAAACTCAATTTTATCCTTCTCTTCCCTAGATAATATAAGAAAGAAAACTAACGTTATTAATACTAGGACTAAGAATAATGTAAAAACCGGCATATTTTCACTATACTATATTTACGGATAAATGTGTAAAATAAATATAAATAGGATAAATCCAGCACCGAATCGGTGCTGGATAAAACTGCCATGACCAATTCACACTACAAAAAATTAAGCGAGAGATGGAGAGCCCGGCACCAGGACTTACAAAGAAAACTTTGGAGTAAACATGATGAAGCTCTAAAATGGCTATCCAACAACTATCGGCAATTGGCTTCGGGATCTTTGGGGGGGTTAATGCTTTTAACAGGACAAATCTCCAATCCTTTCCCCTCTTCGAATGTTGTCAATGCTGCAGCTCCAATAGCTCGGAAAGTGGACAAAAAAGTATTTTTAGTAGCGGATCTGACTCGTATTTTGCCCAAAGATGTAATTCCGTTGGAGAGAGCGGATGAACAGAAAATCTCAGACATATTATCTAGGACTTTTAGCATCAAAGTCACGCCGGAACTGAAGGGTAAAAGACTCAATAGGAATTATGGACTGATTGGGGCGGAGCAGCATTTGGCCCGTTATCCGGGAGACACATTAGGCACTCATTTTGACTCCCAAGACGACATGAGAGTTTATTGGCAGCAAGGTATGGCTCCGGGATTGGGCGCCTGGAGCTATTTTGCCCCCTCAAAAGAAGCGCTAACTAAGGAAGATATAGACAGAGAAAAATATTATATTGCTGTTCCCACATTTTTATCAAAAGATTTTAATAGTAGATTTGCGGAATACCGTGATTTTTATAAATACAGAAAAATGCTAGTCGTAAATCCTAACAATGGAAAAGCTATTGTTGCGGATATAGCGGATGCAGGGCCCGCTACCTGGACAGGTAAACATTTGGGCGGTTCTCCCGAGGTTATGCATTATCTGGAGCGAGTTGACGGATCGTTAAGGGGTCCGGTACTCTACTTTTTTATTGACGATCCTGATGATAAGATTAAATTAGGCCCGATTAGCGTTTAAAAGCTATGAGAAGAAAATATTTTTATACTCACATTGTGGATACGTCTACGCTCTCTTTAAAGTTAGGCGACATGGATTTAACTCCAAAGGAAAGACTGCATTTAATTTCTCTGATTAATTCTAATATTCACCACGAGATTTTGGACCTAGTTTTATCAGAACTTAATCCGATAGATAAAGAAACATTTTTGGCTAGCCTTGCTTCGGAGGATCACGCTAAAATTTGGAAATTGCTAAATGCCAAGGTAGAGAATATCGAAGAAAAAATTAAGAAAACCGCGGAGGATATAATAAAAGAATTACACAAAGATATAAAAGAGGTTGCGGGTTAGTGTTTTTCTTTGAGATATCTTTGCTCAATTTTTTTTAATTTATCCCCAACTGCTCTTTCTACATCCACTCCTGCCGCGATGGCCAATTGCATAGCGGTTATGATAACGTCTGCAAATTCTTCGTACATATTGTGTTTGTCAAAGTTTTGCAATTTTGCGCGCCGCTGAAGTTTGAGAATCGAAAGGATGTCATTACATAATTCTCCTACTTCCTCATTGAGTTTTACGGTTTTTGTCAAAATCTCTTTTTCGATTGGTGAATAAAGCTTGTATTGAGGCTTTGTTTTTTTCGTTTAATAATTTTATTTTTTCCTGCAGAGATTTTAGATTCATGCTACCATTGTAACATAATGTTGAATATATTCATGATTTTTTTGGCAAAATACTTGTATTTGTTTGTTATTTTTATAGCAGTTTTATTTGTAGTCAAAGAAAAGACACGAAGAATGCGTATTTTGATTTTTTCAGCTGTTATTCTGCCTTTTATCTTTATAATTTCTCAAATTACAGGTAAAATTTATTATAATCCGGGGCCATTCGTAGTTGAACGTTTTATTCCGCTTGTTGCTCATGGCGCAAATAATGGTTTTCCGTCAGATCATTCATTAATAAGTTTTGCTTTGGCATCGATCATTTTTTTATTTAACAAGAAATGGGGAATAGTTTTATTTATTCTCTCTTTTCTAGTTGGTTATAGCCGCGTATACGTTGGCATACATCATCCAATTGACATTTTGGGAAGTTTCTTGATTAGCGTTATAGTTACTAAAATCTGTGCTACAATAGCCTCATGGAAGAAGTAGATACGCAAGAGTCTTGGAATAAAAAGCGAATTTTTATTGCTGTTTTTTTATTTATATTATTAATCGCCGGGGGATACCTCTTCAAAATCCGTTTTCTTGATGAATATTTATCCCAGCAGGCAAAATCGGTTAAGGGAGTTGGTACGGCAGAAAAAATTACAGAGCCCGCGTTTAAAACGAACATTCAAGAAGCGTTGAAAGAAAAAATCAATAACCTTAAGCAGGAAGTCTCCGGCTTGAATATTTCGGAGATTGCGTCCTCTTCTCCCCAAGTACAAAAAATACTTAAGGACATTAAGTCTTTGGAGCAATATCCGACTAATCAAATAAAAGAAATTTGTAGAAAAATTTGCGGTTTATAGAGTATGGACGAAATAAAAGATAGGGCAAATAAATTATTGGCGAAATTGGATAGCGATAAAAAAAGGCAAGAGATAAGATTAATTGAGGCGGAAAGCTTAAAGCCCAACTTTTGGCAAAATCATCAAAATGCAGCAATCAAGATGAAGGAAATGTCTGATCTTCAGACGGAAGTTGCCAAAGCGGAAGTTCTGCAGAGCAGAATTCAGAGCGGAGATTGGGGTGGAGCGAAGGAATTGTTGGAAGAGCTTGAGGTTTTTCTTTATTTATCCGGTCAATATGATAAAAATTCGGCAATTTTGGCTATTCACGCAGGTCAGGGCGGAGTTGAGGCAATGGATTGGGCGCAAATGCTATTTAGAATGTACACGAGGTATTGTGAGAGAAAAAGATTCAAGTCGGAAATAATTGATGAAACCTACGGTGAAGAAGCGGGATATAAAAGTGTTGTGATAACAGTTAGCGGCAAATATGCTTACGGATACCTGAAGGGTGAGGCTGGAGTCCATCGTTTGGTAAGGCTCTCGCCTTACAATGCGGATAACCTCCGTCAGACATCCTTTGCCCTGGTTGAAGTGCTGCCGGATATTGGCGATAACGGCGATATAGAAATAAAAGAGGACGATTTGGAATGGAATTTTTTCCGCGCGGGAGGGCACGGAGGACAAAATGTCAACAAAGTTTCCACCGCTGTCAGACTCAAGCATAAACCTACGGGAATTATAGTAACGGCTCAAACGGAAAGATTTCAGGCGCAAAATAGGGAATACGCCTTAAAGATCTTGCGGGCAAAACTTTGGATTCTGAAAGAAGAAGAGCGAAAAAAGGAGGAAAAGAAATTAAAAGGAGGGTATAAAACTCCGGGATGGGGAAATCAAATCCGTTCCTACGTTTTACATCCTTACCATATGGTAAAAGATCTTCGGACAAATTTTGAAACAGGCAATACGGATGCGGTTCTGGACGGGGATCTGGACGAATTCATTGATGAGGAATTACGCAAACTTTAACATTTGCCAAAAACCGCATTTTGTGCAATACTTTGAGTAGATAAAGCTATGGAAAAGAAGGGAAAAGCATTGGAAGCAAATAAGTCAACAGAACAACCGCTGGTTCATAATTTCAATAACAACATAAATAATTCCATCTTCACGAAAAATCTATTTATTTTTCTTATTGTTACGGCAATTATGGGGACGATGACGGGATATATATTAAGCAATAGAGATGGTGCCGGCGGAAATACGCTTACATCAGGCACAATAGATTCATCCAAAGTATCAAAAGGAGTTATTGTGGGGTCCAATGATATCAAAACATTTAAGGACACTGCCAGCGGGACTTTAAAAAATGGGGGAATTAATGGAGAGGGACAATTCCATCTGGTTAGAACCGGAGGAGATAGTCAAAACGTTTACCTCACTTCTTCAAGCGTAGATTTGTCTGTCTTTGTTGGTAAAAAAATAAAAGTGTGGGGCGAAACGCAAAGGGCACAGTACGCGGGATGGCTCATGGATGTGGGGCGGGTAGAAGTAGCGGAGTAGTCCTAATAAAACCTCTAATATGATACAACTAAGCAAAGTTTCAAAACAATTTCGTACTGGAGTTTTTGCACTTTCCGATATTAGTTTTGAAGTGGAAAAAGGGGAATTCGTTTTTTTGGTAGGCCCAACTGGAAGCGGAAAAACCACAATTTTTAGACTGCTTACCCGCGAAGCGCTTCCCACAACAGGTGAAGTAATTGTAGATAATTGGGATGTTGTAAAACTGCCAAACAATAAAATATCTCATCTTCGGAAAAAGATAGGTGTGGTATTCCAGGATTTGAAACTTTTAATGGACAGGACAATTTTTGAAAATATTATTCTGCCTCTTGAGGTTTCCGGGATAGATACTTTGCCCGCTGCTAAGATTGTCGAGGACGTCATGGGAAAGGTTGGAATTTTGAGTCATCGGGATAAATTTCCGATCCAGCTTTCCGGAGGAGAATTGCAAAGAGCGGCAATTGCCAGAGCGCTTATCCTTGAGCCGGATATCTTATTGGCAGATGAGCCAACAGGCAATTTGGACTCTCAAACAGCGATGGAGATTGTCAGGCTATTGGAGAATATTAATAAAAAAGGTACAACTGTAATTATGGCAACCCACAACGAAGATGCTATAAAAACGCTTTCGAAAAGAATTATTGCTTTGGATAAAGGACAGCTGGCGGGAGAAAGCGGCAAGAAATCAAAAACGCACACAGAGCATTCTGAGAAAAAATCAGCTATTATAAAGAAGGAGGAGAATCCTTCGACGAGCTCAGGATTAAGAAAAGAAGATGAAGAATTTTAAAACGACCTGGCGAAATATTAGGAGGTCTCCGTATCAGGCTTTTGCTGCGGTTTTCGTGATGACCTTAACTTTTTTATTCATCTCCCTTTTTACATTTTTGCTTTTCGGATCAACAAAAGCGATTAGTTATTTTGAGTCCCGCCCTCAGGTTACCGCGTTTTTCAAAAATGAAGTAAAGCAAGAGGATATAGATAATCTTAAGAACGAATTAATGGCAACCAATAAAGTTGCCAACGCAAAATTTGTTTCCAAACAGGATGCTCTGAAGATTTATAGAGAGCAGAATAAGGATGATCCCCTACTATTAGAGCTGGTAACTGCTGATATTCTGCCTGCTTCTTTGGAAATCTCAACAATAAAAATTGAAGATTTGTCGGTAATAAATGATAAGCTTAAAGATTCTCCTTTGGTCTCGGAAGTGGTTTTTCAAAAAGATGTAGTTTCTGTTTTAACATCCTGGACAAACGCTTTGCGAACTATTGGACTGGGATTGATAATTGTTTTATCTTTAGTTTCGATTTTTATTATGGTAATTATAATCGGAATAAAAATTTCGCAGAAAAAAGAAGACATAGAAATTATGAGATTAATCGGAGCCGATAGATGGTATATCCGGTGGCCATTTATTTTTGAGGGAATTTCTTATGGAGTCGTGGGAGCATTCTTAGGATGGTTAATCTCAACCGGCGCATTATGGTATGCTACTCCATTTCTGTCGTCCTTTCTTAAAGGAATGCCAATTTTTCCTATCCCTCTCACTTTTTTCTTCGGTTTGTTAGGCGCAGAGTTATTGGTGGCTATAGTTTTGGGAACAGTTTCCAGTTTCCTGGCAGTACTCAGATATCTTAAGTAAAATATGTATGTTTTTTTCAAAGAAAAAAATAATATTTATACTTTTTCTTCTTAGCCTATTAGTTCTTTCTAAATACTTCTCAATAATTGTTTATGCCGCGGATTGTGATGATAAGAATGGTCAAGAAAAAGTTGACTGCCTACAGAATAAAGTAAATGATCTTAAGGGTCAAGCCAAAACACTTTCGTCCCAAATTTCCATAATGGATAGTCAAATTAGATTAACAGAGGCAAGAATAGAGACAAACAAAAGGCAAATACTCGATTTAACACTAGACATTGATACGACAACGAAAAAAATTTCCTCTCTCCAGGACTCTTTAAATAAAATTACGGAAGTATTGCTAAATAGAATTGTTGCAACATATCAGGCAGGGAGAGTTCAGCCGTTTGAAATGCTTTTATCCTCTCGGGACGCTTCCAATTTGCTGGCGAGACTAAATTATTTAAGGATTGCACAAAACCATGATAAAAGACTTATCTACGATGTCCAGCAAGCAAAAAATGACTACACAAATCAAAAAGATATTTACGAGGCAAAGAAGAAAAAAGTAGAGAATCTCAAAAAACAACTCGAAGCATATACTGTTCAATTAAATCAGGAAAAAGTAAATAAGCAAGATTTGCTTAGTCAAACAAGGGGAAGTGAGGCGACATATCAATCCCTTTTGGCGCAAGCCAGAGCTCAGTTGGCCGCCTTTTCTAATTTTGCAACTTCTACCTTTGGAACATCATTGGTTCCCCATAAAGAATTGTCTGATGAATACGGTAAATATTATAATCAAAGGGATAGTCAATGGGGCAATTTATTAGTCAATAATGATAGCAGCAATTGTAGGGGTGGTCCCTGTACCTTAGCTAGAATTGGTTGTCTGATAACTTCTTATGCGATGGTGGCTTCTCGTTTTGGAAGCTCAATAAATCCCGCAGACGTAGCGGTAAACTCCAGTAACTTTTGGGGCGGTAGCGCTGATTTTATGAAGCCGGGTCCCTCGGCAAATGGGCATGCGGTAAGTTATGTAGCTGATCCATCCATACAGCAGTTAAGAGACGCATTAAGCTCTGGTGCAGCTGTAATTGCTGGTTTATCAATCAATGGCGGTCCATCCTCAACTCATTATTCTGATCACTGGGTTGTTTTAAGGTCGGTTGATGGTGAAAGCTTTAAGATAAATGATCCTGCTTATCAAGACGCAATGAACGTTTCCTTGAATGACCATTATTCTAGCTGGACAATAATTGAAGCAAGAATTTATAGATAAATATTAAATGAGAGCAATAATTGTCCTTATTGCGGTTTTATTTCTTCTGCATTTTGCGAATCCTGTTTCTGCAGCAACTTTTACCTTCGAAGGATCTCTGGCAGAGATCCATGATGATGAATCTTTTACTATCAATGTTTTACTTTCTATAGCCAGTTCGAAGGGAAAAAGCTATTACATTCGACCTGGATTCTTCCAGCCAGAAAAAACTCCACGTTCTTATTTCGGCTATATCAAAGATAATGCAGGTGATTGGGCTAACGGGGGATCACCGATAGATAAAACACAGTTTTATAAAATTACTATGAATGACAATAACGAATGGGTAGGCAGCCTTATTATAAAGGCTGATCTAGAGGCTTCCGGATTCAATGGATCGGGAAATTACAATTTTATAATTGGTAGGTATACAGAATCCGGGAGCACAGTAAATTGGTGCGATGGCGATTCCACTCCATGTTCCACTTCCATTATTACAATTAATCAAGCACCAACGCCTACGTCTACCCCGACGCCTGTTCCAATAAATATTCCTACTTCAACGCCAACCCCTACGCCAACTCCAACATCTTTGCCGGCGCCGACGAAAACGCCAACGCCTACTCCAAGCCGTACACCTACGCCTATTTTAAGATCCTCGTTATCGCCTGCGCCAGAAGAAGTTTTGGGAGAAAGTACGGAAACTGGGGAAATTGTTTCCGCTACTGACACAGAATCTTCTAATGAAGACGCACTGGCTTCAAATAAATCCAAAAGCACAAATAACAATTGGTTTCAAAAATTTTTCATTTGGATTGGCGGAATTCTTTTAATTGCTTGTGCTATACTATCTTTTCGAGTTTATATTAAAAATAAAAAACCGGATTCCGAAACAATATGAAAATTAAAGAAAAAGTTTTTGTTACAAATAATTTCGAAGAGACACAAAAACTAGGAGAGAATTTTGCAAGGTCTCTCCTTGCAAGTCCGCAAGGAGAGACCTCAAATGTGATTACTCTCTATGGGGAGTTGGGAAGCGGCAAAACAACTTTTGTTCAGGGGTTAGCGGCTGGCCTTGGAATTAAGAACAGAATTATTTCCCCTACATTCATAATAGTCAGAAGCTATAAATTAAGGATTAAGGATAAAGGATTAATGATAAATGACTTTTATCATATAGATTTGTATAGGGTGGAGAGCGAGAGGGATCTTGAGGGTTTAGGGATTGAAGAAATTGTAAATAATAAAAATAATATTGTGGTAATTGAGTGGGCGGAAAAATTAAAAAAATACTTGCCTCAAAAAAGAATAGACATAAAATTTTCATATGAAAAAGACAACATAAGAAAAATTATGTTTGGATCTTCAAATCAATAAGCATCGTTTGACAATTGCCTTACTTGTGTGGTATATATTGTCCACTGCCTCACAAGATGAATTACAATATCCAGACAAATTTTTTCAATGTTAAAGAAGTTTCAGTATTTTTAAAATTAAGCGCACTAACAGTTTACAAATATATCTCGGAGAAAAAAATTAAAGCAATACAGTTTGGCGGACGTTACCTTATCGATAAATCCTCACTTAATAAATTTGTGAAAGAGAGAAAATTAAGTAAATCCAGCACCTGATTGGTGACGGATAAAACCTCTTGGAACCTTCTAATTGATATAATTACAATATGGATAAGGTTAAAAAAGCAATTGAAGTTTTAAGGCAGGGCGGAATAGTTATTTTTCCAACAGATACGGCTATCGGCATTGGCTGCAGAGTAGATGATAAAAAAGCAGTAGAAAGATTATTTAAAATCCGCAAAAGACCTGAAAATAAACCAATGTTAATATTGGTTAATTCGATTGAGATGGCTCAAGATTATTTATTACCAATTTCTCAAGAAATTAAGAATAAGCTGATTAAACGCTATTGGCCGGGAAAGCTTACAATTATTCTGCAAAGCAAAATTGATAAGGTGCCAAATTTGGTAAGAGGCGGAACAAATACTCTTGGCGTTAGATTTCCCGATAGTAAAAATTTGTTAAAATTAATTAGCGGAGTGGGCGTACCAGTTGTTGCGCCATCTGCAAATTTTGCAGGCGAGAAAACACCGTTTAGATTTGAAGATCTAAATCCAAAACTTATAAAACAAGCGGATTATGTTTTAAATGAAGAAATAAGTTTGGAAAAAAATGTTTCAACTATAATTGATTGTACGGTTACGCCCTGGAAGGTTATCAGAGAAGGAGCGGTAAAGATAAATTAAAAATGAAAAATGAAAAATTAAAAATTATTTTGGTACTAGATACTGCAGATAGTCAAGAAATTACAGTAGGTTTGATTATTGATGGCCGGAAAGACATTCAAACCAAAAAGGTTATTTTCAATAAGACACAAATTATCCTGCCAATGGTTGATAAGATTCTAAAAAAACATTTATTAGCGCCAAAAGATTTATCGGAAATTCAAATTAACCTCGGGCCGGGATCATTCACAGGCTTACGGATTGGTCTTGCCATTGCCAATGCTTTGTCTTTTGTTCTCAAAGTTCCGGTTAATGGAAAAAAAGCCGGAGAAATAATTTTGCCAATATATTCCTCCTCCGCGAAAAGCAAACAGCATTAGACATGTAAAGTTATTGTTATTTCGCTTCGGCGGATTTAAGCTCTGGTAACGTTGAATAATATAATTGGCAGAGCTTCAAAAGTGATATAATGAAGAAAATGAAAGATTTCCTGTTTCATCTTTTCATCCCAAGAGAATCTAATAATCACCGGGCAAAAGTCTTACACCATACAAATTTATTCCTAACAATAGTTTTTCTCTTCTTAGCAAGCTTTCTGATACAAAGAATAAGTGTAAGTTATCCGGCTGTTCTAGGCATAAATGCAGATATCTCCTCGGATCAACTTTTGTTTTTAACCAATCAAGAAAGACAAAATGCAGGCGTTAATCCATTAGCTTTTAATGAACAACTTTCCCAAGCAGCTTCAAAAAAAGCTCAGGATATGCTTGACTATGGTTATTGGGCGCATAATTCTCCGACCGGCAAAAGCCCATGGGTTTTTATTAGATCATCAGGATACAATTATGTTTATGCGGGAGAGAATTTGGCAAGGGGATTTGCGACTGCAGATAGCGTAATGAAAGCATGGATGGCAAGTCCGGATCATCGGGCAAATGTGCTCTCGGCAAACTACGAAGATGTTGGATTTGCAGTAAAGTTGGGAAAATTAAATGGCGAAGAGACAGTCCTGATTGTAGAGGAGCTTGGTAGCTTGCATATGCCTATTGCCAAGAGTAAGGTTCAGGATATTGCAGCAGGGAATACAAACGTCCTTACTAAGAATGTTCAAGTGGTTAGCAAACAATCGCTTATCAATATTTCGTCTCTATCTTCAAATATTTATTACATATTTATTCTAGTATTTATTGCGGCCCTTTTGTTGGATATGATTATTGTAGAAAAGAAGAAAGTTATGCGTTTCGTTGGGCACAACATTGATCATATACTATACCTATTGCTGATATTAGTTTTAATTGGTATCTGGGGTAAGGGGGTAATAATTTGATGTTAAAAAGGATATCGGAACATGCCGCCTACTACACGTCGCTGATTGCTATACTTAGTCTTAGTTTTTTACTGGCGTACAGCAGTTCGGATAGGAGTTTTCAAATTGGCGTTATTGTTGCCACTACCTTTTTCTATGTATTGTGGGGCATTCTGCATCATCTGATAAATCATGATTTACATACAAAAATTGTGATAGAATATATACTTATTGGTACCTTTGGTTTGACAATTATATTTTTTCTTTTGAGTGTAAGTGGCAACTATTAGGAGATAATTTATGAAAGGTGTTGTTTTGGCGGGGGGTCTTGGCACAAGACTCTATCCCTTAACCCATGTAACTAATAAGCATCTGCTTCCAGTTTATAATAAGCCAATGATTTTCTATCCTATTCAGACTCTGGTGAATGCAGGAATAACGGAAATCTTAATTGTTACTTCAGGACCTCATGTTGGTGATTTTCTGGGAGTGCTTAAAAATGGAAAGGATTTAGGGGTAACACATTTGGAATATGCTTATCAGGAAAAACCGGATGGCGGAATTGCGGACGCGCTTTCTCTGGCAGAGGCTTTTGCGGATGGAGATTCGATTACGGTTATTTTGGGAGATAACACTACGGATGCAGATATTTCACAGGCGGCTAGAAGATTTAAGGATGGAGCAGTTGTTTTTCTTAAAAAAGTTCCGGACCCAAAGCGTTTCGGAGTACCCCTATTTGATCCTAAAAATCCAAAAAATATAATCAAAATTGAGGAAAAACCAAAAGAGCCTAAATCTGATTATGCCGTTACAGGTATCTATATTTACGATAATAAAGTTTTTGAGTACGTTAGGAAATGCGATCCGAATTTTGCCGGAAGAGGAGAATTAGAGATTACAGAGGTAAATAATTACTATATTAACGAAAAAAAACTCAGATGGGAAGAGCTAAATGGATATTGGAGCGATGCCGGAACTTTTGATAGTCTTTTTAAATCCAGCAGTTATTGGGCCACCCAAAAAAAATGAGCCAATGGAAAATTATTTCTCAAAAATCCATACTTAAAGCGAAACTTTTTGACGTTAAACAAATAGATTTTGAAAATAAATCTGGAAAGAAAAAGACGCATCGTGTGGCGGAAAGAGTTCCAATTGTTTCAGTTTTTCCCCTGACCGACTCATACGAAATTTATTTGCTTTCCGAATATAGATACATGCTGAAGAAAACAATTATAGAAGCTGTAGCTGGGCATATGGAAAAAAAAGAAACTACAATTGCCGCAGCAAAAAGAGAACTAAAAGAAGAGGCAGGCATAGAGGCTCAACAGTTGGAAGAAATAGCCAGAATTGAAATGTCGGGCAGCGTTTTTAAGAGTAAAGTCCACCTTTTTTTGGCAAAAGGATTGGAAATAGGAGATAATAAACCTGATGATGACGAAGAGATATCTGTTATTAAAATGCCTTTAGCGCTGGCCGTAGAAAAAGTTATGTCGGGAGAAATTAATCATGCCTCAAGCGTGATAGGTATATTAATGCTTGATAATTTAAGAAGAGAGAAAAAATTATAATTATGAAACTTCTAGTTACGGGTGGAGCAGGATTTATAGGATCCAATTTTATTCTTTATTGGATGAAGAATTATCCGCAAGATAGAATTGTTAATTTGGATAATCTTACTTACGCGGGGAATTTGGAAAATCTTAAAGAAGTTGAGAAGAATCCCAACTATAAATTCATTCATGGAAACATTTGCAATTTAAATATTGTAGGCGAGGCAATGAGGGGTATAGATACGGTTGTGCATTTTGCTGCAGAAAGCCATGTCGATAGGTCAATCCTGAAGCCATCCGATTTTATTGTGACAAATGTTGTTGGCACCCAAGTCTTGTTGGATAGCGCCTTGAAGCATAAGGTGAAGCGTTTTCACCATATTTCTACAGATGAAGTTTATGGAAGCCTTAAACTTAATGATCAGAGTAAATTTAATGAACGAACAAATTATAATCCCAATAGTCCATATTCGGCAAGTAAAGCCGGGTCAGATCATTTAGTTAAAGCGTATAGCGAAACTTATGGTCTTCCAATTACAATTACTAATTGCTCAAACAATTTTGGTCCGTATCAATTCCCGGAAAAATTTATTCCATTGGCAATAACAAATATTTTAGAGGACAAAAAGGTTCCGGTATACGGAGACGGGCTGTATGTAAGGGATTGGCTCTATGTGATTGATCACTGCAGAGCAATAGATCTAGTTTTAAATAAGGGCAAAGTTGGGGAGACATATTTGGTAGGCGGAATGACGGATGACATCTCTAATCTGGAGGTGGTTAAAAAAATTCTGAAGATTATGGGTAAACCGGAAAGCTTTGTAGAGCATGTTAAAGATAGACTCGGACATGACCGTCGTTATGCGGTTAATTGGTCAAAAATAGAAAAAGAATTAGGCTGGAAACCCCTTCACGATTTTGATGAGTGGCTTGAAAAAACTATTGCTTGGTATAAAGAAAATGAAAAATGGTGGAAGGATGTAAAATCAGGCGATTACAAAAAATACTATCAAGAGCAATATGGAAAATTATGAAAATTTTGGGAACGGGACTAGATGGGCTTGTTGGGTCAAGAATAATTGAGCTTTTAAGCGGTAAGCATGAGTTTGAGAATCTCAGCCTCAGTACGGGAGCGGACATTACGGATAGGAATGCAATTCTCCAAAAAATCAAAAACTCGGATGCTCAAATCATGCTTCACTTAGCCGCGAAAACCGATGTTGATGGATGCGAATTGGATAAGCCATTAGGAGAAAAAGGAGATGCTTGGAAAATTAATGTGTTTGGAACACAAAACGTAGTTGACGGATGTTCGGAGAGTAATAAAAAAATAATTTATATTTCTACGGATTTTGTTTTTGATGGAACAAAAGAAGCTTATTCGGAAGAAGATGCTCCAAATCCGCTCAGCTGGTACGCCAAAACAAAATATGAGGGAGAAAAAATCGTCCAAACTTCAAAAATTCCCTGGATCATTGTCCGTATTGCCTCTCCCTATAGGGCAGTATTCAAAAAATTAGATTTTACTCGCGCGATTCTTAAGCGTTTACAAGAAGGACTTTCTGTAGTAGCGGTTAAGGATCATATTTTTACTCCGACATTTATTGACGATATTGCCTTGGCAATCGACGTTCTGATTGCAGATAATTTACAGGGCATATTCCATGCCGTTGGGAGTCAGAGCTTAACACCTTTTGCTGCCTCTATTCTGATAGCAAAAGAATTTAGTTTGGATTCATCTAAAATCACTGAAACTAGAAGAGCTGAGTTTTTTAATAATCGAGCGCCCAGGTCTTTCCAACTGGCGCTGAAAAATGATAAAATACAAAGATTAGGAGTAAAAATGAAGACGTTTGAAGAAGGACTGAGAGAGATAAAAAAACAAGGGATAATTTGAAATTTTAAATTTGCAATTTTCAATCAAATCTAAATTTTAAAATTAAAACATTAAAAATTCATTAAAAATTAAAAATTTTAAATTGAAAATTAAGTTATGACAATAACTTTTGTAGGACATGGGTATGTAGGTTTGGTAACCGCTTCTGTTTTTGCAGATCTCGGCAACACAGTTTGGGTTATCGGACATACCAAAGAAAAGATTGAAAATCTCAAAAAAGGCATATTACCCATTTATGAACCGGGACTTGAAGAAATTGTCAGAAGGAATGTTAAAGCAAAAAGACTATTGTTTACTCTGGATTATAAAGAATCTGTTCCAAATTCAGATGCTGTTTTTATAACAGTTGGTACCCCTCCAAAACCGACAGGCGAAGCTGATTTGTCGATTGTTTTTGAAGTCGCCAAGAAAATCGGAGAGAATCTGGATGGATATACCGTGGTCGTAACAAAAAGTACGGTACCGGTTGGAACAAATAAAATAATCAATGAAATAATTGCTGCGGCAAAACCCGCAAAAGCAAAGTTTGACATCGCATCTATTCCTGAATTCTTAAGAGAAGGACAAGCCATATCGGATACGCTTCATCCAGATAGAATTGTAATCGGTACCAATTCCAAGCCCGCAGAGAAATTACTGATTGAACTTCATAAGTCTATCGATGGAAGCTATGTATTGACCAATATCGAAACTGCGGAAATGATTAAGTATGCTGCCAACTCATTTCTCGCCACAAAGATTTCTTTTGCGAATGCAATTGCTCATCTGTCAGAGCTAACCGATGCGGATGGATCAAAAGTTTTAGAGGCAGTGGGGCTTGATAAACGGGTTGGCAGTCAATTCTTGCTTGCGGGAGCAGGATATGGAGGAAGCTGTTTCCCAAAAGATGTAAAAGCCATGATAACAATTGCAAAAAGATCAGGATACGATTTTTCCCTTCTTAAAGCTGTTGAGGAAATTAACCAACAGGCAATGCATGGTATAGTTGAAAAAGCAAAGAAGATGTTGGGCGGGAAGGTAAAAGACAAAACGATTGGGATACTTGGCTTATCCTTTAAGCCCGACACGGACGATATGAGAGATGCTCCTTCAATCTTTATCATAAATAGCCTTCTTAGAGAAGGCGCAAAAATAAAAGCTTATGATCCTATTGCGATGAATAACGCAAAAAGAATTCTAAGAAATGTTGATTTTCAACCTGATTCTTATTCTGTTGCCCAAGATTGCGACATTCTGATTATAATAACCGAATGGAATGAATTTAGACAACTTGATCTAAGGGAAATAAAAAAGTATATGAGCAAACCTGTCCTTCTGGATGGAAGAAATATTTATGATCCCCGGAAATTAAGAGAAATGGGATTTATATATACTGGAGTTGGTCGATGAATCCTTCCATGAAAAAAGTTTTAATAACAGGAATTACCGGGTTTGCAGGAAGTTATCTTGCGCAACACCTCCTCTTGACCAAAAAATATAACATCAGCGGGACTTACCTATTTGGAAAAAGTTTAAGTAACGTTGAATATGCAGAAGGTAAATTAAACCTAATAAAAGCAGATTTGTCTGAAGAAAAAAACGTGCTTGATATTATTCAAGATGTTTCTCCGTCAATAATTTTCCATTTAGCCGCACTAACGTCTCCGGCAGACAGTTTTAAAAATCCAACGACAGCTATAACCAACAATATCTCCCTACAGGTAAATCTACTGGAGGCAGTAAGAAAGCATAATCTATCCAACACAAAAATTTTGATTGTTTCATCGGCAGACATCTACGGACGGGTTGCAAAAAACAATTTACCTATTGACGAAGAAACGCCTTTGATACCAACCAGTCCCTACAGCGTGTCTAAAATAGCGCAGGATTTTTTAGGTCTTACCTATTTTTTGACCTACAAACTTAAGATAATAAGAGTAAGGCCCTTTAATCATATTGGACCCAGACAATCTCCGAATTTCGTTGTTTCCGCGTTTGCCAAACAGATAGCTGAAATAGAGAAAGGTATAAGAAGGCCGGTTTTGAAAGTCGGCAATCTTCAAGCAAAAAGAGATTTTACGGACGTAAGAGATATGGTTAATGCATACATTTTAGCTGTTGAGAAGGGGGAAGATGGAGAAGTTTATAATATAGGATCGGGTATCTCTTATAAAATATCTGATATTTTGAATAAATTAATTTCCATGTCTTCTTCTAAGATAAAGATAGAAAAAGACGAAACTTTATTTAGACCAAGCGATAATCCTGATCTGGTATGTAATGCTGGTAAATTTATTAGCCTTACAGGCTGGAAACCTCAAGTTCCTATCGAAACGACTCTCAAGGAAACTCTGGACTATTGGAGAAATATAATTTAAAATTAAATAGGTACTTTTATGAAGAAAGCTTTAATAACAGGAATTACGGGACAAGACGCATCATACCTTGCGGAATTTCTGCTTACAAAAGGATATAAAGTTTTTGGAACAACAAGAAGATCCAGCACGGTTAACAATGAGAGAATAGAACATATCCAGGATAAAATTACTATTTTACAAGGAGACTTGTTGGATCAGGGGTCGTTGTCTTCAGCGCTTTTGGAGTCTGAACCTGACGAAGTTTATAATTTAGCAGCTCAATCTTTTGTTCAGACATCTTGGAATCAGCCTGTTTTGACTGGAGAATTTACCGCTTTGGGAGTGACCAGGTTGCTTGAGGCAATCAGAACTGTAAATCCCAAAATAAAATTCTATCAAGCATCCAGTTCGGAAATGTTTGGTAAAGTAACGGAGACTCCGCAGAAAGAAACGACAAGATTCCATCCAAGAAGTCCTTACGGTGTGGCCAAAGTTTACGGCCATTACATAACGATGAATTATCGAGAAAGTTTTGGTATTTTTGCCTGTTCGGGTATGATGTTTAATCATGAATCTCCCCGCAGGGGTTTGGAATTTGTGACCAGAAAGATAAGCCATGCAGTTGCGAGAATAAGCCTTAAAAAGCAGGAGCATCTTGAACTTGGAGCGCTGGAGCCAAAGAGAGATTGGGGATTTGCAGGTGATTATGTTGAGGCGATGTGGCTCATGCTTCAGCAAGAGAAAGCAGATGATTATGTAGTAGCAATGGGAGAAAATCACAGCGTTAGGGAATTTTTGGATTTGGCTTTTAAAACAGTTGGAATTTCGGATTGGAGTAAGTATGTTGTCTCCAATAAAACGTCTCACATGCGGCCTGCAGAAGTTGACTATTTAATAGGGGATGCGAGCAAAGCCAAAAAAGTATTGGGATGGAAACCGAAAACAAGCTTCAAAGAACTGGTTGAAATGATGGTTAAAGCCGATTTGGTGCTGGAGAAGAAGTAGAAATAAATCCCGCACCAACCCCATCGTTTAGTTCCAAGACAAGATTTAATATAAAATTATGGATAAATCAAGAAAAAGAGTATTGGTAGCAGGTGGTGCGGGATTTATTGGTTCGCATTTATGCAAAAGTTTATTAGACGGGAATTACAAAGTAATCGCAATAGACAATCTTCTGACAAGTACTAAAGATAATTTAAAAGATCTTCTAAAAAATCCTGAATTCACATTTTTAGAGCATGATGTTACCGACCAAATTTCAAATTTCAAATTTCAAATTTCAAATTTGGACTATATCTTCCACTTGGCAAGTCCTGCATCCCCAAATCAAAAAAGCGCAAGGAGTTACATAAATCATCCAATAGAAACTTTACTTGCAAATTCACTTGGAACATATAATCTTTTGGAATTAACCCGTCAATTTAACGCTAAATTTTTATATGCTTCTTCATCCGAAGTTTACGGAGATCCCGCAATATCTCCTCAAAAGGAAGATTATTTTGGTAGTGTAAATCCAAATGGAATAAGATCTGTGTATGATGAGGGAAAAAGATTTGGAGAAGCAATTACATCTGGGTACGTACGGAAATATGGTTTGGATGCTCGCATAATTCGTATTTTTAACACTTACGGACCAATAATGCTGGCTGATGATGGAAGGGTGGTGTCTAATTTCATTAACCAGGCAATAGAAAATAAGCCGATTACAGTTTATGGAAAAGGTACTCAAACAAGAAGTCTTTGCTATGTTGATGATATGGTTTCCGGAATAAAACTGGCAATGCTGACTCCGAATACCAAGGGAGAAGTTTTTAATTTAGGTAATCCGGATGAGCGAAGCATTCTAGATATTGCAAAGCTTATTAAGAGTCTGACCAATTCAAAATCAAAAATTGTTTTTGAAGATTTGCCTATCGATGATCCAAAATCCAGAAAGCCTGATATCGCCAAAGCAAAAAGAATTTTAGGGTGGGAACCAAAAGTCTCAACAGAGAGAGGCTTACGAAAAACCATAGATTATTTTAGAAACATATGAAAATAGTGATCATCCCCGCAACTTACAATGAAAAAGGCAATATTGAACGATTGATTACGATTCTCGAAACAGAAGTTTTTCCAAAGCTCAAGAATCACGATATGTATATTTTGGTGGCTGATGACAATTCTCCGGATGGGACCGCGGATGAAGTAAAAAAGTTGATGAAAAAATGGGCGAATATCGGTATCTCAAGTGGCATAAGGAATGGATTGGGAGCAGCCTACATTAGGGGGATGACGTATGCGGTTGAAAAATTAGGCGCCGATGTAATGTTTGAAATAGATGCGGACTTACAGCATGATCCACACAAAATTCCTGAATTTATTAAAAAAATTGAACAAGGATACGATATGGTTATAGGAAATCGGTACAGTGATGGCGGTTCGATTCCTGAGAATTGGCCTCTGATTCGAAAAATATTTTCAATTGCTGCCAATCTTTTTGTCAGAACTGTCTTTACGAAATTTTCCGTGCATGATTGGACAGGCGGATATAGGGCTTTAAAAAAGGAGGTTTTTCTTAAGGAGAAACCTAGGCTTACTAATTTCAGGGGATACATATTCCAAATTTCTTTTTTGCATAAAGCCGTAAGAGACGGATTCAAAATTGGAGAAGTTCCATTTCATTTTAGCGATAGGACTTTGGGCAGTTCCAAAATTGCCCCCTTAGGGTACATACTAGATGTAGTTGAATATGTGGTTATTTCAAGAATTAAGGAGTTGATTTTTGGAAAATTCGGAAAATTTTTAGTGGTTGGAGGATTGGGATTTGTTATAAATGCCGGTTTGTACGAGGCGTTGGTAAGGAATACCAATCTTCCTCTTGCGGTTTCTAATTTGATAGCCGCCCAATTTGCAATCTTTTCAAATTTTAACTTCAACAACGCATGGACATTTAAAACCCAAAAGGCAAACAGCATCTTTTCCTACTTCAGGAAAATGATAGGTTTTTTTACAACATCAAATATAGGAGTGATCCTTATCCAATCGGGAATAATTCAGCTTGGAGATGTATTATATGGTGAAAAATATTACAGAATTTATTTTCTCATTGGAACATTTTTTCTCTTAATTTGGAATTTTACAATGTATAGTAAGATCATTTGGAAAAAGAAGACCTAAGGCCTCAATCTTAATTCAAAATAATATGTTTTTACGAATTTGGAAATTATTAACAAATAATAAAGTTGTATTTTTTTTCATACTTATTCTTGCTGCGTTTTTAAGACTTTATAAAATTGATGATTACATGACTTTTCTTGGAGATGAGGGGAGAGACGTTCTTATTGTAAAGGGTATTTTGGAAGGACATTTTACTCTCTTAGGGCCTAGGGCTTCGGCTGCAGATTTCTTTACGGGACCTATCTATTATTATTTTATGGCACCATTTTTGTGGTTATTTAATTTAGATCCGGTAGGTCCGGCTGTTGGAATTGCCCTTTTAGGAATAGCAACGGCATATCTGGTTTATCGTATCGGTAAATATTTTTTTGGGGCACCAGCCGGGCTTTTTGCAGCAGCACTTTATGCAGTATCTCCAGTGGTCATTAGCTATTCACGTTCCTCTTGGAATCCAAATCCAATGCCGTTTTTCTCGTTGTTGATACTCTTTTTTCTATACAGATCAATTATGGATAAGTCATGGAAAATATTATTTTTTACGGGACTCCTTTTTGGCATTGCAATGCAACTGCATTATATAGAGGTGTTTTTGGGGATTACGATTTTTCTCTTTATAATAATCTCAACCTATATATTGGAAAATAAAAAAAGAATAAAGATATGCGCCATGCGTTATGCGGAGTTTTTATTAGGATTTCTAATTGGTTTTTCTCCATTTCTTGCATTTGAGATTCGTCATGGGTTTCCAAATACTAAGACGATATTAAATTTTATTTTTCATCAGGATCTTTACATTAAAGAGGTAGTTCGTACATCACCTATGCAAATTGTAGGGGATGTTTTTTTTAGATTGTTTGCGCGCTTACTTACAAACTATCCTCCGCTAGATCGGCTGCATGATGGGACATTGATATTTACGTTGTGGCAACTAGGGGTAGTTATATTAGCGGTTGCGTCAATAATCGCACTGCTTAGGATAAAAAACAAAATTGCTTTATTATTATTTTCCTTATGGCTTTTTATCGGAGTATTAAGTTTCGGATTCTATAAAAAACCTATTTATGATTATTATTTTGAATTCATGTTTCCATTGCCTTTTTTATTGATTGGAAATTTGTTTCACCAGCTTTATAAAAGCGAAAGAATGCATATCTACGGTAAAATTATCTCGATTGGTTTATTCACGACTCTATTTTTATATAATTTATACTGGATGCCTTTTAAATTTGCCCCAAACAAACAAAAAGATCAGGTAAAATCAATTGCTGAATTTGTAGTTTCTAAAACAAATAGTAAGCCTTTTAATTTTGCTTTAATTGCCGCGCAAAATTCCGATCATGCTTATCGTTATTTCTTTAATGTTTGGAAGAGAGATCCAATTACGATAGAAAATGAGATTGTGGATCCGAAGAGGAAGACGGTTGCCAATCAGCTGCTGGTCATTTGCGAAGATAGGAATTGTGCACCGCTAGGAAATTCTCTTTGGGAAATAGCAGGATTCGGCCGGGCAGAAATTGCTCAAGAATGGAATATCTCCGTTGTCAAAGTATTCAAACTTGTCCATTATGAGGGAGTTTAACTTCTAAGAAAAACCCCACACCATGCAGTGAGGGGTTTTTGCTTTGTTCTTGAAGGAATATTGCTAATCCATCAAGAAAAGTATCCCCAACAAATTTAGGCTTTTCCAATTCTGTACATTCCTGTTCCACAAACTGGGCATTTGCCTTTCATTGCCGGTTTACCGTTTTTCATTGTAACTGCTTGAGCGCTTGGGTCTTCTCTCTTCGCTCTGCATTTTACGCAGTACATTGATGCCATATTTATTTTCACCTCCCTTCCTAGCTAATAATTTAAATTTGGTATTGAAAGAATGTGTCTTTTAAGAAGAAAGAAGAGAATAATCTGTGCCGCAATGATAGAGCAAGTTAATATTCCTGTCTTCGAAACGTCTTTTAAGACGTGCGTATTGAAATAAGAATTTTCATTAATTGAAATAGCGAGGGGAGAATTATTGGGAGGCGTATTCTTATTTTTGAAAATATAAACCTGATGACGATAATCTGCAATAATTTTTTCTTTACGGGTCTTTTTGTGCTTATGCTTCATAATAGCAAAAGACTACACTATTGACACGAGCCTGTCAAGAGGCTAAGATAATTAATATCTATGACGTCCAATTTTATCCTCTTAGGATTTTCAATAATTAGTTTATGGCTCTTCATCGTTTCAATTTTTCTCTGGAAGGCTTTGTCTCATTACAATAAATTGGGACGGGGGTTAAAGGATAAAGATTTCAAATCGATTATGGAGGCCCTTTTGGAAGATACGCGTATTGCCAAAAAAGATATTAATGGTTTAAAGTTATATTGTGACAAGATACAAAAAGACGGTTTTTTACATATTCAAAAGATAGGTTTGGTCCGTTTTAATCCATTTAAAGATACGGGAGGCGACCAAAGTTTTATCCTGTCTCTGGTCGATGGAAATGATACGGGGGTCATAATCTCCGGTTTGTATGCCAGGTCAGGTACGAGATGGTATGCGAAAAGAGTCGTAGAGGGTAAATCATTGGAACATGAGCTGTCTGACGAAGAGAAAAAAGCTCTCAAAGAAGCAAGGGCTTAGAAGATATGAGCAAAAATAAATTATTCAGTACTATATTGGTTGTAATTATCTATTTAATTTCTACCGGCACATCGTATATATTTTTTTCGGTAAATGCAGCATCTAGCGTTAAAACTACCTTGCCTACGGTTGGGACATCAGATAAGCTTACTTTTGACGAAACTCTTCCCAGGACAGAACCATGCCCAATGAATGGAACGCTTTACTCAAAACAACAAAAAGACTGGTGGGAAAAGCATAGGCCCCTGGGAATAATGGTAGAAAACCATGCGGAGGCTCGTCCTCAATCGGGCTTGTCTTCTGCAGATGTCCTATATGAAGCGGTTGCGGAAGGCGGCATAACTAGATTCCTGTCTATTTTTTATTGTCAGTCAGCTGAAGAAGTCGGACCAATCAGGAGCGCCCGCACATACTTCTTAGATTTTATTTCAGAATATGGGGTAAGTCCATTGTATGCTCATGTCGGAGGAGCCAATCAGGACGGTCCAGCAGACGCCTTGTCCCAAATTGAAGATTATGGTTGGGCAGGAGTCAACGACATGAATCAATTTTCTATTGGTTTTCCAACATTTTGGAGAGATTATGATCGATTAGGACATCCTGCGGCAACAGAACATACAATGTATTCAACAACAGAAAAACTTTTGCAATTTGCCGCTACTTCCAGGAAGTTAACAGCTGAAGATGAGAATGGAATAACTTGGACAAAAGGTTTTGTTCCTTATAGTTTCAAAGAAGATGCTCCGGTGTCCCAGAGGCCTCCAAAGCAGACAATTCATTTAGAGTTTTGGGCAGAGGATCCTGCTTATGCTGTAGATTGGATATATGAGCCAATTGCAAATATATATAAAAGGAATAACAGAGAAGTTGCGCAGATCGATCGAAATAATAGTCAGCAACTAACTGCAAAAAATATAGTAGTATTATACATGTTTCAGACTAATGCAAATGATGGGTATCAGGACAATCAGCATTTATTGTACAAAACAAAAGGAGTAGGGCGTGCAAATATTTTTATGGACGGGAAACAGATTACCGGTACTTGGAGAAAAGATAGTAGGACAGCCCGAACCCTGCTTTTTGATAACACGGGGTTACCAATAAAATTTGATCGAGGAACAATTTGGTTCGAAATTCTGCCTATAGGTGGAATATTGACTGTTAAATGATGTATGCCACTACGCAATTATTTCAAGAATTCGACATATACCTACCGTAGCTTTCAAAATGATAATTAGGCTATTAAAATTGCTCAATTTGTTAGAATAATTGCTTCGTTAGGCATTATACTTATTTGCATTTTGAAAACAAAGGGGTATATAATCAGAGCAAGAGTTTATGTTGTCTGATTTAATCACTTCGCAATCCAGAATAAAACTATTAAATGTCCTGTTGGCCGAGCCTACGGAAATGCTTCATGTTAGGGAGCTGGTAAGAAGAACGGGGGACGAAATTAACGCAGTCAGACGCGAACTTTTGTTTTTAGAAAAAAAAGGAATTCTCACCCGAGAACCTCGCGCCAATAGAGTATATTATTCATTATCTAAAAATTATCTTTTTTATTTCGATCTTTTAAGAATGGGTGCAAAAATAGTAGGCCTAGGGGATGCGATATTAAAAAACCGCGTTAAGATTGGGAAAATAAAATATGCAATGTTTTCCGGAAAATTTGCAAGAAGAATGGAAAAAAGACCGACAGATGTTGACTTTATCATTGTCGGAACAATTGTACTGCCTGAATTGGCGGTTCTGATCAGGGACGAAGAGAAAAGATTGGGGAGAGAAATTAATTATACAGTGATGACAGAGGAAGAATTTTCATTCAGAAAGAAAAAAAGAGACCCATTTATACTGTCCGTTCTCTTAGGATCTAGAGTCATGCTCTATGGGGACGAGGAAAGTATGCTAGCATGAAAAAGAGTCCTCAATTTCTTCTTTGGTTTATTATTTTATTAACAATTTTGGGCATTGTTGTTAATCTTCCTTCAAAAGGTTTTCTTTCTTTCACAAAATCTTTATCCTTTAAGGAAGGATTGGACCTTGCGGGAGGTACGAGTTTAACCTTGAAAGCGGACATGAAAAGCATAGATCAAGCTCAAAGAGGTAAAGCTTTAGAGTCGGCAAAAACAGTGATAGAGCAAAGAACAAACTATTTTGGAGTATCAGAACCCATTGTCCAAACCGCGGTTAGCGGAAATGATTATCGTGTAATTGTGGAATTGCCGGGTGTTAACATAGATCAGGCAAAAAACATCATTGGTACAACCGCACAACTTTCTTTCTGGGAGGGAACAGCAACCAGCTCATCCGTTTCAGTTAAAACGCAGGCGGACATTCAATTGCTTGTTGCAACCCAATCTGCGTATCCGCCTAGCGTAGTGTTAGCCTTAGGAACATATCCTAGTAAAACAGATCTTAGCGGAGCAGATCTCAAAGAAACAAGCGTTGGATTTGACCAAAATAGTGGTAAACCCGAAGTGCAATTAAAATTTACATCTCAAGGCGCAAAGAAGTTTGCAGATATTACAAGTCGAAATGTTGGTAAAATCGTCGCAATTGCCTTGGATAATCAGGTCATCGAGGCGCCCCGCGTGAATCAGCCAATACTAACTGGAGATGCAGTAATAACGGGGGGATTTACTACACAGACTGCAAATGCGGTGAGTAAATCGCTTAATGCAGGAGCGTTGCCGGTGCCTCTTGTGTATTTACAGCAGCATGGTGTGGAAGCAACTTTAGGCAGAGAATCCTTATTGAAAAGTCTTTTTGCAGGAGTATTGGGAATACTGATTATCATTATTTTTATGACTGTTTTGTACGGAAAATTGGGAATTATTGCAAGCGTTGCCTTAATAATTTATACCTTACTGGTTGCTTCGATTCTTAAAATTAGCAGCGTTACTCCGTACGCAATAACGCTGACGCTCTCAGGAATAGCGGGATTTATTCTATCAATCGGTATGGCGGTTGATGCGAACATTCTGATTTTTGAGAGAATGAAAGAAGAAAGAAGAAGTGGTCGGTCATGGCATGAATCATTGGAATTAGGATTTACAAGAGCTTGGACATCAATCCGGGATTCGAATATCTCAAGTCTAATAACTTGCTCCGTTCTATATCAATTTGGAACGGGTTCTGTCAAAGGATTTGCGCTAACTCTGGCAATTGGAGTTTTGGTCTCTATGTTTTCGGCAATCGTTGTAACGCGAACATTATTAAATGTCATGCTGAACTCGTTTCAGCATCCGGTTCCTAAAGAGACGGGATCCTGAAATAAATTCAGGATGACACGGGAGAAATTATGAATATTATCGGACATAAAAATTGGTATTTTGGTTTATCTTTATTGGTTATCATTACGGGACTTATTGCAATTTTCCTGTGGGGATTAAATCTTTCCATTGAATTTACCGGTGGCTCTAGGCTGACCTTAGCTTTTAATGATGTGGTTGGCGATAAACAGATTAAAATAGTTGACGAAGCTTTGAAAGCGGAAAAGATAAAAATAGCCAGTATTGAGAAATCAAACAAATTGATTTTCGTCAGAACGTCTCCGATAGATCAAAATCAAAATAATAAATTTATAAATACGCTATCGAAGAATTTTAAAGACGTTAAAGAGCGGGAGTTTGAGACAATAGGTCCGGTAATAGGGCAAGAAACAACCTTTAATGCTTTAAAGGCAATTATAATAGCGTCGGTTTTGATTATTCTTTATATAACCTGGTCATTCAGACAGGTTCCCAAGCCTGCCAGCAGTTTCCGGTTTGGGGTCTGCGCAATTATTGCCTTAATTCATGATGTGCTGGTGGTAGTCGGGGTTTTTGCAATTCTAGGACATTTTTTTGGAGTTGAAATAGATTCTCTTTTTGTGACCGCCATTCTAACAGTAATTGGTTTTTCAGTTCACGATACAATTGTTGTTTTTGATAGAATCCGGGAGAATCTTAAAAAAATGGGAGCATCTGATTTTTCTAAAACCGTTAACGATTCAATTATTCAGACAATAGACAGGTCTCTAAACACTTCGTTAACTGTACTTCTGGTTTTGGTCGCATTGTTATTATTTGGAGGAGAGAGTATTCGTTGGTTCGTCGTTGCTCTTCTGATCGGAATTACAGCCGGAACTTATTCTTCTATTTTTACCGCATCCCCGTTATTGGTTCTATGGCAAGAAATAAGCGATAAACGGAAGAGGAAGATTTAAGATTTAGGATTTAAGAATTAAGACTTTCTTTAACAATTTTGCTGACTAATCCTCCGTCGGCTTTGCCTTTGACTTTTGGCATTAATGCGCCCATGACCTTGCCCATTTCTGCGACCGAGGTCGCATTGATCTCGCGGATTGTATCTAGAACGATTTCACGGATTTGTTCCTCGGGCATCTGTTGAGGTAAATAAGCTTGCAGCATTTCCAGTTCTTTAATTTCTTTGTCGGCTAAGTCTTGGCGGTTGGCTTTTTTATATTCTTCAATTGAGTCGCGTCTTTGTTTTGCCTCTTTTTGAATTACGGACAAAACATCTTCATCTGTTGCTTCATAACCGGCTCCGCCTTTCTGAATTTCATAATAAGTAATTGCAGACTTAACCATCCTAAGAACAGAAGTTTTTAATACATCTTGCGCAAGCATCGCCTGCTTTAATTCCTCTTGTATTTTTTGCTTAAGCATAACTATTTGGAAATAACAATCATTCTTCTGATAATTATATCATCTTTTGATTTTAAATAAGCGCCCTTAAAGTCGAACCAAATCCTATTGAAAAATTCAATATCGAAAGTTTTAAGTTCGAGCTGTTCCGGATCCTGCATATAAATATTTTTGTCATCCACACCTACTATTACTGAAAAATGCCCATCATCAATTGAAAACCAATCAACAATAATCGGGATTTTTTTATCAACAACATATTCTTTCAAATCTTTTATTTCGGAAAAATCTTTTTGAAAGGCTTTTAACCCCAATTTTATTGCTGCGCTTATTAGGCCATCCGATGTTGTTCCTTTTGTGGGAGCATATTCTGTCAATTGCGCCAATTCGTCTTCGGTTTTTTCAATTCCGTAATATCCCAACACCATTTTTAAAGATGCGGGCCCGCACATTTCCGGTTTTTCCCTGTAAGGCTTAACATCAAGCATATTTATTTAGTTTCAATAATCACTGGGTAATGGTCGGACGCCTTTTCCGTTAAGATTGTTTTAATAACAGAATAACTTTTTACTTTATCTTTTAAGGAGGTGGACGTAAAAATATAATCAACTCTAATACTCGCTGAATGAGCTTTGTCTTTGTTTATTCCTGTTGGAACCGTACTTATCTTTTGTTTATTAAAAATATAAGCAGCATCCAAATATCCATGAGAAGTGATTTTGTCTATTACATTGAAACATAATTTGCTATCTTTTGTAAATTTTTCTAATTGATAGTTATTAAAACCTTTTATTACTTTCTGATTATAATTATCGGAAAAAGATAGTGAGTTTAAGTCACCCATTAAGATTTTATTTTCGTATTTCTTTTGTTGATTGAGAATTAGTTCAATTTCTTTTAGCCTTAAGTCTTCTGTGTATGGAGTTAAATGCATCCCTACAATAGATAAGTCGCCAAGTTTTGTTTTAATGTTAACCATAATTCCTGCATTTCTCATTGGCTTAAGTTGTTCTTTCCTTGCGAATGGATATCTCGAAAATATAGCCGTATGATAGTCATACTCGCCCGATAAAGATAAATCGAAGTATGGCAGCTCAATCTGCTCGGCAAGCTTATTTAATCTTTGATTATTATTTTCGTTAAATCCATTTGCTTCATTTATAACTAAAAAATCCAGTTTTTCGTTGGAAATAATTTTAATAATAAGTTCCATTCTATCTTCTCCGCCATTTAAAATATTGTAAGTCATTAATTTCATATAATTGATGATATCAAATAGAAGATTAGGGTGCAAAGAATTATTTAACTGTTTAGGATGTTTTTATTTCGTTTTCTTTTTGCTTCGTAATAATGGTTGCTAGGTTCATATATCCATCGAACATTTCCTTATCAAATATCAACTTCGTAGGGAACCTTGGGCCTCCCACATGATAACCATGATCAATAATTTCTATTCGAGCGTCTCCCTTTTCATTCACTATCAAAAAGTAAGGAAGCGATTCGATTTGGATTTTAAATCCTCTTGGTTCTATTCCCGCCGGTCCCATACCGCCAGCATTTATAACGTTGATTTTTATTTTAGTTTCGGCGATTGAAATCTCAACTCTTAACGGATTGCCGTATTGCTTAGTAATTTCACTAAATTTATTAAATACAGGGAGGCCATCTGTTCGTTCATTTCTTTTTTCCGCCACCGCTCGTCTAATAAGAGGATTAGATTGTGCGTCAAACTCCTTCATTAGCTTGTAAGCTTAGCATATGGGAACTATTAAGGCAAGCAGAGGTCGTCTGGTTATTGTTTATTTCTCTCAAAAAATTTAAATAATAACTTTTTACATCGAACGGCATTAAGGATAAGGGTACCGTTACAAAGTTATTGTTTTGAGGAATTTTTTAAGGGCGGAAATTTTGTCGGTTTTTTCCCAAGGAAATTCAGGGCGGCCAAAATGTCCATAGGCTGCGGTTTGGCGGTAGATTGGACGTTTTAAATCAAGGGTTTTAATAATTCCTGCAGGACTCATATCGAAAACTTTACGTATCGCTTTTTCAATTAGCCCGTCATTGATTTTTCCTGTGTCAAAAGTGGTTACATGTACCGAAACAGGCTGTGGAAATCCTATGGCGTAAGCTAATTGCAGTTCGCATTTATCGGCCAATCCTGCTGCCACCACATTCTTGGCAATATAGCGTGCCATATACGCCCCGCTTCTGTCCTGCTTATTAGGAACTTTTCCGCTAAATGCTCCGCCGCCGTGTCTGGCCATCCCGCCATATGTATCTACAATTATTTTGCGTCCGGTCACTCCCGTATCTCCTTGCGGTCCGCCGGTAACAAATTTACCGGTTTCGTTAATATAAATTTTCGCTTTGCTGTTTAATAATTTACCGCAAATGGGTTTTATAACCTGTTTAATAATATCCAAGCGGAGTTTTTTATAGGGAATTCCATCATCATGTTGAGCGGCAACTACTACAGTTTCAATGCCGACCGGTTTGTCGCCATCATATTCAACTGTAATTTGAGTTTTTCCGTCAGGACGAAGATAGGAAATTATTTTCTTTTTTCGCACTTCCGCCAAACGCCGAGCCATTTTGTGAGCAAGCATAATCGGAAGTGGCATTAATTCCGGAGTTTCGCGGCAAGCATAGCCTACCATCATTCCCTGATCGCCTGCGCCCTGGGCTTTGTGGAGAGCTTTTTTAGGATTTTCCCCCCGGGCAATATCACCGCTTTGTTCATGAATAACATTTACAACTGCACAACTTTTATAATCAATTCCGTAATCCGAATTGGTGTAGCCGATATCTTTCAAAACGTTGCGCACTATTGATTGTACGTCAACGTAAGTTTTGGTAGTAATCTCTCCTCCTACCATAACGAGACCCGTGGTTGTAAATACCTCACAACAGCAAGCGGAATTCGGATCATCTTTCAAAACCGCATCGAGAACCGCATCTGCAATTTGGTCGCAGATTTTATCGGGGTGTCCTTCGGTTACGGACTCGGAAGTAAAATACCTCTTCATGATTAGATGTTGATTATAATAGATTAAGAAGGCCTAATCAAGTAATCCTAATCAAATCTATTAATAAATATAATTCCGTTGTCTAGTCAACGAAACAATATTAAAATTAACGTTCAACATCTTTTCTTTTAAAACCGGTATACTTTCTCTTTTTAAAAATAAGCTTTGAACTGCCAATAAGCCGATATTTTTTCCTACCATACTCACTTTCAACTTTATTTCTTCTTTTAGAGATCAAATCAAGAAATATAGAATTCTCATCCAGTTTTTTTGCAACAGACATAATTGTATTTTTCCCCACTTTTAAAGTTTTTGCTGTTTCGTCAATTCCCATTCCTTCTCTTAAGCATTCAGCAATTAAGATGCGTCTTCCTATTTTAAGTTTTTCGTCATGCGTCAATAGACCTTTTATTATTTCTTCAACATCATCCCCATTTTTTGCCGCAAGAAATGTATCCCTCAATCGATTAAATGCATCATAAATGTCGTCTTTGGTCAGAAATTTATATCTTCTCATTTAATCCCGTTGTCTAGTCCACGAAACAAGTATAATTTAGTTCTGATTAAAACACAAGGTCTAAATATAAACTAGGGTCAGATATAGAGGATATTTAAAAGAGTTCTCTAATTCTTTTGACAAGATACTTTCTGTTGTTTTTCGAGAGGTTTTCGTCAACCTCTAGGAAAAGTTTGTTTAAAATCTCTCCGATTTTTGGTCCTGGTTTAATGCTTAACTCTTTCATGATGTCATTTCCGTCAACTGCAAGATCATTAATAGAAAATTTAGCCGGTTTTAATTGTTCCTCAACTTTTTCCTTGAAAAGTTTCAGTCTCCAGCTGTCTGCCGGGCGGCCACTTCCAAGTCTGTCGGCAATTCTTATGTCCATCATGTCGCCAACGTTTTCAACTCCGATTTTCCTGATAAATCTTCTGATTGCCGCATCGGTTTGATTTTCATTAACGCCAAACATGTGCCACCTAATTAAATTAACAACCCTTTCTTTATCAATTTTGGGGAATTTCAGTCTTTCGCAAATTACGGAAGCAATATTTGCTCCGGCAACTTCATGATTGTGGAAAATTACTAAATCATCCGCATCTTTTGACATCGCTTTGGGTTTACCCACATCGTGTAAAAGTGCTGCAAATCTCACGATCGGATTTGTTGACGGACAAAATTTTAAGGATAAAAGATTATGAGTGAAGACGTCATCCGTGTGGTGACGGCCCGGTCGTTTTTGAGAAACTCCAATTCCTTCGATTAATTCGGGGAGAATGTGATTTAGCAACTTGGAATCCTTCAAAAGCAGAATTCCTTCATATGCTTTTCCACTTCCCAAAATTCTTAATAATTCAATTCTAATTCTTTCTCCGGAAACCTCCTTGATAAGTGGAGCGTCGGAAATTATTTCTTTCCAAGTGCTCTCTTCAATTGTAAAAGATAATTCGGTAGTAATCCGAACAGCCCGCAAAAGCCTAAGTGCATCTTCCTTAAACCTTTCCTTAGGGTTTCCGGCTGCTTTAACAACTTTTTTCTTCAGATCTTCCTGCCCTCCATATGGATCAATAAAATCATTGGGTAATTTTAAGGCAATTGCATTGATAGTGAAATCGCGGCGGGCAAGATCTTCTTCTATGGATTTTCCCCATTCAACTTTATCGGGTCTGCGTTTGTCGCTAAAACCCTTTTCCGTTCTGAAGGTCGTAATTTCTACAACTATCCCTTTATTTGTCTTAGTATCAAGGGGAATACCGACAGTGCCAAATTTATTGTCATAAAATGCTTCAGGGAAAATTTTAAGGACCTGTTCCGGAGTCGCATTCGTGGTCATGTCCCAGTCTTTTATAGCTCTTTTTAAAAACAGATTGCGGATGCATCCCCCCACCAAATATACTTCAAAATTAGCTTTTTTTACCCGATTATAAATGTCTAAAATTTCCTGTGGAATATGCTCTATCATCCTGATATAG
>MFNS01000007.1 GCA_001783805.1 Candidatus Levybacteria bacterium RIFCSPHIGHO2_01_FULL_40_16
CTTTTAGAAAGTTGCGATAAAGTTGGCATAAGTTAGCGTATTATACCTCATTTGAGGTTTTTCCTTCAACCGGAATAAGCCTACCGATGATAACGTTTTCCTTCAGGCCGATTAGATTATCAACACGTCCTTCCAAAGCTGCTTCAGTCAAAACTTTGGTTGTTTCCTGGAAAGACGATGCGGACAGCCATGAGTCGGAATACAAAGCGGATTTCGTAATTCCCAGAATGGTTCGCCTGGCGGTCGCCGGTTCTCCGCCTTGGGACAGAATTTCGGAATTAATATCTTGAAACTTTGTTTTGGTAATGTAGGCGCCCGGAATTAAAGATGTTTCTCCGACTGTTTCGACAACAACTTTGTCAGACATCTTTCTTAGGACTACTTCAAAATGCTTGTCGTTAATCGCGATCCCTTGAGATTCATAAACTTTTTGCGCTTCCAAAATAACATATCTCTGCGCATCAATTAAGCCTTTAATTTTTAAAACTTCTTTTGGATCAATATATCCTTGAGCCAACTGAATTCCGGGCAGAACCTCATCTCCATCTTTAACATTCAGAGTGGCTGTCAAAGGAATAAAGTATTCCAGTTCTTGAGCCGGTTTAATCTTGGTGCTTTT
This sequence comes from Candidatus Levybacteria bacterium RIFCSPHIGHO2_01_FULL_40_16, assembly GCA_001783805.1. Taxonomy (GTDB): domain Bacteria; phylum Patescibacteriota; class Microgenomatia; order Levybacterales; family UBA12049; genus GWB1-37-8. The sequence goes on from MFNS01000007.1 coordinate 620, forward strand.
TATGGTTACCAGATATCCGTCATCAGTGGTTTCAAGCTTAATTTTACCCATAAATTCCGAGATTGGAGACAAGGCTTTTGGAGTTCTCATTTCAAAAAGTTCTTCTACTCTTGGCAACCCTTGAGTAACGTCAGACATAACTACTCCTCCAAAGTGTCTGACTCTCATTGTCAACTGAGTACCGGGTTCTCCAATAGACTGAGCGGCAATTACCCCAACCGGCACGCCTTGCTCGACTTCTTTTTTAGTCGAGAAATCCCAGCCGTAACATTTGGCGCAAATTCCATATTCCAATTCACAGGTGATCGCCGAACGGACAGCAACTGCGTCTACTTCCTCATCAATAATTTTGCGAGCTGTAGCCAAGGTTATTTCTTCCTGATCTTTGGCAATTATCTTTTTGGTTTTGCCGGAGTATATATTTCCCGCCAAAATTCTGCCCAGAATTCTTTGCAGGAATGGAGCTACTCTATTCTTCTCATCCCTATCAAGAGTAATTCCCTCTTTGGTACCGCAATCTTCGGATTTGATAATTACATCATGAGAGCAATCGACCAAACGACGGGTAAGATAACCTGCGTTTGCAGTCTTCAGAGCCGAATCTGTCAAACCTTTTCGGGAACCTCTGGCAGATGCGACATATTCAAAGATTGACAATCCTTCTCTGAAATTGGACTTAATCGGTAACTCAACAATCTTTCCCAAAGGATCCAAAATAAGACCTTTCATAGCCGAAAGCTGTTTTAACTGTTCTTTGCCTGCCCTGGCTCCTTCGGAATCAATAATTAATTTAATCACGTTGGTTGATTTCAGATTATTCCATGTTAAATCTGCAATCGTATCCGTGGTCTTCAGCCAGATGTCTTGAGCTAAACGCTTTCTCTCTTCATCCGTAATCAAACCTTTTTGATAATCTTCTTCGATCAGTGCCACTTTTTTATCTGCTTCCAAAATAAATTCGCGTCTGTCCTTGATCATTTCGTTGTCAAAAACCGAAACCGAAATGCCCGATACCGTTGCCCCATAGAATCCGAGTTTTTTAATCGCGTCGATTAATTTTTCTACTTCATCAGGGGTTTTCGCAGTAATCGCTTGCGTAATAATTGTCTTTATCCCGGATGCATTGATAGATTTATTGATAAATCCAAAAGATGCGGGAAGCGTTTCGTTAAACAAAATTCTACCCACAGTCGTTTCTTCATTTTTATCTTCGACTCTAACTAGGATTGGCTCGCGAAGGAGTATAGCTTTGACGCTGTATGCCAAAAGCGCATCCTGCATATCTTTAAATATCGGGAGTCCCGCTTCGCCGCGAGACGAGTCTTCACGTCTTGATGCTTCGTCAATCGAAGTTAAGTAATAGATTCCAACTGCCATCTCTTTGTTAGGAAGCGTAATTGCTCCTCCGTCCGCGGGTTTGAGCAAATTATGTTTTGGCATCATGAGAGTAATTGCTTCTTCCTGAGCTTTTTTGGACAAGGGAATATGCACGGCCATTTGATCTCCGTCAAAGTCGGCATTGTAACCCGCACAAACACAAGGATGAAGGGCAATCGCCGACCCTTCAATTAAAATCGGATAAAATGCCTGGATACCTAGCTTGTGCAGTGTCGGAGCCCGGTTGAGAAGAACCGGATGATTTTTGGTAATTTCCTCCAAGATATCAAATACCTCCGGCGGACGCTTCTCAATAAATCTTTTGGCAGATTTGATGTTGGGAGCAAATCCCCTGATAATCACTTCCCTAAGCACAAAAGGTTTGAACATTTCCAAAGCCATTTCTTTGGGAAGACCGCACTGAGACAAAGTCAGCTGAGGACCAACGACAATTACCGAACGTCCGGAATAGTCAACTCTTTTACCCAAAAGGTTTTGCCTGAATCTTCCCTGTTTTCCGCGGAGCATGTCTGACAATGATCGCAAAGGGGAAGAGGTAATCTGAGAACTTCTTTGCGCAATATCGATTAACGAATCAACTGCTTCCTGAAGCATTCTTCTTTCATTTTTAAGAATTATCTGTGGAGCGCCCAAACTCATCAAATGCTTTAACCGGTTATTTCTGTTAATCACTCTTCTGTATAAATCATTTAGGTCGGAAGTCGCAAAACGTCCTCCGGAAAGTTGAACCATGGGTCTCAAATCCGGCGGAATAACCGGAAGCACTGAAAGCAACATAAAGGTTGGCAGGATTTCCGCCTTGCGGATTGATTCAATTAATCTTAATCTTTTAATGAGTTTCAAATATTTTTGCCCCTTGGCTTTTTCGGTTTCTTTTCGCAAAGTGGCGATTAAATTTGTAATATCAATTTTTTCCAATAATTCCAGGAGTCCTTCCGCACCGGTTCTGATTGTGAAGAAAACCGGAATATCATATTCCAAGATTTTGAAATATTCGTCTTCCGAAAGTACGCCGCCGATTCTTAACCCTCTTAAAAGTTTTAAGAGGGCGTCATAAATCTCATCCAATTTTTTGCTTTCCAGATCTAGTCTTTCGGTCAAGGCTGTGACTTTCTGTCTGGTTGTCAGTTCTATTTCTTGTTCGATAAGCTCTCTTTGTTCCGTTTCGGATTTGCTGGAAAGAGATTCTTTTTTCTTCTGAGTCATTTCCTCCTGCACTTTTTTCTCTTCAAGATTTAATTTCTGTTTTAATTCCTGCTTTTTCTTTTCGATGTAATCTGAGAAGGAATTCAAAGCTTCTTTTTTCTTAGTTTCATCAATATTGATAACCAGGTATGAGGCATAATAAATGACAGATTCAAGGCTTTTTTGAGACATATCCAAGAGAAGCGAAAGGGGTGAAGATGAGCCCTTGAAGAACCAAACGTGGGCAACCGGGGTCGCTAAGTTGATGTGCCCCATTCTTTCACGTCTGACACGGGATAGCGTAACTTCGACTCCGCACTTGTCGCAAATTATTCCTCTATATCTGATTCTTTTGTATTTTCCACAATAACATTCCCAGTCTTTGGTTGGCCCAAAAATCCGTTCATCAAAAAGTCCGTCTTTTTCCGGTCTTAAAGTCCGGTAGTTAATGGTTTCCGGCTTGGTTACTTCGCCGTAGCTCCAAGCCAAGATATCTTTAGAGGAAGCTAAAGAAATCTTTAAAGCTTTAAAGTCCAAAATTGTAATATCTTTCATTTTTTTATCTATATTATTCATATTTTTAAGCTTCTACTTTGTTATCCTGCGCAGGCGTTTCTACCGAAGCGGCAAGCTGTAATTCCAAGGCATCTTTCTTAACTTTTTCTTCTCCGCTAATTGGCGGATTCTTCTCGATAATGCTTCCCTCAATTGTCATGGGTACCAATGTTTCCGGAACAACTGTTGCACCGATTGGAGTAATATTCAATCCTAAAGATGCAAGCTCTTTTATCAAAACCTTGAATGATTCCGGCACCCGCGGGGTGGGAATATCCACTCCCTTGACAATTGCTTCGAAAGCTTTAGCGCGTCCCACGACATCGTCGGATTTGATTGTCAACATCTCCTGAAGCGTGTATCGCGCCCGATGCGCATCCAAGGCCCAGACTTCCATTTCTCCCAGACGCTGTCCTCCCATTTGCGCTTTTCCGCCCAGTGGCTGTTGTGTAACCAAAGAATATGGCCCCGTAGAACGTGCGTGAGTTTTATCTTCAACCATGTGGATAAGTTTCATAATATATTCTACTCCGACCACTACGGAATTTTCATAGGCCTCCCCCGTCCGGCCGTCATATAGAGTTGTTTTCCCGTCTTCAGGAAGCTTTGCCTGTTTTAAAGAAGCAATTATCCGGTCTTCCCCGACCTCTTCAAAAGCAGGGATTCCGACTTTGACACCTAATTTTGCACAAGCTAATCCCAGATGTGCTTCCAGCAATTGTCCCAAATTCATACGAGCCAAAACTGAAATCGGAGAAATAACAATATCAATTGGCGTACCATCCACGATATAAGGCATATCCGCTTGAGGCAAGATCTTGGAAATAACTCCTTTATTCCCATGACGTCCTGCCAGCTTGTCTCCGACCACAACGTGCCTGAATTGGGCTACTTCAATAATAATCTTCCTCAAAGTTCCGGGTTCCAATTCATCTCCTTTTTTTCTATCCAAGACCTGCACGCTGATAACGGTTCCTCTTTCTCCATGAGGCATTCGCAAAGATGTATCTCTGACTTCTCTGGCTTGTTCTCCAAAGATCGCTCGCAAAAGTCTTTCTTCGGCTGTCAGCTCTGTTTCTCCTTTTGGAGCAATTTTACCAACCAAAATATCTCCGGGGATTACATCCGATCCCACAACCACTATTCCTTCTTCATCAAGATTAGCCAAGTCTTCTTCGGAAACATTTGGAATATCGCGGGTTGTTTCTTCGGGGCCTAGTTTTGTTTCAACTACCGCCGCTTCGTGTTTTTCGATATGGATTGAGGAAAGGGCATCCTCTTTGACCAATCTATCCGATATCACAATCGCGTCTTCATATCCTAATCCATCCAAAGATGCATAAGCAATCAAAAGATTCTGTCCTAGCGCCAATTCTCCATTGTCCGAAGACGGTCCGTCAATCAAGAGATCGCCTTTTTTGACTCTGTCCCCATCTTTAACTACCGCTCTTTGTGTATAGGCAGTTGCCTGAGAAGTTCGTTTGAAAGAATCGATCTGATAAGTTATCTCCTCAGATCTTGACTTTCCTTTGATGGTTACCTTATTTGCGTCCGCATAGATAATTGTTCCGTCAAACTGCGCGCGGACAACCCGTCCCATGACTGAAGCGACAACTTTCTCCATATCCGTACCGACTATTGGACTTTCCGGCGCAACCAAAGGAACAGCCTGACACTGCATATGCGTACCCATCAAAGCTCTATTTGTTTCATCATGGGAGACAAAAGGAATAAGCGAGGCTGAAGTTCCGACAACTTGCCTTGGAACAACGTCAATAAAATCAACTTTTTCCTTTTCGACTTCCATAAATCCGCCTTGATATCTGACAGGAACACGTTGGGCCTCGATGGTGTTTTTGGTTAGAGTACCCGCATGGGTAATATAAAATTTCCTCTCATCATCTGCAGCCAGATAAACGATTTCGTCCGTTGCGGTTACAGCTGTATCATTGCCTCTTTTTGCCTTATGAACTTTTCTGTAGGGGGTTTCCAGAAATCCATGCTCGTTAACCCTGGAATATAAAGCCAAATAAGTAACTAAACCGATATTGGGCCCTTCGGGACTTCTAATCGGACAAATTCTTCCGTACTGAGAGCTATTGATGTCTCTAATCGAGAAGGCTGCTCTTTCTCTGGAAATTCCGCCTGTTCCCATGACTGTCAAACGGTTGAGATTATCTATTTCGGACAAGGGATTTGTTTGATCAAGAATGGTTGAGAGCTGAGATGTCCGGAAGAACTCATTGATTGAAGCCATAATTGGCCTGGCATTAATGAGTGCCCCGATTGACGGCGGAATATCCGGCTGGATAAGACTCATTCTTTCTTTGACACTGCGCTCCAACCTTAGAACTCCAACCCTAAAAGCTGTGGTTGCAACCAATTCCCCAACCCTTCTGACGCGTCTGTTAGCTAAACTGTCAATATCATCAACGCCCTCTTCTCCCTGAGCCAACCTAATGAGGAAACTTATTGTTCCTAGAATATCTTCCCGGGTTAAAATGCTCACGTTTGACTCTGCGAAGCCCGGCATTCCGTTAAGTTTTTTGTTTATCTTGTATCTTCCTACTTCACCCAAATCATAACGGCGGGAATTGAAAAATAATCCGTCAAAATTCTCTTTAACTTTTTCAAAAACAACCGGTTCTCCTGGATGCATTTTCTTAAATATCTCAATAATTGCATCTTTGGAGTTGCCTGTTTCATCTTTCTGCAGCGTATTTTCTATGAAGGTTGTTCTCCCTTCTGTCTCCAATCCCTTGAAAGATTCCTTAATGTCTTCATTTGAGGAGAATCCGATTGCTCTTAAAAATGTTGTAGCCAAAAACTTTCTGCGCCTATCGATTTTAACCGTAACTGTTTCATGTCTGGTGGTTGAGAATTCGAGCCATGATCCATGAATTGGCCTTATTTCGGCCGTATACAATTTTTTACCAGTGACGTTGTCGTGAACTGCGGTAAAAAATACTCCCGGTGAACGGACTAGCTGATTAACAACTGTTCTCTCGACACCATTGATAATAAAGGTCCCCCTGTCGGTCATTTGCGGAATATCTCCCAAAAAGACTTCTTGTTCTATCGTGGCATTGGTTTTTTTATTGGTCAGGGTTGTTTCTACGTAGAGGGGCGCATCGTACATGAGGCCTTTGGAAAGAGCAATTTCCGGTGTGTTTGAACTCTTGCCTATTCTGTATTTTTTGAATTCCAATCTCCAGTTTTTTTCCGTAAAATCATCAATCGGAGAAATTTCTTTAATTATTTGCCCAATTCCAACTTCGAGAAACCATTTATAGGAACTTTTTTGTACATCCAGAAGGTCTAGTCGTGGCAAGAAAGAGTATTCTTTTCCCCAGTTTTGTCGGACAGTATTAGTTTTTTTATCAAGTTTAGTCATCACCAACAAAAAAAACGCACAAGGCGTACCACCTTTACTTCGTTTTCGTATAGAGTAATAAATTTATACCACATCCTCCCGCCCATGTCAAGCCCCCAAAAAAAGATTTTTCCTGAGGCTTAACCCCAGGGGTCGCCGCACGAAAATTTTTATGTTCACTATTTTTCGCTGCGAGGACGGGGAGCTTGTCCTAATTTCTTTTTCATAAAGCGGGCTTCTGCTTCCTCGGTGTATCTGTAAGACCTTGGCCTATATTCGGAAGTGTGAGTATTTATTTTGTCTTTAAGTAATGGAAACTTTTCTAAATCTTCTAATTTGCAGGCTGTTGTTCCTCCCGCAAAAATAACAAATCCTCCTTCTGCCCAAAGTTGTATGGAAGGATTATGCTCTTGTGATGTTTCCTTTCTTCCCGTCAGCAACGCTGCAAAAGGTTTACCTCTGGAAGGAAAAACTACAATTGCCACATCTCTTTTTGTAAAGTTTCTAAGTGGCACAAATTCAGCTCCATTATTTTGAGGCACATAGCCTTTGAGTTTTTCCATGTCGCGATTATAGCAACTTACATTAAATAAAACCATAGATTAGAATGCGGAATTGAGATATAATAGTATATATGACAGCGAAGGAAATTATTGAAAAATATATTGCGTTTTTTGAGAAACGCGGGCACAAAAGAATTGAGAATGCTCCTCTGGTCCCGCAGAATGACCCAACTACCCTTTTCACCTCATCCGGTATGCAGCCTTTGGTCCCCTATCTTTTGGGAAAAGCTCACCCAATGGGAAAAAAATTGGTAAATGTTCAGAATTGCTTCAGAGCTGTGGACATAGATGAGGTCGGAGACAATCGCCACACAACATTCTTTAGAATGCTGGGAAATTGGAGTTTAGGTGATCCTGCCCGCAATGCTCCGCAAAGCGATGCAGGCGGGTACTTTAAGAAAGAACACCTCCCTTGGATTTGGGAATTTGTCACTAAAGATTTAAAAATACCAATCAGTAAACTTTATATAACAGTTTTTAAAGGATACAGGGATATTCCAAAAGATGCCGAATCAGAAAAAATCTGGACTGATATTCTTACAAAAGAAGGATTGGATCCCAAAGAAAGAATATTTTTTTACGACACGCAAAACTGGTGGTCCCGCACCGGAGAACCGGATAAAATGCCTGTGGGTGAACCGGGCGGACCGGACTCGGAAATCTTCTTCGATTTCGAAACACCCCATACTACAGAGTATGGAAGGAAATGTCATCCAAATTGTCAATGCGGTCGTTTTATGGAAATTGTTAACAGCGTGTTCATGGAATACCAAAAGCAAGAAGATGGCAGTTTTAAAAAACTTCCTCAACAAAACGTTGACCATGGTGCTGGCGTGGAAAGACTTCTGTCTGCAGTTGAAAACCAACAGGATATTTTTCAAACTTCTCTTTTTAAACCAATCGTTAACGCAATTGAACAGATATTAAAAAGTGATTATAAAATAAATAGTCGAGCAATCAGAATTATAACGGATCACTTAATAGCTTCTACTTTTATTGCAGCAAATGGAATTATTCCTTCAAACAAAGAACAAGGATATATCCTGCGGAGGCTTTTAAGAAGGGCAATTCGATATGGGAAACAATTAGGAGTTGACAAAATATTTACTTCTGATATTGCTTCTGTAATTATCAAAAATTATTCAGATACAGATTCTGATCTTACCGAAAAAGAAAAACTCATCAAAGATTTATTCAACGAAGAAGAAAAAAAGTTTGCTCAAGTTATCCAAGAGGGACTTAGGAGATCGGAAAAGATATTTGAAATAAAAACCCCAATTAAAACAGGCTTATATTCAAAACTAATGCAAATTTCCGACAAAAAAGAACTGTTTAGAAATATTTACCGTAATAAAATTCCAAAGAATATTTTAATACCCATAGGGGAAATTAAACTGGCAACTATAAGCGGGGAAGAGGCGTTTAATTTATATCAGTCTTTCGGCTTCCCGATAGAAATGATCATTGAGCTTGTTCAGGAAAAAGGTTTATTAGTTGATATAGAAGCATTTGAAAAAGAAATAGAAAAGCATCAGAAAATTTCTAAGGTTGGGGCGGAGAAAAAGTTTAAGGGTGGGTTGGCGGACACCTCGGAAAAGACTATCATGGGGCATACGGCAACGCATTTACTACATAAAGCCTTAAGAGATCTCCTTGGCGAAAATGTTCATCAGACCGGCTCAAACATTACTTCCGAGCGAATCCGCTTTGATTTTAATTATGATAAAAACCTTGCTCCTGAACAAATCAAGAAGATTGAGGAAGTAGTTAAGGAAAAAATCCGTGAGAATCTCCCTGTCCATTTTGAAATGCTTTCCTTAGCAAAAGCGAAAGAAATTGGCGCAATCGGACTTTTCGATGAAAAATATGGACAAACTGTCAAGGTTTACTTTGTTGGACCAAAGACCAAAGACCAAAGACCATATTCTATCGAATTTTGCGGAGGCCCGCATGTCGCGTTTACTTCAGAGATAAAAAGTTTTAGAATAATTAAGCAGGAAAATATCGGCAAAGGAAACCGTAGAATTTACGCTAAAGTTGGTTAAGCTATGAATCTGCCATTTTTTAGTAGATTTAACAAGAAAGTTCTACCTTTATATTATTTAGTTCTGATCCTAAGAGACGAAAAGGCTCGGGCAGTAATCTTTGAAGAGCTCGAAGGCAGAGTAAAAATCATCGGGCAAAAAGAAGAACATTTTTCTGTTTCTATAGATGCCGTCTCTCAGGAAGAACTTTTGGAAAAATTAGATAAAGCAATTTCGGGAGCCGAATCAACGCTTCCTGAAAATATACAAACGCAAAAAACAATTTTTGGAGTTAAGGAATCCTGGACAGACAATGATCAGATAAAAAAGGAATATCTCGCAAAACTCAAAAAGGTAAGTTCGGAATTGGGATTAGTCCCGATTGGTTTTTTGGTAATAGCGCAGGCAATTTCACATTTATTGCAAAAGGAGGAAGGAGCGCCTGTTTCCGCAATCCTTACGGAAATTAACAAGAAAAGTGTAACAGTAACACTTTTGCGAGCGGGAAAAAGTATAGAAACAAGAAGCTCCGAGATTCACGATTCTATTCCCTTTACCGTTGACACCCTCTTAAAACATTTTAATATTCCGGAAATTCTACCATCCAGAATTATAATCTTTAACGGAAAAGAAGATTTAAGTCAGGAATTTATTTCCCACGCCTGGAGCAAAAGTTTGCCTTTTCTTCATCTTCCCCAAATATACTCTCTGCCTACTGGATTCGATGCGAAAGCAGTCCTTTTTGGCGCAGCCACACAAATGGGATTTGAAGTTATGGAGAAAGATATACCAGCAACCACTGAAACACAGAACGAAACAGAAACGCAGAATTTCAGTGCCTTAGAGAAACTCAGTGATTCAGCGGTTGCAAGAGAAAAAAATCTCATCGAAGAGCCAATACTTTACAAAAATTTAGGAGCTTCAGATTTTGGATTTGCTAAAGATGTAGATGTCGCGAAGATGGAGTTTCAAGAAGAACAACCTACCCGTAATGTCCACCAGGACGATGCAGGCGGGAAAGTAATTCCTCAGATTGACGAAGAAGAATATGCAATACCCAATCCGCCTAAAAAACCCGACAATATCTTAACCTTAGCAATAAATACCCTAGCTGCGATTTTAGGCTTAATATTTACAATTGCTGAGAAAATAAATATTAAAAAAATCTTATCTTTTGCTACTTCGGGAAAATTAATAACCGTGGTTCCGGCAATTTTAATTTTGATTGTTGCGCTGATCGTTAGCTACTTCCTATTTCTAAAAGCAACGCTTGAGATAACTGTAGATCCAAAGATTCTTGAGCAGAATAAAAGCGTGCTATTCTCGACAACTAAGCCGACCGATCCTAGCCAAAATATTATCAAAGGAGAGTTTATAACAACATCCGAAGATGGCTCTGTCTCAACTCCTGCTACCGGAAAAAAGGATGTTGGCACTCCCGCGAAAGGAACAGTCATAATTTACAATGATAGTGATACCGCCAGAACCTTAGCTGAAGGGACAATATTAAAAGCTCCCAATGGACTTGAATTTACGCTTGATTCGTCAACTACTATAAAAGCGGTTGCATCTCACTCGGCAAATGAAAATCCCCCTCCTGAAAAAACTACAGCGAACGTAACCGCTGATCAACTGGGCAAAGAATCCAATCTTCCTTCAGGTACAAAATTTTCTGTAGCATCTCTTAATACATCTGAAATAATAGCAATAAATGATAATCCTTTTTCCGGCGGAACAAAAAAAGAAGTGACCGTAGTTTCAAAAAGTGACTCAACTAAATTAGAGGGGGATCTTCTTAAGCAATTAGAAAATAACGCCAGAAAAGATCTTCAAGAACAAGTTGGGCAAGATAAAATTTTACTTTCTGCTTTTATTTCGGAGACTTTAAGCAGTAAATCCTTGAATGTAAAAATTGGAGACGAGGTAAATCAAGTAACCTTAACCGGAACAGTTGAGTATCAGGGGCTTTCGTACGACAAAAACGACATGATAACATTTGGCAAATTTCTTCTTTCCAAAGATATCCCCCTTGATCAGGAAATTGATTTTAATAATATTAAAGCATCTGTTCTTGATATAAAAAATAAAAATGATGAAGAAACAGAAGCAAGTCTGAGTATCAAAGCGCTCTTGCTACCAAAAATTGATGAAAATAAATTAACAAAAGATTTAAAAGGAAAACCTTTTAAAACTGCCGAAGATGTACTTTATAAATTGCCTCAAGTTGCAAATGTAAAGATCAAGCTTTCTCCTAATCTCCCATTGCTGCCAAAGAACTTACCGGCAAGAGAAAAAAATATAAAAGTTTTAATTAAAATAAATGGGTAAATATTATTACAAAAAAAATGCACAAGATAACTTTAAGAAATATCTTCGTCTGACAAGCGGTCTTCTTTTATTGATCGGCATTTCAATTATTTTATATATTTTGTTTCCTATAATATCTTGGCGAATATATTTCAGCCCCGCATTTACTTCTCAAGATTTTACGCTATCCATTCCCCGTGCAAATATTGTTGATCTGGCAAGAAATTTAATAGATCCAACCGACTACACCAGGGCTGAAAACTGGTTTAAAAACTTCAAACCCGCCTCTAACCAAAAAAACCAAGTTGATGCTTCTTCTTATACCATTTCTATACCAACGATAAAGATAACCGAGGCTGTAGTTTCTACAATTGACAACGATCTGGCAAAACACTTGGTCAATTATCAAGGCACAGGCATCCCCGGCAGGAATGGAAATGCGGTAATTTTTGGTCATTCAACTCTTCCGCAATTATTTAATCCCAAAGATTACAAAACAATTTTCGCCAATGTTTACAAACTTAAGAATGGAGACATGATTTATGCCACCGTCACTGGCGTCACTTATTCATATAAAATATTTAAGACAATAGTCGTTGATCCCGAGAACAGTTCCGCACTGGTTCAGGACTATGATAATTCTTATCTAACCTTAGTGACTTGCACTCCCCCCGGGACAACTTGGAAACGGTTGATTGTTAAAGCTGTACTTATAAAAATATGAAAAAAATCTGGCCGACTTTTTACCGACTCATTAATTCCTTTCTTTATTTTATCCTTTCCGTATTTAAAGCTGCAGTTTCTATAGCCTTAAAACAAATAAAGGAATAATTATGAATGACAAAAAAACCTTCAAGGAACAGATTGATCAGCAAGACGCTCTTAGCGCTATCCGGAAAAAACTTGTCGGCAAGGCTCTTAACTATAAAGAAATTTATAGCATAATGGACCAGATCGCCAAAGAAAGATTAGGTCAGGTCGTGACGACATATTTTGCGGCGTCCGGTTACGCGCAGGGATTCACAGATCAAGAACTTTATTTCCTCACCAAGGCAATGGTTGAAACAGGAGAAAAATTGCATTTTAAAGGAATCGTTGCCGATAAACATTCAATCGGAGGAGTTCCCGGAAATCGCACAACACTTATTATCGTCCCTATCATTGCCGCAGCCGGATTTTTAATTCCCAAAAGTTCTTCCCGGGCAATAACCACCAGCGGTACTGCAGATGATATGGAAATTCTGGCTCCGGTTATCCTGTCAAAAGAAAGAATCCTGAAAATAGTTAAGAAAATAAAAGCTTGTATTGTTTGGGGAGGAAATTTCAACATCGCTCCTGCAGATGATGTAATTATAAATGTCGAGAAAGAATTAATGTTTGAAAGTTTTGATAAAATTATTATTTCTATAATGGCAAAAAAAGTCGCTTTTGGAGCAACACACGTCGTGATAGATTTGCCTTATGGACACAGCCTTAAAGTTACGCACCTTAAAGATGCAAAAATTCTTAAGAGTAAATTTGAAAATATAGCAGAAAAGTTCAAGATCAAAATACGGGTGCTAATTCACAGAACAGATCAGCCTGTCGGACGGGGAATCGGTCCCACTCTTGAAACAAGAGACGCTTTAAGAGTTTTGGAACAGACATTCGACAAGCCCTACGACTTGGAAGTCAGAAGCATAACCTTAGCAGGAAGTCTTTTGGAGCTCTGTTTAAAAGATTCTCCAAGGCAATTACAGGAATACGTCAAGAATACTTATGGAAATTGCACCGGTTGGGCAACAAAGATTTTGCAAGACGGTCTTGCTTTGAAAAAAATGAAAGAAATTATTTTCGAGCAAGGAGGCAATCCCGATACTGAAAGTTCAAAATTAATTCCGGGTAAATTTATTTACAAAGTGAAAGCAAAGACTGCTTGTGTAATTAAAAATATAGACAGCAAAAATCTAACGCTTTTAATAAAAGCTTTAGGTGCGCCTCTGCAGAAAAAATCCGGTATTTACCTGGATCACAAAGAAGGAGAAAGAGCAGAAAAAGGTGATGCCATTTGTACACTTTACAGCGAAAACGTGTATAATCTTAAACAAGGAAAAAAGACGCTCAAACAATATCCGGTATTTGATTTTAAATGAAGAAATTAATTATTATTGTCTTAGTTCTCGCAACCGTTTCCCTCGGAGGCTTGTTGTGGTGGATAAACGGAACGTCTCCTGTAAATCCAGCTAACAAGGAGTCTGCTATATTTGTTATTCAAAAAGGATCCGGTTTGAAGGAAATAGCTCTGAGGCTTGAAGCCGCGGGGCTTATTAGAGATCGTATAATTTTCTTCCTTTACGCAAGATTTGGGAGATTCGAAGGGAAAATTCAAGCCGGAGATTTCCGCCTAAATCCGTCTATGAGCGTTGAAGAAATTGCCCAAAATTTAACGCATGGAACTTTAGATGTTTGGATAACAATTCCTGAAGGAGAAAGGGGAACAGAAATCGCAGATACTCTCAAAGAAAAAATACCTACATTTGATCCTTCTTGGACGATTATCCTGACCCAAAATGAAGGCTTTCTTTTTCCGGATACTTACCTTATTCCCAAAGACGCAAGTATAAATAGTATCATTATACAAATGAAAAATAATTTTGAACAAAAATACCAATCCCTAGATACTTCCAAAACCAAACTCAGCAAGAGTGAGATAGTCACATTGGCATCCCTGGTGGAGAGAGAGGCAAAGTTTGCAGAAGATAGGCCGTTGGTCGCAAGCGTGCTCTTGAACAGATTTCAAATTGGAATGAAGCTGGACATTGATGCCACAGTCCAATATGCTCTTGGGTACTCAACGGAGGAAAAAACCTGGTGGAGGAAAAATTTAACTTTTGAAGATTTGAAAATTACCTCTCCTTACAACACTTACAGAAATGCGGGTCTTCCTCCAACTCCAATTGCCAACCCGGGAATTGAGGCCTTGCGTGCGGTAGTCAATCCAGCGGATACTAATTTTCTGTATTATATTTCCGACAAAACCGGGCATTTGCATTTTGCCAAAACACTCAACGAACAAAGCGCAAATATCAAAAAATTCGGCCTCTAGGTTTCGTGGGGTTTAATTAACGTGGCGGGAAATTCCTCTGAAAAATCTCCTGACTTTAGGTTTTTCTTCAACCACTTCCTTTTGCTCCTCTGGCTTGCTCGCCGACTCGGCTTTCGTAGCCACTCCGGCGAAGGAGGGCTCTTCATCTGTCAGCTCATCAGGCAGAGCTACCGATTTATCTATTTTGTGAAGAATGCCTGAAACATTTTCTGCTCCTTCTTCCGAAATTGCTCTTAATATCTTTTTACCTTTTTTTGTCCTCAACAAAAATACCACGATGCCTCCGACAAGAGCGTCCAATAGAAAACCGCTGAAAAAATTATTGTCATGCCATGAGCTTGCTTGCCCTGAGGCAGTCGTTGGGTCATTATCTTTTTCGGTCTTCTCTATTTTTTTTCCCGAGTCTTTTTCTTTTGAAATAATTTTTTTAAAAAAATTTAATAAAGGCGCTGCTGTTTTAATGCCCGTTGCAATTCCGGACAATGAAGATATAGGAGCAGAAACACTTTCCGCTATCACATTCGTATTGTCCAAAACTTTGTTTGCCTTGGAAATTGTCCTGCGGAAATCTCGGAGAATAAAAAACACCTGAATTCCCAATGCCAAAAGCAGAATTGTTAGAATAATAATAACTGCAAATAAAGCAATTTGAGGAATATCCATATTAATTCACGATATCATTAACCATTTTCCCTGTCAACCCCAATAAAATGATATTCTCTATATCTTAACCTCTATGTATCTTTCCAAAATTGTTGTCCGCTTAAAATTGTTCACTGATTTTATGGTGATTTTTGCACGTCCAGGAAAGACATTGATAGTTTTTTTAAAATTTCCATCTTTATCCAGACTTGCCGGTTCGGAGTTTATGAAAACAGTTGCGTTAGGATCAGTTTTGCCAATTACCGTGACTACTTGTGACGAGACTATAGAATTCTCCGCAGGGGCTGAAACTCTAAGCGAGGGGTTAAAAATAGCAGACCGGTACTGAAAAATTATGTAAACCAAAAGTACAATGAATATCAGGAGAAGGACTTTCAGGGTTTGCGTAATTTTAAATTTCGATAGCGAGAAATCGCTATCCTTAGTTAATCCTTCTGGAAGTACTTTTACAAATTTGTCTTCTGCATATTCCCTTTTGAAAAGAGCCAGAATTTCATGCTCCGGTAAGCCCAGGAATCTGGCATAATTCCTGACAAACCCATGAGCGTAAGTGCCTTGGGGCAATTTTTTATAATCTCCCTTTTCTATTGCTTGCAGAAAAGAAGCTCTGATTTTTGTTGCTTTAGCAACTTCATCAAGAGTTAAGCCTCTTTTGATACGTTCTTCGTAAAGCTTCTCGCCTACATGAATCATATAAAATTAAAAATTAAAAATTGAAAATTAATAATTGTTACTGTTGGTGCAGAGCATTGATGATTTCATCAGCATTTTTCATCAATACATCTCTCGGCTTTGACCCCTCTGCGTGGCTCACAACTCCTGCAGCTTCCAGCTGGTCCAAAATTCTGGCCGCTCTTGAATATCCGATCGAAAGCCGTCTTTGCAAAAGCGATGCCGAAGCCCGGTCATACTGGCAAACACTTCTGATTGCCTCTTCAAAAAGCGCATCTTTCCCATCGCTCCCGATAGATGCACCCCCCTTCTTAAGAACAAGAGGGTTAGAAAAAACTTCTTCCGTATATTCAACCGGCGGATTTTTAGCTTTAAGGAACTCGACTAGTTTTCTTACTTCCTTGTCCGAAACAAATGCTCCCTGAATACGGGTGGGTTTAGCTTGGTCAGGCGGAATGTACAACATGTCTCCCCGCCCAAGCAGTTTTTCCGCTCCGGGGGTATCGAGAATTACCCGGGAATCAATCATGGAAGAAACATTGAAAGCAATCCGGCAGGGAATATTTGCTTTAATTAATCCGGTTATAACGTCAACCGATGGTCTTTGTGTGGATACTACCAGATGAATTCCGGTTGCTCTGGCCATTTGAGCAAGACGGGCAACTGCATCTTCAACATCCACAGGCGCAAAAGCCATCAGATCGGCCAGCTCATCGATTAGAATTATAATGTAGGGAAGAGCTTGAAAACCGGCTAGTTCATTGCAGGCATCGATATTTCTGACTCCCCTTTCCGCGAAAGTCTTGTATCTTCTGTCCATTTCATCCATTGCCCACCTCAAAGATTTCAAAATTTTTTCAACTTCCACAATTACCGGAGTCATCAAATGCGGTATGCCGTTATAACCGGTCAATTCTACTCTTTTCGGATCAATGAGAATTAGCCTGACCTCTGCCGGAGAAGCTCTAAAAAGAAGGGAAGAAATAAAAGAATTAATGAGGACCGATTTTCCCGAACCGGTTGTTCCGGCAATTAAAACATGCGGCATCTTCGCAATATTGGCAACCACCGGATTACCCGAAACGTCCAGTCCTAATGAAACAGTCAGTTTGGATTTGCTTTTGTTCATCACCGAAGATTCAAGCATGGTTTTCAAAGTTACAATTTCCAAACTTCGATTGGGAATTTCTATTCCGACCAGATTTCTGCCCGGAATCGGCGCTTCAATTCTGATTTGACCGGTTGGAGCCTCGGTTCTTAAAGCCAAGTCATTGGCCAAGGCGGTAATTTTGGATAATTTTGTGCCTAAGCCCACCTCCAAAGCATATTGGGTCACTGCCGGGCCTAGATTTACCTCAACCACCTTTGCCGTAATTGAAAAACTCTGCAAAGTCTCTTCTATTTTTGCCGCAATATCTTTGATGTTTCCCCGGTCAGCCTTTTGTGAGGTTGTCTCGGATAATAGGGAGAAAGGGGGATATTCCCAAAGGCCGGCTTTGGTCAGAGGGTTGCTGACTAGCTGATCCCCGAGAAGTGAAAATTCTTTTTTAATTGAAGATGCATTAATAATTGGAGCAGCGGTTGATAAATTTGGCAGCATCTTTGATCCGCCTTTGATCCGCATCGGATTTTCTTTAAATCCCGATTGGCGCTTGTTCTTAAAAAACCCGATGAGCCCGCTTGGAAAAAGCCGATGCAGATTTCGGAAGATGCGTTGTATAAAGGCAAAAACCTGATCCACAGAGGTGTTGAAAAAGACAATCAAACCGACCAAAACCCCTACGAAATAAATTAGATTTGCGCCAATCTCCGTCAGGGGATTCGCAATCATCCGAAAAAGTTCTCTTCCGGCTATTCCGCTACCTGTCAAAGCGGAAAGAGATATGAAGAAAAGTAAATACCCCAAGGAAACATTGAGTCCGGATAAAAATAATCTTAATTTTAAGAACAAAAATCCAAAAAATATTAAAACGAAAGGAAAAAGGATAGCTATGCTGCCGAAATACTGCTTCAAAAGCTCACTGATGAAAATAAAAGATGTGCTGTTTTTGGTGAAAAAAGACAGAAGAAGAATTATACCTAGAACTATGAACCCAAACGCAAAAAGAGAATAAACAGTGCCCTTTTTTAGCTTTAATCTTAACTTACTTTTATGATAATGCTTTCTCCTGGCCATATGAACTATTATATACCCCTTCGTTTTCAAAATAAAAGGGGTAATGCCCAACGAAGCCCCGCTCAGCGGGGCGGAGTGGCATATACCAAAAACCCAGACTACGAGTTAAACTTTAATCGTATCTGGGGGGGGCGCAGATCCCCACAAGTTTTCTTGTGATATAATTTATCTGTGGATAAATTCATTGGGATATTAATCGTATCAACCTCAACTATTCTCTATGCGTTTCTCTATCCATTATTGAAAAAAGCTAATCAGCAGTTACCGCCTTTTACTACAATGGCCATCTCTATGTTTATACTTTTCCTTCTGGCAGCTTTCTCCAGTATCTTCTTGGAGAATGGATTACAAATTAAAACTAATATTATCAAGAATAATCTTCAGATTTTACTTACAGTAGGGGCGATAAATTTTATTGCCTTTTGGCTAGCAATACTTGGTTTCAAGTATATGGCTGTTTGGCAACAGGATATGTTTGCGCTGATTACTCCAGTAGTTGCGGGTATATTTGCCTATTTTCTTTTGGGAGAAAAAATGAATCCTAATTTATTTACTGGTTTGATTATCATGGGAGCAGGTCTCTACATCGCTCTAAGATAATAGCTCCTCAGGAAACGAGTAGACATGGGGGGGCGCAAATCCCCACAGACTTTTGATATAATTACCTTATGGCTAGTGAAATCCATCCAAATAAAGAGTTTAATAAGAACCCTATTGAAATTGCATCTTCTGACGGAGAAATTGTTCTTAGGCAATTTACGCTCCGGGATTCGGAAGAAATTTTTTCCTTAATCGATAGAAACCGAGAACATTTGTCTCAATTTGGAGATGATACAGCAGATAAATATCCAACCCTACAGTCAGTACGGAAAAGTATAGAACATCCTAAGAATCCGGAAAGATTACGATTTGCAATCCGGAACAAACAAGGTCAATTTGTAGGAAGCATAAATCTGACACCATATGAGACAGATTCAACGCAAGGAGAAATTGGATATTATTTGGGCGCTGAATTTCAAGGAAAAAGATATATGGGAAAAGCAGTTGAGATAATAACAAATTATGGATTTGATTTTCTAAATTATAAAACTATTTATGGGGACATTGTCGAAGGAAATACTGCTTCCGTAAACGTTCTTCTTAAAGCCGGCTATCAGGAGACCGGAAAGCACGGTGAGAAAATCCGCTACTCAAAACAAAGAGGAATGTGAATCGGAGTGAGCGTTGAAACAAGCGCGTTAAAAAATTATTGAATGAGTTGTCAGGGGAATTCCTCAGCGAGCGAAAGCGAGATTGAGGAAGGGGTGAAATTACCCGACTAACGAATGAAACAATTTTAGCGCGACTTTCACAGCTCAAGAGTTTTTGGTACCTTTGTCGGCACAAAAGTACATAAAAAAATAAAAATGAGATTCTGAAACTAGTTCAGAATGACAATTTGGAAAAAGGGGGGTGGCGCCGCCGATCCCCCAACAAGGCAACCTGATATATTTTGATATACTCCTCCTTTTTGCTATAATTCCACAATGATGAATCCCGAAAACAGAAGTCGCCTTAATCAAATTCCAGCAAGCGAATCGCTTAGGAGTTGCGAACGACTTAAACCCGGTTATAAATTACTTTTGGCAGGACCAGGATTTCTGGGAGGGTTTGCATTTAAGGAAGTGGGAAGAATAAATGAAATTCTTAAGTCAGTAGGAGATTTCGATGAAGCACTAGCGAGAACTTTATTGTATGAATATTTTTCAATTCACAGTCTTTTTTCACGAATGGTAGGTAAAGAAAATATAGTAGTGATAAAGACTTCAACGATAGAAGTAAAATCTTCTACCAACAACATGATCGCTGCCTTAAAACGAGTGCAATTCCCCGATAATTCTGAATTTAAACAAATAGACGCGGATTTCTTAAGTCAAGGCTATCTCAATTGGCCAAGAGACGCATATACACTATTGGACGATAAATTAATGGTGGATAGTACTGCTTTAAAAATTAATGGTGACAATATTATTAAATCTAGTTTGGGTGAAGGAGGACAAGTTCTTGTTAGGAAAAAAGCTATTCTCGTTACTCCAGGTATCTGGAAATATAATAAGACTGAAATTAATAGTTTGCAAGGGCAGGGTTACCGAGTTGGATATTTGCCATTTGTAGATGAAACAAAGCAGAAATACGATTTTATGGAAACACATATTGACGGCCATTCGACGCTAATAGAGGACCGTGAGGGAAAATTAAATTTAATCGTTGCAGATTCTTACTCCAGGCAAGGAAATAATACGAGAAAATTTATTAGAAGAGCTGCAGAAACAATTGGGGCTGAAATGATTGAGGTTGATGATAGAAATCTACCGCCCTTAGCTTTTAATGTACTTCAATTCGAAGATAATTCGATAGCCATGACAAACTCTAAAGCCAAAGATCTTGAGTTAACCATATATGACTTAGTTGGCAATGACAAAGTCTTCACTACGGAGGTTCCATTAATTAATGTACCAAAACTTACTTTAGGAGGAATCCGTTGCCTAACTAATACAATTCCGAATTGGGTTTTGAATAAATATAATTAATTTAGGCTGGATGGGGCGCCGCCGCAGACCAGAATTTTACAGGGCTTAATCAATATCTTCTGTATTTATCGTGTTTTCCGATATCCAGGAATAAAGCTGTGCCCTTGTCTATCCAGGAAAAGAAAATTCGGTTGCCCCTATTAATTCTAATTGTCCAAATACTGTTGCCTTTAAGTTTTTCTAAATTTAAACTTGGATGATTGGGATTTTTAACAAATAGGGTTATCGCTTTAACTGTTTTAGTAAAAAGTTCAAAATTATTGTTTAAGAATTTCTTTCGGGAAGTTAAATACCTTGAAGAATATGTGATCTTTATGCATGCATTAAGCATTTGCTTCTTTTCTCATTTCCTCCAAATCAGCTTCAAGTTCTTCCTTTGTAGAGATTGTTTTTGTCTTTCCGGCTTCATACTCTCTCAAAGCTTCATTAAGCACTGCATCTAATTGGATTTTTTCTAAAAGATCAAGACTAATAATAGCCCCTAGCGGTTTATTGTTAGACATAACAATAATTGGCTCTTTGGATTTATTTGCATCTTCCAAAACCTTCTTGTACCCTCTTTGGATCTGTCTTGCTGATACCGTATTAAACATGCAATCATTATACGCCTTTAAAATGTGTATGTCAATATGACATACATTAATTCTGCCCTTCAATCACGACCGGTAAAAAAGGGGGGGCGCAGATCAGATTTACTGACTTCGATAGAAACAATCTATATAATCCACCCATTATGCCAACGAAAGAACGGCCGGCACAATGCCTACTCGGTAACGGAGAGTGCCCTAAATCGTGCGAAAATTACGCAATGTCTAGATTGATAACTAATAAGTTGGGCGATAATTTTGACCCTTTCCTATCGAGGCTTCGGGTAATATTTGGGGATGGTTTTAGTAGAGATATAAGGGTTGGCGACGTAGCAAATGCTTTAAAAAAGTGCATTAGCGAAAAGAAACCATCTCTATTATGACCGGCAGAACGTGGGGCGCCGCCGATCCCTTATCGGACCAAATAACGCATTCTAGCCGGATTTTTAGTATAATAAATGTATGAAAGTCAAAAAATTTGGCTTTTTAAAACCTCGAATACCCAATCTCTTACTCACTTTTATTATTCTGTTTTTACCTTTATTTAGAGAGCAATATAACGGAGGACAATATGTAGCCTGGTACAGGCTAATCGATTTATTGATTGGTTCTTTGAGGCAGCCCGGAACCCTAGGTTTGTTTTTTCTAACGTTAGTTTTTTCCTTAATAATCTATTTTTTCGTATCGTTAGTAATTTTTAAGATAATTCAGAGGTGACTCAAAACGAAAGACTAAACTTCAATCACGACCGGTAAAACCAGGGGGCGGCGGCGCAGATCCTTAAAGATTCTTCTTTCCGCGACTTCTCCAATTAATTTTCTCATATAAATCCAATTTGTCACACGGGCTTTGCGCGGATTTAAAGCTTTATGCATGTCCTGCGACAATTTGGAGCTTAGATGCTTGATGTCGTATAAAAATCCTCTGACAATAATATCCGGGGCTCCCAAAAGCTGTCCTGTTGCCGAATCTATTTCTGCGAGAACTATAATTATTCCGGCTTCTGATAATTTTTGTCTGTCCCGGAGAACAAAACTCTCCAACTCTTCTCCGGATATTTCATCCACATAAACATTTTTGGTCGGAATTGTCCTGCCCAATTTTACCTGACCGTCGACAAACAAAAGTTCCTGCCCGTCTTCCAACAGGAAAATATCATTTTTATGATACCCCAATTTTTCTGCCAATTTTCTGTAGGCAAACATGTGTCGGTATTGTCCGCCGATAGGAATTAATTTTTTCGGTCTGACTAATTTTATTAACTGTTCCAGCTCATCCAATGATCCGTGTCCGGAAACATGAAAATCTTTGGACACCGGGGAGTAGACAACTCTCACTCCCCTGCGGGTTAACGTATCGACTAATTCGTAAACAGAAGTTTCATTGCCGGGAATCGGATCAGAGGAAAAAACAATCACATCTTCTTCCCGTAATTTCACATCCCTGTGTTCGCCATTGGCAATTCTGGTTAACGCGGAATTCTCCTGCCCTTGGCTTCCCGCGACAATTAAAGTTAATTTATTATCCGCATGATTTTTCAAATTATCTATCTCCACCTCAATATCTTTTTTCAAATTAAGATATCCCAAATCTCCGGCCACTTCCCTATTCCTAATCAGAGACCTACCGACAAAACAAATTCTTCTTCCATTATCAACAGAGGCTTTAATAATTTGATTAAGTCTGGCAATATTGGATGAGTAAGTCGTCACAATAAATTTACCTTTGCACTCTCTCATTTCGCGGTTGAAATGCTCTAGTAATCCAATGTCTGATTGCGTCCTGCCTGCTCTTTCCGCACCCAGACAATCGGATAATAAACACATTGTTCCCTGTGACGCTAATTGCGAAATTTTTGCATAATCGGATTTTTTTCCATCAGACGGAGTGTCATCGAATTTAAAATCACTACCATGGTAAAAATTCCCAACCGGTGTTTTAATAAAAATATGCGAGGTGTCAGAAACGGAATGGGTAACGGGGATAAAGGAAAATCTAAAACTGCCGATGCTTTTTTCCGGCTCATTGAATTTAACTGTCTGCACTCTTTTTTGCGCTTTAAAATCTTTTAATTTGGCATTGGCAAAGGCCGCAGTTAAAGGAGTGGCAAAAATTGGAAAATCAGGCAGTTGGGGCAATAAAAATGGCAAAGCCCCGATATGATCTTCATGTCCATGAGTTAAAAGCATGCCAACAATTCTTTTCTTGTTCTGCTTTGCAGAATTTAGCAAATAAGAAATATCCGGCAGCAATAAATCAACTCCCAGCATAGTTTCATCGGCAAAACCAAGTCCGCAATCAACGATCAGGATTTGATCATTGTACTCATACAGATACATGTTTTTGGTGACATTCCCAATCCCGCCAAGAGGAATAAAAGATAATTGATTATTCATTTGTTAAAAACTGTTTAATGTTTTCCGCTGTAACTTTTACGGTTTGTGTTTTCTTCTCCACAATCATCCGGGCTGCTTTTCTACAAACTCCTTCAATTGAGCGCTGAAGACTTCTGATTCCCGAATCATATCCGAGCGGCCGGATGATGGTTGGCCAAACCATATCATCAATAGAAATCTGCTCGGAGACAAGACCTGTCTGTTTTAATATTTCCGGAAATAAATATCTTTGTGCAATTACGGTTTTTTCTTCATCCGTATAGGAGGGCATCTGAATAATTTGCAAGCGGTCAAGTACCGCGGTCGCAATATTGGTTGTGTTGTTGGCTGTGGCGATAAATAAAACTTTGGACATATCGAAAGGATAATCAACGTAATGATCGACAAAAGCTTTATTTTGTTCCGGATCCAAAAGTTCAACTAAAACACCCATAATATCTTTTCTTCCCGTTTCGGTCACTCTGTCCAGCTCATCCAGCAAAATTACGCAATTTCTACTCCGAGCATGGATTAGGCTTTTCATCACCAGTCCCGGTTCCGCGTCCAAACTTGAGCGCGATTTTCCGCGCAAATCACTGGCGTCTCCCATTCCACCAAGCGGTATTCTTTCAAATTTCCTTCCCAGACTTTGGGCAATTGAATAAGCCAGAGTGGTTTTCCCGGTTCCGACCAGCCCGACCAGACAAATTATCGGCGAACGGGCAATATTGTTTTGATTATGAATATTTAAAATAAGTGAAGAGAGATATTCCAAAATTACATTTTTGACACTTGGTAATCCGTAATGATTTTTATCCATAATTTCTTTGGCCTGAACAATATCCAGAATGTCTTTTGTTTCTTTATTGAAGGGCAAAGCCAAAATGCAATTGACGTAATTGGAGAAATTCTCAAAATTGATAAAAGAATTTTCTCCTTTAAGACTCAAGCGCAAAACGCTAATTTCTTCTTCCAATTTTTCGGCAAGATCCGCGGGTAATTGAGCTGCTTTTATTTTTTCTTCAATTTCTATGATTTTACTTTCCAAAGGAGCATTCGAATCCATAGCTTATATAAATTGTACAATTAAAAACAAAAAATTAATAGTGGGATTTGCGGAAGTGCTAACCCGCCGGCGTAGCGTAGCCTCAAGCCCACACCCGATGTGGAAAAGTGAAAATGCACGTTTTTTGGAAAAAATTATGCCGAAGAACAAAATACAAAGAATCAAAAAAAAACTAAGCTTCAAAAAATTAAGCTCTATTCACTCCCGAAGAACGACCACCCAAGTCCGGATAGGAATCGCGCCGAGGCAGAAACCAATCGACGTGCAGGTAGCCATCCGGATCGATGTAGGCGTTAATCAAATCGCTGCCACTACGAGACCCAACACGAGCCCGAGTATTTCCTTCATCTAAGTATTGTCCTTTGAAAAGTTTACTGTCCTGACTTGCGATAAGGTATTGATTCAAGCTGAGTAATTGCCTTTTTGCCTTACCAAGTTTATTCATGAGCTCATCCACTGTTGTTTTGGTGTGCGGCGCATTGACACTAACTTCATAGTCAAACCAGCCAAATGGGTTCCCGTCATTAGCTACGCCATTGCCTTCTTGAACGCTTCTGCTTTGCATTTTGGGAAACATTTTACCTAGAATATGACGACTTTCCTGTGTTGCCAGAGCTGTTGGAAGATAGCCCAGCCTTAATTCCTTCTTTTCCAGATCGGCTAATTCTTCTTTTGTGAAAGGACAAGGGGTAACCTCAAATTTAATACCTGCAAGTCTTCCTCTTTCCTGCCAAATAGTCTGAAAAGTTTTGGTCACCAATTCCGGAGTTAAGGTCCCTCTCTTATGTTCCTTATTATATTCTTGAATTACAGGAGTTATTAAATCTGCAAACTGCGACGCATTTAATACGTACACTATATCTCGATTATTAAGATGTTCCTGTGTCATAGGTTTAGTTTGTATCACAACTATAAGCTAGATGTCAAATTTTGGAGATTTAGGCAGGAGATTTTTATATAAATAATGCGCGGATATTTTTAAAAACCGTGCTTCTGGTTGCTGCGGTTAACTGGCCGACGGTCTTTTTTATAATAGTCGTGTCTGCCGTAAACAGCTTATCCGGCCGCACATAACTAATAATTGGCAGACCGCCTGTCGCAAAATCAGACTGCTTAAGACAAATTGATATTTTGCTTGTATACGGTTTTGAAGTAATTTGACACAAAATAAGGTTATTAAATTCAACGTTTGCCAAAACAAGGGCCGGGCGCACTTTCTGACCTTTTAAATTAGAAAACGGGAATGTAACGAGAACGACACTGCCTACTGCAAACTTGCCCATGCCTTGTCCTCCTCCGGCCGATTCCAATCGCGATCGAGTATTTTTTCTGATAACAACAGCGTATCGGCCACAGATTTATCCCGCATGGGCGCTGCAACAATTCTTATTTCACCTCTTTTTACCCGCAATTCAACTCTATCGTTAAGACCGCTTTCGTTGATTAGCGGCTTAGGTATGCGTATCCCGCGGGAGTTTCCTATTGGAATTAGTGTTGTTATCATAGTAATTACATTGTACATACCAATAATGGCCTTGTCAAGTCCGAATTTGAATTTTAATGCTGAAATTTAATAGTGGGATTTGCGGAAGCGCGAACCTGCAGGTGTTGATCCTAAAGACCGCCCGCCCGGAGTTCTTCTGTCTCTCCAATTGCCGGTACCCCTACTTGCTCCTTGGGAAAATCTTTCCCTGCGGAATTGTCTTGCCAACGGATGTTCCGAAGGAACAGTTCCCATTACCGGCGGAGCCATCGGAGGCTGTGGTTCCCCCTGATTAACTACCGGCGGAATTTCTCTTTTGGGCGGAACATTTCCGCCTTCCGCTCCAAATAACATGGATAAATTTGTTCTTCCCTGATCATCAATTTCCACCACCTTAACTTTGACTTTTTGTCCGATAGAAACCACATCCAAAGGATTGCGGACAAATCCCTCTTTCATCTTGGACACATGCACCATGCCTTCTTTGCCGGGTAAAAATTCCACAAACGCTCCAAAAGGCAATACTCTCTTAACTTCGGCTTCCTCAAAAATTTCTCCAACTTTTACTTCACGGGTTATTCCTTTAACCCATTCTACGGCTTTGGCAACTGCATCTTTATCTGTTCCGGAAATCGTGACAATTCCGCTGTCTTCAACATCTACAGTTGCGCCGGTTGTAGCAATAATATTTTTAATTACGCGTCCCCCGGGGCCAATCACTTCGCCGATTTTGTCCACCGGAATTTGCACTTGTTCGATTTTTGGCGCATATTCTGAAACTGCTTTTTTACCCGTTCCGACAACCGCAATCATTTTTTCCAGAATAAACAAGCGTGCAACTTTGGCTTTTTCAAAAACCTCTTTAATTTGCTCAATAGTTATTCCCAAAATTTTTACATCCAGCTGAATTGCCGTAATTCCTTCGTTAGTTCCCGCAATTTTGAAATCCATGTCTCCTGAAAAATCTTCCAATCCCAAAATGTCTGTCAAAATTACATATTTATCCTCTTTGGAAACCATGCCCATGGCAATTCCCGCCACCGGTTTTTTGATCGGGACTCCCGCATCCAGCAAAGCTAAAGTTGATCCGCAAGCTGCAGCCATTGAGGTAGAGCCATTGGAAGATAATATTTCCGAAACTACTCTGATTGTGTAAGGAAATTCCGTTTGACTTGGAATAACCGCCATGATTGCCCGTTCGCCTAAAGCTCCGTGTCCGATTTCCCGGCGTGATGTAAATCCAAATCTTCCGGTTTCTCCGACAGAATACGGAGGCATATTGTAATGATGGATATATCTTTTGCTTTCTTCGCCTTCCGCAGATTCGATCAGCTGTTCCATGCGGGGTGAACCTAAAGTGACAATTGTCAGAGCTTGTGTATCCCCCCTATTAAAGATCGCCGAGCCATGAGTTCTAGGAAGAACCGAAACTTGGCAGGAAATCGGCCTTATTTCATCAAATTTTCTTCCATCCGGCCTAATACCCTTTATCAAAGTATTCTCTCTGATTTTTTTGAACATTACGTGCTCAATTGCATCCGCGATCATTTTTTTATCGATAACAAACTCTTCATTTTTCGCTTTTAATTCTTCAATAATTTTGTCTATAAATTCTCCGGGTTCGCCGCTTAATTCTTTGGTTAATCTGCTTTTAATCATTCCCGAAATTTCATCCAGATAAGATTTTTCCAAAAGAGCAATCAGTTCCGCATGATGGGCGTTTGGTTTTATTTCTTCCTTTTTGGTTCCTGTTTTTTTTGCAAAATCTTCAATAAAGTCAATGATCTTAGCATTTTCAATTTGCGCTTTCTTAATTCCCTCCAGAGCTATAGTTTCTGTAACCTGATTGCTTCCCGCTTCAAGCATCAAGGTTTTATTTTTCAAACCGGTAACAATTAAATCCAGTTCCGAAAGTTCGGATTCGACAATTCCCGGGTTAACAATAAAATCAGATCCTGAGTTTGCCGAAGGACCGTTTTCTTTTTCCTTGACATATCCTATGCGCACAGCTCCAACCGGGCCTTTCCAAGGAATTGGAGAAATTGTTAAAGCCGCCGAGGTCGCGACAACCGATAAAACATCCGGAGAATTTTCCCCATCAACGGATAAAATTGTTGCAATGATTTGGACTTCTTTTTTGAATTCCTTGGGGAAAAGCGGTCTGACCGAACGGTCGATCAAGCGGGCAGAAAGAACTGCGTCATCGGTTGGCCGTCCTTCTCTTTTTACCCATCTACTTCCCTTAATTCTTCCTCCGGCATACAATCTTTCAACATACTCAACTGTTAAGGGAAAATAATCAATGTCCGCTCTTTCTTTTCCCATGACTACGGTTACCAAAACCATAGTATCACCAAGCCTGGCTAAGACGGAGGATGTTGCTTGTTGGGCTAGATTTCCAACCTCCAGAGTCAATGTTTTTCCGCCGACTTCCAAAGAGGCTGTGGTTTTTTTATTTGTAGTCATTTTTATTTGGTCTTCGTTGCTTTCTTTACTTTTTTAACCTTGGTTACTTTTTCCGCCTTTGGCTCGCCGGAGCTTTCAGCGGAGGTGGCTTTCTTTACTTTTCCTTGAGGCTCTTTTTCAAAACCGATTTTTTCTTCAATTGCGGATGATCTTTTCTTGTCAACTTTGGTCAAGAAATTAATCAATCTTCTTCTTTTGGCAATCATTGATAAAAGTCCGCGCCTGCTATGAACGTCGTGAATGTGTAATTTTAAATGCTCTGTTAGCCGGTCAATTCTGGTTGTCAAAAGCGCAATCTGTACTTCCGGACTTCCTGTATCGCCGGCAACTGTCTGGAACTCCTTGATAACTTTCTTCTTTAACGTTGTACTAAGTGGCATATAAAATAAATTAAAATTTTCAATTAGAAATTTAAAATGAAATCTAAATGTTTAAAAAATCAAACTTAAAAATTCAATGTCCCGAGGAATCGGGATCCCGACGATTCGGGAAAAATTAAAAATTTCAAATTAAAAATTAGTTAAATGCTATTATAGCAGTTTTCTCAAACATTCTCAAGAGAGGAATTTGAAGATGTAGACTAAGCTTTCTTTACTTCTTCAAAACGACCACCCGTCTTCGGATTGTGATCCTGCGGATGCAGATTAAAATAAAGAGCCAAGAAACCATCCCAACCGAATGTGGCACAGACCACATCTTCCTCGTCGTAACGAGAATCAAGCCGAGACCATCTGGATCCCTTATCTAAATAATGTCCAGTTAAATTTTTTCTGGCTTGGGAAACAAGAATATATGTGCTTAGCGTCTGACTTGAATATCCTAGTTTTTGGGCATGTTTTTCCAGATCTTCTTGAGTAGTATTAAGATTTGGAGTAATGATAGTCGCTTCTACTTTAATCCATCCGCCTTTTTTGCTTCCATCAGGACTATCCTGTATAAGAGTTTCTTCTCTAACTCGTCTAATTATGCCTTCCCTAATCTGTGTAATGGGACCTGCTTTAGGATCACAAAATTTCATCTTTGGATACATTTGTCCCAATTTGTCGAATCCTTCTTGTCCAGTAAGCTCTTGCGGAACATAAACCATCATGGAGGGGACTTTTTTACCTTTAACGCCTGTCATTGGTTTTCTTATTTCTTTTTCTGTCCAATTGCAATCCGGCACAGAAATATCCAGTCCTATTCTTTTTCCATCTGCTTGCAATTTTGCTTTCCAAAATTTAGTAATTGCTTCTGGAGAAAAAAAATTTGTTTTAAGCTCTACTATTGATTGTATTAAATGATCCGATCCTTTTAAAAATTCTGACATATTATTTATTAAACACTTGTGGAGCCTTTGTAGATTTTGGGAGCCAGCCAATCATCCGGAGGATTATTCTCATCTCCGCCGGCTGGCGGATTTACTTCCTCTTTGGCGAAGGCGGCCTGCTTTTCTCCAACTTTTGCCTGAAACTTTGGGGAAAAAAATGCATCCGTTTGGACTTCGGGTATTAAACCGTCTTTTGTTTTTCTAACCGCACCTTTTTTCAAAAGCATTGCTGCTGTTTCAAAAGCCAATGAGCTGGTGGTGGTACTCTGGAAATTATCTGTTGCGGCAATAATACCTGCCAATAAGTTGGAAGCAATATCAACATCCATCTTCAAATCCAATGAGGTCAGGAAGTTTGCCATGAGCTCACAAACCGATGATGCGCTTTTACCAAGAAGTGGTATGTCTCCGAATCCCTGATTTTCAGGCTTGTAATCGATATTGATTACTCTTGAGTCTTTAAGAGTTTCCATGTCAAAAGCTGTTCCCAAATCCGATATCCGCGGTGTTCCTACAATAAAAACCAAGCCCGGAGCTTTTCCCTCTCTTTTGTATTCAATGTCTTTCTCATTAAAAGAAAGGCCATCTTCGCCTGCTTTTACCAAAATATTTAATTTTCCTTCTTCAAGGGTATAGGAAATTTTCTCAATTTCTCCTTCTTTATACGGAAAGGTCACTGTTAGGTCTCCATTTGCACCTCCATCAAAAGATTTTTTTACTTTGTTTATTCCAACCAAAGAAGATACTTCTACAATCGGTTCAGTTGGACAAATAACGGAAATTTCCCTATTCTCTCCTGAAAGTGCAAGATATAAAGATAAGGCAGCGGCCATCTCATCAATACCGGGATTTTTGCCAACAGCAATACCAATACTTTCGTTTTTGGCGAGGAGGTCTTTGATCTTTTGAAGTATTACGTTATCCATAAATTCCGACTTAAGATTTAACCATGGCATATTAACATATCCCCCATAGTAAAGTCAAGAAAAGGAGAGAGGATAACGCCGCCTTCCTGTCCTTCTCCTATTTTCGAGACAACATTCTTACCTATCCTAACCGAATTGATTGTACTTTCTCCGATAATTTCTTCTTTTCTAATCAATCTAACCTTATCTCCGCGAGCAACGCGTCCTTCCAAAACCTTAATTCCTAAAACTTTGGTTGCATCATATGGAAAGGATGCCAGGATTTTTGCCCGTCCGTAAATTTCCTCAACCAGTGCCAATTGTTTTCCTGCCAGAACATCCTTTATCTCCGATATTAACTCGTAGATAATTTTATAGTTTTTGGCCAAAACTTTTTCTTGAGCCGCAAATTTAACAATTTCAGGCTTAATCCTGGCATTAAAACCCAAAACTATTGCATTAATTGATTTCGCCAGGAGAATATCCGTGGTCGTGATGTCGCCGGTTTTCTGAAGAGCAATATTTATTTCCGGGGGAAGCGATCTGACAATTGCTTCCAAAGATCCCTGATTATCCGCGCATAAAACAATCGAAAGTGTCGGCACTTTCTTCTCATTCAAGAAATCCTCCGGCATCGGCATCGCTTCCTGCCCGGAATGAAAAGGCAAAGGAGCAAGTGGCGGAGTTGGAAATGGAGGGGTGACGCCAGAGGAAGGGCTCCCGACAACGCGGACTGAGCCTGTCGAAGGAGCATTGGCGGGAGGGAAACTGGCGGCAGGACCCCGACCCGCGGAAACAGAACCCACGGATAATACTAAACCTCCCACCGGCGGAACTTTTTCAAATCCCGAAACCTCCACCGCTTCCCCAGCACCTGCTTTATCCAAATGTATACCTTTGTCATTAATAATTGTTCTGACGCGGGCTTTTATCCCTTCGCATTCAATTTCATCCTTTATTGATAATGTTCCGGATTTAATAACTATCGTTGCTCTGGATCCGGATTTTTGATCAAGACGGGACTCAATCACAATGCCTTTAAGCTTATTATCCAAACTTGGCTTCTGTTTCATAGCAAATACCAGACTGATTAACTCTAATAATTCTTTGATATTGGTATTGGTTTTCGCGGATACGGAAATATACGGCACATCTCCTCCGTAACCTTCCAATAAAACTTCTTCTTTCACCAATTGGCCTTTGACTTTTTCCTCCTGAATTCCGGATACATCCGCCTTGGTTAAGACGACAATAAAGGGAATTTGGGCTTTTTTGAGAATCTCAATGCTTTCTTTGGTCTGCGGCATGACTCCGTCAACCAGAGATACGACCAATAATCCCATATCTGCGGCTTGAGTTCCGCGTCCCCGCATGTGTGCGAAAGCTTCGTGTCCGGGAGTATCAATAAAAGTAATGTGTTTCTTAATTCCTTCGACGGTAATTTCCACGCTTGAGGCTCCGATTCCCTGAGTTATTCCGCCATGTTCGCGGGAGGCAACATTTGTTTTTCGGATTACATCCAAAAGCGAGGTTTTCCCGTGGTCAACATGACCTAAGACCGCAATCACAGGAGGAATTAATGAAGCTACACTAGATAATTTTTCATTTCTTGAAATTTTATTTGATGTTTTTGCCATAATATATTACTAATTTTCAATTTTAAATTTGAAATTTTCATTGAAAATTAAAAATTAAAAATTTTAAATTACTTACTCTCATCTTTTTTTTCCTTTGGAATCTCTGGAACTTCTGTTTTTATTTCCTTCGGCTCGCTCGCCTCGCTGGAGCTTTGGCGAAGCGGGTCGGAGCTCTTTGCGGAGGCGGCTTCTTTTTCCTCTTTCTTTTCTTTTTTTTCTTCAATCTTTTTTTCTTCAACCGGTTTTACTTCCTCTTTCTTAATGGTTTTGCTTGCCCCTTCGGAGTCCCGATCTAATCGGGACGCAGTAGTGTCCTCTTCGATCTCAATTCTGTAATCGGTTAATTTTGAAGCAAGTCGGACATTTTGTCCATCCCGGCCGATTGCTAAAGAAAGCTCTTCAACCGGAACAAATACGTGAGCAACTCTTTCTTGCCCTTCCGTAGCTTTAGCGGAGGAGGGTTTGTCCAATTCCACTCTGACATTTTTTGCAGGGGACAAAGCTTGGGCAATATAATCCTTGGCATTTTCCTGCCACTGAATAATGTCGATTTTTTCAACGCCGCCGAATTCCGCAATAATTGCTTGAACCCTGACTCCCCGCTGTCCAACGCAGCTTCCAACCGGATCTATTCCCTGTTGATTTGAGAAAACAGCAATTTTACTTCTGGCTCCTGCTTCTCTGGCAATATTTTTTATAACCACACTTCCCTTGGCAACTTCCGGAACTTCTCTTTTAAATAATCCTTCCAGAAGTCCGTTATTAGCTCTTGAAACAATAATTTCGTCCCCTTTGAGCCCGGTTCTGATTTCCGAAATATAAACAGCTACTCTTTGATTCAAATGATATTTTTCATTGGGAATTTGCTCCGGAATCGGCATCAAAGCTTCTGTTTTTCCGACATCCACAATGATATTTGGTCCGGCAAACCGCAGGATCATGCCATTGACAATGGTTCCAACTCTTAATTTATAATCTGCAATGATTGCTTCTTTTTCCTTTTCTCTGATTTTTTGCAAAATCACTTGTCTCGCGGTTTGGGCTGCGATTCTTCCAAAACCGGGTGGTGTTACATCTTTTTTGCCTTTTAATATTGTTGCTTCACCGGTATTTTTGTCCAAAGTTGCGGAATATTCTTCCAATTCAACATCCGGATGGTCTTTTTTGTAAGCAGCCAGAATCGCGTTTTTGACAGTGTCCAAAACCACTTCAACGTCAACGCCCCGCTCGTTGGCGACCTGATTTAAAGCTAATAAAAATTCACTTCTTTGAACTGCCGGCATAATATTGGCTAGTATACCAGATTCAGAATCAAGCTTCAAGGCAAGAAGAGAGCGCTAAGCGGTCACGGGCTGATAAAAATTTAATCCTTCTAATAATGTCTCAATTATAATCTTTCTTTGATCTGAAGGGGCTTCATATATGAAATCGTCTTCTTTCTCATAGGAATATTTATATGCTCCTATTGAACCAAGACCATCTCTT
The DNA here is from genome assembly GCA_001783805.1 of Candidatus Levybacteria bacterium RIFCSPHIGHO2_01_FULL_40_16. Classification (GTDB taxonomy): domain Bacteria; phylum Patescibacteriota; class Microgenomatia; order Levybacterales; family UBA12049; genus GWB1-37-8. The sequence goes on from MFNS01000007.1 coordinate 34,504, forward strand.
TTAAAGTTAATATCAGTGGTGCCGCCAATCGCGATATAAGCTTCTTCACTCATTCCTTCCTCCTCAGGCCGCCAGTAGCTAACGTGGACATGTCCGCTTGATTTAGTTGGAAAAGAACATTCGTCTTCCAACCACCATTCTCTAGCTTTAAACTCTTCGCCATTAAGAATCTCTGTTTTTTCTGCTTTAAAATCAATCGTTGACATGGTTGCAAACGTATCGCTAATTGCTTCAAATAATTCTACATCTGTAGGTTCTTTTTTGGATAAGACTGTCAGTTTTTCTAATGTTTTTGCGCGGTCGGTAACTGGATTATAAAATTCAATAGGTTTTGGCGCCTCATTAGATAATCTTGGGGCTTCAGCGGTCATAAAGACAATTTAATAATATAAATTCAGCAAATAAAAGTCAAGCTCGCGATTATTTTTAAGAATAAGGACTACACCTTTTTGTGTCAAGAGTATGCTGCTATGTAGCAGCGAACTTTCGCAAACTCTTGCGGACATTTTCAGACGCATTATAAATCCTTAGGTTCAGATATAAACCAGCACCAGGCGTTGACTGGCTTTGGACATAAGGATAACTCTAAATAAATAATGCTTGCGAGCATTAAACAAAGCGCGTTAAACATTTTTGAGCAAGTTGTCAGGGGGATTCCTCACCCCGATCGAATCGGGATTGAGGAGGGGGTGCAAATCACCCGACAAAACGAGCCAAAAAATGTAGCGCGACTTTACCGCTCGCAGAGTTTTGGTACTTTTGCGGACAAAAGTAAGTAAAAAAACTAACTGTTAATTACTAATTGGAGATTATTAGTGGAATCGACGGAAATGTTAATTTTGTCGCCTCTTTCTATTTCTTCCTTGAGGATTTTTTGAGCCAGAACATCTTCAATATTATCCTGAATAAACCGCTTGAGAGGACGGGCTCCAAATTGCTCATCAAATCCTTCTTGTGCAATTTTTGCAATTATTTTTTCATCAAAATTAACAGTGATGTCTTTTTCCAAAAGTTTTTTAGAAAGGTCGTTAAGCAATAATTTAATAATTTGCATAACCTCTTCTTTTCCCAAGGGCTTAAAAACAATAATTCCGTCAAATCTGTTCAGAAGCTCCGGTCTGAATATTTCCTTTTTTTGCAAAAATTCCAACAGCTCTTTCTGAAAAGCTTTATCAATTACCGTTCCTTTATTTACCTCCTCACGGATATATTCACTGGCTGCGTTGGAGGTTGCGATAACAATTGTATCTGTAAAAGAAACAATCTTGCCTGTATTGTCGGTCAGTCTTCCGTCATCCAAAACTTGCAAAAATAAATCAATTATTTTAGAATTGGATTTTTCAAATTCATCCAGTAAAACCAAAGAATAAGGATTTTCGCAAACCGCATCTGTTAACCCTTTTGAATCCACAACTCCCCCTAAGAAACGCTTCACAGAATCATCGGTTGAATATTCGCTCATATCAAATCTAATCATCTTATCTTCCCCGCCAAAATAAATGCCGGACAAGGCTTTTGCAGTCGCAGTTTTACCAACACCTGTTGGACCTAAAAATAAGAATGATGTTGGCTTTGTCTTACTACTAAGTCCTGTTCTTAATCTCCTCAAGGCTTCCGAAACTCCAAAAATAGCATCTTTTTGCCCGATTACATATTTGGAAAGTTCAGTTTCCAGATGAAGCAATAATTCTTTTTCTTTTTCTTTGGGAGCTCCGACTGCAATCTTGGTTCTGGATTCGACTTTGTTAATTACGTCCTGTTCTTCGATAATTTTTTTGCCCGACATAGCAACTGCACTTGCAACATCTTCAAGAAGGGTTACACCTGCACCCGGCATTACGCAGTCCTGTAGATATTTATTGGCAAAATTGCTGGCCACTAGAACCGCTTTATATAAAATTGTAACCCTGTTGTTTTTTTCAATCTCCATACTTTTCTGTAAGAGCATTTGAAAAGCGACATCTTTATCGGGTTCTTCAAATTTCGCAGTTTCAAATACGCTTGCTAGGGTAAGTTTTGGTTCAATAAATTTCTTGTAAGATGAGGGGGTGACGTTTGCGATTATTCTAATTACGCCTTTTTGCAAATACGGAATTAAAGCGCCCGACAGATTGGTGTTGAATGTTGAAGCGCCCAAAATATTCTCAAAATTCGGAATATAAATAATTATGTTTCCGCTATGAGAAATTTCCGTGATAATACTTTCCAAACGCTTTTCCAGTTCTCCCTGATTTACTGCTCCGGCCAAAAGAGCATCTACCAAAAGCTCGAAGAATCTTTGATGGCGCAAATTTCCTTGCAAGTTCCCGACAAAACTATCATAAGCCAAGGCGTTGACAAAAGAGCCCCGTCCGCTTCCCGGATTTCCCACCAGAAGACAGCTTTTGTTTCTGCTCAAAGCCTCGACAACCTCCTTATACTCCTTGTCTCTTCCTAAAACCATTGGTTTTTTGTTAACCGCATAAGACGTAATATCTGTCATGTACTTACTGGTTTCCAAAGTCCATCCGCTTACCCAACTCTCCCCAATTCCCTCGCCCCAAAAATCTACCCTGAAAGGTTGGGAAACTTGCGGGAAAACGGATTTTGCCCAAGCGGTAATGTTTTTTAAATCCTCCGTTTTGAGTTTTTTATTAAAAAATAATTTTGTTTTTTCTTCTGTGAGCAATAAATATGAAGCAAAAAAATCCAATGGATTATTATTATCCACATTTTTAAAAAGTTCTTCTTTGGAAAAATCAATTAATTGGACTTCGGATTTCGCAATTTCTGCTTTTTGCAAAACAAATGAAATGTCTTGTCTTGAAAGCAGTTCTTTGATAATTTGCTGTGTTGATTTTCCGGAAATATAATCTACCCAGCTTTTCTTAGGTTTAAAAATTGAAAATATAGCTAGAATCCACAAAACCGAGAGAAAAAATAAAATCGGGTCTTTATACAATAAAACCGTTAAAACCGGCCAGGAAATAAAACTTATGATAAACAAAAATTCTAGCAAAAGTAGTAGTAGCAATAGGATAACATCAGCAACAATAACCCACGTTTTTATAAACATCCCCATTCCAATAGAAAATCCTACCAATCCTTGCCGATACTCATTCTTCCAAGGCTTGAAATATGTTTTTATGAGAAGAGGCAGAGAAAATAGTTGTAAAAAAGCATTATTTAAGGAAACAAAAAAAATAATTAATTTGTTAGGGAAATCTACAAACCAAAATCTTAAAAATCTCAAAGGCAGCATAGATTCAGTATATCACTTTTATTGTTCTTTGAGAGTGGAGAGGCCGACGAAGATTATTTTTTTCGTTTCTTTTGAAAGAAAAGAATATAAAGAAGAGGTAAAACTCCAGCTGAATTAACAACTGCTAAAAAAATAAACCAATAAAGCTGACTATTCCTTGCTGCTTTCCATAAAGCTACCGTCTTTACTATTATCTCAAAAATTGCAACAGTAAAAATTATTGGAAGCAACCAAGATAGATATTGCTGCTGATCAAATTCCATCATATCTTATTTTTACTCCCAATAATTCCTCTTGTCAATATCGGAAGAAAGATTAGAACCAGGAGGATTTCTTGTTGGAATCTTCGCCCATGAATTCTCTAAGAAGTTCTTTCTGTTTTCCGGTTAAGTGTCTTGGAACTATCACTTTTATTCTGACATAATGATCTCCGCGGCCACTCCCGTGCAGATGTGGAACGCCTTTTCCCCGCAATCTAATCGCAGTGCCCGGCTGGGTTCCCGAAGGAATTCTAAGTTTTAAATTTCCAGCAACTGTTTCAATATTTACCTCTCCGCCCAAAGCCGCTAAGGCGAAGGAAATCTCCTTGACTCCGACAATATCATAGCCTTCTCTCTGAAATCTTTTGTCCGCAGTGACAGAAACAACCACATCATAATCACCAAAGCGGATTCTGGAGCCTTCATCAACTCCTGCCGGAATTTTGATTGTTTGGGATTTTTCTCCGATATTGACTTTTTTTGTAGTCCCGTTGACTGCTTCCAGAAAATCAATGGTTAGGGAATAAGCTTGTCTTCTTTGTCTGCCGAAAGGCGATGCACCACCGAAAAATTGCTCAAAGATTTCAAATGGATCATTAAAGCCTCCAAAATCAAAACCTGCTCCGCCGTCTCCGCCGGTTGAATAGGTGTAGGAAAAGGGTCCACTTTGAGCTCCGCCGAAAGGTCCGCCGGCTCCGCCAAATGGACCTTGACCGGCTCCTTGTTCAAAAGCCGCATGGCCGAATTGATCATAAGTCTGTTTTTTTTGCGGATCAGACAAAACTTCGTAAGCCTTGGTCACTTCTTTGAATTTGCCTTCTGTATCTTTACCCTTATTTCGATCCGGATGATACTGCAAGGCCAGCTTGCGGTAAGCTTTTTTAATTTCAGCTTCCGTTGCGTTTTTCGTAATCCCCAGCGTCTGATAATAATCTTTAGCGTCTGCCATATTATTTTGTAATTATACAACAAACCCCGCCATGCGGGGTCATTAGAAATTAAAAATTAAAAATTAGAAATTTAGTTGACTACTTCTCCCTCAACCGGCTTGTCCTCCGAAGCTTTAGCGGAGGAGGATTCTTCTTCCTTCTTAGCCTCGCCATCTCCGCCTGCTTGCTGACCAGGCTGCTGTCCTGGTTGCTGTTGGCTCATTGCCTGACCGACTTTTTGCAAACTGTCTGACAAATCTTTGGTTTTGGCTTCCAGATCTTCTTTCGAACCGGAATCCAAAATCTTTTTCAGCTCCGCTATTTTATCTTCAACCTCTTTTTTAAGATCTGCCTGCACTTTGTCTCCCGCATCCTTAAGGCTTTTTTCCGCTGTAAAGATTAGGGAATCTGCCATATTTCTGGCTTCAATTTTTTCTTTTTTCTCTGAATCCTCTTTGGCATGCATTTCCGCCTCCTTGGTCATTCTTTCGACTTCATCCTTGGACAATCCGGTTGAACCGGTAATCTTGATGCTTTGTTCTTTTCCTGTAGCTTTATCTTTGGCTTTGACATTCAAAATTCCGCTCGCATCAATATCAAAAGTTACTTCAACTTGCGGAACACCACGGGGTGCCGGAGGAATTCCGTCCAGAATAAACCGCCCCAAGCTTTTATTATCCGCCGCCATTGGCCGTTCCCCTTGTAAAACATTTATTTCCACTTGAGTCTGATTATCCGCAGCCGTTGAGAAAACTTGCGATTTGGAAGTTGGAATAGTGGTATTTTTGGAAATTAAAGGTGTAGAAACCGAACCCAAGGTTTCAATTCCCAAAGTCAAAGGCGTCACATCCAAAAGCAAAACGTCCTTAACTTCTCCGCCCAAAACTCCTCCCTGCACAGCTGCTCCGACCGCCACGACTTCATCCGGATTAACCGATTTATTGGCTTCTTTGCCGAAGAATTTGGTCACAGTTTCGATAACTTTGGGCATCCTGGTCATTCCTCCGACCAAAACTACTTCATCAATGTCCGTTACTTTTATTCCCGCATCCTTTAAGGCCAACTCTACCGGCTGAAGAGTTTTCTGCATCAAAGAATCAACAATCTGTTCCATTTTTGCCCGTGTCAAGGTCATGGTCAAATGCAAGGGACCATTTTTGCCCTGGGTAATAAACGGCTGATTAATTTCTGCCGAACTGGAGCTGGATAATTCGATTTTGGCTTTTTCTGCCGCTTCGCGGAGCCTTTGTAAAGCTTGCGAATCTTTTCTTAAATCCACATCGTTTTCTTTTTTGAATTCTGTAGCCAGATAATCAATGATTAATTGATCAAAATCGTCTCCGCCCAAATGCGTATCTCCATTGGTGGATTTGACCTCGTAAACCCCTTCTCCCAATTCCAAAACTGAAATGTCGAAAGTCCCTCCGCCCAAATCATAAATGGCAATTGTGTGGGCATTTTTCTTATCCAGTCCGTAAGCCAAGGCCGCTGCAGTTGGTTCATTGATAATCCGCAAAACTTCCAGTCCGGCAATTTCTCCGGCTTGTTTGGTCGCTTGTCTTTGAGAATCATCAAAGTAGGCGGGAACCGTAATTACTGCCTGCGTAACTTTTCCGCCCAAATAATTTTCCGCATCGCCTTTGATTTTTTGTAAAATTTGCGCGGATATTTCCTGGGGAGTAAATGTGCGGCCTTCAACTTCCACAACTGCCATTCCGTCCCGGCCGGATTTAATTGTGTATGGCAACCATTTCATATCAAATTGTACCGATTTATCGGTAAATTTGCGGCCCATTAATCTTTTTATGGAAAAAATTGTCCGCTTGGGTTTGAGGACAATTTGATGTTTCGCAACATCTCCCACAACGTGGCTGATCGGATCAACCACCGACGGAATAACATTGCGTCCTTCCAACGAATGGATAACTTTGGGAGACCCTCCCTCCATTACCGCAACACATGAATTTGTTGTACCTAAATCTATTCCAATTATTTTTCCCATATTAATTTGTCTCCTTTTTCCCGACCGCTACTTGCGCCGGGCGTAAAACCTGATCTCCTATTTTGAATCCTGCTCTTAATTCCTCCATTACTTTGTTTTCATCTCCGGCTGCTGTCTTTATTCCCTCCATTAAATTCGGGTCGAATTCTTTTCCCTGTGTCTCAATTTTTTCGAGCCCTTCTGTTTTTAATATATCAAAGAATTTTTGAACACTCAACTTTAAACCTTCATCTTCGAGATGCTTACTTGATAAGAGCAGAAAATCTAAAGCTGGTAAAAGCCTCAAAATTAAATCTTTGTTAGCTTTTATCAACCATTCTTTTCGCTCCTGCGCAACTCTTTTTTCCAGATTTTGGTAATCTGCAAAAATCCGTTTTACTTGATTTTCAAGATCTTCGATTTTTTGTTTTAAATGTGCAACTTCCGAATTTTCTGATTTCTGTGTTTCATTTTTTTTCTGCGCTTCAGTGTTTGCATGCTTTTTATTCTTATTGTCATTTTGCATTTTTAATTTTTAACTTTTAATTTATTATCTTACCAGCCTTTGGCAATTTCTTCAATTAGGTCTCCGAAATATCTAACTGTCGGAACAATCTGGGTATAGTTAAGTCGGGAAGGTCCCAAAACTCCAACTTCACCGGTTAATTGTCCCGGAGTTTTGTAATGAGTAAAAACAAATCCGTAAGGCCCTTGCATATCCGGACCTAACTCATCACCCAAAAGTACTTGCACATCTTCAGAAACTATATCTGCAAAATACTTCCGGGGCGCTTCAAACTCATCCATAGTTGAGAGCAGATTTTTCATCACATCAATATCAAAAAATTCTGGCATTTCCAAAATATTGGCGTATCCCGCACAATAAACATCTCCATCCGCAGTGGTCGCGATTGCCAAAGCTTTGGTCTTGTCCGCTAAGGATTTAGTAAGTTTGCGCAAAAATTTATCTTCTTTTTCCCGGTAATCCCAGAGACTTTCTTTAACTGAAGTTTCTTCAGTCACTGATAAATCTTTTTCTTTCATGAGCTGTTTGACGTAAAATTTCATTCCGACAGGAGTCGGCACACGACCGGCTGAAGTATGAGTTTTCTTCAAATAACCTAATTTAGTGAGCTTGACCATTTCATTTCTAATAGTTGCAGGGCTGGCGCTAAGGCTGTATTTTTTTTCCAGAGTTTCCGAACCAACGGCTTCGGCTGTTTCGATGTACTCTTCAATGAGGCTTTTTAAAATTTCAACCTGACGCTGAGTTAAATCATGCATAATAAAAATTGTGTTAGCAGATAATATACCACGACTGCTAATTAATGTCAAGCCCCACCCATACTATAGGTGGGGCGCCGACCCCGTCAAAGTGCTCATCGAGGCGTATTCGAATAGAATTAAAAAGCTAATCTTGCAAGATCTTTTCCTATTTCGCCTTTATACACAACTACCTGATTTAGTTTTGCTGCTTCTTTAGGATTATGTAGAAGAGAATAACAATAACCGACTTCATTTAGTTGTCTCGTTTCTTTTGACTTGAAAGCTAGATAGTTATTGCGTGAAGTAGCTACTCCATCCATAAATAAGAACTTGCGCTTCAAGAAATAGTAAATGTCATCTTCAGAAAATCCTATAGATCTCCCACAAATTATGAGAAATAAGTGTTGGAATTCTGCGATTATATCGCTTGGATGGGAATGCGTTTCACTAATTGGCTCTATTCCTTTTATCCTACCCTTCGTTAGCTCCTTTGAGATTACCCATAGAGGCACTTCGCTGTTTTTGCCTTTAACAGGCGCTTTCTGCGCGTAAAGCGCTCTTTTGTCCTCCTTAAAACCCATCATTGACCATCTCTCCACTCCATCTCTTCTCGTCAGACTTCTCATCCTATTGAAAACATTATGCATAAAACTGTTTATCTGCATTTCTTGTGGATATTCATTTTTTGACAACAGATATTCTGGTCCACGGGCAAGCGCAAGCAGATACTCTTCGAGAAGTCTAAAGTCCCATTTCTGCGGCAGGCTATATTCTTTTTGTATGGGCGGCATATTGGTAATTTCGCTCGCCTGAATTGTCTCTCGATTAGTCATGCGCGAATTATAAAACAATATGCATGTTTACACAACAATAAAACTGCTATGGTTAAGCCTTAAACTTGTGCTAAACTGGAAGTATGAATCGCAGGAAACGGCCGGTCTGGTTATTAGTTATTAGTTTTTTGTTATTGGTAGGCCTCGCCTATTTAATTATTTTCCATTCTCCTTCAGCTCAATTTGCAATTTACTCCGCCGGCTGGCGGATTTCAATTTTACCCGTTTTCTTTTTATTGTTCTTTGCTTTTCTCCTATCATTCATCACTTATCTCCTCCGCAGTCTTCGCAGAGCAGCGTTGATTGGATTATTAATAGTAATTTATCTTGTTTTCCGCATGCTGCACCTAGATAGCCCCCACTTTCCGATTCTACTTCTCGCCCTTTTCATCACCCTCGAGCTTTTCTTCAAAAAGCACATCTAGCTATTGCCCAATTGTGAGCACTGAAACAAGCGCGTTAAAAAATTGCGGAGTGAGTTGTCAGGGGAATTCCTCAGCGAGCGCAAACGAGATTGAGGAAGGGGTGAAATTACCCGACTAACGAATGAGGCAATTTTAGCGCGACTTTCACGCGAACGAGTTTTTGGTACTTTTGTCGGCACAAAAGTACAAGAAAAAAATAAAAAATTAGATCCTGAAATAAATTCAGGATGACATGGGAAAATTTCTCTGCTAGAATGACCTCATGAGCAAGTTTTATATTACAACCGCTATTGATTACGTTAACGACACTATTCATCTGGGGCATGCTTTTCAAAAGATTGCCGCTGATGTTTTGGCGCGCTATCACAGGATTACGCTTGGAAAAGACAATGTTTTTTTCCTAACCGGAACCGACGAATATGGACAAAAGGCTGAAAAAGCGGCCAAATTGGAAAATATTCCTCCAAAAGAATTTGTCAAAAAGATCTCCGATTCCGACCAAAAAGAACAAGACTCTCTGAATATTTCTTACAATCGATTTATTAGAACAACCGATCTAGACCACGCAGAAGTTGTTAAAGAAATTTGGAATAGGGTGCAAAAAAACGGTGATGTCTATTCCGGAGAATATCAAGGCTCATATTGCGAAGGTTGCGAAGCTTATTATGTAAAAGAGGATTTGATCAAGGGAAAATGTCCCGTCCATCCAACGCTGGAAATAAAAATAGTTAAAGAGCAAAATTATTTTTTCAAATGGTCCAAATATAAAGATTTTCTGATCGATCACATCAAGAAAAATCCTGATTTTATTTACCCCGCCCACCGCGCGAAGGAAATGCTCGAATTTGCCAAAAATATCAAAGACATTCCTATTTCCCGGAGTAATTTTACCTGGGGAATTCCCGTTCCTGCCCGCAATGCTTCGCATAGCGATGCAGGCGAGCCCGAAGATTCGAAACAGATAATTTATGTTTGGTTTGACGCTTTGGTTAATTATTTAACTGGAGTTGGATTTTTGAAAGACAAGGAATTATTTGCTAAATTTTGGCCGGCTGACGTGCATATTTTGGGCAAAGATAATTTACGCTGGCACGCTCTTCTCTGGCCGGCAATGCTCAAATCCGCAGGCATTGAATTACCAAAAGCCATTTTGGTAAATGGATTTTTGAATATCAACGGACAAAAAATCAGTAAATCTGTTGGGAATGTTATCCGTCCGACAGATTGGGTAAAAAAATACGGAGCGGATGCTGTCCGCTATTATCTTTTGAGATACACCAATCTCACCGATGATAGCGATATTTCCGAAGAAAAATTATTGCAAGCTTACAACGCCGATTTAGCAAATGGTCTAGGAAATCTCGTCGCCCGCGTTGCCAAACTCTGCGAAAATAATAATCTCAATTTGACTAAACTTAAACAAGATAGGCCTAATCAAATATTGGAGGAGATAAAACCCTTGCTCGAAGGTTTTAAATTAAACGATGCCCTAAGCTATGTATGGGGATCTATAAAAGGTTTAGACCAATATATAAACAGAGAAAGACCTTGGCAAAAAGAATTAATAGAAGCGAATAAAATCCTTAGTAATATTGTGATTGGCTCTGAGGCGTTAACCTCATTAAATGAAATTGCGGAAGCGCTTAAAATATTTCTTCCCGAAACTGCGGAGAAAATTGAAGGACAATTCTGCGGACCAAAAATTATTTCCGGAAAACCCCTCTTCCCGAGAATCTAGATTAAGATATAATAAAACTTATGATCGCTACCCAGTGGTTTAATAAATTTAAGAAATATGAGCTGAAAGTCCTCATCTCATCCTCAATTCTCTTGCTTATTTTTTCTTCTTTTTACTTTATAGAGTCAACAAGGTCTAGAGCTCAAGTCTTAGACCTAGCTAAAATTTTAAGCGATTTAAAAAATCAAGACCAGGTTAAAATTAACGAACAATTAAAAATTAATATTAAGAACATTCATGATGCCTACAATCAGATCATAAAACCATACGAAAGGATTCAGGATTTAAAAGCACAAAAACAAGATGTTAAAGATTTGGAAAAAACCTATGCGGGAATTCTGCAATATTTATCTGATCTGAATTATTCATCGGGCTCTGCCCTTCTGACGCAATTAAATAGCGATATTGACAAAAAATACAATGCGCTGGCTACAGCGCAAACGTTAACCCCCTCAACGCAAACAGCAAGTGTAAGCAATACTCCTCCGGGAAGCGGATATAGCTTTCAAGCAGTAAAAACCGAAAATGGAACTTTTAATGTGGCAATTATTGCTGCAGATTTGAATTCTACCAGAGTGATTGTTGATACGGCATCCGATTCCGATTGCGCTAATAATTGTCCCGTAATGAGCTTGGGCGATTATGTTGCCAGATCCGGAGCATATGCCGGAATAAACGGACCGTTCTTCTGCCCTGCCGAATATCCCAGCTGTGCCGGAAAAACCAACTCTTTTGACACTCTCTTAATGAATAAAAACAAACATTATTTTAATTCCGACAACAATAAGTATAGTACCGTGCCTTTAGTTTATTTTTCGGGAAATTCCATGGGAGTTCGGGGACAGTCTTTGGAATGGGGACGGGACGCGAGCGTAGACGCGGTTGTAGCAAATTTTCCGCTTTATATTTCCGGAGGAAATAATGTATTTGGCGGAAGTTCCGATCCGAAAATCACCAGCCGCGGTGCCAGAACTTTTGTCGCAAATAAAGGAAATTTTGCTTATATCGGAATCGTTTATAATGCAACTTCGGCAGAAGCTGCAGATGTTCTTAAAACATTGGGAATGGAGAATGCATTAGGATTGGATCAGGGAGGATCAACTGCGCTTTGGTTTGGTGGCTATAAAGCCGGTCCGGGCAGAGGTCTCCCTTCAGCCCTCCTCTTCGTCAGGAAATAGTTTGCTTACTGCTATAATAAATGCATGGTTGATGTGCATTGCCATTTGAATTTCCACTCCTTTGAAAAAGATTATGATCAAGTCATTAAAAACGCTTTTGCGGCTGGGGTGACGAAAATTATCAATGTGGGAACCAAAATTGACTCCAGCGAAAAAGCCATAGATTTAGCGCAGAAATATAAAAATTTATACGCGATTGTCGGCGTTCATCCTCACCACGCAGATAAATTGGAATCTGATTGGCTGATAAAACTTGAACAGTTGGCAAAAAAGCCAAAGGTTGTAGGAATCGGAGAAATCGGCATGGATTTTTTTAGCTATAAATCTAATGCGATTGTTAATCCCATTCTTCAAAGAAGAATTTTTATTCAACAAATTGAGTTAGCTCATAAGCTTAAATTGCCTTTGCAAATTCATAACCGCCAGGCAGGTAAAGATATTCTAGGCATTCTTGTTAAGCATAAATCTTATCTCCTAAATCCCCCCGGCATGTTTCACTGCATTGCAGGATCCATAGACATATTGAAATCTGCTCTGCAGATGGGTTTTTATGTTGGTTTTGACGGAAATATAACTTATGATGGTTTGGCTCCGGGAGAAGACACGACTCTAAAGGACTTAGTTAAATATGCTCCGCTTGATAGGATTGTGGTTGAGACAGACAGCCCCTATTTAACGCCGGTTCCCAGGCGGGGTAGCAGAAACATGCCTGAATATGTTATAATTACAGCCAAGTTTATAGCGGATTTAAAAGGTCTATCTTTTGAGGAAATTGAGGCTAAAACAACCGAAAACGCGATAAAACTCTTTATCCTATGACGAGCTTTTTCCAAAAAGTTTTTGCACGTTACCCGATAAAAACCAGAAGAGGTTTGGAGCTCCTTCCCGGATTTGTTTCCTGGACATTAATTCTCTTTCCTATTTGGGGCTCAATTTTGATGCCCTATATCGTTGCGTATTTTATTTTATTTTTTGATGTTTATTGGTTTTTTAAATCATTTTCCTTAGCAATAAATGCGTACGCAGCTTCAAAAAAAATCAAGAACGCAGAGCAAACAAATTGGCTTGCCAAACTCAAGAAATTATCTGACTATAAAAGGGTTAGACACGTTGTAATTATCCCTAATTATAAAGAAAATCTTAACAAATTAAGGCAGACTGTCCGGTCTATAGCCTCGCAAACACTACCTACAAAACAAATCTACGTTGTCTTGGGAATGGAAGAAAGAGAAGAAGACGGAACGAGAAAAGCGCAGGCCATCATTAAAGAATTTAAAAATACCTTTGGTGATGTTTTTGCAACTTATCATCCGGATATGGCGGCGGAGGTCAAGGGAAAATCCTCCAATGAATCATACGCCTCCAAAAAAGCATACTGTAAACTCATAAAAACAAGAATTATTAATATCAATTTCGCAACTGTATCATCTGTAGATGCGGATTCCGTTTTTGATAAACAATATTTTTCTTACCTTTCTTATGCATTTCTAACAGACAACAAAAGATACAACAAGTTCTGGCAATCGGCTAATGTAAATCACAATAATTTCTGGACTGTTCCTGCACCAATCCGGATTATTGCTTTTTTTGGCAGTCTTTGGAGAACGGCACTTCTCGTTCAGAAAGACCGTTTGATTTCCAACTCAACCTATTCTCTATCCTTTTCTCTTCTCAAAAAAATCGGATTCTGGGATACGGACGTTATCCCCGAAGATTATCGGGTATTCTTTAAAGCTTTTTACAAACTTCAGGGTAAGGTTTGGATAGAACCGATCTTCTTAAAAACTTCTATGGATGCTCCTCTATCTTCAAATTATCTAAAAAGCCTAAAGAATAAATACCAGCAAGAAAGACGCTGGAGCTGGGGAACATCAGATGATCATTTGTATATAAAATGGTGGCTGACTGTCCCCAATGTTCCCTTCATGAGAAAAACAATCATGCTCTACAATGTTCTTTTGGATCACTTCCTGTGGCCGGTCAATTGGTTCATCATCACTATTGCGGCAAACATCATTCCTTTCACAAATCCTGTTTTTCAAAGAACGACTCTTGGCTACAGTCTCCCCGGCTTGGCCGGATTCATTCTGACATCATGTCTAATTGCTTTACTGGCAATGGTAATCATTGATTTTAGAAATCGGCCAAAAAATCCTTCCGTCTCTAAATTTAAAGAATTTCTATTTCCCTTTCAGCTTATTTTACTGCCAATCGTCGGATTCTTCCTCTCAACCCTTCCTGCTCTTATCTCTCATACTCAATTAATCAGAGGGAAAAGATTAGAATATAAAGTGACGGAAAAAATATAGTTCATAGCGCGTGATATGAAAATCCTAAAAGGGCTTGAGGGCAGTAGACAATTTTGGTTTGTAATATTCACCTCATTTTTATTTTTTATACTAAGATTTCCTTCCCTTTTTGAACCGCTCTGGTATGGGGATGAAGGAATATATCAAGTAGTCGGAACCTCTTTAAATCATGGAAAATTACTCTATGCTCAAATTTTTGATAACAAACCCCCGCTTTTATATTGGCTATATGCAATTCTCCAATCGGATCAATTCACAATAAGACTTGCCTCTCTTATCTTTGGGGTGCTGGCGGTAATAATGTTTTTCTTTTTATCTAAAAAGCTTTTTGAGAATGCCAAGAAAAATAATAATATCGCTTTTTTAACAACATTTATATTTGCTATTCTATTTGGCTTGCCAATATTGGAGGGAAATATTGCAAATGCGGAAAACTTCATGCTCCTTCCAATTATTGCCGCTGCGCTTCTGATCTCAAATCTCAAAAATCAAATTTCAGATCTTAAATTATTTATAACGGGTTTACTTTTGGGAATTGCGTTCCTCTTTAAAATTGTTGCAGTTTTTGATTTCGCCGCTTTTCTGGCTTTCTACTTTATCCTAAACTTTAATTCTTTTAATTCTTTAAAAAAGGCAGTCAAATTATCTCCCATTATTACCGGATTTTCTCTGCCTATATTTTTAGTTGCTTTATTCTTTGTTGCAAACGGTACTTTAATAGATTTTATAAGAGCAACTTTCCTCGCTAATGTTTCCTATGTAAGTTACGGGAATAAAATCGGTAGTCTGCCCATTCTTCTTTTCATAAAATTGGTTCTTCTGGGAGGTTTTCTTCTTTTTGCTTTAGCGAAAAGAAAAAAGTTCAACCATACGACTCTTTTTATATCAATCTGGTTTGCGTTCTCATTATTTAATGCCTTCTTTTCCCAGCGCCCATACACTCATTATCTTTTGGTTTTAATTCCAAGCCTATCCCTGATGATAGGCTTGATTTTGCTTAATAAGAAACATCAAAAAACTATAACTGCCATATTCTTAATAACATTATTTATTATTGTAAAGGGGTTTGGTATCCCGGGACCCAATCGAAACACCAATTACTATCAAAATTTTATCTCATATGTGATAGGTGGGAAAACAACTGCTCAATACCAGGCATTTTTTGACCGGAGTACTTCTTTTGATTACGAAATAGCGCGTTTTATTAAACCTAAACTAGACATACATGATACTATTTTTATTTGGGGAAATAACGCCCAGCTATATCAGCTGGTCGGCGTAGTTGCCCCGACAAAATACGTTGTTGCTTATCATATCTCAAATTATAAAGATGGTGCAACAACTACTCAAACGGGAATAGAAAAAACGAAACCAAAATTTATTGTAATAATGGCAAACAGCGGATCAATTCCCTTTCCCCTTATAAATTATTCTAAAAAAATTGATATCAATAACGCTACTATTTATGAAAGAATTTTTTAAAGATATCCTCCAGGACAAAACTATAACTTCAGCATTTTTTATAAATATTTTTTTGATAATTTCAGCTATTGCCTACATTTTATTTTCTTATGGAAAACTTCCTCCGTTCATTCCGGTTTTTAACCAATTACCCTGGGGAGAACAAAGGCTGGGGAGCCAATTCACGATATTTATTCCGATACTATCTGCTTTATTAATTTTTGTAATAAATATATTCATAAGCAATTTTATCTATAAAAAAATCCCCCTGATTGCCCGCATGTTTGCCGCCATTAGTTTACTTACGGGAGTTCTCACTTTTCTTTTTATCGTAAAAACTATTACATTAATAATTTAAAAATGATAATCTTTCTTCCTCTAATAACTGCATTTCTCATAACAGTTATAATAACTCCAATATCAATAATTCTCATAAAAAAAATGGGGCTTCTGGATAATCCTAAAACGCACAAGCACCCTGGCATAATTCATAAAAAAATAATTCCCCGCGGAGGAGGAATTCCTCTTTTTATCGGTATTCTCTTAGCCGGAATATTTTTTCTGCCTCTGACCAAAACTGTAATTGCACTTTTTACGGCAGGAGGTATTGCGCTTTTAATTGGAATCCTTGATGACAAATATGATATTTCTCCTTATGTACGTTTTGTTGGAAATATAGCTGCGGCATTAATTGTCGTAAAATCCGGCATTACTATCCCCTTCGTAACAAATCCTTTCGGAGGGATACTTTATTTAAATTCAATAATCTTGCCTTTTTCGATTGCTCTTTCGGATATCGTTGCAATGCTTTGGATTATTTGGGTCATGAACATGTTAAATTGGAGCAAAGGAGTTGACGGCCAGATGCCGGGAATTGTCGCGATATCCGCAATAACAATTGGACTTCTTAGTCTCCGATTTGCAGGATCGGATTCATTCAGTCAGATAAGCGTAGATTTATCATTTATGATAGCGGGTGCATCTCTGGGATTTTTAATGTTTAATTTTCATCCCGCAAAAATATTTCCGGGGTATGGGGCAACTGCAGTTTATTTATTGTTAAGTGCCGCATCTATTCTTTCCGGAGCAAAATTGGCAACAGCAATTTTGGTAATGGGAATTCCGATGATAGACGGACTTTTTACTGTCTTACGCCGGCTCTTGTCGGGAAAATCCCCATTTTGGCATGATAAAAAACATCTCCACCATCTTCTTTTAAGTTTTGGAGCCAGTCAAAGACAAATCGCATTGTTTTATTGGATAATCTCTGCTATATTAGGGGCACTTGCTTTAGTTTTGTCAAGCCGTGCAAAACTTTTTGCAATTATAATGCTTTTAATTGTTGTTGGAGGAACATTACTCTTCTTGCATCGCATATTAAGCAAGACTTATGATAAAGACCGCCTATAATACTTTGCGATTGCTACGGCCAAGGCAGTGGATAAAAAACACGGCTATCTTTGCCGCAATAACATTTTCCGGCAGTCTATTTGAATGGCAAATCCTTAACAAAGTAATTCTTGCATTTATAGTATTCTGCAGTCTTTCTTCCGCAAGCTACATCATCAATGATATTTTCGACATACAAAAAGATAGGCTCCATCCGTTTAAAAGATTTAGACCCCTGGCCAACAAAACTTTGTCGGTAAATTACGCTTTGGGAGTTGCATTTGCCCTCATAATCTTTTCTCTTTTTCTGGGATCTTTAGTTAGTCCGGCATTTCTCGTATTGGGCGTAATCTATCTAGCCATTCAGTTTTTCTATTCCACAATCTTAAAACCAATTGCGATTATTGATATTTTAGCCATTGCTTTGGGATATATTCTTAGAGTTTATGCGGGAGAATTGGCCGGAGGTATTCATATTTCCGTCTGGCTTTTATTAACAACCATTTCTTTATCGCTTTTTCTGGCAGTTGGAAAAAGAAGATCGGAATTAACCCTTGTCTCTCAAAATAAATCTGTAAATATTTCCGACGTCAGAAAAACTTTATCTCATTATTCCGAAAGACTGCTAGATGTTTATGCTTCGATTTTCGCAACTTCTACCTTTGTATCCTATACTCTTTTTACTTTTTTGGAAAACCCGCGCGGATTTAATCTTGGACTAAGCCTTCTTCTGCCGGATTTTTTGCCTGCCTTTTTTCAAAGGAAATGGTTAATGATAACTATCATTCCTGTCGTTTATGGCCTCATGCGTTACCTGCAGGATATTTATGAGAAGCATGAAGGAGAAAGCCCCGAAAGAGTATTGACCTCTGACAAGCCTTTGCTGGCAGCAGTAATTTCCTGGATTTTTCTATTAATTCTTATTATCTATGCGATCGGTCCCTAACGTTAAGCTTCGCCTTTATTCCCATGATAAAAATCATACGCGATTCCCGCAAGGCAACTCCAAGAAAAATACCAGAGTAATTCTGTAACTGGAATGTTGCCAATAATCTTTATTCCAAAAGCTGTATTAGCTAGCAACCAATATTTATCCCAATAACCTGGGGATATAAAGTTAAAAAGCAAGATATAAATTGGAATAATTACTGAAAGAGATAATATACCAGACATTATAGATTGCATCACCAAATCTTTTCTTATAAAAACCATCATAAAGGAGAGTATAAGAAATACAAAAGAACTAACAAAAATTGAATTAATCTTCAATAAATTATTAAATAATAACAGCGAAAGAATGCCAATGACAAAGAAAACAAAAAAAATAATTCTGTGTCCTTTTTCATGTTTACTACCTTCCTTTTTAAAAAGAACTTTATAGATGGTCGCTGCTATTCCAGTAAATGCAAAACCAAATAAAAAATCTTCCAGGAAGATTTTTGCATCACCAAATAAAAGTGGAGGGCGCCAATAATCTTTAAAGTACCAAAATTCAGCAATTAGGCCAGCTAACCCGCCTACAACACTTGCTTTAATTAATATTCTTCTTACTTCCTTTTTTAAAAACAAAAAAAATACTGACCAAATTAACAATAGGAGAATTGATAGCAGTAAATAAATATATTTATCCACAACCATTATTGTTTGATTGCATATTGAGCGCTAATCCAGCCTGTTTTTTCATCGGTAAGCTTTATTTCGAACCACCCCACTTTTTCGGAAATTAATTCATAACTTTCTCCGGGTTTTATTTGACCTATCTCGGCAGAGTTAATTGAACTATTTTCTCTGACCCTTAGAAACCCTGTCGGTGTGTCCAAAATTAAAACTTTAGAAACCGTAACAGATGAAGATAATGTTGCTGTTGGAGAAGCAACAAGCGGATTAGATAAATCAGCATTAACTCCCAAAAAAATCAGGGAGCTAAGTCGAAATCCTAAAGCAGTTTTAATTCTTATTGACTTATCTTTATATCCGTCCCTGGTGAGCCTTAAATCGTGATCGGATTCGCTGACTTGTTTCAAAAGTAAAGGTGTTACCCCAACCGGATTACTGTCCAAAAAAACATTGGCTTTGTCAGGTAAAGAAATTATCATTACCTCAACGTCTTTTTTATTTTCCAAAGGCGATAAACTTATAATACTCCCATCGCTCTCGCCATTATCAGCGAATGCTCTATCAACAGCCGTCAAAGTCGACTTATTGATAGTAATCTTTATCTCATATGGTCTGAAGCTCCCGTCAGGAACTAATTTGATAGTATAATCTCCAACAGCTAACATCTGTGCTAAATCACAAGCACAAAATGGGGTAGTTCCTACTAATTTATTTTCCAAATAAACTCTGCTTTTGGGACTGGATGTCACTTGGAGCGCGCCTTTTCCGGACTGTCTGTCAAGAAAAAATAAAATACCAAAGAAAATTACAACCGCAATTAAAAGGGGCGCCAAAAACGACAAAATTTTCTTCATAAAACTTTTGTAAAAACAATTATAGCAGAAGGGATGCTAAAATCTGAATTGGTTTTAATGTTTTAAAACATTAAAGTATATTTAGTTAGTGATATAATTTATTAATAATGATCACTTATGGTGATTTTGAAAAAGTAGACATCCGAGTTGGAAAGATTATCAGAGTTGAGGATTTTCCGGAGGCTCGAAAACCTGCATATAAATTGACTATCGATTTTGGCCCGGAAATTGGCATTAAAAAATCCAGCGTTCAAATTGTTGATTTATATAAAAAAGAGGATTTAAAAGGATTATTAATTCTTGGAGTTGTAAATTTTCCTCCAAAACAAATCGGTCCTTTTATATCTGAGGTTTTAACAGTAGGAGTTGCAAACGAGGAAGGACAAGTCGTCTTAGTCCGCCCCGACAAAACCGCCGTCCTCGGCTCCAAATTATTCTAATATATTTTTGAGTTTTTCTAAAATCTCTAAAGTAAAAGGTTCATTTAATTTTCCTTTACTTACCCATTCAAAGTACTCTAGCTCTGTAGATTTACCATTTAATACTTTTAAGGTATATCTAACATGATAATTATTATCCTTAGAAATCATCTCAAACATTTTATTTTTATCGAATGAGGTTATTAAATATTCTGACCAGACACCGTTGCGATTTACATTTCTATATATGGTCCCTAATTTAGGTAGCTTTTCGTTCGCTTCTTCTTTAATTATGGAATCTATCCAAAGAGGAGTATTTTTGGGATTTAATACAAATAAAAAAACTTTATTAACTGGCCTGTTAATTTGAATCACGAGTTTATTTTGTTTCATTGACAAGATTATATCAGAAGATATAAAAAATCCCCTCTCGGGGAATTGTAAATTGTTAAATGTCAATTGTTAATTGTTTTAGTAGTCCATGCCGCCCATGCCGCCCGGAGGCATTCCACCCGGCATTGCGTCTTTCTTCTCCGGCAAATCCGTAACTAAAGCTTCTGTAGTTAAAATCATCATCCCTACACTGGCTGCATTTTGAACTGCCGTTCTAACGACTTTCATGGGATCGATTATACCTTGCTCTATCATATTCACGGCTTCTTGATTTATCCCCATAACGTTTATTCCCATACCATGCGCATTTGAGCTTCGTATTTTCTCTATCATTGCTTCTCCATTGTATCCGGAATTTTCCATCAACGTCTTGAAAGGTTTCTCCAGGGCTGCTTTTATAATCATTAATCCGGTTAATTCATCATCTCCAGCCTTAGCGTTTTCTAAATGTTTATTATTTATTTCTTGTGCTACTTCTAACAAGGTAATTTCGCCTCCTGGCACTATTCCTTCTTCTAAGGCCGCTTTTGTAGCTGCGACCGCATCAATAACTCTTTCTTTTTTATCCTTAAGTTCAACCTCTGTTGCAGCCCCAACATTTATAACAGCAACGCCGCCGGAAAGTTTTGCTAAGCGCTCCTGTAGCTTTTCCTTATCAAAATCCGAAGTTGAAGCTTCAATTGTTTTTCTTATTTGAACAATTCTTGAAGCTATTTTTGTCTTAACTCCCTTTCCTCCAATTATTCTTGAGTTCTCCTTATCCGCCCATACTTTATCCGCGCGTCCGCAATCTTCAATGGTAACAGAGTCAAATTTTCGTCCGGTATCCTCCGAAATTACAGTTCCGCCTGTTAAAATTGCAATATCTTCTAACATTTCTTTTCTTCGGTCTCCAAATCCGGGTGCTTTAACTGCTAACGTATTAAACGTTCCTCTTAATTTGTTTACTACCAAAGTCGCTAAGGCTTCTCCATCTATTTCATCTGCGATAATGACTAAATTTTTGGAGACTTTGACTAAATTTTCCAGGAAAGGTAGAAGTTCGTTAAGAGCGGAGATTTTTTTATCGGTAATTAAGATATAAGGATCTTCAATTTCCGCTTCCATTTTGTCCGAATTGGTAACGAAATATGCCGACGCATAGCCCTTGTCAAATTCCATTCCTTCTTTGTAGTCTATTTCCGTTGAAAGACCTTTGCCTTCTTCAACTGTAACAACTCCATCTTTTCCAACTTTTTCTAATGCTTCTGCTATCTTCTTGCCAATCTCTGAATCACCTGCCGCAATCGTAGCAACCTTAGTAATGTCTCCCTTTTTGACTTCCTTTTTAACTTCTTGTAAATAATCAACAACAATTTTGACTCCACGCTCAATTCCTTTTTTTATAATCATTGGATTTGCTCCTGCCGTTATCTGTTTTATTCCCTCTTCAACTATTGCTTGAGCTAAAATTGTTGCTGTAGTGGTACCGTCTCCCGCCACGTCAGCGGTTTTGGATGCAGCTTCTTTCACCATTTGTGCTCCCATGTTTTCAAACTCATCTTTAAGCTCTATTTCCTTAGCAACTGTTACCCCATCGTGGACAACAGATGGGGCTCCCCATTTTCTATCAAGAGCTACATTTCTCCCTTTAGGACCAAGCGTTGTTGCAACTGCTCTTGTCAATTGATCTACTCCTGATTTTAATTTTATTCTTGCTTCCTCGCTGTAAATTATTTTTTTTGCCATAGATTTATAAAATTATTGCCAAGATATCGTCCTGGCTAACCATTGTCCATTCTTCCGGACCAACCTTGACTTCGGATCCTCCCCATTTTTTGTACATGACTTTTTGTCCGACTCTCACCACAACCGGCTGTTTTTCTCCCTTGACGACTTTTCCATCTCCGACTGCCATAACTAGCCCGATTTGGGGTTTTTCTTTTGCACTATCCGGCAGAATGATTCCGCTGGCGGTTTTAGCTTCCGCTTCCAGAGGTTTGATAAGCACATTGTCAAACAGTGGTTTTATATTTAATCTCTTTGCCATAAGTAACTGACAGAATATACAACAAAATTAAAAAACTGTCAAGAGTTAGTCCGCGGAGTTGACATGTTCTCCTTTTCTCTATACGATAAATCCAGCACCCTTTATTAAAATTTAAATCATAAAGCTATGTAAGCTTTTAGAGGTGCTGGATAAATTCTAGGGATAAGTATGTCCATCTTTTCATCATACAAAAAAATATTCTTATTAGGTTTTATCATCGTAATCCTTATTGCAATTCCATTCTCCGTATATCTTGCCCAAAAACGCCAGCAAACAACTACCAAAGCAGCTGCTTCTACTGTTCTTTCCTTTGAACCGGCTTTGGCAACAACAAAAGTAGGTGACATTTTGGTCTTAAATATCATGCTGGATCCGGGCGTTGGCACATCTGCAAATCAAGTTTCTTTCGTAAAATTATCGATTAACTTTGACCCAGCAAAATTTACAACGTTACCCACAGATAGTCTTAAGCCAAGTCCGGAATCTTCAAATACATTAACTACTATACTTGACGGTCCCACATATGATAATGCAGCCGGAAAAGCTACTCTGTCCTTATCTATCGGAGCAGATCCGACCAAAGCCGTGACAACAAAAACTAAAATCGCAATACTTCAACTTAAAGCGACTAACTCAACCACCCCCACTACTCCAAACATAACTTTTGATTCCGCTCCCAACACGCAAGTCCTGTCAATTGCCTCTTCAGACCAGACAAGCGAAAACGTACTATCAACAACCATTCCTGCAAAAGTAACTGTTACTTCCACAGCAGTAACTATCACGCCAACCTCTATCCCCGTTACTTCTGCTCCCGGCTCCCCAGGATTACCGCCGCCGTCATCTTCGTCGCTGACTCCTGTTTGCTCAATTCTGGGAGTTAACGGCTTAACCAACGGAACTGCTCCATATCCTCTCACTTTCACGGCAACGGGAAGCGACTCGGACGGCACTATTACCAAAATTTCTTTCAATTTTGGGGACTCAATTGAAGATTTAACCACGGGAGGCGGAATAGGAACGAGCTCTGTAAGCGGACAGCTGCTTCACACCTATAAAACTCCCGGAATTTATACTGCCTACGCAATTTTAACCGATAATACCAACAATTTAAGCGTTCAGCAACCCAGCTGCACTAAAACGATTACAATTACAGGACTGCAGACTAGCCCAACTATAATTACTCAGCCGCTTCCTCCACCCGGAAACGGAAAGATTATCTTTGGTCTTGGAGCGATAGGAATTATCTTTACAATTATCGGTAGTGCCCTGCTACGTCTCTAATTGCCCTCTTCAATCATAGATAGAAGCGCTTCTTGAGGAATTGATATTTTTGCCTGGGAAATCATGCGGGATTTTCCTTTTTTCTGTGCTTCCAGTAGCTTATCTTTCCTTCTCCTGTCTCCTCCTGACATCTTGGCTAAAACATCTTTTCTAAAAGGCGGAATTTCTTCACGGGCTACAATCTCCCCATCTACAACTCCTTGAATAATTTGTCTGAATTGCTGTCTTGACAAAGAGTCTTTAAGTCTGGCGGCTTTTTTTTTCGCTTCACTTATTGCCTCATCTTTGTAAGCCAATTCCGATAAAACGTCAATTCCGATATCATTCACTTTTATTTCTACCTTTGCCAAATCCGCTTCTTTATAAGATGTAACTTCGTAATCCAGGCTCGCAAACCCTTCCGATGCCGATTTCAAATCCGAGGAAATTCCTCTAATAAACATGCTGTAGGGCATATCGTAGGATAGGACCGCATAACTTTCATGGTAACTTAGATCCAATAAGCTTCCTTTCCGACTCTGGCAGATATTCATAATCGGTCCTACATAATTTTTCGGACTATAAACTATCAGTGTCATGTAGGGCTCAAATATTGTCCCATCTTCTTTTTTATCATATAGAACCTGGGGCATTGTCAGCAAAATTTCCAAATTAAATTCTTGTTTTATTCTTTCTTTAACAATCTGCGCGTGCAAAAGTCCCAAGAAACCTATTCTAAATCCGCTTCCCAAATACGATGAGTATTCTTCCGTGTAAGTTAGGGCCGTATCATTTAAAGTTAGTTTCGCCAGAGATTCTTTTAGATAAATATAATCTGATGTAGCTTTTGGATAAACCCCGAAAAATACCATTGGTTTTGGAATCTTATATCCAGGCAATGCTTGAAAATTGTTACTTGTTAATTGTAAATTGTTAATGGTTATCGTATCTCCAACACGCACTTTTCGGATATCCTTAATTCCCGTAATAATATAACCAATTTCTCCTGTTGCAAGGCTACTCGCAGAGACTAGGTGTGGAGAAAAATATCCGAGGTCCGTAATTTCTGACTCAAGATTATTCTGATAAAATTTAATTTTTTCTCCTTTTGAAACTTGTCCATCAACAATCCTGACGTAGGCAACTACTCCGCGGAATTCGTCGTATACAGCATCAAAAATTAACCCTCGCAATGTTTTTTCTTTTCCCCCTTTTGGCGCAGGGAGTTTTTTAACAACAGCTTCTAAAAGTTTGTCCACGTTTCTGCCTGTTTTTGCAGAAATACAAATTATTTCCTCTTGCTTAAAGCCAAAAGTCTCAATTAGCTCTTTACTGGTTATTTCTGCTTGTGCGCTGGGCAAATCAACCTTATTAACTACGGGAATTAATACTAAATTTTGTTTTTTCGCTTCCCTAAAATGCGCCACGGTCTGAGCCTGAATTCCTTGAGTCGCATCTACTAACAATATTGCTCCCTCGCAGGCAGCCAGAGTCCGGGAAACCTCATACGAGAAATCAACATGGCCGGGAGTGTCAATTAAATTCAGAATGTAGAATTCAGAATTAAGAATGTATTTCATGCGGACAGGAGCAAGCTTAATGGTTATTCCTCGTCTGCGGCTGATTGGATTTTGGTCCAGAAATTGCTCCTGCATTTTATCTTTTTGGATAGTATTGGTTATTTCCAAAAGCCTGTCTGCAAGAGTAGATTTTCCATGATCAACATGAGCGATAATTGCAAAATTCCGAATATTACCCTGAATCATATAGATGATATTATATCGGAAATCGCAGCCTAATGCGGAAAACTTTCAAAATCAAATAAGAACAGGGACTAATTAGGTCTTGTAGGATTTGAGTTTTCAGCTATTATAGCTCTTGCGCAAACCTGAACCAACAAAGCTTCATTCCACAAGATATGATTATTGTTTGGGGTAAGCCCTCCTCCGCGTTGGTCTAAAAGTTCTGGAAGATAACCATGCTGGTTCTGAAGATCAATTACTTTTTTGAGACAGACTAATCCTTTCGCTTGAAATTTTTTGCCTGTGTCACGATCTCCATTATTGGATAAATTAATTGCCTTCTCCAATAGTATCTTTGCTTCAAAAAGAGCTCCCATTGTCCAGATAGCTTCTTTTCCTTCAACGCCATAATAAGTGTCTCCTATGAAACGCTTTTTCCCTGGCCATTGACCATTACCCAATTGACTATTTGATTTTATAAAATATGGCGAAAGAGAAAATCCATCTAATGCTCCTAATCCAAGAGCTACAAGCGTAGCTAAATCAGTTTCACTATGGTGTCCGAAGGGAATCGTGTGCTCTTTGGGATAATTGTCCTCAGCAAATTTCCTGGCATTGAACACTGCTCTTTTAATTGATTTCTTAGAAACTGCCGAAACAAATGAGCTAATTTGCTCTAATCCTTTAGCAACAATTGCAACCGACGAAAGAGGGGCGGGACTATAAACAGGACATCCTTCCCACATGGAAGATTGCTCAAGCTCTGTTACTTTAATTCTTGATAGATATCCAACGATTGATTCTACTGCATCCTGCCGGCTCGTATCCAAAGAGATAAGATTCTGTTTCAAGCCTGAACCTAAGCTTATTAATAATTCTCCCCAGCAATCAGGCTGATTCTGTCTATCCCAAAAAGCTTGTCTTCCATCTGTTTCAAAATGTATTGGCGGAGCCTCCCTAGTTAGCACTCTATAGCCTAACAAGTGCCCTTCCTTATCTTTCGCTTCTTCAGATTCTTGCTCAAACGCGCTTTTCCAAGGCTCACGATTAGCCAGATCAAGCATTTCCTTCATAAAACTCGCGGCTGACTCAATAGCCTTTCCCCCTATTTTCGATTCGGGAGGAAAAATTTTGAGGAAATACGGATCCCAAAAAGCGCCCGCAGTTATTGAGCCGTCTCTAACCCAATGACGGTGGTATGGATGGACATTGCGCTCTTTCGTTGAGGCGGGAAATAAACCCGTTACAGGGTTTTGCGCCTGCAATATGGTGGGAACGCTACTTTCGATAAGTTTTCTATAATTTTCTTGAGAAGATAACAACTCCTTACCATTCGCTGGAGATAAAGCCTGCCCTATGGGTTCTTTTTCTGTTAAAGAAACCATAAATAAAGCCTGAAAGCTTAAAAAGCTTAACCTTATTCAGACTATCCTTTATTTATTGCCTTGTCAATGTTTGGAGGACTAAGGACTAAGATGGGTTCCGTCAATTGCCTCTTCGCTTTTGCTCAAGATTTCCCTCCAATTCCCAATTTTCTTAAAAATTAGTAAAAATGTACTTGCTTCTTTGACGTTAAAAAACCAAGTTAAGAAAAGATAAAAAGAAAGACCAATGAAACTTGAAATGCCTGTAAGAAATATCAGATTTATAGTCCGAGTGGTGTCAAAAACTAATTGATCCAACAGTTTTATCGGAATATACAGGGAAATGCCTGTAAAAAATGTTGCAATCATAATCTTAAGGGGTGGCAAGAACAACAAAGCTTTCGGAAACCCACCTACTTTTCTATCAAGAAGAATAATCAGTATAATTAATTGTAGAACATTAGCCAAGGTAAATGCTAGCGCAATGCTTTCAATCCCCATGCTTTGGACGATTACAAAATAATATCCGAGTATAATAAGGAGTACCGTTGAAAATGCGCTAACAATTAGAGGAATAAAAGAGTTGTGTAATGCATAAAATGCGCGGTAAAAAAGAACAATCAGGGCTTGGGCAAAAATAGAAAGAGATAAAAATGCCAAGATGTGACCGGTCAAAACTGTTGCCGTCCAGTCGAATTTATCCGCCCCGAAAGCCAGTCTCACAATGGGAATACGTAGAACCAGCATAATAACTGAGGCCGGAAGAATAAGATAGAGCATTTGATTGAAGCTTGTAATAAAGGTTATTTTAAAATCGGCCAAATTGTTTTTTTCGCGGGATAAAACCGGAAATGCCGCTTGAGCAATACTAAGTCCAATCAGTGAAACTGGCGCGAACATCAGAGTTTTTGCCGAATCAAAGAGTAAATTAGTACGTCCGGGCTGAGCCATAAAGGCAATAATTGCCGCAAGAATAATTGTGCCCACTTGTTGAACTCCGACCTGAATAGTACGAGGCCACATCAGCATAAATACTTTGTTTAGTCCCTGCGCTTTAAGAAAATCGTAGGACGGAACAAAAGAAAATCCAATTTTTTTAGTAAGCGGGGCTTGAAGCGCCACAAAAATAATCGCACCCAGAATGACACCATAGGGAACAGCATAAATTCCAAAACGTTGATGAAACAGCAAGATACCAATTATTATTCCGACATTGTAAAATGCGGCTGCTATTCCAGGAATGAAAAAATGATTATATGATTGCAAGAGCGCGCTAAAAAACGTACCGATTATATAAATTATCTGACCTATAATAATAATCCGCATTAAATTAGCCATAAGCTCCATGTCGGGACGAGAAAAATTTTGTCCACCGTTGAAAATAGTCAGTATTTGTGGGGCAAAAATTACCAGCACAAGCGAGAAAGCTACAAATACGGTAAGCCCCGTTACCAGAAGCGTTGAAGCCATTTTGTGAGCTTGGCCTTCTTGATTTTTTACTAAATATTCAGAAAAAACCGGTATAAAAGCTGAGGCCAGTGCCGCTGCAATAGCTAATTGGAAAATGGTATCGGGAAGTATTGAAGCATAATTATAAATACCCAAAGTATTAGATGGCCCAAAAATAGAGAATAACAATCTTGTACGCAGTAAGCCTAAAATCTGAGATAGAATAACGGTTGCCATGATTATAAAAGCGGCGGAAAGAATATTGGTTTGCCGGCGAAGAAGCAGAGTGAAACTTTTTTTCAAAAAATTCTGGACCATTGTTTACTTTTACAGTATAGCATGCTAAAATGGCGCAATGCCAGTAATAAGAAGTGCCAAAAAAAAATTAAAAGCCGATAGAAAAAGGGAATCCGTTAATAAAAAAGCACAAGTTTTTATTAATTTTGTTATTAAAAAAGCTCAAAGAAAACCATCTCCGGAAAGCATCCGAAAAGCTTTTAAGGCCATTGATAAAGGAGTAAAGAAAGACATCTTTCACAAGAATAAAGCAGCCAGACTCAAATCCAGATTGTTAAAGCTTATTGCCAAAAAGTCATAATCCTTAATGAAAGCGAAAGTTTTAAAATCAGCCGGAACAAAAAAGACTAAAAAGAACAAAAGATAAGCTCCATAAGGCTTTGACAAAAAGCCTAAATTCCCCTAGACTAAATTTATCATGTCAGACAATCTGCCTTCTATAAATTTAATAAAAAATAAGCAAATTCCCCTATTTGATAAATTCATGGATTGGATTTTAACAATCGGCCGCTTAATCGTAATAATAACTGAATTTGTAGCAATATTAGCTTTCGTTTATCGATTTTCTCTTGATGAGAAGCTTGTTGAACTGCATTCCGCAATCAAGCAGGAACAAAATATCATCTCTATTTTTAAAAATGACGAGAGTAAGTATAGAAATTTGCAAGACCGTCTTAACTTAGCTGCAACTTTTTCGGAAAAGGCTACCAAGATCAACCAAACGATTACAAATATCACAGATATTGCAAATTTAATACCAAGTCAAACAAGAATTAATAATTTTATTCTGAATAAAGATCGGATAAATATAGACTTTAACGTAACCTCCGTATCATCCTTGGCAAGCTTTATAAACCCTCTTAAAAGCTATCCGGGAATCAAATCTATGAGTATCGATAATATAGAAAGCAAACCATCCGTTGGTCTTTCCGCTAATATTACCGCCATACTTAAATAAAATATGCAAAATAATTCTCAAGATTTAATAAAAAAAGGATATTCCCCGACCATTCCATATCTAACTCCGGAAAGGAATCAAAAATTTTTTGGTATAGTATTAACCCTTTGTGCTTTATCCTTTTTTGGATTTTTTGCGATAAGACCTACGGTCTCAACGATCCTAAAATTACAAAAAGAGCTTTCTGACAATCAGTTTGTTTTAGATCAACTTAAAACTAAAATAAAAAATTTAACCGAATTAAGAAAACAATATTTTAGCTTACAAAGCGATCTGCCAACGATAACTAGTGCAATCACCATACAACCGGACGTCCAACTTCTTTTTGCACAGATACAGTCTATTGCGCAAGCGTCAAGCATTACTATAAAAAAACTTCAGAATTTTGAAGTAGAGATTTCAAGCGGGAGCAAAGGTACCAGGAAAGATTATTATGCCTATTCTTTTTCAATTGCCGGGACTGGGTCTTTTGAGAATATATCTAAGTTCATATCAACGCTTACGAATATGGAAAGAATTGTTAATATTGACGTTTTTTCCATCAATATGACTGATCAAGACAGCGGATCTTTAGGATTCGATATTCAGGGGTCTGCATTTTTCAAAGATAATTTATGAGTTTTTGATATGAAACAAAAGGATATTTTAATAATTCTAATTCTTCTTTTCATCTTTGTTCTAGCCTGGATCGGAGGAAACATTTATCATAGCGGAGTAAGCTCTACAATATCCGAAACAACAGCTAAAGATATCGCGCCTATTACTCCGACTTTTGACACGAAGACTATTGATAAATTAAAATCCAGAAAAAAAATAGTTCCATCTTTTGAGCTTGAGAGCGTAACTCCTACTCCCATTGTTCTGCCTACTCTACCTCTCTCCCCAAACGCTTCTCAGGAAGGAAAGCTGTTGTTGTGATCCATTCGATAGACTCAGGATCATATTGAGGAAATCAAAATATGAGAAGCAAATTGCTCAACAGAAGAATTCCGACAATTCTAGGTATTATTTTTATTTTATTAGGCATACTCTTAACAACTCCTATCATTAAGAATCAAACCATGTTTAAAAGTAGCGCTATAAATTCACAAGAACCCCAAAATGTAAGAATGACGAATATTTCGGATCAATCCTTTACCGTAACTTATCAAACCAAACTGCCTTCTACCGGTTCTATTAGTTACGGGAGCGATAAAAAATTAGGAGAATCCGGATTGGAAGACGCAGATAAACAAACAGGATCTTTTTCTCCCAAAAAAATTCACAGCATATCTGTAAATAAACTAACGCCTACTACAAAATATTATTTAACAATTATTTCAGGATCTAATACGTTTCTAAATAACGGAGCCCCGTTTGAGGTAACAACCGGAAGTACTATTGCTTCTCCATCTGCCAATCAGAATGAGATAAAAGGAAAAATTGTTTTACCGGATGGCAGTATTCCTCCTGAGGCGCTCGCATACTTAAGTACGGAAAATTCACAACTTTTATCTACTATAACTGCCAAGGATGGAAAATTCAGTTTTTCATTAAAAGGGTTGAGAACTAACGATCTTTCTAGTTACCTCAAGGCAACTGATAGCGCTGTTTTCAAAATCTCCACTACGGATGGCTCTTTAAATTCAACCGTATTAGTATCTTTAAATCAGGCAAATTCTATTCCGGTTATAACACAATCTAATAATTACGATTTCACTCAGGAAGTTTCTGCTGACGCGTCAAGATCGGCAAAATCTTTGGGTTTTCCTTTGATTATTCCTTCCGGTAAATTTTTAAAGCCTGAAATATTAACTCCGGAAGAAAATCAATCTTTTACCGATCAAAAGCCTCAGTTCAGCGGAACAAGTTTGCCCAATGAAAAAGTTGAAATTATTATTCATTCGGATGAACAGATAACTACTCAGGTAACTGCGGACGGTAACGGCAATTGGACATATAGACCTTCCAATAATCTGTCTCCGGGCGTTCATACGATAACCATAAAAACTCGCGATTCAGCCGGCATATTAACAACTATCATGCAGTCATTCACTGTTTTTGCAGCTGGTTCCCAGATATCAGAACTCGCTACTCCTTCTGCTACCCCTACTGTTTTCCCAACAGTTGTCATATTGAGTCCAACTGTAACTCCAACTTCACTACCCACCCCAACACTCGCGCAAGTGGTAACAAAAGGCGGTCTTCCCCCACCGGGAGATCCGCGAATCACATTTGTTACTATTGCCGCTATTGCCACAACTGTTGCCGGCATAGTATTATTCTTATTAACTCAGAAAATGCCGCTATGAAAATCGCAGTTGTGGGTGCAGGGTTTACCGGCCTGTCTGCAGCTCTTTATCTATCTAAGTTTGGTCATAGTGTTACCGTATTTGAAAAAGATTCCTACGCCGGTGGACTTGCCATGGGATTTGCGCAACCAGAATGGAATTGGACATTAGAAAAACATTATCATCATTGGTTTACAAACGATAAATACTCATTTAATTTAGCAAAAGAGGTTGGGCATCCTGTGCTTATAAAACATCCAAAGACATCTGTGCTTGTTAATGATAAATTTTATAAACTCGATTCCCCTTTTGATGTATTAAAATTTTCCGAGCTTAGTCTCTCACAACGATTAAGAATGGGACTAATCATAGCCTTACTGAAATATAATCCTTTTTGGAAATTGCTTGAGCGATATAAAGTCTCCGATTTTTTACCTAAAATGATAGGGGGGAGACCATATAAAATTTTGTGGGAACCTCTGCTTTTCAAAAAATTTGGATATTTCGCAAATAATATTTCGTTAGCTTGGTTTTGGGCGCGTATAGTTAAGAGAACCCCCTCTTTAGCCTACCCCAAAGGCGGATTTTTAGAATTCACAAATGCGGTTGTATCTATGATCCAAAAAAAGGGAGGAAAAGTCTTGTTTAATAAGGAGATAAAAGAAATAAGTGTTGAAAAAGATGGAAAGGTCAAAATTGACAATTTGACATTTGACAAGGCAATTATAACTTTACCCTCTTTCTTATTTGTGCAAATAACTCCGCAACTACCAACAGTTTATAAGCAAAAACTTCTGGATTTAAAAGGTTTAGGTGTAATCAATCTTATTCTTCGTCTAAAAAAACCTTTTTTCCAAAATGAGACGTATTGGTTAAATATCTGTGATACAAAATATCCTCTTACGGGAATTGTGGAACATACAAATTTTATGGAAAAAAAATATTACAATAACGAACATCTTGTATACCTTTTAAATTACCTGCCTCAAAATCATTCTTATATGCACATGGACAAAAAAGATTTATTAGAGGCTTATGATCCTTTACTTACCAAAATAAACGGAGAGTATAAATCGAATATTATAGAAACCTACCTTTTTTCTGCTCCTTTTGCGCAGCCAATCATTCCGATTAATTACTCCAAAATTATTCCACCCTTCAAAACTCCCTTAAAGAATGTATATCTGGCAAACATGCAACAAGTTTATCCCTGGGATAGGGGAACAAATTACGCAATAGAATTAGGAGGAAAAGTAGCAGAATTACTTCTCAAAGAAAATTAAGCATATGTTTTTCAAAAAAAATATATTTTTTATAATCATACTTTTATTAGGTGCTTTTCTTCGTTTTTATAAATTAGATTGGGGTCAGGGATTATTTGCCCACCCCGATGAATATCATATTGCCAGTTCTGTTGCTCGATTATCTTTCCCCAATCAAATGAATCCTCATTTTTTTTCTTACGGCACGGTAATTATTTATTTAATCTACTTTACGCAAGAATTAATTAAATATATCTTTTCAAATTTCAATTCGTTTTTGATTGGGCGTTTTTACTCTGCTTTATTTTCAACTTTTACTATCTTTATCGTTTACAAAATCTGTGCTACTTTTTTTACAAGAAAACAATTTACTCTTATAGCGGCTTTTTTAGTTGCAATAACTCCCGGACTTATTCAGCAAGCTCACTTTGCCACTCCGGAATCCGCTCAAATCTTTTTCCTATTTAGCTCTTTGCTTTTTATGCTAAAGTTTGTTAAACAAAACAAAATTTTGTATTTAGTTATCGCCTCTATCTCTCTGGGGCTTTCACTGGGTGTAAAAGTAAGCTCTATTGTTCTTTTGCTGCCTTTAATAATAGCTGCAATCATTATTTTATATCCCAAAAAACTTTCCATTCTTAAAAAACTATTAAAATTTACGGGTTTAACGCTAATAATCATAATCATTATAACTGCTACCTTTTTCCTTGTTGCACCCTATGTCTTCCTGGACTTTCCCGCTTTTTTGAGTAATTTGGAGTATGAAGGGGGACTAGCTATGGGGAGATTTTCGGTTTTCTATACAAGACAATTTATAAATACAGTGCCTGTTTTGTTTCAAATAGAAAAGATTTTGCCTTATGCATTGGGGCCATTTCTGCTTTTATTTTCATCTATAGGATTCATGTTCACCATAATTAATCTTATCTGGAAACCAAAAAAAGAGGTTATTATAATTACTATTGCATTTTTATCTTTATTTATATCTAACGCTTTCCTTTTTGCTAAGTGGACCAGATTTATTTCCCCGACATTTCCTTTCTTTGCAATATTTGCATGCTATTTACTAGATTTCTTCTATTCAAAAAACAAATCTATATCAAAATTGCTTACTATTATTTTACTAATTGGTACCCTCTTATGGACGGCTGCATCTTTCTCTATCTATTTACGTCCTGATGTGCGAATTACCGCCTCAAATTGGATCGAAGAAAACCTTCCTGGAAATTCCATTATTCTAATTGAAGGCGGCAACATGATCGATATTCCCCTGCGAGGAAATTTTAACAGAATCGGTTTTGACTTTTATAATTTAGAGGAAGATGCTTTAACAAGATCTAGAATAGCGATCGGGCTTGAAGAGGCAAATTATTTTTTAGTTCAGAGCAGGCGTATTTTTATGAATCACCAAAGATTACCCAAGATTTTCCCAAAAACAGCAAATTTTTATAACGCGCTTTTTGCTGGAAAATTGGGATTTGAGCAAATTCAAGAATTCCATTCTTATCCAACGCTGCAAATTGCAAATTGGAAAGCTGAATTTCCCGATGAAACAGCAGAGGAAACCTGGAGTGTTTTCGACCATCCCGTAATTCGCGTTTTCAAGAAAACCAAACAACTTTCAATAGGAGACTATGCAAAATTTTTGGAATAAGGAAAAAATACTTTTATTATTAATAATCCTTTTCGGAGCATTTTTTAGATTATACGGTCTCAATTGGGACCAGGGATCTCACCTTCATCCTGATGAACGGGCAATTGTCATGTTTAGTCTTCCTCTTCATTTTCCATCAAGCGTATCTGAATTTTTATCTGTAAGCAGTCCATTGAATCCGCATTTTTTCGCATACGGAAGTTTCCCCCTTTATCTACTTAAGGCCACAGGAACATTTGCGACAATCTTTAATCCGCAAGCTCTTAGTTATGACCAAATTAATCTGATTGGACGTTTTATCTCCGCTGTTTTTGACACAAGTACTCTTTTGCTCATTTTTTTGTTAGGAAAAAAAATATTTTCAAAGCCGGTCGGACTTTTGGGAACTTTCTTTTACGCCATTAGCGTTTTCCCTATTCAGGCAGCGCATTTCTATGCTGTTGACACAATTCTCACTTTCTTTATTTTGCTTACTCTTTATGCAATTATCGTTTTCTATGAAAGACCCACAAAAATAAAGGCTGTTTTTATAGGAGTTTTATT
Organism: Candidatus Levybacteria bacterium RIFCSPHIGHO2_01_FULL_40_16; assembly: GCA_001783805.1. Taxonomy (GTDB): domain Bacteria; phylum Patescibacteriota; class Microgenomatia; order Levybacterales; family UBA12049; genus GWB1-37-8. The sequence goes on from MFNS01000007.1 coordinate 69,628, forward strand.
CGGAGCATCTCTTGCCACAAAAACAAGTGCCCTACCATTAATCATTTCAATCGGAGCAGCATTGATTTCAGACTTTGTCTTAATCTTCATAAAAAACCCCCATCGACCCCGCATTTGGTTTCCTCATCTTCCAAAACTATTAAAAACACTTTTTGTAGAAGGCGTGATTATTGCAATCTTTACTTTCGTATCTTTCTTGATATTGGAACCTTATGCGCTTTTGGATTTTAAGGAATTTTGGAGGCAGACACTGGAACAGTCTCAGATGACACGTGATGCCTTCGCCTTTCCATATACCTTGCAATATGTAGGAAAAATTCCATATCTGTACGAATTAAAAAATATTTTTCTTTGGGGACAAGGACCAATTCTTGCAATGATTTCTTTTATCGGAATTCTTTATGCATTATTTCTTGTCATAAAAAAGAAAAAAGAAAAAAAATGGGCGCAGGAATTTATTCTTCTAATTTTCTTCTTAAGTTATCTTGTGGTTGTCGGAAAATTCGCGGTTGGCTGGATGCGCTACGTGCTCCCCCTCTATCCCATCTTATGTCTTTTTGGAGGATTATTTGCCTGGCAGTTATTAAAGTTTATTCAAAACAAATTTTCCCGCCATAAATTTTTAATTTTAAATTTTCAATTTTTAATTCTGCTAGTTTTGCTAGCATGGCCTTTATCCTTTATGCATATTTATACTCAGCTTAACACCCGCGTTTTAGCCTCTGAATGGATTTATAAAAATATTCCAGCTGACAAAATAATTGCTCGGGAACACTGGGATGATGGCCTACCATTTGGAGGAAAAATTGAGTACGAAAGTTTAGAACTTCCAATTTATGGAATGACTGATCCTCTTACGGAAAAAGAGATTCGCCAAAAAATTCAAGAGACTGATTACATAATAATCGCAAGTAACCGTCTATATACTCCCCTACAAAGAATTGCTCAAAATTGCAAAAACTGGAATATTCTTCAGCAAAGATGTCCACAAAATGCTAATGCTTATTATCAACAGCTTTTTAATGGAAAATTAGGATTCAAAAAAGTAGCAGAATTTGAAAATCCTCCGACGATCCCTTTATTAAATGTTCCTATAGACGACCAGGGTGCTGATGAATCCTTTACTGTCTACGACCACCCCAAAATCATGATTTTCAAAAAAACTCATTTATAACATAAAATGTTCTTAAAGCTATTAACTAGCGGTGTGTCTCGAAAAATAATTGGTTTAGTTCTGGGATTTTGCGCACTTATTTTGAATCTATATTCTTTTTATTTTCATTCAATAATTGATTTTACTGCGCCCACCAATGAAGCATTCATAGCAACTTTAACCTGGCTTATAAGTCTAATTTTATTAGGAATTTCAATATTTATTCTTTCCCCTTCTAGAAAAACAGAAGGCAATGGGAACAACAGTCTAACATTAATCGAAAAATTTTTTTTATCAATTATATTAATTTTTGGTTTAATTTTACGCATCTATAAGCTTAATCATTTGGGACTATATTTAGACGAATGGTACTGGTTAACTAATGCAAGAGGAATTCTAGATGGAATCATAAGAAGTCCTTTTGGATTTATTGGAGATCAGCCGTCAAATATGCCAGCATACATAGTTGCCCTATTTCTGGCTATATTTAAGAACAGTTATCTTGCCGTCAGACTTCCTGGAGTTCTATATAGTCTTTTAAATATGATTTTAATATTTTCTTTCCTAAAAGAAGCGTTTAATAAAAGAATTGCTTTAACAGCCGCTTTATTATTATCGACTTCCATCTGGGATATCCATATGTCCCAGCTTGGCTGGAATAATGTTAATCTAAATCCTTTCCTAATTAGCGGAACTTTATATTTTTTATACATGGGTATCAAAAACCTTTCTCCTAAGTGCATATTTTTTTGTGGTATTTTTCTCGGAATAAGCGTGAACCTACTTTATGTTGCCTCCTTGGCATCAATTGCTACCGTAGCTTACTTTACGTTTCACCTTGTATTGAATAAGCACAGGCGGGTAATTTTTTATTTATTTTTGTTATTATCTTTAACTATCTTTCTTATGACATCTCCGACAGTTATTAAAATAAATAAGTATCCCCGACAATCAATCGCAAGACATCGGGATTTTATTTCACAAAATATAGTTAATTCCAAAAATCAATCCGTAATAAATTACTATTTTGAACAACTAAAACTTGGTCTTACAGATTTTGAATATAAACAAGAAAAGTTTAATATCGTGGGCTTATGGGGAGTAACCTTGGAACCATTTGTTTTCTTATTCTTCTTAATGGGCTTAACTTATACTTTCCTTCGCATTGCCATGCCCCAATATTTTTTGATAATAGCAAACTATATTATCATGTTTATCCCTATTGTTATCTTATATAGATTTACAAGTGCATGGAGGGAATTCGGGTTTTTACCAACTATTTATATCACAGCTTCTATTGGCATATACGCTTCGCATAAACTAATCTCACGTTTCATACGGTTTTTTACTTCTAGGAGACAGAAGATGCATGAAAATTTAATCTTTGTCATTATCGTTGCAGCATATTTTGCATCATGGTATTACTTTTATTCCCGCTATTATGATAATCATTTGAAAAAAGAACCAGACGTTTATGAAACTTACTGCAAGAAAATAGCAAACGATATTGCTGAAAAGGCGCCACCCAAGACTCTTATTTTGCTTCCCGATGAAATATGCAAAAATCTTATAATGATTTCTTTATGGAATCTATACTCCTATAAAGGATATAGAGATGGTTTATCTTTACGCCATCTTATACAGGAAAACAAACATGGTTTAATTGTAAAAATATTAAATGGTTATACTAGCTCCTTCGATGATAAAGATTTAGAATATAAAGGCCATAAAATTTTTGACAAACTCGTCTTACAAAACAATGATATTATATATGCTTACATCTATAAATTTTAATATAAAATGTTTTACTCAGGCAAAAAAAGTAGATCTTCTCTTAAAGGAGTGGGAGAATTAAGTTATACTTCAGAGAAAATCGTAGGTTGTTATGGGTATCGAAAAGATGCTGTTTTTACAAAAAATAATTATTAATGAAATTAATATCAAAATTCGTTAACAAGTATTCCGCCCAGATAATTCTTGGATTGATAATTTGTCTCGCTTTAATTCTTAGAACTTATAATCTAGATAAAAATCCCATTGGTTTCTTTACGGATGAAGCCTCTATTGGCTACAACGCTTACACAATTGCCACCCAGGGGGCTGACCAAAATGGAACTATTTTCCCATTTTTTATCCGATCGTTTGCGAATCCGATAATCATTTATGCTTCTGCTCCCATCGTGGCCTTACTTGGGCTTAGTGAGTTTTCAACCCGACTTTCATCTGCATTACTCGGAAGTCTAACAATATTTGCAATCTATTTCCTTAGCAAGGAATTGTTTAGTAAATATAAGTATAGAAACCATATTGCTCTTATTTCAGCGTTTTTTCTTGCCATTTCCCCCTGGCACATTCATTTCAGCAGGGTGGCATTTGACCTTATACCTTTTGTGTTTTTTGCTACTCTTGGTTTGTATTTTTTTCTTAAGGCTCTTAATAATATCAAATTTCTTTTTATAAGCACATTTATGTTTGCTCTTGGGGCATACGCATATTATCCGGCACGAATATTTATTCCATTATTTTTGTTATCTACACTCATAGTATACTTACAATTTGTGATAAAAAATAAAAAATTATTTATTTTAAACTTTATTTTCTTAGGAATTCTTTTAATCCCGATAGCAAAGCATATGTTCTTTCAAAACGGAATTGACCGATGGAATCAAGTTGACATATTTACCCATGTTGAAAAAGGTCAATCTGTTCCATTTCATATCCTCAATAATTATCTTAGCCATTTCTCCTTAGATTTTCTTTTTCTCAAGGGAGACGTTGGCATGCCGGGACAATTTGTTACAAGACATTCTGTTCACAATATGGGAGAACTTTATTTCTTTCAATTGCCTTTATTAATTCTTGGATTTTGGTATCTTTTTTCAAAACGGGAAAAACGAATTCTTTCTTTAATTATGCTATGGTTTATTTTATATCCTGTTGGGAGCATGTTCACTTTAGATGAAAGTGCGCAAGCGACAAGATCTATAATTGGAATCATCCCGTTTCAAATTTTATCCGCAATTGGATTATATTATTTATTAATTCTATTTTCAAAATTCAAAAAACTCTTAAATTACTTTTCCATATTTAGTATTCTTATTATTATTTTTGCTTCTTTTATATATTATCTAAATTTATATTTCATAAAATATCCCCTATATTCATCAGGATATTATGGATGGCAATATGGATATCGATCTATTATGGATACTCTTAAGCGTCAGTCAGGAAATTTTGATGAAATGCTAATTACTCATAGATTTAATGATGGAGAAGAACTGCTAAAATTCTACAATGTAGTTTACAACTGCACAAATTGTAGAGGAATGTCTAATCCCATCTTCATTGACAAGACAAGAAAACAATTATTCGCTATTAGACAAGCTGACATAGATGAAGCGCAGAAAATTTACCCACAACTTTCATTTGATATTCAACAAACAATCAATCTTCCGAATGGAGAAACAGAATTCCGGATCGGTACTTTTGTACCAAAATAAAGCGTATTTCTTGTCTATTATAAGTTAACATAGTACAATAGTTTCCATGTCAAAACGCGTGCTTATTACCGGTGGATGCGGATTTTTGGGGGTGCATCTTGCCAGACAGCTTCTGAAAAATAATTATGAAGTAACACTTCTGGACATAGCTAACCTGGATGCGAAAGATCTTTTCGGTAAAGTTAAGGTTATAAAATGTGATGTCAGAGATAAGAATAAAATAGGGAAAGCAATTAAAAATTACGATTACGTTGTTCATGCGGCCGCGGCTTTACCAATTTTAAGGGAGAAAAAAATAATTTTTGATATTAACATCAATGGTACAAAAAATGTTCTTGAGGCGTCTTTAAAAAACAAAATAAAAAGATTGGTTTTTATCTCATCCACCGCGGTCTATGGAATACCCAGGCACCTTCCGGAAGCTGAAACAAATCCTCTTGACCCGATTGGTTATTATGGAGAGTCAAAAGTTACCGGTGAAAAACTTTGCTTGGAATATGCAAAAAAAGGATTATCGGTTAATATTCTCCGTCCGAAATCTTTCTTGGGACCAGAGAGGTTGGGCGTTTTCGAACTATGGTTTGAGGCAATATATAGCGGAAGGGCAGTATTCATCTTAGGCAATGGAAATAACCGATATCAACTCTTGGCCGTATCCGATGCGGTGGATGCGATAATAAAAGCATTGGAAAGTAAAATTGATGGAGAAATTTTCAATATTGGCGCGCTGGAATTCCAAACTTGGAATCAGGATCTGGGATCTGTAATAAAACATGCTAAATCAAAATCCAGAATAATAAAATTACCTACAATTCCGTCACAAATCCTACTGGGTCTCTTAGAAATACTTAATTTGTCTCCTATTGCCGCCTGGCATTACAAGACTATGCCTGTAGATTCGTACATTTCCGTAAAAAAAACAGAAAAATTGTTAAATTGGATACCTCAAAAGTCCAATGAAGAATTATTAATTGAAAGTTATGACTGGTATAAAAAGCATAGAAATGAAATAATAAATAAAGTCGGCATGACTCATAGAGTCGGTTGGAATTTCAAACTGTTAAATCTTATCAAAAATATATTTTAAAGATGAATATTGGATTTGATTTGGATAAAATATTTATAAACTTTCCGCCCTTTGTTCCCTCAAAAATTATTGACTTGTTTTACAAGGAAAGAACTAATCATGAATTAAAATATCGAATCCCATCTAAGGCGGAGCAGATCATCAGAATATTTAGCCATCATCCTCTTCTCCGTTTCCCAATTACTCAAAACTTGAATTATCTTAATAATCTAGCTTTGGCAAACAACAATAAATATTATCTTATTTCCAGTAGATTTGGTTTTTTAAAAAACAGAACTGATAATCTTATTAAGCGCTATCGCCTTGATAAAATATTTAAGGCTATGTATTTCAATTATGAAAATAAACAACCTCACCAATTTAAAAATGAAGTTATAGGAAAACTGAATTTAGGCATGTACGTTGACGACGATTTGCAGCTCTTGGAGTATCTAATTGATAAAAATCCCAAAACTAAATTTTTCTGGCTTAATAATAAAATCAGTAAACCCCTGAAGAAGAATTTATTTGCTATTAAGCATCTTTCCGAAATGTTTGCATAATATGTTTTTTTCGGATTTGATAAGTATTTTTCAGTGGTGGGTGACAATTTTTTTGGTTGGGGTTGTTTTCGTCCCCATAACAGGCTTATTATTCCCTACTTTTTTTGACAAGGGATATGCTTTTTCAAAGATTATCGGGATAGCCATCATAAGCTATGTTGTTTTTATTCTTGGTTTTTTAAAAATTTTGCCGTTTGAAACGCAAAACGTTTTCATAATTCTCGGAATATTTTTATTAATATATTTTATTATCGGCAAAAAAGATATCTCGTCTGATATTAGAGCTAGGCTTCCAATCTTTATCTTCGAAGAATTTATGTTTCTGGCAATTTTAATTCTTTGGTCTTTCATCCATGCGCATGCGCCGGATATTCACGGACTGGAAAAATACATGGATTATGGATTTATCAACTCAATTTTAAGAGCTAAATATTTCCCTCCACTGGATATGTGGTTCACTCCCGATTCCATTAACTATTATTATTTTGGACATTTAGTTACAGCCGTATTGACAAAACTTTCATTCCTTTCTTCATCAATTACATTTAATCTGATGCTCGCAACAATTACAGCAATCGGTTTTACATCCGCATTTTCAATAGTCGCTAACCTGTTACATTTCTTATATAAAAATGGTAATTTAAAAATTCCAATAATCGGCGGATTAATCACCGGATTTTTACTTAACTTTGCAGGAAATTTACATACTATTTATCTGTTTTTCAGGCCTTATGAAAATGAAAATCCCATACCCTTTTGGCAATTAGCTTTCTCACCGTCAACCTACCCCAATAGCTATTGGTATCCCAATGCCACGCGTTTTATTCATAATACTATTCACGAATTCCCTATTTACTCTTCCGTTGTCTCCGATCTCCATGGACACTTCCTTGATGTGCCCTTTGTTTTACTTACCATAGCCATTCTTCTGTCTTTATTCTTCAGATCAAAATTGGAAACGATCAATTGGAAATTGGAAATTGTGCTTATAAGTTTCTTATTAGCAATAATGTATATGACCAGTGTTTGGGACGGAATTATCTATTTCTTGCTAACCGCCCTTATCTTTCTGTATATTATCCTTTTACCAAGAATTTATTCTGCTTCCAAAGAAATTAAAAATGAAAAATTAAAAATTAAAAATTTATTTCAAATTGAAAATTTTAAATTTAAAATTAAAACCTGGATAATTCGTTTAACAATCTTAGTCATTGGTTTTTTTCTTTTTTCTCTGCCTTTTAATCTCAATTTCAAGCCTTTTGCTTCGGGAGTTGGAATACTTTGCGCGCCAAAATTCTTAATCGATTTAGGAAAGTTTGGGCCTTTTCTTTTTGAATCAAATCACTGCGAACATTCCCCCATCTGGCAACTTTTGATTCTATATGGATTTTTCTATTTCTGGGTTATTTCATTTATCGTATTTCTAAAAATTAAATATCAAAATTTAAATCTCAAAAATTTACCACCTTCCGATATTTTTGTTGGAATTTTAATAATATTGTCAACCCTTCTTATAATTATCCCCGAATTTATCTACGTAAAAGATATTTATCCGGCACACTACCGCGCCAACACAATGTTTAAACTTGTCTACCAATCTTTCATTATGCTTTCTATTGCTTCGGGCTACATCATTATTCGGCTATTCTTAATTCATAAATCCTTAATCATAAATCAAAAATTTAGATATTGGTTATTGGGTTATTGGGTTATTGGGTTATTAATGTTAATACTGGTTTTCCTTTATCCGCATTTTGCGATTAATTCTTATTTTGGAGATTTAAAAGTTTACTCAGGACTTAATGGAACAAATTACTTGCGATCACTTTACCCTAATGATTATGATGCAATTTTATGGATTAACAAAAATATTAAAGGACAACCGGTTATTTTGGAAGCACAAGGAGATTCGTACACGGATTACGCAAGAGTTTCAACCGACACCGGTCTTCCGACAGTCTTGGGCTGGACTGTTCACGAATGGCTCTGGCGCGGAACCTATGACATTCCCGCCCCCAGAATTCCGGAAATTGAAAAAATGTATGCATCGCAAAATCTGGAAGAAACAAAAAGTTTGTTACAGAAATATAATGTTTCGTTAGTATTTATAGGTGCCCTCGAAAGACAAAAATATCCAGATCTCAATGAAACAAAATTTAAATCTTTAGGAAAAATAATTTTCCAAAAAGGCAGCACGAAAATATTCAAACTCTATTGAATAGGACACTTCCCGATTTTAATTTCACATTCCACATATTTTTGAATCTCCGAAAAATTATTATTTCCAATTCTAGGTATCAAAACCCACTCATTGTTATATTTTTCCGAAATAGCCGGATTGATCAATAGTCCCGATCTTTGAACCTGTGGGTTCCCACTGTCCAATACGGCACTTATTATTTTTGCAGTTCTCATTTTTGTTGCAAGTCTTATAAAATCATCAAATTCATCTTCTTTTATGTTAGTATCGACACTGTCTCTAAGAATGTCGTAAAGACCAATTACCTTCGCAGGATTGACTAAAACGTTTAGAGAAAAAGCTTTGTCTTTAATCCCATTTATTACTGCCGCCTGTCTCCCCGATCTGGCAAAATCGCTTCCCTGCTCTCCTTCTGCGTGACGGGACCTTACAAATTCTAAAGCAGTCTGACCGCCTATCTGCTGAATTCCGGCATCCACATGCAGATGCTTATATCTACATGGAAGGTATGCCCATAAATCCTGTTCTGCAGAAACTGAAGCTATAAAATCCTTAAGTTCCGTATCCGTATGTCCGCAAAGATTTTCTTCTTGGCCTCTAATAGGATAGTGGTAATCATCCAGAGCACTGACAACATTAACATTTATTCCCCCCAGAAGGTCTACTGCTTTAACAAACCCATCAAAATCAATTCGTATAGCATAATCAATTGGTTGATTAATAATTTTGCCTACAACTGCAGAAGAAAGAATAAGTCCTCCGCCCTTTCTGCTAGTTTCTCCGTGTATATAAGCCGTATTAATTCTTTTATCATACGCTGTCAAATCAGGAACCCATAAATCTCTTGGAATCGAAACTAAAGTTGCCTTATTGTTGTTTGGATCAAGACTTGCAAAAATAATTGTATCCGTTAGGGATGGCCCGTCATGTGTTCCTCCGCCTATTCCCAGCAAAAGAATATTCACGCGGTCTTGAGTTTTTTTAAGATTTACTTCTTTATTGAACAGGAGTTGAAAGAAAAAAGGAGACAATTGTAAGGCGGTAATTATAACTTTACCAAATAAGATCAAAATAAAAATCCCAATAATAATGAATGCTTTTTTACGCATTTTTTGAAATTTGAAGAAATTCTAGCGGATCAAGACTCGCTTTACCTACCAAGCCGCCATCAATATTCTTTTGCGAAAAAAGAGAGGCTGCATTATCGGGATTGACACTGCCACCATAAAGCGTGATAACTCGCTTACCAATTTTATTACTTATTTCCATAGCATTTTTATTCGCGTCTTCCGGACTTTCAGGGCGATAGGCGCCGCCGCCGCTGATAGCTTCCGGCGGTTCATAAACAAAAACTATTTCTTCGGCGTTATCAAGAATGAATTTTCCATGTGCAAGATAATAATCCATCTGAGCCATATCGCTAACGCATAAAATCGGAGTAAGCTTATTCTCAAGAAGAAGTTTTACTTTATTTATGACATCTTCGTTCGTTTCATGAAAATATTTTCTTCGTTCCGAATGTCCGATTAAAACATAATCTGCAAACTCTTTTATTTGTTTTCCGTTAATCGCTCCCGTATATGCGCCTTCATTAAAAGGCGAGATATCTTGTGCCCCAAGTTTTATTGGGAGCTCTTGTTCCTCAATAAATGCTTTCATTGCGGGAAGGTGGATAAATGTTGGACAAACAATTATTTCTTTATTTTCCAGATTTGGGATTTGAGATTTGAGATTTGAGATTTTTTGAAGCCATTCTTTAGCTTCGGATTCCGTCTTATTTGATTTCCAGTTAGCTACGATAAAGACCTTTTTCATACATTCGATAAACTCAGTATGATCTTGAGCTAAGTCGAAAGATCATATGGTACAATTACATGGGCTTTCATGCATTATACTATGAATTCAGACTTTCTCAAAGACTTAAATCAGGAGCAAAAAAGAGCGGTTTTGCAAACCGTTGGTCCTGTAATTATCCTGGCAGGCGCAGGCTCAGGCAAAACCCGCGTACTGACCTATAAAGTCATGTATTTGATGCTGGAAAAAGGTATTGATCCTTTTAATATCCTCATGGTAACCTTCACAAATAAAGCGGCAACGGAAATGAAGGAAAGAGTCCAAAAAATGGGACCTGTTCCAACCGTTGCTACTTTCCACGCTCTTTGCGCCAAAATCCTAAGAATTGAAGGAAAACATATCGGTCTTCCCTCTCAGTTTGCGATATACGACACTCAAGACCAAATAGATGCAATTAAAGAAGCAATGAAAAGACTGGATATTCCCATAAAAGACTACAAGTCATCTTCAGTTCTGGCAACTATTTCTCAGGCAAAAAATGAGCTGATTAGCGAATCCGAATACTCAAAATATGCCAGGGGGTATTTTCAGGAAAAAGTTGCGAAAATTTATCCTATCTATCAAAAAATATTATCCGAAAACCATGCTCTTGATTTCGACGATCTGCTTTGCAAAACCGTATTTCTATTTGAAAATAATCCTGAAGTGCTTAACAGATATCAAAACCGTTTTAAGTATATTTTGATTGATGAATATCAGGATACTAACCGCGCACAATACATTCTGACAAGAAAATTAGCTAAAAAATGGAACAATATCTGTGTTGTGGGAGATTTTTCTCAAAGCATTTATTCCTGGCGCGGTGCAGACTTTACCAACTTGATCCGCTTCAAAGAGGATTTCAAAAACACCAAAACTTTTTCTCTTTCTCAAAATTATCGCTCGACACAGAAGATTCTGGACGCAGCTTCCTCCGTAATCTCTAAGAATACTACCCATCCAGTACTCAAACTTTGGACAGAAAATTTGGCGGGCGAAGAAGTTACAATATTTGAAGCGCAAAATGAACAGCAAGAAGTAGAATTTATCGTTGAACAAATTTCAAATTTCAAATTTCAAATTTCAAATTTCAAATACTCCGATATCGCTGTTTTATACAGAACCAATGCTCAATCACGGGTTTTGGAGGAAATTTTCCTGCATAACAGTATTCCGTACGTTCTTATCGGCGGAACCAGATTTTATGAGAGAAAAGAAATTAAAGATGTATTGGCTTATTTAAGAGCTTTGGATAATATAGATGATAAAATATCTTTAAAACGTATAGAAAAAATTGGAAAAAGGAAAATGGAAAAATTTCTGGAACTTCAAGAATCGTTCAATAAAAACGCTGATATTTCGACTTTGGATATCTTGGATAATGTGGTTAAGCAAACTGAATATCTTAAATTGTACGATGAGAATGACGAGGATGACAGAGACAGATTGGAAAATATCAAGGAACTCCGCTCGGTTGCGCTTAAATTTCCCGTGCTTACAAATTTTTTGGAGAATGTCTCCTTGGTTGAACAGGAATATATGCCGGACAAAATAAGCAAACAGATAAAAAAAGACACGGTAACTCTTATGACCTTACATGCGGCAAAAGGACTTGAGTTTCCCCATGTCTTTATGGTTGGAATGGAAGAGGGTATATTTCCGCATTCCCGCTCCCTCATGGATAAAAATGAACTTGAGGAAGAAAGAAGACTTTGTTATGTTGGAATGACACGGGCTCGGGAAAGACTTTTCTTAAGCTATGCCAGAAAAAGAATATTTTTTGGCCAAAGAACATCGAATATCGTATCCAGATTTATATTGGAGCTACCCGTTGATGTAATAGAAAAAAATATTTATTTGGCTCAAAAATCGCAAGAATTTATATGAAAGACAATTTTTTTTCTCACCCATTGCAATCAAGTGAATGGGGTGAATTCAGAAAAAAAACAGGGGTTAAGGTAATAAGGATAAATGGAATCCAAATGACTATCCACCAAATTCCTCATACTCCGTGGACTATAGGATATGTTCCCAAAGGCCCTCTCCCAAACGAAGAAATTATTTCAGAATTCATAAAAATTGGAAAACAAGAGAGATGTATTTTTATGCAATTAGAACCCAACGTTGAAAAATCTAAGTTTCCTAATTACCTAATTACCCAATTACCCAATATCCGCCCTGCCGCTCATCCTCTTTTTACAAAATATACATTTATTCTTGACCTGACAAAATCTGAAGAAGAATTACTAAAAGCAATGCGTCCAAAAACTAGATACAATATAAAAGTAGCCGTCAGACATGGGGTTAAAATTGTTCAGGATGACTCGGATGAGGCGTTTGAAACTTATCTGAAGTTAACTGAAGAAACAACGGCAAGACAAGGTTTTTATGCGCATACTCAAAAATATCATCAGTTGATGTGGGAAACTCTTCGCTCTGCTCAGGGCAAGCCGGATACGGATAGGCTAACCGCTCATCTTTTCCTGGCAAAATATAAGGGGCAAACGTTGGCCGCGTGGATTTTATTTGTTTATAAAGATATTCTTTATTACCCATACGGGGCATCATCAAATTTACACCGGGAGGTAATGGCATCAAATTTAATGATGTGGGAAGCAATCAGGTTTGGAAAAAAATTAGGACTTAAGAAATTTGATATGTGGGGCGCTTTAAGCAATAATCCTGATAAGAATGACCCCTGGTACGGATTTCATAGATTTAAAGAGGGATATGGTCCAAAATATATCGAATTTATAGGAAGTTTTGATCTGGTTATAAATCCCATACTCTATGAAATCTACAAAATCCTGGACAAGGTTAGATGGACTCTTCTGAAATTCAAGAAATGAAAAAAATAATTCCTCTTATTTTTTTAATATTATTTTTTTTAATAATAAAGATAGCCAGTAATGGCATCCGTCTTTCAGACACAAATATCTACTTTAACATTGCTTATCAGATATCACAGGGAAAAATTTTATATAAAGACATCTTTTTTTCAAATTTTCCTTTCTTCTCGTATGCGTCTTCTTTTTATTATTTTTTAAGTAGTAGAAGTATCGAGTTTTTTTATTTTACATCCAGTATTGAGACAGCAATAATTACTTTTCTTATATATTTAATTACCTACCGAAAAACTAATAATCGTATTATTTCAATAATAAGTTCCGCCCTATATGCCCTATCCTTCATGGTCTTATCTACTTCGGATCACCAGACAGGAGTTTTTACTGCTTCTTTACTTGCTGTTTTAAGCTATTATTTCCTGCAAGAAAGAAAAATCTTAACTGCGGGAATTTTTATCGCTCTTGCGATTCTTACAAAAGCCTATTTCCTTCCTATTTTTCTGGCTTTTTTTATTTATTTTGCCATTAAAAATGAGTGGAGAAATTTATTCAAATTTAGTTTGTCTTTTGCGGTAACCGGATTAATAATATTATTACCATTTTTAATTCAGGCACCCGGGCAATTAATTTCAGACATATTTGGATTTTCCTTAACCCGTCCTGTTGGTCTTTCGAAAACAAACATTGCGTGGTTTTTTATCACCAAAGACTTGCTCCTTTTTGTTTTTATGATATTTAATTTATTAAACATCAGGAAAAATATTCTGTTCGGCTTAATATCGCTTTTTTCTATAGTCTTCTTCTTAGGTTATCGAGACGTTTATTACCTGTATTTTAATTTCCTAACACCTTTTCTTTGCATCTCTTTTTATGAAATTCATTATTTTTTACGGAAAAATCTAAATATTCAGAAGATGGTTATTCCAACAATTATTTTTATATTTATTTTTTACAATTTATTCACATACTTAACGGCGTATAGGAATTTAGGGAAAATCCGGGAAGTAAATAGTATTATAAAAATTATTCTTAAAGAGAAACCTGATTATTTATATGGCATTAACGATCTTACGCCTGCGTTAATAGCCTTAACCCGAATTCCGGCTCTGGAAAATGTTAATGATGCGCATGAATATTTTTTTACCAGAAAAATTTATGATAAAAAACTATTGACCAATAAGGCAGTTGAAAGTAAAACTATTATTATTGCCCATGGAGCAGATTATCCACAATATAATATTAAGCAGGATATCTTAGATAATATTTTTGTCAAAGAAGCTATTTATAAGAATTGCAAAAACATCTTTAGCATTCCTGTTTTGTCGGAAGGAGATACCAACAGAATAAATTTCTTTAAATGCTATTGAAATCAAAGTGTTATTTTTTAATTCTATATAAATAAATCTCATTTGCTTTATCGAAGTCTACAAGAGGTAATTTAATTTTATATCTATAACTTATAATTACCGTCCCAGGCCTGAGCTCTTTCAAAAACTTTGACCTCAATTTCTGCAAGACTCTTGGGACAAGATAAACGAAGACAATGGATGCCTTAGAAATGTTTACATCATAAAAATTTTTCCTGATAATTCTTACTTTATCCTGCACTCTCATGATATGTATCATTAGAGTGGATATTAGCGCTCGCAATGGATCTATTTCAATGCCTACGCCTCTTGCTCCGAATTCTTTGGCTCCAATAATTAAAGCTGTTCCGTCTCCGCATCCCAAATCATAAACAATGTCTTTCTTATTAACTTTTGCCAAGCGACAGATTGCCCGGGCGACTTTTTTGTTGGTTCGCCACCAAGGAGCCCAAGGACTGTCCGGCGGCCAAAACATAGAAAGAAGTAAAAATAAAAATCCAATAATTAACAACAAAGCAATATTTATAATCCACCACAAAAACATATCAAATTCTAAGTATTACTTTCCCAACAACTTCCCGCATATTAATCCACCCAAAATTTCTACTGTCCGTACTTTCTTTTTCATTGTCTCCGATGACAAAAATTTTTCCTTTTTCAACTTTGGCAATTCGTTTTATTATAAACCTTCCTTTTTTTAAAACAACTACATCCCCAATTTTGGGCTTACTTAAAAAGTATGAAAGTCTATTTGCTAAAATTGTATCTCCTGTTTTAAATGCCGGAGCCATGCTATTTCCTTCAATTTTGAATTTAAAAAGAGGAATCACTTTTTAGGAGCCGCAGATTTAGCCTTTTGAAATATCTGGGAAATTTCATCCACAGCTTTTACTAATTCTTGTGCCGATTCAATATTTACTTCCTGTTTATTTTTTGAGCAGAGTTTTGCGGCTTTCCAAAATGTATCGTGAAGCTTGGGAAAAACCGCTAAATGTTCGGGTTTGAAATAATCAGTCCAGAGTATCAATAGTTCTTCTTTGCATTTTCTCGCATGTTCTTCTTTTGTCAAAACGCATCTTACAAATTTATTTCTATCATTAATCGTTAGGTTTTGCATGGGCAAATCTTGAATTAGCTGAACCATTTTAAGTACTGTTGATGCGGCAATTTGCGCCGGTTTGGGATCATAAATTCCGCAAGGAACATCGCAATGCGCATATGCGGTTTTGGTTGGAAGAATCTTGAAAATTTCAAAAAATAAACTTCTTAGAATCATAAGTAACCCCATACTAGTCCTTTCAAAAAAACCTGTCAATAAGACATCATGCTTTTTTTAAATCTTCCTCGAATTTTACAAAGCGCTTCATCGCTTCAAAAAAAGGTATGATTGTTAAAAGATACTTAAGGAAAATCAGCTGCTGAAATATGTAGGCAATAATTCCGAAAAGCTGATATTTTCCTATGACATAGGTGACGAAACGGCTTCCTAAAGGCACTACATATCCTTTATGATGGTATTTAAAAGGGAGAAGAGGCTCACTGTTAATTGATCTTAAGATATTTTCCGCTGCGAGCTTTCCCATTTCTTCCGCTTTCGGAGCCACACCCGGAGCTACACTGTCTCCTGCCGCAAAAACATTTTTTAAATTTTTTACCGCAAGTGTTGTTTCTACTTCAATTTTACCCAAAAGATTATTCGGCCTAACCCCGCCCGTCCAGACAAAAAGGTCATAGGGAAATACTTCTCCACCTTCAATCTCAACCTGATCTTTAGTGACTTTTTTTATATGCTTACCCAATATTAAGTGAACATTGCCTTTTTCCAGCCTTTTTTTCGCAAGGTGAGAAACCTCATCTCCAAGCTCTTTTAATAAAACAGGCAGACCTTGAATAAGCGTTATATTTAAATGGCTCTTTTTGGTTGCCAATTCGCAGGCAAATTCTGTTCCCGTAAATCCTCCGCCTCCGACAATAACTCTTTTTGCATTTTTTAAAGCATTTTTTATCCGTACCGCATCCTCCAAAGTTATCAACGGAACTGCGTACTCTTTAATTCCCGGTATGCCGAAATCCGCCGAATTGCTTCCGGGAGCAAAAATCAGATAATTGTATGCATATTCCCTGTTTTCATCCAGAAAGATTTTTTGGCCAACTGCATCAATTTTCTCAACATTTCCCCGTACGAATTCAAGCGGATTCTTAAATATGGACATATATGGAATGATTGCATTTTTTGACAATTCTTCTGCTGTTGCAACCTCGTAAAGTGCCGGAGTAAAAGTGTGAAAGTTATTTCTATCGATAATCATTACATGCAAATTACCGGAGTTGATTTTATTTTTTAGAGTTAGCCCGGCTCTTATTCCTGCAAATCCTCCACCCAAAATAATTATATTTACCATAAGCATGTATTTTCATCTTATCTATTCCATAAACTTTTCTCAAGGTGTATACTTGAAATCGTTATAGATAATATGGTATCTCATGATTTTGATGTTGTATGCGTTGGGAATGCAAAAATCGACACTTTCCTGACTCTGCATGAAGCAAATAGCCATCTCCGCCTTCTGGAAGAAACTAATGAGCTTTGCATAAAGTTCGGTGAGAAGATAGCTGTTGACAAGGCGGAAATTTTACTTGGAGGAAATGCAGCAAATGTCTCCGTTGGTACATCTCGCCTTGGATTGGCTACTGCAATTGTTGCTGAAATAGGTAAGGATGAATTTGCCCAAAAAATAATCACTACTTTATCTAAAGAAAATGTTAATACCGAAAAAGTTTCCCAAACAAAGGATCAACAATCTTCTTTCTCTACGATTATTAACTATAGAGGAGAAAGAACTATTTTTTCCGAACATGTAAAAAGATTGCATGATTTTAATCTTGAAAATATTTCAGCAAAATGGGTTTACTTAACATCTCTGGGAGAAGAGTGGAAAAACGCTTATCAAAAAACTGTTGATTTTGTCAAAAAAACGGGATGCAGGCTCGCGTTTAATCCCGGGACTTTACAAATCGAAAACGGCAAAGATAATTTACAAAACGTTTTGCTTGTTACAAATTTACTTTTTGTTAATAAGGAGGAGGCGGAAGAATTATTGAGGTATCCGCATGGACAAAAAAGCATTCAGGATTTAATTGTAAATTTACAAAAGCTTGGACCAAAGATTGTGGTAATTACGGATGGCAAAAATGGCTCTTTTGCAATTGACGAAAAAGGAAATATTTCGAAAAAAGATATCATTCAGACAGAAGTTATTGAGAAAACCGGAGCGGGAGACGCTTATTCATCGGGTTTCCTCTCCGCGCTAATCTACAATCAGTCAATTTCCGACAGCATGAACTGGGGAACAAAAAATTCCGTATCTGTAATTAGTAAAATCGGCGCGCAAGCCGGTCTCCTTTACAAGACTAATTTTAAAAATGATTGATAATTTAGGCTACAAAAAAAACCTTTTTATACTTCCGTTTGATCATCGATCTTCTTTTATTAAGCTGTTTGGATTTACAAATCCGGATTTATCAACGGTCGAAAAAGAGACTATAACTCACGCTAAGGAGATTATTTACGAAGCTTTCAAAAGAGCAGTTTCAGACGAGTCCCCACGCCTGTCAAGCAGGCGAACTCAGCCTTCGGCTTCCGTTCCAAAAGAACAAGCGGCAATTTTAATTGATGAGGAATATGGGGATAAAATTATCCGGGATGCGAAAAATTGCGGCTATAATGTCATTCTAACTACGGAAAAAAGCGGGCAGAAAGAATTTGCTTTTGAATATGGAGATGGTTTCGCTGTCCATATTGAAAAATATAAACCCTCTTTTGTAAAAGCTCTCATCCATTACAATCCTAACGATGACCCTTTATCTAAAATGCGTCAGCAGCAAAAATTAGAAATTTTAAGCAACTATTGTCACGAGAACTCTTATAAATTCTTATTGGAAATCTTGGTTTCTCCAACGGAATTACAGCTTAAAGAGGTTGATGGAAATAATAACTTATACGATAATGGAGCAAGACCCAATCTGACAGCAAAAGCTATGGAGGAGCTACAAAATGCTAATGTTGAACCGGATATTTGGAAAATTGAGGGAATGGAAAAAGAGGATAGTTATAAAATTGTCACTTTGCAAGCCCGTAAAGAAAGAGACAATGTTGGAATCGTTATCCTGGGACGGGCGGAAAACCCGGATAAAGTAGAAAGATGGATAAAGTCAGGAAACAAAATTAAAGGGATTATCGGATTTGCAGTCGGGAGAACAATATTCTGGGAACCTTTAACCGGGTATAAAAATGGTAAAATAGAAGAAGAAAAAGCAATAGAAATTATTAGCAATAATTTTTTGCATTTTTATCACGTCTTTACGGATAATAATTAATCTTTATGAAAATTTATTTAGGAACAGATCATGCAGGCTTTCAACTAAAAGAAAAAATTAAAGCTTTTCTTTTAGAGAAAGCTTTTGAAGTTGAAGACTGCGGTGCACTTACTTTTGACAAGGATGACGATTATCCGGATTTTATCGCAAAAACCGCAATTAGAGTTTCTGAAAATCCAAATTCAAAAGGAGTGGTGTTTGGAAAATCAGGCGCAGGAGAATGTATTGTTGCCAATAAAATAAAAGGGATAAGAGCAATACTCGGTTTTAGTTCGGAAAATGTAGAGCTTTCCCGATTCCATAATGACGCGAATGTCTTATCTTTGGGTAGCATGTTTGTTGACGAAAACTTGGCAAGAAAGTTAGTTAGAATTTTTTTAGAAACACAATTCACCAATGAAGAAAGACACATCAGGAGAATTAATAAAATTAAAGAGCTTGAGAATAATGGCATTAATTAAAAATTTCGAATCTTTAAATAAAACGCGTGAGCGGAAAATTTGTCTGGATCTAATTGAAGCCGCCTTATCATCCATACAGCCACAAAATATAATTGCGAAAAATCTTTCTCTAAACGACAACATACTAACCATTCAGGATAGAATAATTGATTTGACACGCTTTGAAAGAATTTTTTTATTGGGATTTGGAAAAGGTTCCGCAGGTCTTTCAAAGTATATTGAAAGCATGCTGGGAAGCTTATTAACTGAAGGATATGTAATCGACCTTGAACCGGAACGATTCTCCAAGATCCAGCTTACAATTGGCACTCACCCATTACCCTCAAGCACTAATTTATCTTTTACCAAAAACGCTCTCCAGCGTTTAGGCAACTTGACAGAAAGAGACTTGGTTATCGTTGTAATTGGCGGAGGAGGATCGGTTCTGTTCGAAAATCCCTATCGGATTGATCTGGAAAAATTAATTGAGGTTAACAGATCCTTGCTTTTTTCCGGAGCAACAATAACGGAGATGAATCTTGTCAGAAAACATTTGTCCCTAGTCAAAGGAGGAGGATTAATCAAGCCGCTTTTTCCAGCTTCAATTATCAGTCTTATTGCATCCGATGTTCCAGGGAATGATCTTTCCGTGATCGCCTCCGGCCCCACAGCAAAAGATGAAACTACCAAGGAACAGGCAGTCCAAACGCTTAAGAAATATAATCTCTTTGAAAAACTTGATCTTTCGGAAGAATATTTTATAGAAACACCTAAGGAGGACAGATATTTTGCAAACACCACGAACATTCTTCTGGTAAGCAATCAAACCGCGCTTTCCGCAATGCAGAGGAAAGCCAAAGAATTAGGTTTTGCTGCCAAAATTGTGACAGATAGGCTTCAGGGAGATGCGAGAACAGCGGGAAAAGGATTGATAGATAAAGCTTCTTCAGGAATACTTTTGGCCGGGGGAGAAACAACTGTAAAAGTCTTAAACAAAGGAGGACAGGGAGGAAGAAACCAAGAAGTAGTTTTAGCAGTACTTCCTATTCTGGATGAAAAGACCACAATTGTCTCTTTTGATTCCGACGGCTGGGATAATTCGCCTTTTGCCGGAGCCGTTGGAGACTTTCTAACAATCCAAAAAACCAAAGAGCTGGACATAAATCCGGAAACTTTCTTACAGGAAAATAATAGCTTCCTTTTCTTTGAAAAGACCGGCGATGGAATTATTACGAACCGCCTTCCTTCCAATGTCTCAGATCTTCTGATTGTTCTAAAAAAATAATTTTGTTATTATAAAATAATGCCACAGGAATTAAACGAAGAGAAATTAAAGGATCTTAAGAATAAAGCAAATAAAGTCAGGCAGCTGATTATTGAAATGCTGGTCGAGGCAGGATCAGGTCATTCAGGCGGACCGCTGGGAATGGCGGACATTTTCACTGCTTTTTATTTTCATATTTTGAACCACGATCCAAAAAACCCAGATTGGGACGATCGTGATCGATTAATTTTATCCAATGGACATATTTGTCCTGTCCGATATGCAACCATGGCACTATCGGGATATTTTCCAATCAAAGAGCTCAAAACTTTAAGAAAGATCAATTCTCGTCTACAGGGACACCCTCATTGCGGTTCCCTTCCGGGACTTGAAACGACTTCTGGACCCCTTGGTGAAGGATTATCGCAGGCAATCGGCATGGCTTTAGCCGGAAGAATGGATAAAAAGTCCTATTACGTTTATTGCTTAACCTCGGACGGTGAACATGAGGAAGGAAATACTTGGGAAGCGGTGATGTTTGCGGCAAAAAATAAATTAAATAATTTAATTCAGGTTATAGACCGCAATTATATTCAAATAGACGGGACAACAGAAAGCGTCATGCCTTTGGATCCCTTAAAAGAAAAATATGAATCATTCAATTGGAACGCAATCGAAATAGACGGCAATGATATCAAAAGTTTTATTGAAGCAATTGCCAAAGCAAAGTTGGTGCCGGACAGGCCAACTATCATAATTGCCAGGACAATTCCGGGTAAAGGTGTCAGCTTCATGGAAAACGATTATCATTGGCATGGAAAACCGCCAAACAAAGAAGAAGCGGCAAGAGCACTAAATGAATTAAGAGTATTGCAAGAAAAAATTCAAAACGAATAGTAATAGCGAGGGGTGGCAAAAGAGGAAGGGCTCCCGACCCCACTCCGCTTGAAAGCTTTGAGGGGCAAGCAGCGCTTAGCGGGCTGCGCCACTCCGAAGCCTTGGCGGAGGATGGAGGGATTACTTTTGACAGGACCCCGAGCAAATAAATATGCTTAATCCGGATTTAAAACTAAACCCAAAATTATTTGAGGCTGATGCGGAAGTTAAAGCAACCCGCGCCGGTTATGGCGAGGGGCTCCTACAGCTGGGAGAAGAAAATCCTAATGTAGTTGCGCTTTGTGCCGATCTAACCGAATCAACCTATGCCCATCTTTTTGCCCAAAAATTTCCTGAAAGATTTTTTCAGGTTGGGGTTGCCGAGCAAAATATGGCAGCAATCGCAGCCGGCCTGGCAATCAGCGGAAAAATTCCCTTCATATCCTCCTATGCCACTTTTTCTCCCGGGAAAAACTGGGAGACTATCAGAACAACCATTATTTACAATCAAGCAAATGTTAAAATTGCAGGTCACCATGCGGGAATTATGACCGGACCGGATGGAGCGACTCATCAAGCAACCGAGGATATCGCCAGTGTCCGTTCTTGGCCAAATCTAAAAATCTTGGTCCCATGCGACAGCATAGAAGGCAAAAAAGCAACAATTGCAGCCGGAGAAACAGAAGGCCCTATTTACCTGCGCTTTACCCGCGATAAAACTCCAATTATTACAACTATTGACTCGCCTTTTGAAATAGGTAAAATTCAAACTTTTTGGACAAGCGAAAAACCTGTTGCCACTATTTTTGCAATGGGCTACATGCTTTATTATGCCTTAGTTGCCGCAAAAGAATTAGAAACGGAAGGAATTCAAGTCTTAGTTGTAAATGTTTCAACGATTAAACCTTTGGACGAAAACGCTCTCTTATCATTAGCAAAACAAACAGGAGCCTTTGTCAGCGTCGAGGACCACCAAGTAGCGGGCGGATTAGGAGGAGCAATTGCGCAGTGGAGTACAAAGAATATCCCAACTCCTATGGAATTCATCGGGCTTCAGGATACTTTTGCAGAGTCGGGAAAGCCTGCAGAATTGATTGAAAAATACAAAATGGGAAAAGACCATATTAAAGCCGCTGTTAAAACAGTTATCCAAAGAAGCGCTAGATTATGATTCAAAATCTCCCGGAAGAGTTAAGAAAAATAATTAAAGGCGATGTTTTATCGGATGACCAAACCCTCAAAGACTATAGTCATGACTATAGTCTTTTTGAAGTGAAATCAAAAGTTGTTGTCTTTCCCAAAGATGCGCAAGATTTACAGGCATTGATTAAGTATGTTGCTGAGAATAAAAAAAATGATCCATCATTGTCTTTGACAGCCAGAGCCGCGGGAACAGATATGGGCGGAGCCGCTATTAATGATTCTATTCTTGTAGAATTCACTAAATATTTTAATCATTCGCCAAAAGTAAATGGGGATATTGCTACAACCGAACCGGGTGTCTTCTTTAAAGATTTTGAGAAAGAAACTTTAAAGCATAACCTTATTTTTCCGTCTTACCCCGCATCAAAAGAAATTTGCGCCATGGGCGGAATCTTAAACAACAACGCGGGCGGAGAAAAATCCTTGCAATATGGAAAAACGGAGAAATACATTAGAAAAATGAAAGTAATGCTAAGAGATGGAAATACCTATGAATTAGAAAAACTTTCAGAAGGCCAACTTCAGGAGAAACTTGCTCTTAAAACGTTTGAAGGAGAAATCTACCAAAAAATGTACAAACTGATTACTGAAAATTATGACGAAGTTGCAAAAGCTAAACCCGATGTTTCCAAAAACTCTGCCGGATATTATTTATGGAACATTTATGATAAGGCAAATAAAACTTTTGATTTAACTCAGCTTTGGGTGGGGGCGCAAGGCACACTGGGATTTTTACTTGAAGCGGATATTCAACTTGTTCCGACGTACCCCCATAGAGAAATGGAGATAATTTTTCTGCACGATCTTTCACATTTGGGAGAGATTATTGATGCAATATTGCCACTTCAGCCCGAAAGTTTTGAGTCGTATGATGACAACACTCTTAAACTTTCCCTTAGGTATTTTCCGGAATTTGCCCGCAAATTGGGCATCTGGGGGCTTATCCAGTCCGGACTGGCATTTCTACCGGCATTTTTGGAGATGTTAATCGGCAGACTTCCTAAACTTATTTTGCAAATTGATTTTACAGGCAACAGTCCCGAGGAACTTCAAAAAAAAATAGCCACCCTCCGCGAAAAGCTTAAGCCACTGCATCTACAAACCCGGACTGCTATTGATGATGCAGAAAAAAAATATTGGCTGATTAGAAGAGAAAGTTTCAATTTATTACACAATAAAATAAGAGATAAACACACCGCCCCCTTTATTGATGATTTCGTGATCGACCCGCATTTAATCTCGGAAGTTATTCCGAGAATAACCACAATTTTGAAAAAACATCCTGAATTCATTTTTACTGTCGCAGGCCACGTTGGAAACGGAAATTTTCACATCATTCCCTTGGTTGATATTGAAAATCCCAATGTCAGAAAATATATTCCGATAATTGCAGATCAAGTCTATAATATTGTTAATAAATATCATGGTTCAATAACCGGAGAGCACAACGACGGATTAATCCGAACTCCCTATCTGAAACAAATGTACGGAGAAAAAATTATTCAGCTTTTTGAAGAAGCCAAAAAGATTTTTGACCCTGACAATATCTTCAACCCGCGGAAAAAAGTCTTCGGAGATCTGAAATTCGTGATGAGCCACATTAGGCAAAAGTGGTAGGTTAGATTTCCGCAACTTTTCTTCTTTTCGCGTAGAGAATATAGGGGATGATACTTAATAAATTCGTGACTGCCACCAGATAAAATAAAAAGGCAAACCCATATCGATTGGCCACAAATCCTCCGATGGTGGCAGCCATTGCCATACCCATAAACACAAATCCGTCATAAATACTCCACTCCGTAACTTCTTTATCCTTATCCAGATGTGAAGAAAATAAAGAATTTTTTGCAGGAGAAGCAATCCCCAATCCCGCACCAATAACACCATAATAGAAAAATAAAGAAAGAATATCTTTGGTTAAAGCAAACCCCAGATATCCGCCGCTCATGAGAATAATGCCGATAATGGTGACTATAAATTTCTGCATTTCGGATGAATGGGAAAGATATTTTCCGCTGATCAATTCAAAAACAACTCTCACAATTAGATAAGTACTAAAAGATGCTGCCGCAATCTCGGTATTCCCTTCGGGTATTTGAGTGGCCGCAAAAATAGCGAAAATCGGAATAATCGCATTCCAGGAAGACCAAAGGAAGATTTCGGAAATTATAAATGCCTTCACAACCGCATTCATGTGAAAATGTGAGGGTTTTCTTCCGAGAAAAACTTCTTTGATCATTTATCTTAGCTTATCACATTTTTACCAGGGTTTGAAATCCTCTTGAGCCAGAAATTTTATTAACTCCATTCCTGTTTTATATCCCGGACGCAGTCTGTAAAGAAAAAACTTATTTCGTATTGTTTGTTTAATTCCCGGAATAGTTGAAACCGCATTTGTATATCCTGCATTTTTAACCATATTTATTGTCCGCCGGTCAAGCGCCCCGTACGGATAGGCAAAAGAATTAACCGAAAGCCCGGTCATATCTTCAAGCACTTTCTTGCTCTGCGCTATTTCATATTCTGCAGTTTTTTTATTGATGTCTTTAAGCCAGGTGTGATTGAGCGTATGAGATCCGATCTCAACCAAAGAGCTTTTGGCAATTTCTTTGACCTGAAAAGTGGACAGATAATTTTCTTGATTCAAAAAATTCGCAACGACATAGACAACTGCTTTTACTTTTTCCTTTTTGAGGATGGGAAAAACATCCGTGTAAAAATCCGAATATCCATCGTCAAAGGAAAGAATAATTATTTTTTTAGGGAGTACTAACTCTCCAAGAAGATCTTTTATCAAATCGTCCGGAGCTACAAAGGTGTAGCCCGCAGTTTTTAAAGTTTTTATTTGAGCCTGAAGAACATTCGGAGGAGTTGCAAAATTTTCTTTCTTCGGATCATTTTTTACATACTCCACGTAATGATACAGAAATATAGGTACTTTAATTTGTTTTTCAAATAATTGCGGTCCTATTCCCGTATCCGATAGATTTTCCAGCTCCGGCGGAAGTACCGTCACCAAAGTATCCATACTTAATTCCGGAACCTTGCGTAATTGATAGGACATTAGTAGTCCTAAGATTGCAAGAAGAATAACGAGTGCTCTGATATTTTTTTTCCTAATCATTTATTCCTGTATTATACGCAGTTTCAGAGTTGTTTGACAACGCAATCTCTTTATGATACATTTCTCCCAATGACAAGAGAAAAATCACCAAAATCCGATCTTGAACAACTTGCTATCTCCAGCATGGAAAAGCTCCGCCTTAATACTTATCCCGGAAGAGGCATAGTGATGGGATTTAATAAACAAGGGGATCAGGCAATTCAGATCTATTGGGTCATGGGAAGAAGTGAAAATTCCAGGAATAGAATTCTCGTTCAAGAGGGAAACGTTGTTAAAACAAAGCCTT
Source organism: Candidatus Levybacteria bacterium RIFCSPHIGHO2_01_FULL_40_16 (assembly GCA_001783805.1). GTDB lineage: Bacteria > Patescibacteriota > Microgenomatia > Levybacterales > UBA12049 > GWB1-37-8. The sequence continues at coordinate 95,726 of MFNS01000007.1, forward strand.
TTGATGCAAGCAAAGTTAAAGACCCAACTTTGATAATCTATACGGCTATGAAAGAAGTTAGGGGAGGACACCTCGTATCAAATGGAGATCAGACAGACAGCATAGCTCAAATAATAGAAAAAGGGGGCACCTTTGGAGAGGGGCTAAGGGAAAGGACGTATGAACCTGATGCGCCAAATTTTACTCCAAGGATTACAGGAGAATACTCGTCTGAATCTGAATCTCCATTTTTTATCCTTTCAATAATCAGAAAAGATCCCTTTAGTGATCGCCCAATACACAACCTTCAATTATATAAACCCGAGAGTGGAACAGGTAAATGTATTCATACTTATGAAGGAGATGGCAATCCTTTACCATCGTTTAAGTTAGATCCTTATCTAGTCACCCTTGAGGGATCAATAGATCAGATAGCACAAACATTCTGGGATTTACTGAATGCAGAAAACAGAGTAGCATTAGCTGTAAAAGGGGTCGATATAAGAACTGGAAAGGTAGACTTTAAAATAATTAATCAACTCGGTAATAAATAAGAACTCTGAATACTCTTCACCCAACAAATGAGCAATTTCCTGAAAAAATTGCTCTGCGGGGGCGGAAAAAAATCGAACTTCGTTATGGGGAAAATCCGCACCAAAAAGCTGCAGTTTATTTTGAACCGAATAATAATTCTCCGCTTAATAACTTACAGAAATTAACCGGCAGAGATTTGTCTTATGTTAATTTTACAGATGTTGCAGCGGGACTGGAGTCAGTCAGGATTTTTGCTGAACCTGCAGCTGTTGTCATTAAACACAACAGTCCTTCCGGAATTGCCTTGGGCTCCTTGCCTGCCCAGGCGCTTAAGCGCGCGGTGGCCGCAGATCCGGAATCCGCATTCGGCGGAATAATTGTTTTGAATAAACCTTTGGATATTCAAGCAGCCAAAACTTTCGCCGGTTTTAAAGAAAAGAACGGTGTACTAATCGATGTTGTTGCTGCCCATAGCATTACCAATGAGGCAAAAGAGTTTATCAGAACAGTCCGTAAAACTACCGGCATCTATACTTTCGGAAACATTCCTAAGCAGAGATCAAATTCGACTCATTTAAGATTTTTTGACGGCGGATTTGTAGTCCAGGAGTGGGATGATCAGATTGATTTTTCCAAATGGAACATTGTCACAAGAAAAAAACCAACCTTCAAGCAAAGAAAGCAAATGGAGCTTGCCTGGAAATTTATCGGCAGAATTAGGTCAAATTCAATTATTGTGGTTGACAAAAATTTGCCAATGACCCGGGGTATTGGGTCGGGACAGACTTCCCGGGTAAGGGCTACCAAAATTGCTCTTGAGCAAGCAGGCAAAAACGCCAAAGCTGCGATTTTGGCAAGCGATAGTTTTTTCCCCTTTGATGATTCGGTAAAGCTGGCTGCGGAAAGCGGAATAGCCGCGATTGTCCAGCAAGGCGGATCAATCAACGATCAAAAGTCAATTGATGCGGCAAACAAAGCAGGCATTGCCATGGTTTTCACCTCGGAGCGCAAATTCTGGCACTAATTCCTGCTCCGTAATCCTCGGATTAATCTGACTGACACTTTTGATTGTATTATAAAGGCTTTCCAAAATCCAATATGGGCGGAGCAGGCAAGAGAAAGACTGAAGGAGATTAAGATTTTAATTAAAGGTAGTGCCGATTAACTATCTCTTCAGATATTTCTTTTCTTGAATTGCTGGCATTTGATAAATAGATATTCATTTTGTCCTGCGAGATGTCATCAATATAAGTCTCCGTTATGTTAAAGTAATTCTTATCTATTTCACCATGATAATTTAATCCTGAAGTGTATAAAATAAAGTTGTTTGTATTTTTATCTTCTTCGTCATAGTCTTGCCATGTTCCATCGGAAAAATCAAGATAAACACCAAGGTATTCTGTGCCCGATTTGAGATTAAACTCCGAAATTTTTCTAATGTTTTTCTCGGTATCAAAGTTTGAAAGTTGAATTTTTATATCTTTTTGAGGAATGAGAACTTGAACTCTACGGGTTTGATTTAGGCTATATTGCTTATTGCTATAAAGCCATTGTTTTTTGAGAGAATAATTTATTAACCAGTCAAGACAGAATTTAACGTTTAGTTCTGTCCAATTCTCTCTTCCCCAATAAACGCTTGTTTTAAATATTGTTTTATTTGTTTTTGTATCAATGCCAAACTCTGGAATAAAATTTTTAAACCTCCAATAAAAATAAGGGGTTAAACCGAGTTCTAAGTGATTTAAGGCAATTTCATTTACGTTCTTCTTGGGAAATTTATACCTGGCTCCTTTTTTATTAGGATTAGACAATCTATCAAACATATCTGCCAAAGAAGAAAGTGTGTAATTTTTCTCGAAATAATCAAAATAAATTTCACCAATTCTTAATAAAATCTCTCTATAAGTATTGTGGGTATGCTTTTTGTTTCCATATAACTTTACCTCAACTTCTTCAATATTTTTCTTTAGTTTCTTATCCATTATAAGAGTTGAAAGGCTGATTGTATTCAGGTCAGTCCCAAAAATATCACTTATTGTCTGATAAAAATCTACAATTATTTTATCTATAATTGATATTGTTTGGGGTATATTCGGAAGTAACGCGTGATGCTTATAAGAATCTCTAATACGACATAAATTACTTAGGCTCGTTTTATCGAAAGATAATTTTTTCCCAACGGCCTTAATTAATTTTTCATACTTGTCAGGAATTGAGTTATCTTTAAGTGGAAAATTTTTCTTTAAAGCTATTGCCCAAAATAAATTTTCAATTGAATCATGTAATAGCGATATGCCTATTGTAAAACCGTATTCGTTTGTTGTATCCCTTAAATAGTTTGATGCTTCTTCTAATGTATACCTGAGAAAAACCAATTTTTCTACTAAGCTCTTGCTTGGATTATTAGTCGCCTTTCTGTTTGCCTTTTTCATAAATTGTTAAGGAAATAATGTTGATAGTTGAGGTTTTGTGGCAAATAACAATATGAATGTCAAAGTAATAGCTACCTTATTTTGCATATCTTAACAAAATCCCAACATGGCCAGATTAAGAAAAATCGGCTCCTCCGAGAGGATTCGAACCTCTAACCTTGTCCTTAACAGGGACCTGCTCTACCTGCCCGCAATCGCTGAAGCGATAGCTTCTGCAGGCGGGCCATTGAGCTACTATTAGCAATTCTGCTCCTCCGAGAGGATTCGAACCTCTAACCTTGTCCTTAACAGGGACCTGCTCTACCATTGAGCTACAGAGGAGCAGAATTGCTAGACTACTTTAATCTTCCTTTTAAATATTTTCTACCAAATCCTGTTTTCAGCGCCTTTTCTCTTTTAATAGCGTTTCCCCTTGATAAACATGCCTCATAGTATACCAAAACCATAGGCGACCTGCTTTTAGTTGCTGTTACTTTTCCCCTGTTGTGTTCTGATACTCTTTCAACTAAATCATCGGACCAACCGATATACAAATTATTATCCTTTTTACTTTGCAAAACGTATGTATAAAAAAATTTTGCCACATCTGCACACTTTCTACCTGCCCGCAATCGCTGAAGTGATAGCTTCTGCAAGCGGGCCATTGAGCTACAGAGGAATGTTAGACAATTTTACCATTAAACAATGGATAAATCTAGGGCTTTGAAAAGCCTTGAAGGTGCTGGATAATTAAGTTACTATATTAGTGTTACGATTCTCGAGCCAATTTTTTTAGTCTTAGACTTTGATGACTCCGGTAGACATTCGAATCTTTTTGGTATAATTACCCCATAAATAGGACGCCACATATATGAAATTATATCTTTCATCATATCGTTTGGGAAATAGTTCTGAAAAACTAAAAGAATTATTTTCTGACAATAAAAATATTGCTGTCATAGGCAATGCTATGGATTTTGTGGATGGGATACAAAGAAAAGAAAAGATAAAACAATCAATAACAGAGTTGAAGAATTTAGGAATGTTTCCCGAAGAAGTAGATTTGCGTGATTATTTTGGAAAACAAAAAGAACTGAGTAAAAAATTAAAGCATTATAATGCCGTTTATGTCAGGGGAGGAAATACTTTTATTCTAAGACGTGCAATGGCACAAAGTGGTTTTGATAATCTGATGAAAGAGAAAAATAAGGATCCGAATTTTGTTTATGCAGGTTATAGCGCAGGCATATGTGTATTATCGCCTAATCTTCATGGACTCGAACTTATAGATGATCCAAGCGCGGTTCCGGACGGCTATAATCAAGAAGTTATTTGGGATGGCTTGGATATTGTCGATTTCTCCATTGCGCCGCATTATAAATCGAACCATCCTGAATCTGAAAACGTAGACAAAGAAGTAGAATATTTTCTTAAACACAAAATACCTTTCAAAACTCTTCACGACGGTGAGGTTATTATTAGGGAATAGTTTTATAATAAATTCTAGCTTCGCTCCATCCAGAGGCGGGCAAGCATCAGGCGGAGCTGCGTAAGACTATAACCCCAAGCTGGAATCGATCGACTCGGGACGTATAATTGACATCAAAGTTTAAAAGGACTATAAACTAGTTAATGAAAAAGTTAATTCCTGTTGGTGTATTTGTAGTAATTATTCTGGGGGCAAGTTTTCTTTTTATCTATAACTCTTCCTCCCCATTAACACCCGGATCAAAACAAACCAATGAAAGTTCTATTAATACTTCCTTTTCAAACCCTAAAAAAAGCGCTCACTATGAAAGTAATACTCCGGAGCATGGATCAACCTTAGCAGGTGTACCGATAAATGTAGTAATAAACTTTAATTTCGATCTCGCAGTTCCATCAGATATAAAAATAGAAAATGACGGGAAGGATTATGGAATTGGAGAAACCGAAATTGATGAGAATAAGCTATCCATGAGAAAAAATATGGACCCTAATTCGCCAAATGGAATTTATACTGTTAACTACAAGGCTTGCTGGCCAGATGGAAGCTGCCATGACGGAGGTTTCCAATTCGCAATAGACAGGACACAAGATTCTTCATATGAAGATATGATTGGACAAAATGAAATAACAATCAGAATGAGCGAGATACAGTTTATGCCTAAGAATTTAAAAATCGGTAAAGGCACTAAAGTAACCTGGGTCAACAATGACGAAGTTGAGCATTTTGTAAACACAGACTCTCATCCAGCGCATACATACTTCCCTAATCAAAACTCTAAAGCTCTAAAAACTGGAGACACCTATTCTGTTACATTCAGCGATACGGGAATTTATCTCTATCATTGCTCGGCTCATGCCGACTCAATGATTGGATCAATACTCGTAGAGTAATAGCTCCTCGACTCATCCATTAAGCGGAGTTTAATCCTGGATAATATAACTATGATGTCGAACGGTTCTTGACCGACACACAGAGCCAGATATGATGCTGGAAGCATAAAGCGTCCCTTTTTATTGATATTACGGGCTTTTTCAAGGGCTCGAATAATCTTTGCGTGAACCTCGCTAGGAAAGCGATTTCCAACTTTCCCAACTTTAGGTTTATTTTGTGCTAAAATAGCGGTGACTACAATAGATACAATATGAAAACAATTTTCTGCGAGTTTCTCGACAGTCAAGACAAAAACGGCACTATTACCATCAAACCGCTGGGAAAAGCAAAAAATAATATTACTAAGCCAACACTACCTGGCTGGAAGGATATAATCAGCGAGATTGTAATTGATAAAAGATATGCCAAAGGCTTAGACGGGATTGAGGATTATTCTCATGTAATTATCGTTTACTGGATGGATAAGGAAAAGGAGTGTCATCTCAAGCATCATCCTCAAGGCAGAGAAGATATCCCATATATTGGAATCTTTGCTTGCCGTTGTCCGCAAAGACCAAATAGAATTGCTATCTCAACCGTTGAGTTAGTCAAAAGAAAAGGGAATATTTTAACGGTTAAGGGTTTGGATATTGTCAATGGTACACCAATACTTGACATCAAACCTTATACCCCTCAATATGACGAGGTTAAAAATGCTAAAGCCTCCGATTGGGTCAGTAAACTTGTTTTCTAAAAAACGCTAAAGTTGTAGATAAATAATAGGTTCTAATAGCCTTTCTGTAAGCTCAGTGTAAGCGGACAGGCGTTAAGCCGAGTAATCTTACCTCAGGATTGACAATTTCTGCTTTTGATGTATAACTATTATTAGTGCTAAAAGAAAGTGAAAATTATGTCTAGAGAAGCTAAGCTCTTAATTTTAACTTGGGTAATGATCGGATTATTGGTCGCTGGAGGAGTAGGTTTTTATCTTGGAAGGGCGACTGCTCCTAAGACTCAAGGAATCCTTCAGGATGGAATTCAACCGCCGGGGTCACAGCAGCTCGGACCGCAAAGCGGACAGCTCCAGGGTTCGCCTTTTCCAACAGGAAGACAACAACCACCTCAAGGGCAACAAAATCCGCCAGATGGAGGAAGTCAACCCCTTCCGCAAAAATAGGTTAAAATAGCCCTTCTGTAAACTCAGGGTAAACTGTCCCTCCAGAGGCGGGCAAGCATTCGGCGGATAAAATTAGCTTCAAATCTCTTTTACTTAAGAAAAGCTACCACCACTTCAAAGATCGGGGGAAAAACCATCAGGGAAAATAAAACTATTGAGAAGCAAAACGCAAGAAAGGCTGATTTTTGATTCTTTAATCTCATAATTCTAAATATAAAAAGGGCAATACCCATCACCAATATCGACGCCAAAAACAACCCCAGTAACGGACCCATGGGTGGGTAAAAGTTCAAAGTTGCTTTAACGCCCGGATAAGCTCCTTTCAGAATATTTAACACCCAAAAGAAAGTTAAACTGCTTACTGCTGAATATAATACGCCAATTGCCTGCTCAAGGTTCTTATTCTGCATATATTTAATAAACTTCTGCCGCTTTGGTTACTAAAACTGCTTCTCCTGCGACCATCAGAACAAATAATAACGAAAATATTATGGCTGCCAGTGTCGCGTATCTTAAAAACCTATTTTTATCGGAATCTGAAAATGAGCTACCTAATTTAAAGACTATAAATAAGGCACAAAAAATTAAGATAGGGGGCGCAAACGCTAGAAATTCTTTATGTTCAAAAACGATCTTGTGCAACCAGGCCGTATCCGGGAAGGACAATAACGTATCTCTGGGTCCGCCTACTGCCCGATAAGGCATATAAACCAAAAGTCCGGCAAGATCCAGAAACACTAGGTCCAAAAATAAGATTAGTAAAACCTTTCTTAGCCAGGAAACCGAAGATTTAACCCTGTCGGTCAAAAAATATAAACAAATCGCTCCTCCAAATAAGATCAGCGAAATCATCCCCAAAAGACCATGCAGATTTGCAAATTTGCTCCAAAAAGGCAGTTCGGAAATTCTGGTAAAAAATTCGACCATTTTTGCTCTTATTCAGTATAATAAAGCTGTTTATTAAACGCAACAGGTTCAATCCCTCCCATCAGGTGGTATAATTGTGGCGATGAAATCTTTGGAAAATAAAGTTGTGGTTATAACCGGCGGGGCCAAAGGAATCGGATTTGCGGATGCCAAGTTATTTTTGCAGCGAGGCGCCAAAGTGGCAATCTGCGATCTTTGGGAAAAAGAATTAATCAGTGCTAAAAAAACACTTAAAAAATACGGCGAAGTTTTTGCCAGAGCTGCGGATATACGCAAAGAAAAAGCAGTTGTAAAATTTGTAAAAGAAGTCATCGCTCATTATGGAAGACTAGATGTTTTGATAAATAATGCCGGAATTTTGCCTTCGCGCGCAGATTTTTCAGAACAATCACCTTCCGTAATAGATGATGTTATTGATACGAACTTAAAAGGAATTTTATACATGACCCGGGCTGTTATAAACCATATGATAAATAAAAAATCCGGAATTATTATTAATATGTCCTCTGTAGCCGGCATTGAGGGGTATGCGGAAATGGCTGTTTATTGCGCCACAAAATTTGGGATCAGAGGTTTTTCCGAAGCTCTTGATGAAGAAGTTTCCGGACAAGGAATTAAAGTTTACTCAATCTGTCCGGGACCGGTCAAAACTGATTTGAATGCCGGATTTACCGGCCGGCCAGCGGAAGGAATTCCACCTGAAGAAGTAGCAGAACTGATCGTTAAAATCGTAGCCACTCTTCCCGCATCAAAAACTTGCTTCGAAATCTAAATGTGGCAAGATTTGGCAAGATATGGCAATATTCGGCAAGATCTGGTAAGATAATACTGAGTTTATCGAACGTATGAAGATTCCGCCCTCATATACCATTTCCGACGAAATGCTTTCGCTAATTACCAAGATTGAAGCGCAGCGTCTATATTTTTCTTCATTAAATCTTGAAAGTCAAATTAAAGAAAATATTCGAAGAGTCAGCCTGTTAAAAAGTTCGCTTTTTTCAGCCCGCATTGAAGGAAATCCTCTGAAAATATCCGATTTTGATTTTTTGTCGGAAACCGAAAAAGAAAAGAAAAAAGAGATCTTCAATATTGTTGAAGCAATCAACTTTATAGATAAAAAAATCACGAAAATTCCAATTACGAAAGATATTATCTTATCTCTTCATGCGTGGGTTTTGAAAAATTTATCTCCGGATGCAGGGCATTTCCGAAAAGAAGTCAGTGCAATTTTTAATCAGGCAGGGATGGCTGTTTACATGCCTCCCCCGCCATCCCAAATTTTAAAATTATTGGATAATCTTTTGATTTATATAAACTCTGAAGAAAAATTTCCTTTGCTTAGGGCTTTTGTTGTCCATCTTATCTTTGAAAAAATTCATCCCTTTATTGACGGTAATGGCAGGGTCGGCAGGCTTTTGATTTCGGCAGTTCTTAAGTCGCAAGATTGGGATTTTACTTTCACAGTGCCTTTTGAAGAGTATCTGGACGAACATAAAGACGAATATTATTCTCATTTGAATGACGGGTTGAAAAATACCAATGATTATCTTGAATTTATGCTTGAAGCATTTTACCAACAAATAGAGAGGATAAAAATTCAGGTTAATGCGGAAACCGCCAGAGAAAAGCATCCGTTTCTTCCTCCCCGCCAGGAAGAAATATTCAACATTATTAAAGATCAATTTATAGCCTCTTTTGATATGATCCGTAGGCGTTTTATTCAGATTCCGGAAAGAACTCTTCGCTATGATTTAAAAAAGCTTTTGGATAGAAAACTGATTGAAAAGTCCGGCGAAACCAAAGGAAGATATTATCGAATAAGAAAATAGTGAATAGTGTATAATTTATTTATGGGAAGAAAACGTGTAAGAGTTGGAGCAAAGAAAAGATCTCATTCTTATAAAACCAAAAAACGGCTGGCAATAAAACGCGCAATGCTCTTGCAAAGAGCCAAGAAAAAACACAGAAAATAAATAGCGCTGGTCCCCCCGGGTTAAAACATTGACATTGGATTTCTTTCCTGCAAGAATAGGCGTATGGCGGAAGAGGAAAAGGGCTACAGATATAGCAAAAGGCCATTGTGGCAATGGTTTGTAATTTATTTAATTATCGGAGCGCTTGTTTACGGCCTGATTTATTATTTTGTTTTTGCCAAAAATAGCTATAATAATTCGCAGCCAGCTCCCAACGCAAGTCAAGCCCCAACAACTTCAGTCCCCGCAGCTAAAAATGCTATCCAGATAGTAAATTTTAGTTTCTCCCCGGCAACACTAACAGTTAAAGTCGGAGATACGGTTACCTGGACAAATCAAGATGGCATTGGGCACAGTGCAACTGCAGATGACAAAAGTTTTGACACCGGAATTTTAAGTCAAAGAAGATCAAGAGCTGTTACTTTTGGTAAAGCCGGAACTTATACTTACCATTGTAGTCCTCATCCCAATATGCGCGGAACAATTATTGTCCAGTAACTTTTTCCCTTTAAGTAACTTCTGCTAGACTAAGTGCATGACCATTTTCTTTTTTCTTACGGCTCTTTTTGCAGAAATCGTGGGAACGATTGCCGGTTTTGGTTCATCGACTATTCTTTTGCCTTTAGCGACCTTCTTTTTTAACTTTACAACCGCGTTGGCTTTAGTTGCTTTTTTTCATCTGTTTGGGAATTTAAGCCGAGTTGGCTTTTTCAGAGCAGGACTGGATAAAGAAACTATTCTTAAGTTCGGCATTCCCAGCGTCATTTTTAGTATAATTGGAGCACTCCTTGTCAAATATGTTTCACAAGATTTACTGAAAGGTATTTTAGGAATTTTTCTGCTTATCTATTCCACAACATTTTTATTAAAAGAAAATTTACAGATCAAAAAATCTCTTGTTAATGCACTTTTGGGCGGAAGTTTATCCGGGTTTCTGGCAGGTCTTATCGGAACAGGCGGCGCATTGCGGGGAGCATTCCTTAACTCCTTTAATTTACCAAAAGAAAAGTACATTGCAACCTCCGCTTTTATTGCCATTATAGTTGACGCAACCCGTATTCCGGCTTATCTGAAAGAGGGCTTTCTGCAAAGTTCTTACAACTGGTATCTACTTATTCTTTTCCCCATTGCAATCGTGGGGTCTTTTATTGGAAAAAGAGTTGTTGTAAAAGTGCCACAAAAAATATTTAAAAAAGTTATACTTATGGCAATTTTGCTGATTAGTATTCAATTTATCTACACAGGCTTATTGCACAAATAAAAAGGCCGGCTTTCTTTATTTTTTAAAAACATAGATTATTTGATAAAATATATTTATGAAAATTATTAAACAAACTTATTTGATTAATTCTTCTATTGAGGATGTCTGGCAGGCGCTGGTTGATCCAAAATATATTAACGCTTGGGGAGGCGGACCTGCAAAAATGGCTGACAAAGTCGGAACGAAATTTGAGTTTTGGGGCGGAGATATTCATGGAAAAAACATCGAAGTTGTTCCAAAGAAAAAACTTGTTCAGGAATGGTTTGGCGGAAATTGGGGAAAACCCTCTCTTGTTACTTTCACTTTAACCCAAGAAAAAGATGCTGTTAGAATAAATCTTCTGCAAACCGATGTTCCGGATAACGAGGCAAAAGATATTGGTGAGGGATGGAAAGATTATTACTTGGGGCCCCTGAAAAAATATCTGGAAAATAAATCCAGCACCGAACCGGTGCTGAATAAAGCTTCTTAGTCTCCGAGGTAATCGCGGAGTTTGTTTCCCCGGGACGGGTGGCGGAGTTTTCGCAAAGCCTTTGCTTCAATTTGGCGTATTCGCTCCCGGGTAACCGCAAACATCCGCCCGACTTCTTCCAAGGTTTTCGGCTTGCCGTCTTTCAGGCCAAACCGTTCTTCCAAGACTCTTCTTTCCCGATCCGACAAAGTCATCAGCACTCCTTCAACCTGTTCTTTCAAAAGCTCCCGGGATGCGGAATCAAAAAGCGTTGGGGCTCCAGCATCATGAATAAAGTCTCCGAGCCGGCTGTCATCTTCATCCCCAACGGGCGTTTCCAAACTGGCCGGCTCCTGGGAAATTTTGATTATTTCCAAAGCTTTGTCAGGATCGATTCCCAATACTTTGGCTACTTCCTCCGGGGTCGGCTCGCGTCCCAATTCCTGCATCAGTTTCCTGGAAGTTCTTAAAAACCGATTAATATTTTCAACCATGTGGACCGGAATTCTGATGGTTCTTGCCTGATCCGCAATTGCCCGGGTGATGCTTTGGCGGATCCACCAAGTGGCGTAGGTTGAGAATTTATAGCCTCTTCGCCAATCATATTTTTCAACCGCTCTGATCAGCCCTTGGTTTCCTTCCTGAATCAGATCCAAAAGCGTTAAGCCCCGTCCAACGTATTTTTTGGCAATCGATACTACCAAACGCAAATTCGAGGTGGTCAATATTTTTTTTGCGGCTTTGTCTCCTTTTTCCACTCTTTTCGCCAGAGAAATTTCTTGATCGAATTTAAGAAGGGGGATTCTGCCTATTTCTTTAAGATACATCCTCACCGGATCCGAAACCGTTCCCTCGGTCAGAACCGTCAAAGCCTCGAGTTCCTTTTCCAAAGCCTCCATGGGCTTATTGTCTCCATCCTGATCTTTGACAACCGATTCGAAAACATCGATATTGGATTCCAGCAACTTGTTGTAGAGATGATCAAGCTCTATCAAATGCTCTTCGGGTCTGGGGAAAATAGAGAGTATTTCATCTTGAGTGATGTACCCTCTTTTCTTAGCAGAAATTACAATATCGGAAAGTATATCCGGCGCTTTATCTTTTTTCTTCATAGCTATCTGAAGCCTTATTATACCACGCTTTAGGATTTTCCCAAAAGATTAATTGTTGAGGATAGCTCTTTTTCCAAATCATTAACTTTCTTGAGATCTTCATCTTTTTCACCTTTTCTAAGATTGTCTGAAATCTCCTTGATCTTATTTTTTAAGAAAAGCGCTCTTAATTCCCTAGCAACTTTTTCCACTTCTTCTGCATGTTTTTTATCCTCCCCAAACGAAGGTATTGGAAATAAATATGCTTTATCGAATGTTGCTGTCAACTCTTTGGGAAGAAGATTCAAAAAATACCGGCTATCAAACTTACTATTACTTTTGAAATAATCAGCCAACTCAGAAATTATCTTTTGGTAAGAGTCAATTTCAAATTTATAATCTCTGAGAATTGCCAGGCTTCTTTCCAAAATCATTTTTGGATTATCATGCTGGACTAGGAGTGACATTAAATAATCTTCCAAAACCTCAATTCTTGACCTTTTATCTTTTTTACTAATAAAAACATCTTCTTTCACAACTTCTTTTTTCTCGATTTTTTCTGCTTCCTTTGCTAAGGCATCCAAAGAAACATCCAGCTCGCGGCCTAACTTCTTCAAATAATGTTCTTTGACTATCTCGTTGGAAATTCTTATAAAAATAGGCAGTAATTCCTGAGCAATTTTTCTTTTCCCATACACTCTGTCTTTCTCAAAAGCGGAAAATGTTTTTGTGATTAGATAGTCATAAACCGGAATATCTTTTTTTATAGCTTTCTTAAAAGCTGCCGGATCATTTTTGATTGCTTCATCTGCATCCTTAGCCTGATCAAAAATACAGGTTGTGATATTTATTCCTTTTTTCTCCAAAGAGGGCAGACTTCTTTTTGTCGCCTCGTATCCCGCATCATCTTTGTCAAAGCAAAGACAGATATTGTTTGTGAAACGGGCGATAAGCGCAACCTGATCATCGGTTAAGGCTGTTCCTTTTACGGCAACTGCATTTTTAACGCCAATGCTAAAACACGAAATAACATCCAGTTCTCCTTCAACGATAATCGCCTTGTCCAGTTTTTTAATTTCTTCTTTGGCCGTATTTAAGCCAAAAAACATACTGCCCTTGTGGTAAACAAGCGTATCTCTGGTGTTGATATATTTTCCGCCGCTGTACGGTTCTTCTATCGCACGGCCTGAAAATCCCGTAATGTTTCCTCTGTGATCAAAAAGGGGAAACATTACTCTATTCCTAAAAAAGTCAAGCACGCTTGCTTGTCCTGAGCTAGTCGAAGGACCTCTTCCGTAAAATGCCAGCCCTGCCTCTACCAAGTCTTCTTTTTTATATTTTTTTTTATTGATTAAATAATTGGACAAATCAACGCCATCTTTTGGAGAAAATCCAATCATAAAAGTTTCGATTAGTCTTTCATCCAACTTTCTTTCTTTTTTTAAATAAGTAAGCGCTTTTTTACCGGCCTTATGGCTGGTTAGGACATAATGATAAAATTCCATTGCCAGTTTATCTAACTTGTAAATTATTTCTTTTTTTGAAGAGAGTCCCTCTTGAAAGCCGGATTCACGAAGATGTATTCCGGTTTTCTTTGCCAAAATGCGGAGTGCTTCTATAAATTCCAAATGTTCATACTCCATTAAAAATGTATAAACATCCCCGCCCTTGCTACATCCCCCGAAGCAATGCCAGATTTGCCGCTCAGGAGAAACAATAAAAGACGGAGTTTTCTCGTTATGAAAGGGGCAAATCGCTTTGAAATTCCTTCCCATTTTTTTTAGAGGAATATATTCGGAGATAAAAGAAACCAAGTCTATTCTTTCCCTGATTTGCGTAACTTCATCCATAGGCAGCTCTATTCTATCATCTTAGGGATTGCTTTTCCTATGCCTGTGACTTACAATAGGTTTTGTTGGGTTTATGGCTCTAAATGTAGTTATCGGAGCGCAATGGGGAGATGAAGGAAAAGGCAAAATAATCGACTATCTCTCTGAAAAATCAGATTATGTTATCCGCTTTCACGGAGGAAACAACGCAGGCCACACCGTAATCAATAAATTTGGAAAATTCGCTTTGCATCTTGTTCCATCCGGAATTTTTTATCCAAAAACAAAGGTTATTATTGGGAACGGGGTTATTGTAGACTTACATGTCCTCCTTGAAGAAATCAAGATGCTTAAAAAAAGAGGAATAAAAATAAAAAACAAGTTATTTATTTCTCCCCGCTGCCATCTGATAATGCCGTACCACAAACTTCTTGATTCCCTGTACGAAAACGCAAAGGGAAAAGGTAAAACAGGAACAACCGGTAGGGGTATAGGTCCGACTTATTCGGACAAAGTAAGTTATAACGGAATAAGAATAGCCGACCTCATGAGCCCCAAGGTTTTTTCGGAAAAACTCAAAATTCAGCTTGCAGTAAAAAATAAAATTTTAAAAGCCCTTGGAGCAAAACAACTAAGTCAGGCAAATATTGAGAGGGATTTTTTTAGTTTTAGAGAAAAAATAAAAGCATATGTTTTAGAACCTTTGCCGTTAATTAAAAAAACTATTAAGAATAATCAAAATATTTTGTTGGAAGGAGCTCAGGGAACGCTCTTGGATAATGATTGGGGAACATATCCGTTTGTAACCGGCTCTACGGTTTTGACTGGAGGGATAAATGCGGGAGCTGGAGTTCCGGTGGACAAAATAGATAACGTAATCGGAGTCGTCAAAGCTTATCTTACCCGCGTTGGAGAGGGACCATTCCCAACAGAATTAGCGAATAATTTAGGAGAAAAACTAAAAACTATTGGCGGAGAATTTGGAGCAACCACTGGAAGACCCAGACGCTGCGGATGGTTGGATATTGAATTATTAAAATTTGCCTGTTTTATCAACGGATTTACGAAGTTGGTAATTACAAAGCTGGATGTTCTGGATAGTTTTCCGGAAATAAAAATCTGCACTCATTATACTTTAAATGGAAAAAAAGTTAATTACTATGACGGGGACGCAAATTTTCTGACAAAAATAAAACCTGTTTATAAAATACTTAAAGGCTGGAGTAGCCCAACTAAAGGTGTTACTAAATACAACAGCTTGCCAAAACAAGCGAAAGAGTATATAAAGAAGATAGAAAATTTGGTAGGAGTTAAAGTAAAATACATCTCAACCGGCCCAAAAAGAGACGAAATTATAAAAATTTAATTATGCCAGCACCAATACGTTACGCAGAACAAATTCCTGATATTGTGAACATTTGGGAACCCGAGGGCTATTTTCGGGCACAAGCTAAAATTTGGGAAGCGCAATGCGAGGCCAGACATGAATTATATGGCAAACCAACCGCAAGGCAATTAAAACTAATCAAATCTGCTTTAAAATTAACTTCAAAAGATATTGCCACTCTTAGTGAGGCCAAAGGACATGAGACAAAAAAATTGCTCCGGACAATACAAGGCCGTCTTTCTCCTGAAATAGGAAATTCCATCCACTTAGGAAATACTAGCGCTGACGTTCTCGATACGAGTCTTTCTTTACAGATAATTGAATCACTGAACATGCTAGGAAACGACTTTAATCAACTGGGAAAATCTCTAAGAAAACTTGCTCTTAGACATAAGGGAACATTGCAGATAGGAAGAACTCATGGACAACACGCAATACCCCAAACCTTTGGTCGTCAAGTTGTAAGTTGGTATGCAGAAGTAATACGTGGCATTGAAAGGATCAATCAGGCAAAAGGAGTAATTGCTGTTGGAAAATTATCCGGAGAAATTGGAACACATGTCTTCATTGATCCACAACTGGAAAAACTGGCATTAACAAAGTTAGGTCTCAAACCGGACGAAGCACCAACTCAAATTATCAGTCGCGACAGACATGTTCAGGTTGTAGGATTAATGGTAACTAATAGCAGCACGCTTGCTCGCATTGCCGAAAACATTAGACACCTAGCAATGACGGAAATTGGCGAAGTGCAGGAACCGTTTGAAGGATTAACTCATCCAGGCTCAAGCGCAATGCCGCACAAAAGAAATCCTGAATTATCAGAACGCATTATTGGTTTAGACAGAATAATTCGAAGCAAAATAACCGAAGAATCAGAAGCAACCAGAACTTTATTCGAAAGGGATATTAGTCATTCTTCAACTGAACGCTATGTTTTTCCTGACGTATTCGAAAATCTTGCTTATGCCGTTCGACTAACTAATTTTATTATTGATAATCTGGAAGTATTCCCCGGAAAGATGCGCAAAAATTTGGAGATTACTCATGGATCAATTTACAGCTCACACTTACTAAATGCGCTTATCGACTCGGGAAAATATTCAAGAACTCAATCTTATGATATGGTAAGAAAACTCGCCCAACAAGCAATTGATCAAGAAATAAATCTCAAAACATTAGCTTCAAATGAACCACAAATTATAAAAGTATTGAAGAAAAAAGAAATTGACGAGCTTTTCAATCCCGAATTTTATCTTAAAAATATTGATGTTGCTTTCAAAAGAACAGGTTTAATTTTTTCTAAAAGATGAAGAAAATATTAGTAGGAATTTTACTTGGTTCTGATTCGGACTTACCTGTAATGTCCAAAGCTTGTGAAGTTCTGGAAGAGTTTAAGGTTCCCTATAAAATTACAGTTTCTTCAGCGCACAGATCTCCGGAATTAACTGTTAAAAATATCGAAAATTTTAAAAAAATCGGCGTTAAGGTAATTATTGCCGGAGCAGGGCTGGCAGCGCATCTAGCCGGAGTTGTTGCCGCCCACTTTCCTCTTCCTGTTATCGGTGTTCCTTTAAGGGGTGGAGCGTTAAATGGAATTGACTCTTTATATTCAACTGTCCAGATGCCTCCCGGAATTCCGGTGGCAACTGTAGGAATTGACAATGCCAAAAATGCGGGACTTTTGGCTATTCAAATTCTGGCAACATCCAATAAATTACTTGAGAAAAAATTATTAGAATATAAAAAGGAATTGGCACTTGGCGTTTTAAAAAAAGCGGAAAAACTGGAAAAAGTAGGCTGGAAAAAATATTCATGAAGATTTTAAAAACTGTTGACTTGAAGGGATTTGGCAAAAAATATCAGGGAAAAGTCAGAGATTATTATATTCAAAAGAATAATCGGATAATCATTACCACTGACCGCCAGTCCGCATTTGACAAAATTTTGGGATTTATTCCTCACAAAGGACAGGTTCTTACCCAATTGAGTCAATTTTGGTTTGACAAAACCCGGGATATTATTCAAAACCACTTAATTTCCATTCCCGATCCGAATGTAATGATTGTCAAAAATTGCAAAGTTATTCCAATTGAAATGGTAGTTCGGGGCTATATCAGCGGTTCTACATCTACATCTGCCTGGACTGCTTACGCAAAAGGGGACAGGATAATTTACGGCATAAAATTTCCGGAAGGTTTGGAAAAAAATCAGAAATTAAAAACTCCAATTATTACCCCCACTACAAAGGCCGAAAGGGGGCATGATGAAAAATTAACAGAGAAAGAAATTCTCCAAAGAAAAATCGTAACAAAAAAAATATATTCTCAAATGAAGAAAGCTGCTTTGCAGCTATTTGAAAGAGGAACAAAAATTTGCGCCAAAGCCGGAATTATTCTAGTTGACACAAAGTACGAATTTGGCCTGGACGAAAAAGGGGAATTAATGCTGATCGACGAAATTCACACGCCGGATTCTTCTCGTTTTTGGATTAAAAAGACTTATAAAAAACGTTTTCAAAAAGGACAGGAACCGGAAAATTTCGACAAAGAATTTTTAAGACTTTGGTTTAAAGAAAAAGGTTATTCCGGAGAAGGAAAACCTCCCAAAATGCCGGAAGGATTTATTGCAAAAGTAAGTAAAAGGTATATCTCTATTTACGAAAAATTAACCGGAAAGAGATTCAAAGCGGATTTATCCAACAATCCTTCCAAGAGGATTCAGCAAAATTTATCGACCTATCGCTGACCCAAATCTCTCTCTTCGTTTTTCCAGCGCAGCCCTAGCTGCTTTTCTAATCCCCCCTGTGGGTTTTTGTAAACTATCTATTACAGGCAACTCGTCTCTAGTTAATTTAGAAAAATTCACCAATTCGCCCTTCTCAGCAGCTCTGGCAAAGATAACGCCTCTGGGGCTAATATTAACCCCTAAATTATTAAGTGCGACCTCCTTAGTTACAATCATTCCTTCATCTGTTTTAACCGATTGCCTCAACAGCGTTTGCTCCGTATAATCATCTTCTACCACGGTTATTCTTGAAGCGGGACCATAATTCTTGGTAAGGATCCCTTTTTTGGGCATCAACCCGATAGCTTTAGCAATTTCTGGCAAACTTTTATTGGAAAATAAAAAAGTTGTTTCTGACGACATATTTTTTCTTTTTACAAAACTAGGAGCAGTATATTATAGCATTATTTCGTTGTCAATGACTATTAAAACTTATTCCCATTCCATTGTTGCGGGGGGTTTGGTCGTAATGTCATAAACAACTCTGGAAACACCCGGAATTTCATTCACAATTCTTGAGGAAATTTTTTGTAAAATTTCGTAGGGGAGTCGCGCCCAACTGGAGGTCATAATATCCTTGGACTCAACCACCCTAAGCGCTACAACTTCTCCAAATTGCCTGCCGTCTCCTTTCACGGAAGTCGAATATGCATTTGTCATTACCGGAAAAGATAAAAAAATATTCGGCAAAATCCCAGCTTTTTCAAGTTCCGACAAAACAATACTGTCTGCTTTTTTTTCCATCTTCAATCTTTCTTTAGTGACCTCTCCTCTAATTCTCACTGCATATCCCGGTCCGGGAAAAGGCTGTTTGTTAACAAACTCTTCGGGTAACCCTAATTTTCTGCCGAGCATCCTTACCTCATCTTTATAGTAATTTCTCACTGGCTCCAATAACTTTAATTTCATTTTTTTGGGAAGTCCGCCAACGTTATGATGGCTTTTTATCTTAGCCGAATATTTTGTGCCCTGACTTTCAATAACATCCGAATAAATTGTACCCTGCAACAAATACTTTACCGATAGTTTTTGGGCTTTTAATTTTTTCATTTCGCGCTCAAAAATTTCTATATAAAAATTGCCGATAACCTTTCTTTTTCGCTCGCTATCTGTAATTTTTTTGAGTCGCAGTAAAGTCTCCCCTACCGCATTTATTACTACAGGCTTTATACCAATTTTCTTGAATATTCTAATTACATGTTTTTTCGTCCCTTCTCTCATCAACCCATTTTCAACATAAATTGGGATGAATCTCTTCCCTATTGCCTTGGCGGTTAAGGCCGCAGCCACAGTTGAGTCAACTCCGCCCGATACCGCTCCAATTACATAATCTTTCCCCCCAACTATTTTCTTAATTCTTAATTCTAAATTCTTAATTCCTAATTCTACTTTATTTTCTGGAATAACTTTTAAGCCACATATTTCTATAAAGTTTCTTAAAATTTGACTGCCGAACTCCGTGTGCTCTACTTCCGGATGAAACTGCAGTCCATATATTTTTCTATTTTTATTTTCAACAAACGCAAAAGGAACTCCCCCTGATGAGCCGA
Source organism: Candidatus Levybacteria bacterium RIFCSPHIGHO2_01_FULL_40_16 (assembly GCA_001783805.1). Taxonomy (GTDB): domain Bacteria; phylum Patescibacteriota; class Microgenomatia; order Levybacterales; family UBA12049; genus GWB1-37-8. The sequence continues at coordinate 115,442 of MFNS01000007.1, forward strand.
TTATCCTAAATCCCTTTGGTAGCTTAATCACTTCATCGCCATGCGACATCCAGACAACGAAAGATTTTGGCAAACCTTTTGCAATTTTGACTTTTGATTCTCCATTGGAGAATTGAATTTTGAGTTTGGTTGGTCCGTATTCTTTCTTGCCAGAAATAACTTTACCGCCCAATAAATGCGCTGTTAATTGCAGTCCGTAACAAATTCCCAAAATTGGAATATTTAACGAGAAAATTTTTTTATTAACAATGGGCGCATTTTTTTCATAAACCGATGCCGGCCCTCCGGAAAAAATAATCCCTTCAGGTTTGTCATTCTGAATTTGTTTCAGAATCTCCTCCGGATGAACAATTTTTATATCGCATCCTAATTCTTTTATTCTTCTTGCAATGAGGTGTGTTGTCTGAGACCCGAAATCAACAATTATAATCATAGTCCTTGTCATGCTGAATTTATTTCAGCATCTCATCACGTCGTTAACAACCTGCCTGCTGGCAGGAGATCCCGAAACAAGTTCGGGATGACACCGATATGAAATCATGTATAGTTTTTGCCGGGATTGGTAACGAAGATATCGTGAGGATGACTTTCAGTTAGTGATGCTTGCGTAATCTGAATAAAGCGGGTTTTCTTCCAGAGTTCAAGCAGATTTTTTGCTCCAATATAGTACATGCCGGATTTTATTCCACCGACTGCCTGATTGACCAGCTCTTCAACCGTACCCTTTACCGGCACTAATCCTTCTACTCCTTCCGCTACCAAAACTCTATCTTTATAATTTTTTCCATGAAATTCGTCTTCCGATTTAATTTGGGCTCCCTTTTTCATTGCGCCTTCCGACCCCATTCCCCTGTATTCTTTGAATTGATAATATTTTTTCCTATTAGAAATTCTGTGAAACCGAGAAGGAAGTTCATTCTGTTTTAAAGTTATGAGTTTCCCCGGAGCTTCAAGAGTTTGAGCAAAAAATCCTCCCATCATCACAGTTGATGCTCCCGCGGCCAAAGCTTTTACCATGTCTCCTGAATATTTTATTCCCCCATCGGCAATAATCGGTACTCCAAATTTTTTGGCAACCTTAAATGTCTCCATGATCGCTGTTATTTGCGGAACACCCATACCGGAGATAATTCTGGTTGTACAAATTGCTCCCGGTCCCATTCCCACCCGTAATCCATCTGCTCCTGCGGCAATTAAAGCTTTTGCTCCATCATGGGTTGCAATATTTCCGCCAATTACATCTATATTTTTATAATTTTTCTTAATAAATTTTATTGTTTCGATTACTCTCTTGGAATAACCATGCGCGGAATCAACCACTACTACATCTACTCCAACTTTTACTAAGGCTTTTATCCTCGCTTCGAATCCACTGGATGCTCCAATTGCCGCGCCAACTAATAAATTTTTATTTTTGACTTTTTTAACTTCCAGTGCTTGATTTTTTATAGACAAATTTCGGTGAATAATTCCAATCCCCCCCAATTTTGCCAGCTCAATGGCAAGCTTATTCTCTGTCACTGTATCCATCGGAGCTGAAACCAAAGGAATGGAAATTTTTATTCTTTTGGAAAATTTAGTAGATAAATTTATATCCTTACGGGAAAAATCGCTGTATCCCGGGATAAGAAGAATATCATCAAAAGTGAGGCCAAATTGAAAAGAAGGATTTCGTGGCTCCATAATTAACTCTACACCGTTTCGGTCTGTTTGTCAAGCAAAAGAGGGGCATTTTTTACTTTCTTGGTCTCCCCACATTCTCAAAAGCACTATTAAAATCCCTGTAAAATAAATATCCTTTTTCTGGTGGAATAAGCCATTTTCTCCTACGCTTTCTTTTCGGAGCAATTTCAACAATTTCCATCTCTTCCCATTCATTTGGAACAACCGGCAGAATTAATTCTTGAGGAATATTCTTAATTACTATGACAGTTGCTGTCTTCCTTTTTAATTTTATTGCGAGAAGCATTCTATGCAATCCATCTATGACAACATTCTGTGTTTTACCATTTGAATTCTTAACACATTCTACTATCGGAGGAATAAAGGTATATTTTTTATCATTAGACTCATACACGCAATAACCATTCATGTGAAAAATGTCTTCCCTATATTCTTTTTTAAAAATACTATGCAAATCTTTGACGAGCTGATTAGATGATTTTAATTGATAAAGCTGAAGAGGAACTAGGTCTTTTATTTTTACTTCCTTTAATTCTATTAAGGTTTTTTTGTATACAAACACTCGCTTTCCTATTTTTTCGGAATTTAGCAGAATTACTTTTCGCAAATTCTTAATAAGCTCTTTTTTAGCATGTTTCTTATACTTTAATATTTTCATACAGGCAATTATATCAATTTATATTATAATAAGCTTAATTAAATGACAAATAAGGGATTATTTATTGTTATCGATGGCCCAAGTGCCAGCGGAAAAGATAGTATTATCAAGCAAGTTCTTAAAGATTTAAGTGAATTGGGGGTAAAAGCCTTATCCATAGAAGAGACTAAAGAGAAGAATTATAATCGAAAAAAAATCCTGAAAGAAAAAAATAAAGGGAATCAAGAAGTCGCAAGAGCGATAATTGATGAAAGAAAAAAACTTTATCAGGCAAAAGTTATCCCCCAATTAGAATCTGGAACTTTGGTAATCGCAAATCGCGGAGAACCATCAACATTAATTTATCAGACTTTTGAAAATCAAATAACCATGGAGGAAATCTGGAATATGCATAGAAACGAAACTATGCTCATTCCCGATTTGATAGTTATTGTTAATTGTAGTGTTGGTGAAGCGTTGCGAAGGGAGAGTTCAATGAAAATTTCAGATGAGAACAAAGATGAAAATTCTATGAGCGGCAAATTCACTAAGGATTTTGAAAGAAGAAAACAAATACATGCAAAGTTCGAAAAGGTGAGGAATTTCCTTGAAAGAAAAAAACTTCTTGTAATTTACCTTAGAACTGACATTATGGATATACAGGAAGAGAGCCAAAAGGTTGTAAATTTCATTAAAAATAAGCTAAACTACGTACGTGAATAAAAAGATAATTTTAGTTGATATGGACGGCGTGCTGGCTGATTTCGAAACGAGATTCCTCGAGGAGTGGAAAAGGAAATTTCCTAATCATCCGAAGGTGCCCCTTGAAGAAAGGAAAACATTCTACTTAGCAGAAAGTTATCCCGGCGGACTGAAAAAGGAAATAGAAATCATTCTTTCTGCTCCCGGATTTTATGAAAATTTAGAGGCAATTTCCGGAGGAAAGGAAGCATTGGCTAAGATGCAAAAACTTGGGCATGACGTCTTTATTTGCACGAGTCCTATTTCAAAATATGAAAACTGTGTTCTTGAGAAATATCGCTGGGCAGAAAAAAACTTAGGTTTCGAGTGGACGAAAAAGATAATTATGACAAAGGATAAAGCTCTTGTTTTCGGAGATATACTTATTGATGATAAACCGGAACACAAAGGCGCAAGAAAACCCGCCTGGAAACATGTGCTTTTTGAGGCACCATACAATAAGCATGTAAAAGATAAACTCAGGATTACGTGGAGCAACTGGGAAAGAATATTAGAATAAATAATTCGTGAATTAGGCTTTAACGGGAGCAAGAATTTTTTTGGGGCCTAAAAGCGTAATAAAACTATCCGCGTCAATTGTTTCTTTTTGCAAAAGTTCTTTTGCCAGAATATCCAGTTGTTTTTTTAATTGCGTTAGTATTGCAACTGCAGTTTTGTAACCGGCATCGGTAATTTTCTTAATTTGCTCATCAATTTTTGCAGCCATTACCGGCGAAACTGTTTTCTGCTCATAGAAAGTTTTTTGCTCCGTATCCAAATTTATCGGACCTAAATCGCTCATTCCATATTCAACTACCATTGTTCTGGCAACTTCGGTTGCTTTGGCAATATCGTCAGCTGCTCCGGTGGTCATCTCTTTGAAAATCATGTTTTCCGCAGCTCTGCCTCCAAGCATTACCGCAATCTGCTCAATTAATCTGGTCTTTGTTTCATGAACTCTTTCCGATGGTTCCATCATGGTGTGGCCCAGACTCATTCCGCGGCTGACAATTGAGATTCGGTGAACCGGATCCATATGCGGCATTTCCCAAGAAACAAGAGCGTGTCCAGCCTCATGATATGCGGTCATTTTCCTGTCTTCTTCCGATTGCAGTCTTTTCTTCTCGGGGCCTAACTTTACTTTTGTTGCCGCTTCCTCAAGATCTTTGGTGTCAATTGCTTTTTTTCCTAAGCGAGCCGCTAATATGGCGGCTTCATTAAGCATATTTTCCAAATCCGCTCCGGAAAATCCGACTGTTCGTTTGGCCACCTTATCCCAATTAACCCCTGGCGCAAAGGGTTTACCTCTGGCGTGAATTGCCAAAATCGCTTTTCTTCCAACAACATCCGGCATATCCAGAATAACTCTTCTATCAAATCTTCCCGGTCGAATCAGCGCCGGATCCAAAATATCAGGTCTGTTTGTGGCTGCCATAACCACTAATTGTTCTGTTGGGGCAAATCCGTCCATTTCAACCAGAATTTGATTTAAGGTCTGTTCTCTTTCATCATGCCCCCCCATAAAACCTGCTCCGCGCTGTCTACCAATCGCATCAATTTCATCTATGAAAATAATCGCGGGTTGGGCCTTTTTTGCAGTATTAAATAGATCGCGGACACGGGAAGCTCCAACTCCAACCAACATTTCCATAAATTCCGATCCAGCCATGGAGAAGAAAGCCACATTGGCTTCGCCGGCTGTGGCTCTTGCTAAAAGTGTTTTTCCTGTTCCGGAAGGCCCAACCATTAGAACTCCTTTTGGGGTACGGGCGCCCATGGCCTTATATTTGCCCGGGTTTTTTAAGAAATCCACGATTTCCGTTAATTCCTGCTTTGCCTCATCTACGCCGGCAACATCCGCAAAACTAATTTTTGGTGTATCTTTGCTAAAAAGCTTTGCCGAAGACTTGCCGAAAGAAAAAATATTTTCCTGAGCTCCGCGGGCCTGACGGAAGATAAAATAAAAAAATGCAACCATCAGAAGAATTGGAAGAACGGAAGAAATAATATTCAGCCAATTATTAAATCCCGTCTCATCTTTGATAACCACTTTTGTTTTATCCAACTGTACGCCGGCATCTTTAAATATTTGGTAGACATTTGCTCCTTGCTCCTTGAAGCTTTGAAAAGTCTCTTTTCCCTTTGTAAGTATAAGTTTATTTTCCAAAACTTGTATTTCCGTCACTTTCCCTGCATTTACATCTGCAACAACTTGAGAAAGAGGAATTGTCTTCATGTCGGAAGATGGTTTATTATTGGTTCCCATGAAGATAAACATTGCAAAGAAAAACAAAAATGCATAGACCAGGAGATTTTTCCACGAAAAACGAACTTTAACTTTGACAATTTTATGTTTCCTGCTGTTACTGTTTCTCCTAATGTTGGAAGCCATAAGCCGGGTAATTATATCACAGCGAGCCTGAAAATTCTATGCAGAAATTCCCATTTTCTCTTTGACAATTTTGAGGGTTTGGGAGGATTTGGTCTTAGCAAATTCAGCTCCTTCATCTAAAACTTGTCTTAATAACTTATCGCCCGATCTTATTCCCTGATATTTTTTTTGGATTTGGCTCAAAGATGAAACCAGTAAACCCGCCAAAATAGATTTGAATTCGCCGTAAGATTTTCCTACTAATTCTGAAGTCGAGTTTTTGAAACTTTGATTTTTGAAAACAGAATAAATTGTTACAAGATTGGCAATTGCTTCCGAAGGATTTTTGGAAATACTGGAGCCGGAATCCGTCACTGCTCTTCTTACCTTTTCCCTAATTTCTTTTTCACTATCTAATAAATTAATTGTTCCCAACGGATCTTTGTCGGATTTACTCATTTTGGAATTCGGATTTTGCAGACTCATTACTCTGGCAGTTTCTTTTTGAATTACCGGCACAGGAAGTTTAAAAGTTTCTCCATATTTTTTATTAAATTTTTCTGCCAGATCGCGGGTTAATTCAATGTGCTGTTTTTGATCTTCCCCAACCGGCACCTCATCTGTTTGATAAAGTAAAATGTCGGAAGCCATCAAAACCGGGTAATCAAAAAGCCCAACATTCGCTTCGTGTTTTTCGCTTTTTTCTTTAAACTGGGTCATTCTTTCCAGTTGTCCGAAAGGTGTAATCGTATTTAAAAGCCAGGTAAAATACGGATGGTCGGGATTTTCGGATTGAATAAAAATGTGCGCTTTTTTAGGATTAATTCCACAGGCCAAATACAAAGCGGCTACTTCCAATACTTTTTCTTGCAATATTTTCGGATCTTGAGGTACGGTGATAGCGTGCAAATCAACAATGCAAAAAAATAATTCTGAATTCTGAATTCTAGATTCTGAATTCTGCAGATTAACCCATTGACTTAATGCGCCAATATAATTTCCGATATGCAGATTTCCTGATGGCTGAACTCCGGAAAACACTGTTTTCATATTCCAAACCTCCCGCTTGCCCTTCCGTAGCCTTGGCGAAGGAGGGAAAAAACCGTTTTCATATTATTCCTAGTTTATCACAATTTACTAGCTCCCATAAAGTTTTTCCATTTTATTAAGAGCTTCTATATAATAAATCTCGCAAAGTTGTCTTAAAGTATACGGTGAATTTCCATAATATGGTTCAGTTGCGCTTTTAGCTGTTACTATAACCAGTTTTCCATCTATCCTTGTGATTTCCTTGCCAACAGGAATTTTCGGAACTTTTTCTTTTTGATGAATTACGGGTGCAAAACCCAGTCTTCTCTCATTCATACACATCACCTCCTTTCTTAAGTAATGCCATAGCAATAATTTTTAACGGATTAAAAACTGGAAAAGTTTGTTTAGGAGGAAAAATTAAAGGCAATTCCGTACATCCCAAAATTATACCTTGTGCTCCTCTTTTTCTAAGATTATTGGCGGTAGAGAGAAGTATCATGCTGTCTTTGCGGTCAGGATTGAAAAGAGATTCTTCGCTTCGTTCAGAATGACAACTCCCTAACGGCTTTCTTAAACTGTTCTCCCCTATCTTTATAATCCTTAAATGTTCCGAAACTGGCGGAAGCAGGAGATAATAAACAAATTTTTCCGGGTAGAGTTTCTGCAGCTGCAATTCGCATTGCCTGCTCCATTGTTGTTACATCAAATTTTTCCGGACGGCTTCCTTCCGATGTAATTTTGCAAATTTCCTCCCAAATTCTTGCCCCAGACGGCGGAAATAAAATCAAAGTTTTTATTTGCCCCCTACCCACATGTTGTGCCAAACCGGAGTAATCAAGTCCTCGGTCAAAACCTCCTGCAATCAGAGTCTGTGTATCGGGAAAGGTTTTAAGCGCTTCAATTGTCGCTTCCGGTATTGTTGCCAGGGAATCATTGTAAAAAAGTATGCCATTTTTCGCACCTGCAAATTCTAATCTATGCTCCAAACCCGTAAATTCTTCTAAAACTTTCGCAATATTTGTCTTTGAAACACCGGCCAAAATTGCCGCGCAAACTGCTGCGCAAACATTTTCTAAATTATGGCGACCTAAAAGCTTTATTCTCTCGATGTCAATAATTTTTTTCGCTTTACCATCGCGGCTCATCCAAACACTGTCTTCTTTTATGAAGCATCCGTTTTCTACTTCTCTTTCCCTGCTTACCCTGAAGATTCGTCCTGCTGTATAAATGTCCGACTCGTCGCTTGCCAAATAATCCTTATTTATAATTGTAAAATCTTGCGGATCTTGAAATTTTAAGATATTTCTTTTCGCATCAACATACGCTTCCTGAGTTTTGTGATAATCCAAATGCTCACTGGTAATCATGAGAACTACGGCAATATGCGGACTTATTTTTAGATCATTAAGCTGATAGCTGGACATCTCCAAAATCGTCCAGGAATTGTCATTTAAATTATCTATAAAATTCAAAGGAGATTGTCCGATATTTCCCCCCAAATACACATCGAGCCCTTGTTTTTTCAACATCTCAAAAATTAATGTTGAAGTTGTGCTTTTTCCTTTTGTTCCGGTTACCCCAATCACTTTCCCTTTGGCATTGGATAAAAAAATATTGGTTGCGGTTGTGTATGGAGTTGTTATTAATTCCGATTTTACTCCCGGAGATTTTATTGCAATGTCGTAACTTTTTTGTTTGTCCAAATAATTACTTCCATCTTTTTGATCAACAATATCAATTGTAGAATTTTGTAAATGTTTTTTAAGATATTTAAGCGCAGCACTCCCTTCAATTCCTTTTCCGACAATTAAGATCTTTTTGTCTTTTAATTCCGCAAGTTTCATAAACTTTTAAAATGCTTCACAAGAATTGTTTTATTAAATTCTCCTTTTCCTAAAATTCTTTCCAGGGCTTCTTTGACTTCTTCCGGCGTACCAACGCACTCAAAGGGTTTGAAATTTCTAATGCCAATTAATTCTTCAAAAAGCGGCAAAAGGCTTTTTTCCTCAAGCAGGTTCTTGCCAAAAATAGCTAACACTTCTTTTTTGGGAAGAAAAGCCGCAAGAGATATAAAAACAAACAGGCACTTCGGACATTCCCTGCACCATCGACTTGCCTTGAGCGAAGCCGAAGAATTAATTTTGTAATTCTTATTGCAGCTGGAAAAAACTTTAAAATATTTAGGATATTTTACAAATTCTTCCACGGCTTGCAATTCGGTCATCTGCCTTAAAGGTGACGAATACGAAATGTCCGGCGTTATAAATCTTTTAACATAATCATTAAAAAGTTTTTCAAACTCTTCGGATTTGCTCCACTGATGATTAACCATTTCCCCCAAATATTCAACATTTCCATAGTTAGCACTTTTCTCATTTCCAACAATTACAGATCTATAATCAAATAACGCCGCCATTAAAAGGAGTATAAATGCGTAATATACAGAGATTGGCACGTGCCCATTGTAAACGTCCGCCTCTTTATTTAACTCCAAAAGTTTGGGGTCTATTTCTTTGAATGTATTAATTATTTCTCCGCCGATCATCTTGGCAATTTCAATTTGTATCGGAAAACCTGAAGTAGCCAGATCAAATTGCTGATTGGATTGCCTTAAAAGTTCTGCTGCAACTATTGAATCTTTCCCCCCTCCAATTCCCAAAAGCGAACGGTTTTTTCTGGGAAAAGAAACTAATTTTTCTGAATTCTGCTTTGCAGAAGGAAAACTGACTAAGCCTCTAAAATCGATTTTGTTTTTATAAAAAAACTCCCCCATTCCTTTGGTATAAACAATATTCCAAAATTCCGCCTGTTCGTGGGTAAGAAAGTTATTCTCGACGACAATTTCCTTCGGACAGTAAGCCTTCCAATACGAAATACCCAAAATCAGCATGAGATTGTTTAATAAAGATTTAAGTAAAGTTTCAGGAATTTTGTTCGTGACCGGAGGAAAAGAGATCTTTTCCGCAAAATCTATGTTTTTCTCACCCCTGAAGCCAAAACTAAAAATTATTTCGCCTTTTTCGAGATTAGACTCGTGCCCTTTGAATACAAATTTCATAAAAAGTACCAGGGGTGGGGATCGGACCCACAACCGCAGCGTTATGAATGCTGTGCTCCACCATTGAGCTACCCTGGCGAGTGTTAACTATTTTAACATTTTTAGTCCTTCAATCCAACCCTTCATCTTCAATAACCGATCTAAGCTTTCTCTTACATGAATCCTTAAAACTCCGTGATAATTAACCGTATTATACTGTTTTTTCCACTTCGAGGTTTGAAAAAAAGGTTTCGTAAACTGATCTAATGGTATTCCAATTGTTCTTGCCCAAAAACCTTGTATTTCATTAATCTTATCTTCATACAGACAATTAAGCGTCAGTCTTGCAACTAATTGACTCTTATCGACGCCCAAATACTTTTCCAGCCAATAAATATAAAATTTAATCATTGCTGGATCGGAATTACAGAAACCCAATCGGTGCTCATGCCTATTCTTAAATCCTTCTGCCCAATATAGGGAAACTCCCGCGATTAAAAAATCCCTAGGACTTAGTTTTCCAATTTCCTTTAGCCCAATTTCCAATAATTCTTTTTCATTTTTTTGCCTTTTTTCTTTCTGAACTGTCTGAAACCGCACTCTTCCCTTTTGCAATGATTTTTGAACACGGTTTTTCAAAACCAAAGCCTGGTTTTTAGATAAAATAATATCTCTAATCCAAGTACGAATAGTTGTACGAGGGACACCTGTATTTTGGAATATCTGGCCAAGACTAAAGCCTTTCTGTCTTAGATGGCGAACTTTATTCTTTATATCTTGGCTATATTGCACATATCTATTATGCGCACTTATATGCATAATGTCAATAAGAAATTGATAATCTCGAGCGTTGTACAATGTCGTATTGACTACAACCTCTAATTCTGATAAGATGCTTCTACGCGCGGGGTAGTGTACAGTGCACGTGAGGCTCAAAATGGGCCTCCCGCCAAGTAATTGACGGGAAGAACTTAGCTATATCGGTGAAACCCTAGATGGATTCAGGGTAATACCGAGGGAATCCCGATTCGATCGGGAACTCCGTAGAGACTACACGCTAAGCCCCCTGCACATTTCAAAGATGTGAGAGGGGTGAAGATATAGTCCGACACTCTGGGTAACCGGAGCAACAGATGCATAATCTCACAGGTCGGGCGCAACTCCCGACCCCGCAACATATCCTCATTTAAAGAATAAATTCCACCACTTTTTCCAATTCGGATCGTTATCTTTCAGTATCTCTTGGGAGTTTTCCGATTCCTGCGGGATAAGTACCTTTTGCTCACCCTCTTTAACCATGAAGAGCTTGTCCCGAGCCTCTCTTTCGATAAATTCCTGGGTTTGAGAATAGGAAAGTGCAGATTTTAATCTTTGATTCTCCTGCTTCTGGAAATCTAATTCTTTTTGCGCCTGTGTAACAAAATCTTTTTTTTGCCAAATATTAAACACGGAATTTACTAAATTATTAATAATAAAGAGTAGGATGACTACGATTATAATAAAGATAATTTTTTTCATCTTGACTTACAACTCTTTTACTGATATTATAGGCTATCTAAATTCTAGATATGAAAGCAATTAACATCCAAGATGCACATCAAGCATTCAAAAAATACTTAAGCGAGAATAAGCGCTCGGCATCAACCATTGTAGCATATGGTAAAGATATTGAGCAGTTGGTTAATTTTTTGAAGGAGCTTTCCAAAAGCTACGTCCACGAAGCAACCAAAGAAGACCTTGAAGCATTTTTGGCTAAAATGGCCAAAAACGGCTATACTCCGAAGTCAATTTCCAGAAAACTCAACTCAACCAGAACGTTTTATAGGTTCCTTAAGGTAAATGACTCTGTGACCGCTGATCCTTCTCTGCTCATTGCGCATCCAAGATATCAATTGGCGGCCCCCAGAATTCTGACTCCCACAGAGTATCGGGCTTTGCGAGATGCGGCCAGAAATGATTCACGCATGTTTGCGATTATTGAGCTTTTACTCCAAACAGGAATCCGGATTGGGGAATTAGCTAACCTCAAACTCTCCGATATTCGCAAAGATGGATTGCATATTGCTCCCGCCGAAAAACATGGAGAAAGAATAGTTCCCTTGAACGCGAGAGCCAAGGAAGCATTAAATAAGTATTTAGAAATAAGACCGAAAACAAACACGGAACATTTATTTATCACCAAATCAGGCAAGCCATTTTTGATCAGAAATATCCGAACTGCGGTTGAGAGATATTTCCGCTTAGCCGAAGTGAAGAATGCTAAAGTGAATGATCTGCGCCATACCTTCGTGGCATATCATTTAAAACATGGTGTTTCTTTGGTTTTGATTTCAAAAGTTTTAGGACACAAAAGAATTTCTACAACCGAAAGATATCTTGAATATGTTCCTGACCGCGCGCATGAGAATAGCATCCTCAACGAACTCTAAGGAAGTTTGAGGCGGACGAAGTTTTCTGCGAATTTAAAGCCTTTTTTCTCTCCCAATATTCTTGCTCTCTCTAAAACTCTTTTTTTCACCTGCTTAAAATCTGCAAATTGACTGACATGCATGGACAAAGCTTTTATTTTTTGTTCAATATTTTTTGAAATATCTACCAGACGGTCAACCTTATCAAAGCTAACCATCCACAATTCCTCGACCCGATGCGGAGTTAATCCATCTTTCTCCAATTCCTGGAAAGTTAAGCGGTCTCGGCACAAAGGAAAACACGCATCCATGGCTGCCAATCCGGCCGCGCGGTGATCCGTATGATTGACAAATCCCCTATCTTGTGAGTAATAAAATGTCGGATCCATTGAAATGACAATACTTGGTTTAACTTTTCTAATTATCCTAACTATTTCTTTTTTGAGGATTAAGTCGGCAACTAATTGCGTGTCTGTGTGATTAAAAAAAAATATTTTTTTAAGGCCCAAAATCTTGCCTGAAGCTTCCTGTTCTTCTCGCCTAATTTTCACCAAACGCTGGTGGGTCATTTTGGGATCATCCGAACCACGGCTACCGTCTGTACAAATTATTAAATAGGCCTCCCAGCCTTCTTTTGCCAATTTAGCCAGAGTTCCGGATGCGCCGAAATCCATATCATCAGGATGTGCACCCACTGCCAAAATCGTTTTATTTTTCATAATAATGTAGGCCCAGGGGGAATCGAACCCGCATCAGGTGTGTATAAGACACCCGCTTTACCATTAAGCTATGGGCCTGTGAGTATTCAGATTTTAACAAACTTAGCCGTAATGAGCAAGGACTAGAGGCGGGCGCGTTGGGCGATTGCGGCTTCGATCGTGGCTGCGTCTTTTCCAAATTTAAGTCTGGATAATTCTCTAACCAATTCCGCTACCCTCGGATTGGCCAAGGCTTTTTCTTTTTCCAAATCCCGGGTTAAGTCCATAGAAAATGGCGTAACCGGCTCACCGCCAACAATGGTTTTGACATAAGTATTGTATCTTTCGACATTAATCAAATCTGCTTCTGCAAAAACAGGTTGGAATTCGTGTTGCAGGTAATTTGCATCATTTACTCCGACCCGGAAAGCCACCACAGTTCCAACATTGCCAAAAATAGCATTTTTGACTTCTTCCTCCATTTGTCCGATGAACTGATTGGCAACGATTAAATTCAGCTTGTATTTCCGGGCTTCCGACAAGATTTGCGCAAAATCAGGAGTGGCAAAATTTTGAAATTCGTCTACATACAGGAAAAAATCGCGCCTTAAATCTTTGGCCATATCTTGTCTGCTCATTGCCGCCACCAGGATTTTTGGAACAAGCACAAGACCCAAGAATTGTGAATTTTCTTCCCCGATTTTTCCTTTGGCTAAATTTATCAGAAGTATTTTCCCTTCATCCATGACTTTGCGAAAATTAAATGAGCTGTCTGACTGTCCGATAATATTCCTAATCATTTTATTGGTGACAAATCTGCCGAACTTGGAAACTATATAATCTAAAACTTCGGATTTATGGAAATCTGACGTTTGGGCAATTTGATCAGTCCAGTAACGGCGAATAATCGGGTCGGTAACTATCGGCAGGAGCTCTTGCACATAATTTGCGTCGGTCAAGACACGCACCACTTCGACAAAAGTTGCTCCTTGTTCGTACATAACTGTTAACATGGCATTACGGATCGCATGCTCAAACCGGGGTCCGATAATACCGGTTTTGTTGGGATCAAAAAGCTTGTACATTAGGCCGATAATCGAGGAAACAACATAATGTTTTTGTTCTTCGGTTTGGGCTTCCAACATATTTAATCCCATTGGCCTGCTGGTATCTGCCGGATCAAAAAGAATTACATCCTCGGCTCTTTTTGGCGGAATCATTGGTAAAATATCATCAATTAAATCTCCATGCGGATCTATTACCGCTAACCCCTGACCGCTACGAATATCCTGCATGATCATGTCCTTGAGAAATTCCGATTTTCCCGTACCGGTTTTACCAATAATATACATATGGCGTCTGCGGTCATCGATGTCCATATAAACCGGTTTGGCCAATCCCCGATAAGTGCTTTTACCCAAATATAGTCCCGAAGTTGGAATAGTTGCCGGAGCGGGAGCCCTTTTTGCATTCATCCAAAAGATATTTGGAGTTGTCACTGATTTATTCGGAAAATGATATAGAGTCGCCAGTTCTTCGCTGGTTAAGACCGATGATCCTCCCCACATCGGCAGATACCGATAAATGAAATCACTCATAAACATACCTTTTAGTCTGTGCTTAACTTTCTTGAATGAATTAATTCCTTCAAACTGGCTAAAGATGCTCATGATGTTGCCAAGATGCGTTTCCGCAGCTTCTTTGGATGTTGAAGAAACAACAATTCTGATTGTTGTTTCAAATCCGGGCTTACTGATTTTATTCTCAATTCCCTCTAATTCTTTGGCATCTGAAGAATATTTAGCTGTTTCCGGATTTGACTCCAGCTTTTTAGTTTTAGTCAGATAGCTTCTTCCATGCTTTTTCCAAGAACTACCGGCAGGAGTAATCAAAATCTGAATTGCCGCGCCCTCTCCCTCTGTCATTTTGGCCAAAACCGAAGTGATTGAAGATAAAGGATCGGTCGGCAGGTCTTTATAAACTTTTATTGGCTTATAATTTTCGGATTTAAGCCTCAAGGACGTAAAAGCCACCTTACCTTCTCTTGAGAAAATATTGTACTCATTTCCGATTACTATGCCCTCTCTTTTTATGTTATCTACGCTGACAATTTTTATCTCCGCATCCGGGTATGCTCCGTTAATTTGTTTCTCAACCAAATCTTGTAATTTTTTCGGCGTATGCACATAAAAACGAATATCCCCGGGCATTCCCACTATTTCAAAAGATAAATGCGGGGGCAATTTAAAAACTCCCCCTTTGCCAATCGCTGAAAGAGAAGAAAATAATTGTTCTGCGGTATCAATCTTGATTTCATTGTCCCGAGGAAGCGCAATTTGCAGCAAAACCGATTCCAGTGAAGTCTTTTCTCTTCCCTGATTTTTGTACCAAATGATTAATAATTTACTTAAATAATATAACCCAACACCTAGAATAATTAAGGCAAGAATAATCAGCACGAAATTCGTTAGATAAGCTATCGCATTGTCAATTGAAAAATTCTGCATAAGTTAAAATCCCATTGCTTTGATTATTTTTTGTATCAATCCTGCCTGCCATTTTCCTGAATCGTCATCTTGACCGGTTTTAAGCTTATTCGTTATTTCTTCTTCTGACATTGGTAACTTAATCGGAGCTGATGGCTGAGTTAAAACAGTGATATTCGGTCCCGCATGCTCCATGCCTAATTCTTGGTGTTCAAGAGTTAAATTTGGTTTATCGGTTTTTACCTCAACACCTGATTCGGATACCTCCTGCGGAAGATTTGGACTAATCTCCGGACCGGCCGGCCTGACAAACTCGGATAAATTTGTTCCTATCGGGGTTTTCTCTTTATTCAAAGATCCCTGAGGCCCAGTTACGCCACCCGAAACAGGCGCAAAGACAGGTTTTTGATCTAAAACTTGTGTATCTGTATTCATATATTTATGATACCACAAAATAAATGCTACTATAATAAGGTATGCTGGCGAAAGTTAATTCTTCTGCGGTGGTTGGCTTGGATGCGGTTCCGGTTGAAGTTGAAATAGATATTTCCTCACGAGGACTGCCCTCCTTTACAATTGTCGGTTTGCCGGATAAAGCAGTTGAGGAAGCAAGGGAACGTGTCAGATCGGCAATTCTTAATTCCAATGCGACTTTTCCCGATCACCGTATCACTGTTAACCTTGCCCCGGCTGATCTACCTAAAGAAGGACCGTCCTATGATCTACCGATTGCTCTGGGAATTTTGATCGCTTCAGGCCAAATCGAAGCGGATCTCGCGGACAGCATTTTTATGGGAGAGTTGTCTTTGGACGGCAGACTTAGGCATACCAATGGCGTTTTGCCGCAAGCGCTTCTGGCACAAAGCAAAAAATTAAAAAGGATTTTTTTGCCTAGCATTAATGCTAAAGAAGCGACAATCTTGAAGGGACTAAAGATTTATCCACTGAATACTTTATCCGAACTATTTTTTCATTTAAAAAACCAGAGATTAATCAAGCCCTTAAAACATCTGAATTTAAAAGATCATTTTAATCAGGAAACTTTTGAATTTGACATGAGCGAAGTCAAGGGGCAGGAGGGCGCCAAAAGAGCTTTGGAAATTGCTGCGGCCGGTAATCATAATATTTTGCTCAAAGGTCCGCCCGGCGCCGGCAAAACTCTTCTGGCCCGCACGCTTCCCTCAATTCTTCCCACTTTAACTTTACAGGAAGCTTTGGAAGTAACTAAAATTTACAGTATTTCCGGATTGCTGAATAACAGAGCCCTAATTGTCACCCGCCCGTTTCGCTCTCCCCACCACACCACTTCTCATATTGGCTTAATTGGCGGCGGAACAAATCCGCACCCCGGAGAAATTTCTCTAGCCCATCGCGGCGTTTTGTTCTTAGACGAATTTCCGGAATTTCCCCGCCATGTGCTGGAAACGTTAAGACAGCCGGTTGAGGACGGCATTGTGACTATTTCCAGATCTGCCGGACGGGTTAATTTTCCGGCAAAATTCATGCTGATTGCCGCACAAAACCCCTGTCCATGCGGATTTTTCGGCAATCCGACAAAGAATTGCAAATGCAGTCTTAATCAAATACTCCGCTACCAAAGACGCGTTTCCGGCCCAATGCTTGACCGGATTGACATTCATTTGGATGTTCCGGCAGTAAAAGTGGAAAAATTGACTCAGCAAGGCAATTCCGAACCTGCTGAAGGATCTTTAACCATCAAAAAACGGGTACAGGCAGCCCGCGATATCCAAACTAAAAGATTTAGAAAATCCAAAATTACCTCCAACTCCGAAATGAACAATAAAGAAATCAAAGAATTTTGCGAATTGGATAAAAGCTGTATTAAGCTTTTGCAATTGGCAGTTGTCAGAATGAATTTATCCGCCCGCTCCTACAATCGGACGATAAAATTGGCCAGAACGATTGCGGATTTGGCAGGCTTAAAAAATATTAACTCAACTCATATCGCGGAAGCTCTTCAATTCCGGCCCCGTAATGATAATATATAAATATGGAAAAAGGATTAACCACTCTTGAGGTAGCGGAAAAACTAAAAAATTTTGGCAAAAATGAAATTACCACACAGGAAAGAATATCTGCTTTTTCTCTTTTTACCTCTCAGTTCCCGACTTTTATTAACGGAATCTTGGTAATAGCCTCTATTCTCTCTTTCGTCATCGGAAACACGCTTGACGGAACACTTATTTTAATCATTCTGTTTCTTAACGCGCTCTTTGGCTTTGCGCAAGAATATCGGGCGGAGAAATCTTTGGACAAATTAAAAGCTTATGTAAAATCCGTAGTTCGCGTCATTAGGGATGGAAAAGTAATTCAAATCGATGCGGCAGATTTGGTTCCGGGAGATATCGTGCGCCTGTCCGAAGGAGACAAGGTTCCGGCTGACGGAAAAATAATTTCTGATAAATTCTTGGAAGTTGACGAGTCAATCTTAACCGGGGAATCTTTGTCTGTTATTAAAAATCGTAATGATACCGTTTACTCCGGAACCCTTGTCACTAAGGGTAATTCTCGCATACTGATTGCAACCATCGGCAACCAAACCCGCTTTGGTCAAATTGCCCAAACTTTAGGTTCTGTTGTCCCGGATAAAACACCACTGCAAAAACGTCTGGATGGACTGGCAAAAATTTTATCAGTTATCATCCTTGTCATTGCAGCTATTATTGTCCCCGTTGGAATTCTTCAAGGCAAAGAATTTATACCTCTTCTTCTTATTGCTGTTAGCATTAGTATTGCCGCCATCCCCGAAGGACTGCCGGCCGTAGTCACGATTGCCTTAGCCATCGGAACTGCAAAAATGGCCAAACGGAAAGCAATTGTCAGGCGTATGCAATCTGTTGAGACTCTGGGAGCGGTCCAAATAATCATTACCGATAAAACCGGCACTTTAACTCAAAATACTATGCGAGTCAAAAAATTCTGGACATTTAAAAAAGAATATCTAACCGCGCTTATCCGAGCCTGCGTACTGGGAAATACCTCTTCCATAATTGAAAAAAAAGAAAATAATTCCTTTGATGTAATCGGAGACAAAACAGACGGGGCTCTCCTTCTCTGGGCGAAAGAAGAAGCCGGAAGCCTGGAGAAAATAAAAGGTGAAGGGAAAATTCTTGAAGAATACTCATTTGATCCCCAAACCTCAACTGTCACCACTATCTGGCAAAACAAGGTCAAGCATATTTTTGTCAGGGGAGCTCCGGAAGTGGTTCTATCCAAAAGCAAGCTCTCTGAAAAAGAAAAAGAGGAAATCAATAAAGTTTATGAAGAATATGCCCGGGAAGGCTACCGGGTGATTGGATTCGGGACAAGAATTTCCCATCATCAAGGAGATATTGAAAGAAAAGATGCGGAGAAAGACCTAACCTTTTTAGGGGTGATCGGAATCTACGACCCACCGCGATTGGAGGCAAAAAGGGCGATTGAAGATGCTAGAAAAGCCGGAATTCAAACCATTATGGTAACCGGTGACAATATTCTTACTGCCGGAGCTTTGGCCCGGGAAATTGGACTGCTTGAAAAAGGAGATGATTTGGCAACGGGAGAAGAAATAGATAAATTATCCGATGAGGAGCTGGGAAAAATAGTTTTAAAAACCCGTGTTTTTGCCCGCACAAAACCTGAAGACAAATTAAGACTGGTCACGATCCTCAAGAAAATGGGTTACGTAGTTGGGGTAACAGGAGACGGAGTAAATGATGCGCTTGCCTTGAAACGCGCGGATGTGGGACTAGCAATGGGAGAATGCGGAACAGATGTGGCAAAAGAAGCCAGCGACATTGTTCTGACAGATGACAACTTCTCAACGGTTGTTTCTGCAATTGAAGAAGGTAGGACAATTTACAACAATATCTTAAAATCCATTACTTATCTTTTGACCGGCAATCTGTCCGAACTGTCTTTTGTTTTTTTCGCCAGCCTAATCGGACTGCCGAATCCGTTTTTTCCAACCCAAATACTTTGGATCAATCTGGTCACGGATGGCATACCGGCTTTAGCCTTGGCTTCCGACAATAAAGACCACACTGTGTTAAATAATAAACCGAGAAATCCCGCTGCGCCGATTTTAGGCAAAAGCCGTCTTTTATTCATCGGCATAATCGGCTTTTCTATTTCTCTATTTCTGCTGTTTGTTTTTAGAACTCTGCTTGAGAATGGTTCTTCGGAAACGCTTGCCCGGACCATAGTCTTTAATACTCTGATTATTTCCCACATGATTTTGGCTTTTATTGTCAGAGGAAAAACAATCTTTAGACTGAACAAATTCCTTATTTTAGGAGTGTTATTTACACTTATGCTTCAGGGGATTATCACTTTCAACCCTTTCTTCCAGCAAATCTTCAGGCTTGGGTTTTAATTTAGATTAATTTTTGTTGGTTTTTGTCTTCTTTAATTTTTTTCCCAAATGTGCGTAGGCGGATTTGGTGGCAACTCTCCCGGATTTGGTTCTTTTAATAAAGCCTAATTGCAACAGATATGGCTCAACTACTTCTTCTACTGTCCCTATATCCTCGGAAATCGACGCGGCAATGGTTTCTATCCCAACCGGTCCTCCTCCATGCTTGTCAATAATATTTTTCAAATATCTTCTGTCAAGCGCATCCAGTCCGAACGGATCAACTCCCAACAAATCAAGCGCTGAAACAATATTTACCTTATCAATATCTCCGCCGGCTTTAACCTGAGCGTAATCTCTGGCTCTTTTTAATAGTTTAAGTGCGATTCTCGGAGTTCCTCTGGCCCTTTTGGCAATCTCTTTAATACTTTCTTTATCGACTTTTACTTTTAATTTTTTGGCCGCATTGGCAATAATAATTTCCAGCTCGCTTGGGGCATAAAAATTAAGTCTGTGCACCAAGCCGAACCGATCTCTTAAGGGCGCCGACATGAGTCCGATTCTGGTGGTTGCGCCAATAATGGTAAATTGCGGCAGATCAAGTCTTAAACTTTTGGCTGAGGGTCCTTTGCCCAAGATAATATCCAAAGCATAATCCTCCATTGCCGGATACAAAGTTTCCTCAACTACTTTATTGAGCCTGTGGATCTCGTCAATAAACAGGATATCGCCTTTTTCCAAATTAGTCAAAATGGAGGCCAAATCCCCTGCCCGCTCAACGGCCGGTCCGGAAGTCACCCGAATATTTGCCCCCATTTCTTTGGCAATTAGATGAGCCAGAGTTGTTTTACCCAGCCCCGGAGGGCCATAAAGCAAAACGTGTTCGATGGCTTCTTTTCTTTTCTTCGAAGCACTGATGGTAATTTTTAAAGATTCTTTAATCGGAGTTTGCCCATGGAACTCATTCCACTGCTTAACCCTTAGAGAGGTAAATAACGCCTCCTCTTCAGGGTTTGCCTGTTCGCCAGAATTATTTTTTATTTTTGTTTTACTATCTTTCATAAATTTGAATTATGAATTACGAATCAAGAGTCATGGAAGGAAAGGAATCCAATCCTTAATTCATGATTCATGCTTCATGATTCATCTCCCCAAGTACTTCAGTGCTAATCTAATTGTTTCCTCAACTTTTTGCCCTTCTTTCTTAACACTCTTTATCGCGTCATGAATTTCTTTAGTAGTAAATCCAAAACCCTTCAAGGCAATTACCGCTTCTTCGTTGCCAGACAGATCATCGCCACTTAAATCAAGATCTGCAACTGACCCAAATTTACTTTTCAATTCAATAATGATTTTCTGCGCATTTTTTTGCCCCAATCTTGGTACTGCCTTAAAAAAAGAGGTATCTGCTTTAACAATTGCCGAGATAATTTGATCTTTATTGCCAATTGAAAAAATATTCATCGCGGTTTTAGGCCCTATGCCGGAAACCCCAATTAAATTTTCAAAAAGCTTTAAATCTTGAGCCTCCAAAAAGCCAAACAAAGAAATATTATCTTCGCGGACATGAGTATAAATAAATAATTCCAATGGGGATCCCTTATGGGCTTTTGCCAAAACATCGCTGGCGGCTAAAACTTTATACCCAACCCCTTTGACATCCAAAATAATTGAATTACTTTCTTTAAAAATTACCTCACCGTTTAAATGGCCTATCATAATTTATCCTGAGCAACGTCGAAGGATTTCGTCTTGATTATAGCACACGGATTATCTAATATAGATATATGAATTTCGACCCGAAGAATTTTTCCAATTCTCCTTATGTTAAACGCGTAGAAAAACCTTGGGGCTATGAATTGCACTGGGTGCCGGAAGATAAACCTTACATGGGAAAACTTCTCCATATTAATGCCGAAGCACGGCTTTCTTTGCAATATCACGATCAGAAAACCGAAAGTTGGTTTATTGTCAAAGGACAGGGCAAAGTAATTTGGGACAACGATAAGGGAGAGCTTGTCGAAACAGAACTTAAGCCGGGAGTTGGTTACACTAGCCAAATCGGCCAACGGCACAGACTTTGCGGGATAACCGATTGCGATATTATTGAGGTCTCCACTCCTGAAATGGGCACGACCTGGAGGCTGGAAGATGATTATAAAAGACCTGATGAAACTCCGCAGCAGCGCAAAAAAGAACGCGGGGAAACCTGATTTATTTTTACCTCTTGACAAAGGCATACAAGATACATACAATAATTGTATATGAATACTCAAACATTCAACATTGCTCTTCCTAAAGAACTCGTTAAGAAAGTTGACGAACAGGCTAAGGAAGAATATAGAAATAGATCTGAACTTATTCGGGAAGCTCTTAGGGTTTATTTAAATAGACGGGAAGAGTGGAAACAGATTTTTAAAGCCGGTGAAAAAGCCATGAAAGCTATGGGAATCAAAAGCGAAGAAGAGGTTAATGAAATAGTGTATAAATATAGACATGGCCGCAAATCTAATCAAAGTAATTCTTGATACCAATATTCTAATTTCAGGCATAGGTTTTGGAGGCAAACCAAGAGAAATTCTAAACCTTATTTTGGACGACAAAATTGAAACAATTACTTCACCCATACTTCTGGCAGAACTTGAAGACATCATTAACAAGAAGTTTCCGAAATTAGCATATAGCTTTGCTCTAATTAACAGACAGATTAAGGATAAATTCAAGATAGTCAACCCCAAAAAATCCTTATTAGTTGCCAGAGATGAAGATGACAACCGGGTTCTGGAAGCGGCTCTGGAAGGCGGATGCAGTTATATAATAACCGGCGATAAAGATCTGTTGGATCTAAAAACTTTCAAAAATATAAAAATCCTTACTCCCGATACCTTTTTGGATATATTCTGAAAGTGTAAAAAAAACGAGGTGAAAATTAGTTACTTATTTAATCTTTCGACATCCCTCCAGCCAATATCTTTTCTATAATGCAAATTATTTCCCTCAACACTTATCTTTGACATTGCCCGATATGCCATTCTTCTCGCTTCAACAATATCTTTACCTTCGGCAACTATATAGAATAATCTTCCGCCCCAAGCATAATATTTACCATTAATTTCTTTGATTGCGCCGCTATATAATTTTACGCCATCCATCTTTTTTATTTCTTCCAGCCCAAAAATTTGTCTTCCTTTTGCCCACCTATACTCTTCTTCTCTTGGGTAGCCCTTTGATGCTCCTGTCACCGCTACTCTTACTCTTTTGTCATGACCAATCTTTACTTTAGAAATATCCCCGCTTGAAACTGCTTTTCCCAACTCAAATAAATCACCTTTCAATCCCGGAAGAATGGCTTGCGCCTCGGGATCACCCCAACGAGCATTAAATTCAATAACGTATGGTTTCTGTTCATAAATATATCCAAAATTATCCGAACCTTTTATTTTATTTATTGCCATCCCCCCAAAATACAAAACGCCTTCATATGGCATGCCTCTTTCTTTTAGCTCTGCTAATACTTTTCCTATTATTTCCTTGCTTTCTTTCATTAATCCAGGTGTAGCAAGAAGAGTTGGACTGCTACAGCCCATGCTGCCGGTATTCTCCCCCTCATCGAAGTTATTTTCCCTCTTATAATCTTGGGCGTTGCCTAAAACTCGATAATGTTCACCGTCACTAATAACAAACAAGGAAAACTCTTCTCCCTGACTGCCGGCATCACCTTCTAGCCAGTCTTCAATTAAAAAAACTTTGCCGGCTTTCATTTTCGTCACTTCTATAATTTTTTCTTTAGCTTCCCCTCTATCTTTGGCTGCTTTCGCTCCTTTTCCGCCAGCCAAAAATGCAGCTTTTATAAATCTTGGCTTATTTGACTCCAAATCCATACGTGTTAAGGCAAAATTTAACTCATCTCTGGTATAAATATCAAAGCCAGGTTGAGGAAGTTGCAAGTGAAAACCAAGTTTTCTGGCAAATGCTTTATCCCATTCAATTCTGCCGGCTCCCCGAGTTGGCCCAACAACTGAAATTCCTTTCCTAATCAGGGCGTCTACTAGACCTGCCTCAACTGCCCTATCTTCGGCAACATCAACTAAATCCACATCTTTTTGCTTACAAAGATAAACTATTTCTTTTACACTGGTTGTCTTCAGCTGAGGATAAATTTGCACCGGTTTATCTGTATTTAATTTCATCAAATCATTACCGGGAACTGCAATAACTTTCCCCACATGATTGCTCTGCGCGTATTTATCAACCAGTGCCGCGCCTCTTCCTCCGCCCTCAACAACCAGGACTGTATTTCCCGTACTTCTTTCTTTCATTTCAATTTTTTATTTGTAAACGAGTGGGTTAGGGCGGCGGCGATGGCGTCGACAGTATCGTCTAATTTCGGCAATTCTTTTAATTTAAGTATTGTTTTGACCATTCTGCCGACTTGAGCTTTGTCCGCTTTGCCATACCCGGTCACTGCAATCTTAATTTGCAAAGGCGTGTAGGAAGCAACCGGAATTTTTTGCATTGCGCCGGCCAAAATGATCACTCCCCTGGCCTCTCCGACTTTAAAAGCAGTTTTGGCAT
The DNA here is from genome assembly GCA_001783805.1 of Candidatus Levybacteria bacterium RIFCSPHIGHO2_01_FULL_40_16. Taxonomy (GTDB): domain Bacteria; phylum Patescibacteriota; class Microgenomatia; order Levybacterales; family UBA12049; genus GWB1-37-8. Next base: position 139,464 of record MFNS01000007.1, read on the forward strand.
TATTAGTAAAAAACAACTCTTCAATTGCCAAAACATCCGGCTGATATTTTTTAATCAGCGCGCAAACTTGTTTGTAAACATCAACCAACCGCTCTTGCGAATCCTTATCTTTTGAAGTTTCTATGCATCCGCAACTTTGAACTTTGAACTTCCCGCCTGCCACGCTTTGCGAGGCATTGCGGGCAGGTGAACTTTGAACTTCCAACACCGCCCATCCCACCCTGGCATATCCCGGATCAATCCCAAGTATCACCATAGACAAATCGTATTGTAATCTAAGCTCATTTAATGTACAATATCCAAATCATGAAAAGGTATAAATTGGCAGTTGAGGCAAGAAAAGTTTTGGGGAAAAAAGTTGCCAAACTCCGCAAAGAAGGTCTATTTCCGGCAAATATTTATGGAAAAGGCGTAAAATCTCTTTCCGTGCAAGTTCCCTACAAAGATTTTGAAAAAGTTTACAAAGAAGCAGGCCTTACAGGCATTGTGGATGTTGAAGTTGCAGGTGAAGTCAGACCATCCTTAATTCACAACGTTCAGCAAGATTATTACAAACACGTGCTCCTCCACGCAGATTTTTTCCAAGTTAATCTTAAAGAAAAAGTTAAGACCATGGTCAAAGTCGTTACTCTTGGCGAGCCAAAAGCAGTTTCCGAGAAGCTTGGTTTACTCATGCAAACTCTTAACGAGGTCGAAATCGAGGCTCTTCCTACAGATTTGCCGGACAAAATCGAAGTTAACGTTGAGTCCTTGGCAGTTCTAGATGCACAAATTGCTGTTGGCGAAATTAAGGCGCCAGTCGGCGTGACGATTTTGACCGATGCATCTCAAGTCGTTGCCAAGATTGGCTCATTAATCAGTAAGGAAGCTGCAGAACAAGCCGCAGCCGAAGTTGCAGCTGCCGCAGCCGCTAAAGCAGCCGCCGCTCCGGTAACGCCCGAGGCAGGAGTAGAAGGAGCAGTCCCGGCAGAAGGAGAAGCTGCCGCGCAGCCCGCAGCCGAAGCCGGAAAGCCAACGGTTGGAGCAGAAAGTGCAGCCGCACCCAAACCGGAAGCTACAGCGGCTACTTCAGGACAAGCAAAACCACAAAAATAACTTACTTGTTTACGAGGAATTTTTCCAACCTTTGTCCGTCTGTAGAGCTTGGATCCAAAATAAGCCCTTTTTCAAGGTGCGTTTTTGCCTTTGAGGTATTTCCCAGCTTATACTCCAAAATAGAAGCTTGAAAATAGGCAATCGGATAATTTTGGCGCTTGGAAATAAAGTCTTTCCAGAAATTTAATTCTCTATTTAAAATTATTCTTTGGGAGTCAATATCTTGTTTTATCTGTAAATTTTCTTGAAAATCCAGTCCCACAATAATAACCGCCACGATAAAAATAAAGACAACAAAAACCCTCAAGGCTCCCCCATAGAGCTTAATCAGGGTTACATGATTAATTTTTGGTAAAGAAAATTTAAAATTAACGGGTTTGCCCGCCGAAGCTTTAACGGATGCGGGAATAGCTCGGGAATTACTCGGGGATTGTTTGTTTTTTCCGCCAGCTGGCGGACTTTTCTTTTTTATGTTCTTAAACTTCATAATGAGGGTTTACCCGCCGACTTGTCCGCCAAAGCTTTAGCGACGGCGAAGGCGGGCCATTTATCAATCATTACGGATTCCCCAAACTTAAATCTCTGATAAATTTCTTCTGTCACAAAAGGCATAAAAGGATGCAATAATTTGAGAAGTGTTAAGTATAATGTATTAAGTATTATGTATGATTCAGGATTAAGTCGATCTTTGATGTCTTCTATGTATTTATCAGCGAATTCGTGCCAGGCAAATTCATATAAACTTTCTGCGGCATAGTTAAAATTATAAGATTCCAGATGTTTAGTTATTTCGTTAGTTAGCTGCTTAGTTTTTTCAATCATCTCCCTGTCATTATTATTCTTCGCCAATTCCAATAATTCTTCTATTGAATTTTGCTTGTCCGCCGACTTGTCCGCCAAAGCTTTAGCGACGGTGGAAGCTTTAGCGAAGGCGGAAGTTCGGTTCATTTCGATGAACCGCCCCATATTCCACAGTTTATTGGTAAACTTCCGCGTCGCGTCCAACTTGGGATAGGACAAAGCCTGATCATTACCCGTGGCATTTCCGTAAATTAGGGCAAAACGTACCGCATCTGCCCCGTATTGATCAACCAACTCCAAAGGATTAATCGCATTGCCCTTGGACTTGCTCATCTTTTTCCCATATGGGTCATTAACCAAACCGTGCAAAACAACATTTCTAAACGGTACCTTCCCTGTTCTATAGATTCCTACCATTACCATTCTTGCAACCCACCAACGTAGAATATCGTACCCTGTTTCCATTACGGAAGTTGGATAGAATCTATCAAAAAAACCACCTGATCCATCACAATCGCAATTTGCCATTAAAGTTGAAAATGGCCATTGGGCTGATGAAAACCAAGTGTCAAAAGTATCCTCGTCCTGTTTCCAACTTTCTCCCTTTGGCGCTTCACCCTCTGTAATCACCCATTCTCCGGTTTTCGAATTTTTCCAGGCTGGGATTCTTATCCCCCACACAATCTGACGACTAATGTTCCAATCTCTGATATTCTCCAAAAAGTCTAGATAAGTTTTTTCAAATCTTTGCGGATGAAATTTAATTTCTCCTTTTTTAAGAACATCTATCGCGGTTTTTGCCAATCTTTCCATTTTTACAAACCACTGCGGCAAAAGCATTGGTTCAATGGTTGTCTCACACTTATAACAAGTTTCTATAGTATGAATGTAGTTTTCATCAATCTTTTCTATCAATCCCATCTTTTGCATGTCTTCTGCAACTGCCTTTCTTGCCTGTCTGACATACAATCCTTGATACTTTCCTGTTTTTTCATTGAGTTTTCCGTCGAAGCCAATTACTTGAACAATATCTAAGTTGTGCTTTTTGCCTATTTCAAAATCTTTCATGTCATGAGCCGGAGTCACTTTAGCAACGCCGGTTCCAAAATTTGGATCGATTAAATCGTCTGCGATAACCTTTACCTTAAATTTGCCATTTACTCCTTGCACTTCAATTTCTTTCCCAACCCATTTCTGATAACGCTTATCCTCTGGATTAATTGCCACAGCGGTGTCTCCAAACTTTGTTTCCGGTCTAACTGTTGCCAAAACAAAAGGTCCGTATTTTATGTAATAAAAGGGGTCTTTTTGCTCTTTGTGATTAACCTCAAGATCCGAAAAAGAAGTGCCGCACTTGGTACAGTAATTTACAAGCCTATCTCCTCTGTAAATAAATCCTTCATCATACAGCTTTTTGAAGGTCTGATAAGCTATTTTGATGATGTCTTGATCAAGAGTAAATTTTTTCCGAGACCAATCCAGAGAGAAACCAAGTCTACGCAATTGACTCTCCATTCCTCCCCTGTTCTCTTGTACAAAATCCCAAATCATTTTATAAAGAGTATTCCTATCAAAGTCAAACCTGGACTTACCTTCCTTCTGTAGTTTTTTTTCAAAAACAAACTGTGTTTCAAATCCGGCATGATCTGCTCCGGGAAGCCAAAGAGCTGCATTCCCGAGCATGCGGTGATAACGAATTAAAACATCTTCAACTACATACATTGCGTGACCAAAATGAAGGGGTGCATTGGCATTTGGAGGCGGCAAAATAATGCAGTAAGGTTTACCTTTCGGATTTACTTCCGGTTTGAAATAACCTTTTTCTTCCCAAACTTTATAGATTTTTTCCTCAACATCCTTGTGATTATAAACTTTGTCCATGAAGCAATTTTAACACAGACGATATTAATCTCAAAGTTCAACTAGTAAGACCCAAAATATCAGAAGAATTATATATTAAATACTACCCGCAGACGTCGTTCCATTTTTCGACATTCAGGCTACTTTGGATATCGGAAACGCCCTTCTTCTTGATTTCTGTTTTTGAACTACTTTTTTTTGCTACTTCTGGAACTGCAGTTTTGCTTATAATGGCATCTACTTCTCCTGTCTGCCGTTTTACAAAATTAACTTCTACATGATTCATAATTAATTGTTCACTTTATATCACAACTGCAAATTCATTGTCAACTTGAGAAATCGATTCCCGAAGATTTAACGAAGAATTCCCTACTTCGGCCGCCATAGCTTTAGCGACGGCGGCAAGAGGCCTAGACTTCTACCATCTTGTAGCCTCTGGTTTTGACGGTTTGAATTTCAAATTTGGCGTTTTGCGATTTTAATTTCACCCGTAAACGGGCAACCAATCTGTCAATCGCCCAGTCAGATACCCCAAGCTCTTCAACTTCGGACCAGACTGCCTCAATGATCTCTTCTCTCTCGCAAATAACGTTGATTTTACTTTTAAGAAAAGTAAAAAGTAAATGTTCTTTTTTACTCAAGTCAACGCTCACAGCATTTCCCTTAGTAATTTGTCTTTGTTTTAAGTAATGGCTAAAAAGTGGACTAAACACCCCGCTTTTTCCTTTTTCCTCAGATATAAATCCGCTATCCCACAAATAGGTTGCAGATTTTCTTTCTTCAGAAGTTATTTTTAGATCTTTTTCTATTTTTAATAAAACACCCTGTTCGATGCTATTTAAACTTTCCCATAGTTCTTCTGATTGCAAAATTATCCTTTCGTCTTTTGACAGAAAATCTAAAATTTCCGCTTTGTTTTTCAACCTTACGTCTGATTCATGAAGGGAAATTAAAGCCAGTTGCAAATATTGCACATAACCGTCAACAATCTCAAAAAGAGAATCTTTCAAAGAATCCGACAAGGCAAGTGTATATTTAGTTTTATAAGTATCAAAGATAATTTGCGTATCTTTATATTCGGCCGGTTTGATATACATGTTTTGCGCAAAAAGAGAAATTGAGGATTTTGTAAAAATCTCTGGCGCCAAATCTGTTAATCCCCTAAAACTGGTAAAAACATAAGAGACTTTTTGATTTGCCGCATCCTTTAACCCCTGCAGGTTTCCGAATAATTCAGATGTGATAATTTCTTTTAGTCGATCAAAGCGTATAAGAAATATTGTCGGCAAAACGTTTTCATTGGTTATCTTTGCCAGGCTTTTTTTAATATTTTCTATGGTTAAAAAGGTATCTTTTGACTGCATACTGTCTAAGAATAATCTTTCGATATATTTTTTGGTTGGTTCTTGCAAAACCGAATTCTCCACACTATCCACAATTCTTTTAAGTGTTAGTATCCAAAAAGGAAAAATTTCTCTTTCAACCAAGTCATTGAGGTCAACGGGGATAAAAAGGTGCGAAGAGCCATCGGCAATATAGGTCTTGGCAATCCCTTGATGATTGAGAAAAAAACGGAGAAAATTACTGATGCCCACCCTCTTTATCCCAATCAGCACAACGTTATTGCGGTTTTTCAGATGCTGTCCCAAAGTCGCAGCATCGTCTTTCCTGAAGGAAATAGGATACAAAGCCTCAATTATTTTGTTCTCCATACCCTATTTTAATCGATTTATAACACTTTTAGCAACAGCTGTTGTCAAAATATGCTAAAATCGCTCTATGATTGAGGATGGATCAACTAGCATCGGCATAGAGCAAATGAGTCTTGAACAGCTTAAAATTATTTCCAATAATTTTACGCAGGAAATCCGTAATGCTAATGCCGGAGAGAAAACTAGTTTGGCATTTATCATTCACGATCTTTCTCCTTCTCCAATTGTTAAAGATGGTGAAACCTTTCAATCGCTGGTAATTGGCGGATCAGTTGGAAAAATAGCCACTCTTAAAAAGAATGAAAAGACAATTCAAATTCTAGACAAAAAAGAGAAGCCACTATCTTTCCAGACTGAAGCAGAATTTTTTGATTTTATCAACAATGGGCTTCCGGACAACATAAACGCTCTCGCTCTTAATTTTGCCTATGCTCTTAAGCCCGTTTTTGATAACGGAATGCTGGACGGGTTTTTACTTGCTTTTTCAAAGGAGGGTAAGTTACGCGGACTAATTGGAAAACAAATTGGGCGAGAGATAGAAAATCACGTATTTGAAAAGAGAAATAAAAAAATAAAAGTTGCTGTTGCCAACGATACTGTTTGTCTATTGACTTCAGGCCTTATTAAGTTCCGGGAAGAAGAGTTGGCCGGAGGAATTGTCGGAACAGGATTAAACTTTGGTTTTTTTCTTAACAAAAATAAGCTTGTAAATTTGGAGTCGGCAGATTTTAATAATTTTTCGCAATCAGCATCAGGAAAGAAGGTGGACGAGAACTCTTCCCAACCGAGCGCAAGTCTTTTCGAAAAAGAAACAGCCGGCGCTTACTTGTACAAGCATTTTAATCATATTTTGAAGGAAACCGGTATTAACTACCCAAGTATTGCCTCGACAGAAGAACTTGATAGGGTAAGCCGTGCTAATGTCCTGCGAGTTTCGGAAATCGCTCAAAGTCTGCTAAAAAGATCTGCCCAGTTGGTTGCCTGCCAAATTGCAGGCATTACCACATTTAAAAAAAGGAGTATGATTTTTAATATGGAGGGCAGCCTTTTTTGGAAAGGAAAAAACTATAAAGAAACCGTTGAAAAAACGGTAAAAGAACTGGTTCCGGAATATAAAATAGATTTTGTCGAAATCGAAAATAGTGCAATTTTAGGTGCCGCAAAACTTATAAGTTAACTTTTATTTTTTTGCAAAATTGATAATTAAATTTTTATCTCCTGTAATTTTCTCAGAATACGACAACGAGCTATCTTCTTTTTTCAAGCCTCCTGAATTAATCACACTTAAGCTATCGGGATAGTAAAGAGAAAAGGAATAAGGCAAAATATCAATACCTGGTTGCTTAAATATTTTTAAATTATAGGAAAAATTATTTGGATCAAAAACATTTTTTCTTAAAACAGTATATTGAATTTTAATTCTCACCAATTCACCTGCGGGAACATTCACCAAAAATCCATAGATTGCTTTCTGAGTCTCAATTGTCTTTTCGATTTCAAGGTCTTTTGGTGCTTTGAAGTTTTTTGCTTCATAAATTTGCGGGGCAACAATCGCATCGACAATAACTTGAGAAACATCATTTACCGATAATGAGTTTAGGAGGGTGTCGATTGGTAAAATAATTCTTAAATAATTTTTATAATTCCCATTCGGCTCAAAAGCAGCGTCATTTTTATAGCTTAAGCTTAATTCTCCAAATAGGCTCCCATCCGGCTCTATTTTTACAGTTTGAGTGACCTGTCTTTTAATAAAACCATTAACTCGATTCAGCCCTAAATTCGCTTCATTAATTCCCACAAAGTCATTCACGGAATCCCCGCTCTCTTTTCTTTCGTCCCAAAGCGAAGACGACCAGCCATTCACGGTAAAAATATTTTGTACATCTTTAAATTCAAACAATAAATGTTTTTGTGTAAGTGCGTTAGAAATTGCCTGCGCAATTAAAAGATAAGCTGTTTTCGCTACTATTGGCTTAGCTACTATTGATTTATAGAGAGATCTGGGAAAATCTTTATTCTGCGTATGGGACTGCATTAATTTATAAAAATTATTTTCATCAACATTTTCCTTATAATTAGCAACATAAACCGGTCCGATTGCCTGCAGGATGTTTTTAACAAAGGTGTTGTCAACTGCCACAACTCCCGAAACTTGCTGGCCTGTTTCAGCCAATAAAAAATTAGCTACAGAAAGAGCAGATTGAGCAAAGTCTACATCAAAATTGCCATCTTTCATGTACCAATGCTGTTTTGAAAGATATCTCCTGATCGCAAAGGGCGGCTCCACATGGCCCCTTAATTGTTGGTCGGCATCATCCACATTGTAGATATCAAACTCCATAATTTTGCCCTGGTTGAGTTTTAAAATACCATAAGAATTAATCAGTCCCCCACCAGGCCGGAGCTCCAGATTGTCTTGAAAAAGAATTAAATAGGTTTTAGGTGTTTCCATTCCTAAAATACCGGGCAATATATCCGTGGTAGCGGATAAAAGCTTAATTAAGGGATTAATGATTTCCAGATTTTGTGAAATCGATGCGGGAATTTTTTCCTCTAGCTTTATCTTATTTAATGCGACCATTGAGTTTTTCAGATAATTTTCCGCTTTGGCAAAATCATCGCTTGGATTTTCGCTTTTGCCGGTTAAAATTTTGGAAAAATAAGTTCCTGAATCAAATATTTGTAATAAATTCCCCGAGATCTTCAGACCCGAGTCCAAACTTTGCGAATATTTCCTTATGTTATCTTCTCCTCCAATAACTTTTGCTTGAAAAAATAGAATGTTCGAGGTTTGTTTTCCTAAATAAAAAAAAGTCTGCGACAGATGAAGAGAACTTTTGGCATTAACAAAATTACCCTTATCCATTTCGCTCTTTGCGTTATAAAGAATATTTAATCCCAGAAAAGAGAAAAGTACCGTAAAAATAATAGGAGAAAATAATAAAAAAATCATTATCCAAATTATAAAAAGGGGGACGTTCTTTATTTTCTTTGTGTCTTCTTCCAAATTATTTCTTTGTGCTCTTCCACCAGCTGACGGGTTCTTTTTTATATCAATACTGCGTATTTTTTGAGCCAGTGGATATTTATCGCTTAACAAATATTCTCCGTTGGGAGGATAAAAAATGTTTTTCGGTCTTGGATCGTGCCTGATGAAATCTATTGTAATTTCTGGATTGATTTTTTGAATCATGTGCGCTAAAGCCAGTTCGGATACCGGGTGTTTTGGGAAAATATAAAAAAGGGAATGTTTTTTTTGTATTCCAAATACCAGATCTATTAATCCATCCACTACGTCCGGCAAAAATACTGGGTAAGCCCCCCGCAGACCATCCCCCATAACCTGTATTTTCCCAAATCTCTGAGCCTGATAAATAAATTTATTGATTACCGACTTATAACCTTCTCTCCCAAGAATTAATTTGTTATCAAAGACGTCTCCAAATATCGCTATTTCTGCGCCGGGACATACCCGCATAATCTTATCAGCTGCATATTCTTCCGCTAGGGACATTCCTTGAACGAAAATAAAATTCGCATTAATGTCCTTAACTTTTTTTATAATTTTAGGTAATATTTCTAAATCCTGCCCCTTCTCATCAATAAATATAATATGGGAATATTTATTATCTGGAATGGTGGGAAATTTTCCAGAAAAAGGGACTTCCCCTCCTCGGCCGGCAAAGACTATTAAAAATTCTTGAGAAAGCTTTAGACAAAGAGATTCGCCAATTAATCCTTCCCTATCTATTACGAGAATTGGGCTTTTGGAAAAAGCAGACTTCATAGTATTCTACGTAGTATTATCTAATGCTTCGTTAACAAACGCGTCTGCTATTGCATTTTGTTCTCTGGGAATATGTTTATAAAACATTGGCAGGCATATTTGTCCTTCCCTATCCCGAACGTCCAGAAGTAAGTCTTTAAGAGCAACATTTTTTACTTTAAAAATTCCAATTATCTGCGAGCAAACCAGCCTTGAGTCTAGAAAAAAATGTATTTTCGCATTTTCCGCTAAAGCTTTTTTATTCTCAATTATCCAATCAAGCGCCTCAATTACTGCCTTGTATTCTGCAACATTGTTAGTGGATATTTCAATTGTTCTTCCAAAACCGGCAATTTTTTTATTTTTCTCATCTGAAATATAAACTCCGATTGCTGCGGGCCCGGGGTTTCCTCTGGCTCCACCATCTGTAAAAATATTTAAAGCGTTTATCATGTTTTCAGTTTATCACGAAAGAGTATATTTACAAAGAGGCTAATATGTTCATTTTCGCAAAAAGTTCTTATATTAAATTTCATCTAATGATTTCTTTTGGGATAAAATTGGGGGAGTAAATTGTGAAAATTATTTAACTTTGGGGCTGACCACCAAAACTCTATCACGACCTTCACCTTGGGATCCGGAAATAACTTCATCATCTTTTTCTAGCAATAAGTGAACTATTCTTCTTTCCCAAGATTTCAGCTCGGGAATTGCAATTTCTTTTCCTTCAGCCAAAACTCTTTCTTTTGTTTCCAGCGCCAAAGCTTTCAGCATTTCCGTTCTGTTTTTCTTGTAATCTCCAACATCAATTGAGATACGAACAAACCTTCCCAGATTTCTGGCAACACACAAAGATAAAGCTAATTGCAACCCTTCGAGGGTATCTCCATGATAGCCAATTACTACTCCCGTATCCTTGGTATTAAGAACTATTTCTACACCTTCCGCATCTTTACCCTTTGGTTCCAAGATCTCAAAATCTCCTTCAATATCCAGAAGTTTTAAGAGTTTTTCCGTTATTTCCTTAATGGTTTTTATTTCTTTTTTATCCATGCGCTTAATCCCCCAAGCCCCGCAATTTTATATTGCTGTATGATACCAAAAACCGTAAAAGTATTCCAGTACAAGGATAGTCCGATCGGAAAACCGAAAGAGAAAAATCCGATCATGATCGGAAATATAAACATGGATTGCGTCTGAAAAGCACTGGCAAAATCACTGGCATCTTTTTTATCAATCTGCGTTTTCTTCTCAATATCTTTTTCCAAAATCGCAACTCCCGTCTTTGCAGGAATCATCATTTTGGAAAGAATAAATTGAAAAACCCCCGTTAAAATAGGGACCAGTAATATTAATGAACTTACCGCGAATAAATTGTTAAAAGACATGATTTTTGAAGGCATTTCTCCAAGAGGAAGTCCAAAAAAAGAAATATCCCAAGCGTTTTTCAATTTTAAAAAATCAAAATAAACGATTTTATTAACCTCTGCAATGGCGGCTTCGGGTTTGAGGGTTACCATGCGTTGCAAAACCGAGTAAAGTGCCCAGATAATTGGCAGCTGTATAAGTACAGGCAGGCATCCCGCAGCAGGATTAATTCCATGCTCTTTGTAAAGCCTCATTGTTTCCTCCTGCATTTTTTTTGCATCCCCCTTATGTCTTTCCTTAAGTTTTGACAAATGAGGAGCAATCTTCTGCATTTTCATTGACGCTTTTAGCTGGGCGGTGGTCATGGGATATAAAATAAATCTAATGACAATTGTCAGTCCGATGATCGCAAACCCCAGGGCATACGGAAGGTGTATAAAAGAAAAAACCGAATAAACGGCTACCAAAATATTTATAATTGGATTGATAAAAACTAAATTAAAAAAATCTCCCATAAATTAATCCTTCAGCTGACGGGAAAAAACGGCTGGCATTTTAAGATTCTTATTGCGGATTTTTGCAAGCCCTGAAAAATGCCATTCTTGTTAATTGAAATTTTTGCGTATTCGGAGCAGGTGGGGGAATGCCGGCACATTTTCTGCACTCCTAAAACATTTTTTAAAGCTACCGAAATAAAGCTTTGATAAATATCAATAATTAAAAGCAAAAATTTTTTCATTTCTTAATAAGCCCTGCTTTTTCTAATGCACTTCTTACCATAAGCAAATTTTCTTCTTTAGTTTTACCAATTATTCCTTTTTTTACAATAAGAAGTATATCATGTCCGACATTTATTTTTTTCTCTAAATTTAAAAGTGTTGTTCTAAAAAATCTTTTTATCCTGTTTCGGATAACTGCTCTTTTGTCAATTTTTTTTGAGACAACAATCCCAAACCTGTTAATTTCCAGTCCATTTTTTTTCTCTTTCAGCAAAAATTGGGGAGTAGAGATGAGATGAGAATTGCTAAAGCTTATTCCTGGAACAAGACGGTTCTCTTTTTTAAACATTTATCCAGCACCTTTCAAAACACCAAGCCAGACTCGGTAAGTTACCAACATTCTTTTTTTCCGTACTGTCCAATATCTCGCGGTAAAAAGGTGCTGGATTTAGGCTTTCTTAACAGAAAGTTTTGCTCGGCCCTTTAATCTTCTTCTTCTGATAACTTTTTGCCCAGCATGAGATCTCATTCGCACCAAAAAGCCGTGTTTCCTAGCTCTTTTTGTTTTTTTGAGAGTGATAAATTTTTCCATAGAAAATAGTATAGCACAAAAAAGACATAGTTGTATCCACTTCCTCATCTTGACCCTACACCAACTTAGTCGCCTAGGCGACAGCGCTTGGGCGGGGTCTGCGAGATACACTTGCCATAGTTTGGTCTAGTAATACTTCTTGACAAAAAGTTATCCACATAGTTAAACTTCATAGTACATGAATGAAGAAAATAATATTTTGTGGAAAAAGGTTCTGGGGGAGATAGAAACCGAAGTCTCGCGCGCTAATTTTTTAACCCTTTTTAAGACCACTGTTCTTCTTTCTCTTGAAAATGGAATAGCCTCAATTGCCGCCCCTTCAACTATGATCATCGATCTTTTGCAGAAAAGGTTTTATACGGTTATTAAAAAAACCGTGGACAAATATACCAAAATTGATACGAAGATAATATTCATTCCGAAAATAATCAACAAAGAGTTTCGGGGGAGTATGACTGTTGCCCCATTACTTGCGCAAATTGAGAAAAATCAAACACCGGCAGTTGGACATCTTCCCAGAGTTAGAGCGGATTATACTTTTCAAACACTTGCCGTATCTTCAAGCAACCAACTGGCTTTCGTTTCTGCAACAACCGTGGCAAAGAAACCTGGCCTTGCATACAACCCTCTTTTTATTTACGGGCCGGTTGGTGTTGGTAAAACTCACCTGATGCAGGCAATTGCTAACGAGGTTTACAAAAACGACCCTGATAAAAAAATCATTTACACCACCAGCGAAGAGTTTACTAATGAGGTTGTTGAGGCAATAAGAAATAATGATACCGCGAGAATGAAAAGAAAATTTAGAAATGTTAATCTTTTGATAGTTGACGACGTGCAGTTTTTTGCTGGTAAAGATAGGGCTCAGGAAGAGCTTTTTCACACTTTTAATATTTTGATTGACGCAGGAGCACAAATTGTTTTATCTTCGGATCGTCCCCCTTCCGAAATAAAAAAACTGGAAAAAAGACTTTCTTCCCGATTTGCCGGAGGACTAACTGTTGACATAGAAGTAGCGGATTTTGAATTAAGATGCGCAATCCTTTTAATCAAGGCGAAAAAATATAACCTTGATCTTTCAATAGAAACTGCCAAAAAAATTGCAGAAAGAACGCACGATTCCAGAGAATTGGAAGGCCTACTTTTGAAAACGATTACCGTTGCAACCAATCGGGGAACTGCAGTTACTCCGGAGTTGGCAGAAAATGTCTTAAATAAAGGGATGGTTGAAGAAAAAAAATTTCTTCGTCCGGATGAAGTCATCAAAAACATTTGCTCTTTTTATAACATTAAAGAGACTTTAATCAAGGGTCCAAAAAGAGATTCCAGACTTGTGAAAGCGCGGCAAATTGCAATGTTTATTTTAAAACAGGATTTATTATTAAGCTTTGTTGAGATAGGTAACATTTTGGGGGGGAGGGACCATACTACAATTATATATGGTGTGAGAAAAATAGAGGGGTTACTTTTGGATAAAAATTTCTCTAAGGAGATCATGGGGATAAAATCTTTATTTCAAAAGCGGTGGGGGACACCTTGAAAAACGGTTGGGTTTATTAACCTTCATACACATTGTTTTTCCACAAGTTATCCACATTTTTTTAATCTCTTTCCTTGCTTTTTTCCACTTTTCCAGATACACTACTACAACTACAAACTTAAAAACTGTAGATTAAAATGAAAACTTCTCTAATTTTGGACCGTCTACAAAAGAAGATTTTATTCGTCAATCACGCGATATCCGCTAGGAGCCAACTACCCACACTGCTTAATTTTTTAATCGAAGCTAAGGAGGGAGGAGTGACAATTAGCGCAACCGACCTGGAAATAGGAATAATAGTAAGCGTCCCAGCAAAAACAGAAAGAAAAGGGTCGCTAATGGTTCCGGCAAAAACTTTCGTGGAGTTAATTGGAACAATTTCTTCTGGTAAAATCAACCTCGAAACAACACCCGAAGGACTAATGTTGACTGGAGATAGGGAAAAGGCGGTTTTTCAAACCACCCCAACAGACGAATTCCCAAAACTATATGAAGATAGGGGTAAGTCAATAATGGTTCTAAAAAAAGAAACACTAGAGAAGGATTTTTCCAGAATTGTTTTTGCAGCCAGTCCGGACTCGGAAAGACCAGCGTTGTCCGGTGTCCTGATAAAGGAAAGTAACGAAGGTTTCTTGCTGGTGGCAACTGATGGATATAGGTTGTCATTAAAAAAGAATGCCCTACAAAGCGCAAAAAAAGAAAAAGGAGAAGGAGAAGTCTCCATGCTTGTTCCGGCCCGCGTGATTAGGGAGTTAATTCAGATGGAAAAAGATGAAGAATCTGAAGATGTTAAGGTTTTTGCTTCAAAGGAAGAAAACCAGATAATCTTTTCCCAAAGCGATACCATGTTAATTGGTAGGCTGATCGAAGCCGAGTTTCCTAATTATGAAAAGATAATCCCAACGGATTTTTCTACCAAAGCGGTTTTTGAAAGAGATAGTTTGCAAAAAGCCATTAAAGCGGGTTATGTTTTTGCCAGACAAACAGCCGGAATTATTAAATTAGCTATTCAAAAAAATAAAATATCTGTTTCCGCCAATGCTCCGTCAGTCGGAAAAAACCAAATTGAAGTGGATGCGAAAACAACCGGTGAAGAAAACGAAATTGCCTTTAATGCCAGATACCTCCTGGATTTTCTAGCCAATTCAATTAGTGAAACAATCTCCTTTGAAATGACTGGACCGCTCAATCCGGGAGTTTTTAGGGAGACAGATGACTCATCTTTTATGCATTTAATTATGCCAATTAGAGTGCAGGAGGCGGCGTAGGAGATGGGGTTATTGTCTGCGTTGGTGGGGCACCGAGCAGGAATATAACTGCGACGGTACCAATAAAAACAATGGCAACAGTAAGTACGACCAGCCCCGTGGGAGTAAAAAGAAAAGCTCCAAATCTAGCTGCTCCCTGCGCAGCCAATCTTCCGACTTGAGCTGCCGATTTTAATCCGGTTTTTCCGGAAAGATTCCTAAGTCCCCTAAGGTTATTAAGAGCATTTATTCCCTGGCTAATTCCTCCTCCGGATTTTTTTTCTTGCTCTTGATTATTTTGTCTTTCTTCCAGCGTTGGGTCCATAAGATGTTAAAATATTTCCGGTTCGTGTTTGGGCGGAATAGGAAAATTGCTTGGTGACATTTCAACTGGGTTAGTTTGAGGTGTAGGTAGGTCTTGCGGGATAGCAACCGGTTGTTGACTGGCGGCAGCATCTCTCTCTTGCATTTCTTTTATCTCCTGGGGATTGGATGTGGCAAGTTCTTTTTCGTAGGGTGCGGCAACTATCTTAACCACAACATGACTTTGTCCCGCAAAAAACAATCCTTCTCCAACGCCTACAGACAACAATAATTCTTTTTCTCCCTGCGACAAGTAAAAAATCTTGGAAACAGAATCTATTTCGGTTGGGCTTTGTTTTAACAGTATTTGGATTGACGAGTTAGATAAAACAGCTTTTCCGTAATCCGTGGACAGAAAATCTCCAACGTCCTGAGTCGCGGTTGTTAAAGCCAAATAATATTTTCTGGCTCTTTTGGCTATGCCATAAACAAAAGACGCCGAGTCCTCATATTTCATCAAGTACCAGGCTTCGTCCAAAATCAACAGGCGTTTTTTCAGACTTTTTCTTACTTTTGTCCAGACGAAATCCAAAACGATGTGCATGGCAATAGGCCTTAATTCATCTTCAAGTGCCTTGACGGAAAATGCGGTAAAGGGATTGGTGATATCAAAATTTGATTGCTGGTTAAATAGTCCGCTCAAACTTCCCTTGATAAATTTTTCCAGCCGCAACGCCAATTCGCTGGCGTTGGAATCCTCCATGCCTAGAAGAACCTTGTAGAGATCTTCCATGAGTGGGGGCTGTCTGGTTTGAGTTACGGGATCTGTAGTTATTCCTTTTTGCCGGTAAGTTTCCACCAGCGCCCGGTCCAAAATCGCATCGGCCGTTGCGTCCAGTTCGCCCAGAACAATTCTTAAAAGCCCATGCAAAGAAAGTATCTTCAATCCCAGCTCGTTTTCTCCCTCAGTGTACATTCCGGATAAATCAAAAGGATTAATTTTGATTGGGGAGGACGTGATGAAGGAGACATATTCTCCGCCTAGAGTTTTAGCAATTGCTTCGTATTCTCCCTCGGGGTCAATGATGATAACTTCCGTTCCAAACATAAATTGGCGCATTGCCTCCAATTTAATTAGGAAAGATTTTCCCGAACCGGATTTTCCAAAAACAACTTCGTTGGCATTCTCCAAGGAAAATCGGTCAAAAATGATTAATGACCCATTCTGCTGATTCAATCCGTACATAATTCCCTTGTCCTGGGTTAAGGTTGCGGAGGTAAAGGGAAAAGTTGACGCCAGGGAGGTGGTGTCCATATTCCGGGTGATAAAAAGATCATCTGTGCCAAGAGGGATAGTTGATTTAAACCCTTCTTCCATTTGCAGGGTTGACAATTTGGGAAGTATCAGAAGGGAAGAGAGCGTTGATTCAAGTCTTTTTGATGATTGCTCCAGCTCAGCGAGGGATTCCGAATACAAAGTGATATAAAGACTCATTTGAAAAAATCTTTCCATTCCCTTGGCGAGCTCTTCCGTTAAGCCTGCAGCATCATCCAGTGCCGCCTGAACTTTGGCATCAACCACTAATCCCTGATCGATTTGAGAGGAAATAGTTGCCTCCATCTCGGCGGTTTTACGTCTTAAGTCTGACAAGACATCCGAGGATGAAGTTGGATAAATAAACATTGAGATATTTAAAGAATGATTGAAATCAATCACCGGGGAAAGCCAGCCCGGGGAAACATAGCGCGGATAGCCGGCAATAAAAAAAGTTTTGTAGAATCTTTCTCCCACCCGGATATAATTAAAATCAACCTCAGCCGAAGATGGGGCAAGCACATCTGGCAGGGAAACCATGCCATTCTGAATAATTTCCGTAGGAGAGGTTAACCCCTCGGCTTGCTTGATTTCCCCTGTCTTTTTATTTGCAAACATATTAAGTAATTTGTGCTTTTACAATCGGATATTTAATGTTTTGAGCAATTTTGTCAATTTGTTCAATGTCTCCGTTGTAGATTTCATGAAATAATTTCACCAACTCTTCTTTGGTTAGGGTTTTTGCTGCTAGATTCATGCGGCGGAGCATTGCATGCAGGCTCTCGGCTTTTGTAGCTAGCTTTGCTTTGGCAGACAGAAAGAAATTATCCCCTCTCCCAAGGATGCCGCTTTCCAGTCCCGTATAATGAATTGAGATGTAAAATTTTTTGTCCAAAACGGCATTTACCTTTACCAGCTCCGCAACAAAATCTTTATATAATTTGATTTGGCTTTTTAAGAGCTGATTTTGGCTTTTTTCCACCTCTTCTTCCAAAAGCCTTAAGTAAGAAGAAATATTTATTTTCTTGCTGCGAATAAATACCTGAATAGGAAAAGATAAAGAATTTAAAAGCGCTGAATAGGAGAGGACTTTGACATTTTGCTCCTCTTGGGATAAAAGCGCAAAGTTAGTTGCTTGAACTTCAATTACTAAACAGGCATTTCCGGAGGCAAGTAAAACAACATTATCGATAATATCCAAAATCTCAATAAATTTTTGAGTTGTAGCTTTTGTTTTTTGAGCAGATTTATTCATAAGAACCTAATTTGTATTAAACAATGATCTTCTCAGCTCTTCCCGTGTGTCAACAGAGATCGCCTCGATAGGCAAGATAATTTGACCGGCAACATTAATCATCAGTTTCTCAAATCTATTTTGCGCTTTTGGATCTTCAAACTCGATACCGTATACTCCGTTTATGAGCGGAGTAGCCGAGGCAAATCTGCCAAGTTCATTTGTCTTAAACGCTCTAACTGGATTTCCCTGACTATCTTTTATTTCAATTAGAATATTAGATAAAGCATTGCCACGGGCATCTTTGGTGATTCCGGTAATTAGATTTGGAAACTCAGGAACATTTGGCGTACCGATAGATTTATTGAACCCTTTTAAGGGCATTATATTTTCTGCTTGTCCCGCAAGGGGTGGATGAGGCGGGATAGTCGGCTTTACCGGCAACATGGATGCAAGCGGAGGGGTAGCTTGTGCATTTACATTAGGCAACGAGACAACTAGCTTTTGTTCGCTTGGGGGTTTTGGCAAATCACTCTGCCTAATTGGATTTAATTGGGGACTAGTCTGCAAAACAGTCAGGCTTGGGGCGGGCTGGGAAGCATGGCTTGTTGCCAGACCGGATACAGACATTAAAAAATTGTTTTCGATTTCATCAGCTTTATTTCTTGGCTTGGCATTCAGAGTCACCAGATAAGCTTTGAGCTGATCTTTTGGGAATGGGCTAAGGTCATTTTTATATTGGCCGATGTTCTTAATGGTTGTTGCTACAGGCGTTTTGTTGGGAAAATAAATTTGGCCTCCGGTTTTTTCATAAACAAATTGAGTTGGCCTAAATAAGGCCTTAATGTAATTTCCAATCATAACATCCATTGGGCGCCCGCTCACAGGAAAATATGCAAGCCCTATGCCCAAACTAGCGGAAAATGCGCAAAGCGGAAATTTTATAAGAATGTTAATGGGTAGCTGGAACAAGATCCAGGCGAAAACAACACCTGTTGCCAGGTAGGCAAATTGCTTTACCGTCATATTGCCGATTAGCTTAAATTGAAAGCCGGTAACATCTTGAGGAATCGGATGATTATCCATCAAATTTAGCATATAGCGTGAAAAATCACAATGCAAGATTATCAAAATAGGTCAAAAAAATAGAGTTTTAGCCTCCGGTGTGAAAAATGGTATTATATGTGTATGGCTTATTTTGTTCTTCTGCTTCTGGAAATAGTTATTTTGTTTTTTCTCTCAAGGTCAATGAGTAAAACTCTTTCTAAATTCATGTCAATAAATCTAATCTCGTTTCTTCTTTTGCCCGGGATGATTATTCATGAACTAGCCCACCTTTTCATAGCAGTAATTTTATTTGTTCCCGTAGGAGATATGGAATTTGCCCCAAAGAAAAATGGTAATGGAGTCAAACTCGGAAGTGTTGAAATTGCCAAAACAGACCCGATCCGTAGAAGCATCATCGGATTTGCGCCTATTTTTGCGGGATTAGTACTGGTTGTCAGCGCTGTCTATCTTTTTAGCGCGAATATTCTATTTTGGCAAAAACAAAATCTTTATCTTTTTACAGCTGTGATTTTAATTCTCATTTACTTACTGTTTGCAATCAGTAATACTATGTTTGCAAGTAAACGCGACATGGAGGGAACAGTGGAAATTCTGATAACCCTTATTACAATTTTTATTGGCGCCTACATTCTTGGTTTTCGCTTTCCAATGGCATATTTAGATAAAATATTTACCAAAGAATTGCTTGGGGTAATTCAAAAATCATCCATATTTTTACTCGCGCCGATTACAATAGATGTTTTTATCTTGGGGGCAGTAAAATTATTTACTAACAGCCGAAGCCAAAGGTCTTAATACATGGCACATTCGTAACCGTAGAGATAAGATTGATTAGCAAGAAAGAAAAGATGACAATTGCCAGGCCAATTATTCCGAAAACAAAACTATTTCTTGCTCCCTCAATCCTTTTGGGATCTCCTCTGGCGTTCATAAATCTAAAACCCCCAATGATAAACATTATCAAAGCTGTCAGTCCTGCGAATACCAGAAGCGCGCTAAGAAGATTTGCGAAAACAGCAGGAATGCAATCAAGGGTAGCAACCTCACTCTCGCCACCCTGTACGCAACTATTAACAAGGTCATCCCACTCTTTAAACATAATTAGAGAGTAGCAAAGAAAGAATTAAAAAACAAGATGAGGAAAACCTATAATCCAGCGTTAATTACTGGCCAATTACCGGAATTTTAAGGTCTGTTGCCTTTATTCCAAAAGCTGCAAGGACTACAGATAAGATAAAGACTGCCAGAATAACTACAATCAGTCCGATAATCGCAGCCAGGATGTGATTTCTAGCCGCTTCAACTTCTGTTTTATCGCCTCTGGAGGTGATCCATTTAATTCCGCCGTAAAGCAAATACAAAAGCGCAATAACAACCGCCAGGATTATGAAAAACACAACCACACCCTGGATTGTTTTGGCAATATTCCCGCCGCCAAGCTTACAAAGGATTCCGGCGATTCCCGTGGCTTGAACTACGCCACTAGTATCCACAGCGCATGGATCTATAGTAATTGGAGTTGGGGTTTGGGCAAAAGCAAGAAGGGGTAAAGATAAATAGGTAAATACGCTGGAAATAGAAATAAATCCAGCACCTAAAACATTCCTTTTGTGCATAGGCGTGATCAATTTAAGAAGGTGCTGGATAAATAATTTCTTCACTAAATTTATCTTAAGCAGGAATTTAAGAAATGTCAAGCCCCACTTGCGTCGCAAGTGGGGCGCCGACCCCGCCCAAGCGCTCTTCGAGCCGTATTCGAATAGAATTGAAAAGGCGAGAAGTAAGCTGGTGTGGGGTCAAGGGGTATGTGGTAGGTGATGCTTGAAAGAATTTTTGTTCGCCCAAGCAATTATTTTCTGGGCATTTGAAAAATCTTTATAAACTATTTCGCCAATAATTTTTTTCTGATCGAAATATAAATGTAAGACATTATCCGCTTCTTCATAGGAGAAACCCAATTCTTTTTCGGCGGTGTGTCCGTTCCATAAGCCCGGCGATGGCTTTTGCTTAAGAACATTTTTTGGAACGCCCAGATATTCTGCCAGTTGATAAACTTGAGTTTTATATAGATGCCTGATCGGTTCTATGTCCGATGCTTCATCGCCAAATCTTGTAAAGTAACCTAAAAGAAATTCGGATTTATCTTCTGTTCCCAAGACCAGTGCATTATTTTTCTTTGCAAGATCGTACAGCATCGTCATGCGAATTCTTGCCATTACATTTCCAAGTCTGATCCTATCTCCGTCCGGTATATTTAATATTTTCTTGAGTTCATCAACAGCGTTCTGGATGGAAATGTTAAGGATATTTTTTTCTGGAATATTTAATTTTTGCAAAAGAGGCTTAAGGGAATTGATTTGAGATTCAAAATAATATAAATGCGCGACAAAAATATCTTCTTGAGGAATGGATTTTTCAAGGAGAGTTAGACTAACCGCGGAATCTATTCCTCCGGAGAGTCCAATTACCACATTTTTAAACTTTTGTTTTTTTAAAACGCCTTTAATAAAAGCAGTAATCCTTACCGTTTCGGTAGATGGATTTATCTTAAGCGTATTTCTCATAATTTCAAATTTTCAAACATTTTGATTTCATTTCAAATTTTAAATTTCAAATTAAATTTATGAGTATAGCTTATTCTCTATTATATAATCTTTTACTCTTTTTGGTACCATGTTTGAAATAGATTTATCCAGCACCGAATCGGTGCTGGATTTATTCCTCTTAATTCTCTCACGCGTAAGTTTTGAGGAAACATAAATTGGCGGGAATTTTTTTTGGTCAATTGAGATAATGTTCTTTGGAAATAAAACTTGCTTGCTAATTTCTTGAAGTTTTATCTCTGCTTTCTTAAAACCGGTTCTGGGAACAATAATCAGTTTGAAATTATTAATAATTTTTTTCCACTCTTTCCATTTTGTAAAACTGTCAACCTGATCGGTTCCGATAATCCAGGAAAATTTGTCCTGCGGATGCTTTTTAGCTAATTCTCTAAGAGTGTCAATAGTGTAGCTAATTGTTTTTTTCCTTATTTCAAGATCAGAAACCTTAGTTGGGCCCTTTTCCAAATATTTGGTCATCTCTAGCCTTTTGTTGGGATCTGATAAATTTTTATTGAAAGGGTGTTGATAGCAGGGCATCAGCCAGACTGAATTAAAGTGAAATAATCTTATTAATTTATTAGCGATAGCCACATGTCCCTTGTGAGGAGGATCAAAACTTCCGCCCAGAATTGCAATATTCATGCCACTTCGCTTGACCCCTTTTCCTGCATTTGTTTTTATCATATTAATTCACCAGCTTACTTGTTCCTCGTTCTTAAGCTTCGGGGCATGACCCTTCCGTAGTTTTAACGAAGGATGGTCATGTTTTACGGCTTTATTCTAGGTCTTTTGCGGATTATTTACAAGATGAAAGCGGTTTAAAAACAATACAAAGAAGATCGGTTCCTAGGAAAGCGCTGACTGCGCTGACCATTAAAAAGGATAAGAAAATCAAAACTAATCCCAAAATTGCATAAGTTACTCTTTGCCGACCCCGGTTAAGTTTGTCTTTTTTCCCTTCGGATTGAATGATGTCAATTCCGCCCTGGATGATGAAATAAAGAGCGGTTAAAATCGCGATTATCAAAGCAAGGTTAAGAAAAGCCTGTATGATCTTCGAACCTGTTTCCAGCCCGCCGGTTGGCACGCCCCCGGGTGGGTTTAAGTCGACCTGTCCGTACCCCGGAACATTAATAGATAGATATTTCATAAATGATTATTCAAAACCCGGAATCTTTAGAATATCAACGCCGACGATTTGCAAGATAACAAAAGAAAAAATAATAAACAAAAGGCCGATGACAGCCGAAATCAGCTGTTCGGTTGCACCCTTAACTGCTTCCGGATTTCCCCGGGAAACCATAAATTTATACCCGGCAATGATAATTAAAATTAAAGCAATCCCTCCGGCCAGCCCCAAAACAATGCTAAAAACAGATTTCACAAAACTTGCAGGATCCGTGCTGATAATTCCAAGCGCAGTATCTACGGAGAGACATTTCTTTGTGCTTTCATCAAATTCTTTGCAGGGAGGAGGAACAGCTGGGATTTGCTCGTCAGAAGATAGTGATGCATTTTTTGTTTGGTCGCAAGACGTATCACCCTCGGGAGGATTAGTGGTGAAAGATAATGCGATACAGTTTTCTCCGGTTCTCTCTTGTCCTTCCATGTCCACACAGATCTGCCGTTTTTCCGCTCTTTTAGTTTCTTCACGTGGAACAGTTATTGTTAAATTAGAGCCGGAAGCGTCAGATCTTCCGATAAATTTGTGATCTGCAAAAAAACCATCGCTTTTCCACCACCAGCGATAATTAGTATCCGGCTGTAATCTGGTAGCTATTAAGATCACTTCTTCTCCGATTTGAAATGAACATTTAGATTGAGCAAGCGGATCTATCTTTGGAAGATTTGCGGGAGGCTGTGTTGGGGTTGGCGTTGCGGCTGCGCTAACCATAATAGAAGTTTTACTTACTATATTGCTTTGGTTTGCGCAGTCAGATAGGTTGGATGCTTTTGAGCAGACCTCAAGGATCCATACTCCGGGATTAGTTTTTCCGATAGCCCCCTGAAACAAGTTAAGATTGGCAATTAAAGTTTGTGAATTTTGAGGATTTTTTCTGTCTGTGGTGAAATAATTAAGAGATCCGCCAAGGGCTACGCTTTGGGGGTGTGCAAAAATAACATATCTTACTGATGTTTGGAAGTTGCAGTCGGTGGTAGTTATTGTAACATCCCCGTTGTAATCAGGAGGGAATGAACTGGGATTGGCGCTAATTGTGCATGCATAGGAAGGTGTGGCTAAAAAGAGAAATATAATTAAAAAGGAAAATGAAATTAAAATATTTAAACAAACTTTCCTCACCCATTCATCGTAGACAAATTTGGTTATTTTTGCAACAGCGTAAAGCCCTTCAGGCCACATTGCAAGCTAAAATTCAAAAACTCAAATATATGCTAAGCTGGCTTTATGGACATGGGCTGGAAAATTATTTACTATATTTCAGCCAGCGGAGAAAATCCTGTCAGGGATTTTTTGGATAATTACCCAAAAGCCAAACTAAAAGCTTTAAGAATTCTTTCCCATATTGAAGAATTTGGTTTGAGCTATGCAATACCGCACGTTAAAAAATTAGCCGGTACACCTTTTTGGGAAATCAGAATTTTGGGAAGAGACAGCATCAGAATTCTTTATGTCACAAAACACGAAAAACAAATATTGCTGCTGCACGCATTCATTAAGAAGACCAATAAAACACCGAGAAAGGAAATTAATATTGGTCTATCAAGATTATCAGAAATTAGTTCTTGACAAAATATATTCTAGAAGATATAATCTTTGTATGAAAAGAAATACCTATACTTTGCGGGAACACATACGGGAGAGCTTAAGAAATCCTGAATTTAAAAATGAATGGGAAAAAAGCGAACCGGCCTATCAATTAAGCAGGGCTTTAATTAAAAAAAGGCTTGTTCATAAAATATCGCAAGTTGGTTTAGCCAAAAAGGCTAATACTACCCAAGCAGTCATCTCAAGGCTGGAGAATATGAGCGTCAATCCCTCGCTGGAATTGTTACAACGCATAGCGAGAGCTTTAAATGTCGGTCTGAAAATTCAGTTCGAATAATTTTTTGATCCTGATTTTTTTGACATCTTAAGATCAAAAATTCTACTCCTCAAATATTCAAAGTCGAAGGCGTCGAGAATATCCAACTTCAAGAAATCAAATCCCTACCGTCTAGTTTAAGTCAGGTTGATTTGTCAAGATTAATCAATTTTCAGAGAGTATTATGCGGACGTCATGAACATGAAAGAAGGAAAACCAATTGATTTGACAAGCGTGCCTCAAAAACGTATTCTAAATGAAGACGGAGATATTTTTATGGCAGAAAACGGAGAAGGACCACAAGCACCAAAACAGCCAGAAGGAAATAATGCAAAAAACCCTCGGGAGGAAAAAATAATAACCCCTGAAGAAAAACAAAAAATTAACAACGCATGGCAGACGCATAATTCATTGAGAACATCAGAAGGAGAAAAAATTTCCGTTGATGAAATGCGAACTCAGGAAATGCTTAAAGAAAAAGGATTTATGCCTCCCCTTACTCAAGAGGCTAAAGACCTTCTTAAAAACGTTGACGAGGGATTGGGGCCTTCGCAGTTTACCGCTAGACTTGAGCGGATTCTAAGAGAAAATGGAATAAGTCAAGAAGACATTAATAGCAAAAATACTCAAGAACTTTTTAATATTTTAAGATCAAGCAGGGTTCCGGAGCAAAATACCGAATCCCAGGGAAAACAAAATCCTGTAAATGAAGGAGAAAATAACCATAAAAAAGAAGCTCCAGAAGCTAAGGCGCCAGGTGATAAGCCTAAAGAACAAAAAAATATAAATGCCGAAGATGATCTTTTTTCCCAAACCCCAAATATTCCCGATGACGAAGCGGAATTAGAAAGAATTGCAAAAAAAGATCTAGAGGCATCAGGGATAACAAAAAGCGCCGCAGAGGGGTCAAAAATTGCACAGGATGTCTTGGAATTAAGAAAGCAACAATTGAGGAATACGAGAGATTTTATAAAAGGCGTTGAAATGGAAACACGTGCATTTGGAAAAGGTCCCGCGCAATCTCTCTCGGAAATAATTCAGGGAGTAAAAACCGGAAGGATTAACGCAATTGATGCGGAACCTTATATACAAAGATATGCCGAAATTGCTGCGAAACAGAAACAAGATATGGGAGAACAGGCAGGCAGAGAATGGAGAGAAATTATTGGAAATCTTGAATCAAAAACAGGATATGAAAAAACAAAAGCGCTAAAAGACGTAATAAGAAAATTAAATCCCGACATGACGATTCCGGACGAATTTTTCGAATTGGTAGCAAAAGACGATGAGGCATCCGAGCAACTTGTTTCAAAGATTGTCTATAAACCTTTTGCGACTCCTGAAGCGGAATACAGTTTATCCTTCTATGCAAGTATCAACTTCGAAAGTTTTTTAACTGTTGTCGGAAATGTTGAGGAAAATGTTGGAAGTAGAAAATCAAGCGAAAGACGCCAAAACTATAAAGAGCAGCATGAGATGGCATTACGCTTACACGAAGCCAATAAAGCCATTGTTACTCAGTCGGCAAATATAGACGGACTAATGAATATTGCAAGGACGATTACTCCCGAACGACTGCAAACAGGAATTGAGCTGGATGGGGTTGAACAGGCAAGGCAAATATGTGAGCTGGCTTTTGGAAGATTATACGCCAATTACGATAGGCTGCAGGCCCAACGATACCAAACGGAAATAGCTGATTGGGCAAAGGAAACCTTTGTAAGCGAGATGCCTAAAGCGGGCATAAAAAGTAGGTTTGAAGGACCGGACAAAAAACTGCGCAATCTGGAAGACTGGGAGCTTGAAAGAGCCTTTGGTTTGGGAAGAAATTACCAGGCAACTCTTTTAAGAGTTCCGGAGTTGGTAAGCTGGGGAAATATTCCGAAACCAAGCGAAGAGTGGCTCAGATCACCGACCTCGGAAACTCTGGCGAGAATAATCGGAGGATTTAAGATGCTACAGGGAAGATTTAGATCCGGAGTGACGAAGGGAGGACCCACCTATGTACATCTGATTAATCATGATGCAGTAAAAAATTATAAAGGACTTAGCAGAATTGGAGTACTTGATGTTAAGAAAGAGTTAATTCCTCTTTCTCTATTTAGTGCGGGAGGTTTTGAAAAGGGATGGAGACCTGTCGGATCATATTTAAATACCCCGTTTATGAAAATTGATATATCAAGAATTCCTGAGGCGCTCCGGCAAATGAGAAGTGGGGGAGGAGAGCCGGAAAGAATATTTAAAAAATATTTGGAGGAACAAAAACATAATGACCAATCGTTAATAACTAATCCCGATAAATCTTCGACGGAAGTAAATTTAGGCGAATTCTTAGTTTATAATACTGGACTTCTTCAAGAAGAGTTGGGACAAGATATTGAAATCAAAGGAATTAAAATCCCGAAAGAAATAACACAAACCGATTACGGCAAATCAAAACTTCTTATGGAGGACATGTTTCTTCCTTTGATGGGTTTTACTTTAAAACCGAAAAAAGTCCAAGAATTTAACGCGGAAAGAAGCAGAATAGAAAAATATGAGGCTAAAGGCCTGTCCGTAAAAGAAGGTGAAAAAGCAAGGAAAGATTTATTTAGTGGGCATTTCGAAAAAAACGAAAAAGGCGAAGACGTATACGAATATGACTATTTTAAATATAATCAGAAAGAAGATCAAGTAAACTTTTCTTTAGGTCTTCTTCTCTCAACAGGCGGAGTCAGCAGTAATATTAGAATCCTCATTTGGCAAAAAGTTGCTGATATAATGCCTTTAAGAATCGCACAGTTTCTGTCAGAAGAGGGCGTAAAAAATTTGCCGGGTTACGAGAAAGTCAAGGGAGAAAAACTGAGTGATGGAGGAACGAGACTTTTTAAAAAGGATTTTGAAAACAAACTAATCAGGTTGCATATGATTAGGATGCAAGAACAGAAGAAAGTCTTTGAAGTGACGAATCAGGGTAGAAGACATGAGGCTCTAAGGCTCTCTGATTATTTTGAAGCTGCTGGTTTGACGCAGGACGAACGGCAATTTGTAAAAAAGTTGCAAAAATTAGGTAGGGAAAAAGCTTCGGAATTGGCACAAGTTGATTTTCCTCATGTAGCGTTTCTTGATGATGTTCCTTTCCAAAAATCAGAATACGGCAATCTCGGTCCGGAAGTTTATGCAAGAAGAATGAATGATGAAAGGGGTTATTCAGAAGCAAGAGATGCTGCAGGAGGGGTTGTTGAGCATATTGGGGGATCATGGGGAGAAATAAAAAAGCATTTGAAGGAAATGGAAGGAGCATTGAGTGGTCCGGAAGGATCATTCACTGCCCAGAATGTGGCATACAAACTTATAAAACCATATTTTATGATGGCAGAACAATTTGGTAGGGCCAAGATCCCGGGATACAAGCCTATTGCGGAATTTTTAAATATTCCTACCTCCCATCTTCAAAGATTATTTTCAACAAATGCACCTTCATGGAACGTAAGAGAATTGAGCGTAAATATACGCGATTTGGCTGCTGATGATGGAATCCTCCGAAATGAAAAGATGCCCGGAGAGAAAAAAAGCCAAGTGAGCCAACTCTTAACGGAGTTTAATGCTCAACCATTTAAAGTCGCATGGAGCGAATTCCTGAATGCTTTAATGATGTGGATGTTATTTTCTCTTGCGGCACTTCCATCAAAAATAAAAGACTACGGGAAAAGATAATTATTATTGAATATTGGGTTCGTTTTCTTTCTTTTTAGTCTCTTTCGCCGGTATGGCAAATCTACCAATTAACGGCAGTCTTTGTGCTACTTTTTGTCCAGCTAAGAAACTAAAACCAGTCATAACTGGCCCGAATGGGGTAGTAAGTGTACCCGTGCCCGCGCCGATAGCGGCTCCAATACCAGCTTCGGTCTTGGGAGTTTTGAGGGCGGCTTTGAGGATATTTACGACATTTGGAGTCATTAAAATAATTCCAAGACCAATTAGGGATCCAATTAAGCTTGGATTACCGGGATTCCCTATAAGCGGTGGGACAAAATTTTGCGTCCCGGTCGTAGGCGTAGTTCCAAAGGAGTCCATAAAAACTCTTCCTAGCATAAACATAGCAAGGACTGTCGGAAAAGCCAGTAGATTTGCCCCAATATTCCTGAACCACCCACCAAGACTAATCGGACTTCCCGGGACAATTCCGCCAATAATCCAAAATGGCGCTAAGACAACCGCTAACAAAATTTGCACATAAGCCATAAGCAGCGCGAACCAAAGTCTAAACAAAGCAATCAGAAGCGCAAAGAATATGATTAGATAAACAATAATTATGGGGACAATTTCTCTAAGAAGATATTGAGTAGCAGCAGAAACGACGGCGCCTGCGCCAAGCGCTCCAATGGTTTTTGCACCAAGAGTAAGAGCGCCTACAAGATCAGATATGAAAGGGGTCCCCCCTTCGGGATTAGGGGTATGCGCAATCTTCCAAAACATTGCTGATCCTGCCACCCAGCTTATGAGATCATATATTAAATCGAACGCGTTAAAGCCTACCCCTGTGGTCTTCAAGACGAAGTTAAAGGGATTAAGCGTTGCATTTAAGCAGTTTAAGGGGCTGTCGCAGTGTTCAACCCCAATAAGATTTTTAAATATATCTGCCACTCCGCGAGATATATTTGCTGGTATTCCAAAAATTCCTAACGGCGAAATATTGTTAGATGCCGCTAAGGCGTTTTGGCCCTGAATGAGGGATGGATTTAAAGATTGAACATTTACATTGGGGATTCCGGATATTATTCCATATGACAGGTATATTAAGACCCACATCATGTCGATGAGGAAGCCGGCGATGGCGAAGGAAAAGGTGACTGCCAAAATTCCGACGATAATTTTGGGAATTTGGTTTTGAATCGTCATGACTGTCCGCGGGTCAATTTTTACCCGCAGCATTATTGCCAGCCCGATGACGACAAAGACGATGACTAATAAAAGATAAACAATGTTGCGGAAAGCCGCCCAAATTCCGATGAGGGGCGTCAGGCTTTGGAAGCCTGTTCCGCCTGCGGGTGGCGCGGCAAAAGCATGTTTGGTAATCCCAAAATTTTGCGCCAGATTTTGGAAATAGTCAGCAGTGTGTAGGGGCGGGGTATAGAGTGTAGCAATCATGTTGCCCATAAAACCAATTGCTCCCCCGGTTTGTGGGGAAGGCAGAAAACCGATTTTTCCGGTTGCCTGGTCTGCTCCGAGGCAAGATTGTTTGGGATTGATCGGATCAACTCCGGCAATCTGGCAGGTTAAAGAGCTCATAACTTCAATCATCACGGTTTGCGTCCAGTTATGCAGATTATTCGGCACGTCGGCATTAGTATTGGATGTGGGATGGTTAGTGGTTTGCGTAGCTGTATTTGCATGAGCAGCAGAGGGTAGAAGGTAGAAAATAGAAAGTAGAAAGAGGGAGAAAATTAGAATAATTTGAAATTTTAGTTTTGATTGAAAATTAAAAATTAAAAATTGAAAATTGGGCAGCATGCTCCATATAGTTTGTCTTATTTTGTGTTTTATGTCAAGTTGAAGTAAAATACAAAGGCCTGTGCCTGTAGCTTAATGGATACCCGCCGACGCTGAAGCTTTGGCGGGCAGGGAGCATTCAGATTGCCTGGCACGTTAAGTCCTTGTAGCTTAATGGATAGAGCATTGGGTTGCGAACCCAACGATTGGGAGTTCGAATCTCCCCGAGGACACATAAAGACTTTTACGTGCCGGAGCTGCGGGCATTGGAGGATTCGCATAGTGGTCAATTGCACGAGTTTCGAAAACTCGAGGGAGCAATCCCTACACAGGTTCGAATCCTGTATCCTCCGCCCTTGTCCTCGTAGTTCAACTGGATAGACCTGCCCGCCATCCCGATTTAATCGGGAAGGCAAATGCAGGCGGGGCGTCAGGTTCTTGTAGCTTAATTGGATAGAGCACTGGGTTCCGAACCCAGCGATTGGGAGTTCGAATCTCCCCAAGAACACATTTGACAATTTAACGTTTATGAAAATTCAATTTTCAGCAGGGGGGATAGTGTTTAAAAGAATCGGCGATAAAACAGAAATTCTGGTTTCGCAGCATTCCCAGCACCACGGTTGGGTTTTCCCCAAAGGATTAATTGGAGACCATGTTGAAAAAGAAAACAAAGAAGAAACGGCGCTAAGGGAAGTAAAAGAAGAAGCAGGAGTAAACGGAAAAATTACACGAGCCTTGAATCCGATTACTTATTGGTTCGTTATGGATAGTGAAAAAATCAGAAAAACTGTTTATTATTTTCTAATGGAATATGTGAATGGAGATATTTCCAAACATGATCATGAAATGGAAGCAGTTGTTTGGTTGCCGAAAGAAAAAGTTGAAGAAAGATTGACCTATGAATCTGATAAAACTGTCTGGAAAGAAGCCAAAAATCTAATTTAAACAAGGAGGGATCGCATAGTGGTCGAGTGCGTACGCTTGGAAAGCGTATATGTCCGAAAGGATATCGGGGGTTCGAATCCCCCTCCCTCCGCCAGTTTTTTTAACTTGTAGTTTTTTCCAGAGGGAAGTTTTTTTCAAGCCAAAGACCTGATTTTTCCATAAAATTTTGTCTGATGACCTCTCTGTAAGGCAGATAGGAGAGAAGAGCGGATTTAATGTGCTCGCGGTCGATATTACCCAAAGTTAGTGTTAGTTCTCCGGGAATAAACGAATGAGTCCGGATATGGACCACATCAACGCCTTCTTTCTTTTTAAAATAAAAATCATATAATTCCTGCCAGAGAAAAAAATGATCCTCAACTGTCACTCCTTCACTGGAAATTCGATATTTAAAATCAGACGGTGCAATCGAAGCTAGGGCAAAAGCGACAAAAAGCAGAGATAAAACTACCAGCATGAGCATATATTGGGAAAAAAGAAACAAAATCACTTCAATTAAGAGCATGATTAAGAGACCGGTTAAGTAGTATTGTTTACTTCTTTTTCGGAAGGGTCTTCCGGGAGCGCTCCATTCCAAAATCGTCTCAACCGTATTCTGATGCGCTTGAGGCTTGTTTAATTCCAAAGGTTCTTTGGGTAAACCTTGCCTGCCGGCAGGCAGGTCCAGCGGTTCCTTCGGAAGCATTTTTTCTCCCGCCTCAGCGGGATCCCGCATTTGCGGTGATTCTTGGGTAGCCATATCTTTACTTTATATTAAAAGAAGATGTTAGTCAACGGAGCTAGCGGAGAGGGCGAGATTCGAACTCGCGAAGAACTTTCATTCTTAGATGTTTTCAAGACATCCGCTCTAGTCCACTAAGCGACCTCTCCAAGGATTGAATTTGAGTATATCAAAATAAGAGGATAACAACAATTTGCTTAGACTTTTAGAAAATAGCCCACAGCAACCCCGATAATCGTCGCGATCGAGCCGATGATAAGCAATTCAATTGCGCTTCGTAAGGGTTTATGTTCTACCAGCTGCCCTTTAACGTAGCCGATAATAAAAAGGCCCAGAAACGAAAAGACTATTGCTATGTCTCTGGCAATCGGCTGATCAAAAATTACTGTCGGAATAATCGAAAAAGATCCGCCAATTAAATATGAAATAAACATGATTAATGCGCCAACATAAAGACTATCGGTATGTTTTCCGTTTTTATCCATTTGATGTACTGCTTTTTCGCTGGAATATTGTCCGGCAGCCATTGAGGACGCTTCAACCATGACCGCAACTATTGCCGCTAGAACGATAATTTCCTTATTGCTAACTCCTGTAGAAATTCCTACCACGACCCCGGTGGTTGAAACAATTCCATCTTGAAGGCCAAACATTAAGGACCGAAGATAATCTTCATGTAGAAATTCTTTGATTTTTTTCATAAGTATTTTTAATGAATCAAATTAAATGTCTTCTTAGGAATGCTCTCCCCGATCCTGATTTTAAATATTTTTCAAATTTAAAAGCCGTATATCTATTTTTAAAAGCAAAATATCCTATTAAAATCACTGGCAATCTAGATTTAGTTGCAGAGATGTTTCCCTTATTATGTCTAGCCACTCTTTCTTTTAGATCATCCGTGCAACCAATATAAGTCTTCTTATCTGAACATATTAGCAAATAAACATAGTGCATATTTTTAGGCGGACTGCGTCTCGCCGTAGCTAAGCCGAATCCCGCCTTCGTTCTGCAAAGCAGAACTTCGGCGAGGCAAAGGCGGAGGAGACAGGATTCGAACCTGCGTGAGCCTTTCGGCTCAGAGCTTTAGCAAAGCTCCGCAATTGACCGGACTATGCGACTCCTCCAGAGCTTCATTATACCTTATTACTGGCTATTTTGCTAAACTGAACTCGTGGGATTATTGGATTTTTTCTTTCCCAAACATTGTGTGAATTGCCGGAAAATAGGGGATTACATTTGCGCCAACTGTTTTTCTTTTATCTCCTTTGATGTTTCCATGATTTGTTTGGTCTGCAACAAGGGTTCAATTGACGGGTTAACTCATCCGGGGTGCCGGGGAAAATATACGATTGACGGGGCGTTTGCGGGAGTTAGTTACAAGAGAACTATTAAAAAATTAATTTATAATTTTAAATACAAGCCTTACCTCGCCGACTTGAGAAGCGTTTTAACAGACCTTTTTTGCGAATCGCTTATTCAGCAGGAACTTTTTCAAAAAGCTCTCGGATTTTCACCGATTCTGGTGCCGATTCCGCTTTACTCAAAAAGATTGCGAAAAAGAGGTTATAATCACGCAAAGCTATTGACAGAAGGCTTATCAAAAAAACTTAATCTTAAAATGGTTGAGGTCTTGCAAAGAACCAAAGAAACCAAGTCTCAATTCGGATTAACCCTCAAAGAAAGAAAAGAAAACATCAAGGACGCTTTTACTCTTGCTCCAAATATCCCCGCCTTCGCCAAGGCTTCCACCTTCGCAAATGCTTCGGCGGACAGGTCGGCGGGCAAGGCCAATATCCTCCTCGTCGACGATATCTTAACCACCGGCTCAACTCTTTTGGAAGCGGCCAAAATGCTTAAGAAAAGCGGAGTGAAAAAAGTCTGGGGATTAACTCTGGCAAGAGATTAATTTATTCGTTGCTAGACCAAGCTTGTAATCGTAAGGCAACTTGCTATAAAATAGGTGGGATCTTTATGGTTTCATATAAATTGCTTTCAAATAGCATTCTCTTTTTGGATGATTTGGAAAAAGAAATTGAAAGGGCAAAATTAAGTATTGATTTGCAATTTTTTACCTTTGAAGCAGATACGGTTGGCAACCGTGTAGCCAAAGCCTTGTTTAGAGCAAAACTCCGGGGAGTAAAGATAAGATTTATCATTGATCATTTTATTGACCTTTTCCATAATGATTATTTTATTCATCGGCCAAGGTTAAATAGGGTCTTGCAGAGAATCATTACCGGCGAATGGAAAAATACAAAAAAGCTGCTTGAATTAATGGGAAAACAAGGCATTGAAATAAAACGCACCAATCCCCTGGGCTTTTTACGAAGAAGAGCATTTCACAGAAATCATAAAAAAATTGTGATTATAGACAGGAAAGATCTTAAACAAGCGCTAGCATATATCGGGGGTTGTAATCTTTCGGAACATAACGCATCCTGGAATGATTTTATGGTAAAAATGAAAGGAGATATGGTTCCTGTTTTGCAAAATGATTTTAATGCGACTTGGCGGGATAAAGATATTAATGGCAAAGTTGAATTTAGTGATGGCGTGGTCATGACTGATTCTTCCAAGGGAAAGCATGAAATTATGCCCTACGTCATCAATTTAATTAATAATTCTAAAAAACGTATCGTAATAGAATCGCCGTACTTACGCGGCAAACATATTTGGGAAAGCTTGATTGAGGCTTCCCGGCATGGAGTTGATGCGCGCATCATTGTCCCGCTGCATAATAATCATAAAAGGTTAGGCGCTCCGACCGGCAGGTCTTTGAAAAAACTGATTGAGAATGGCGTCAGGGTTTACCGGTTTAAGGAAAATGGAGGAATGACGCATGCCAAAGCACTGTTGGTAGATGATATTACGATGTTTGGTTCAAGCAATCTAAGCGAATTCTTAGCCAAAAGACTTTGCGAAATAAACATTGCGTCCCATAACAAAAGCATGATAAAACAAATGCAAAAAAAACTTGACGAGGATATGAGAATGTCAATACTGCAGAATAAGTAAGGCGTGTAACTTCAAAACTATTTCAACGCATTTTTGATTATTTCAGCGCTTTGACAAAGTTTATTTAAATCCGCATTGATCTCCATGGTAATTAATCCTTGATAATTTTCTTCTTTTAAAGTTTCGAGGAGCTTGTCTATCGGTAATTCTCCCTCGTTTAAAGAAAGATGCGTGCCATTGGCTAAAAGCAGTTTTTTATTAAGCCAATGTCTCTTATAATCGCTGATATGGATATTCACAATTTTTTCTTTATTTTTTTTGTAAAACTCACAAATATCTCCCTTTGTTTGCGCTAAATGTGTCGTATCTAAAGTCATGGAAAGTCCTGCATTATTAACAACGGAAGAAAATTCATTGGTATTGTAAGTATAGGTTTTAAATATTGAGAAAGGGCTTTTTGGCATATTTTCAATTCCGAACTTAATCCCGTGTTTTTCTTGTAGATTTTTAAGCTCCTGAATAAATTCTTTATCAAATAATTTATTGCCTATTGCATCTGAATGGAGAGTTATGATGCCCGCTGGAAAATTATTAGCGATATCGCACAATCTTTGTATCTCCGAAAGTGCAATGTTAAAAACATTATTATTAGATTGATGGACGCTAAGGATGGACATATTGTGTTCTTTTACGATATTTTTAATCTCCTTAATATCGTTTCCAGAGATAATGTTAGAGACACGTAATTCAAAACCGTCAACACCGGCTTTTTTAAGCGATTGCAGAATGTGGTCGATGGATTGCGCTTTGTACATCCGGTGTTTTTCATCTGCGATAACTAAATTATTAAGTTTATCGAGTAGCGTTTCCCTTGCTGGAATTAAGGCCGAAAAAGCAACGTACAAACAAATTTTCATATCGCATTATTTTACCACAAAAAACCCCGCCTCGCGGCGGGATAGTGTAGAGATTAATGATATTTCTTGGAATCGAATTGAGGAGTATATTTTCAAATGGTCTCCGATATTAAATGGTTCAGCTTTGGCCTCAGCCTAAGTAAAGTATAGCGGTATCACAAGAGAGTATTGGAACATTATGACTTGATAAGATAACTTCAAATTATATTAATCTTTTATTTCTAAATGCAAAGCCTGAATTAGTTTTTAGATACTTTTCAAAATGCAAAGCTTTCAGTTTCGAAACAAAAGCTGAGTAGTGTACCAATTTAAGAGGTCTTAAATTTCTTGTTTGAGAAACTTCCCCCTTTTGATGAGTAGCTACACGTTGTTTCAAATCAGATGAGTAACCAATATATAAAGTTTTATCCCTTAATTGAAGAATATAAACATAATACATGAGGAAATTGTAGCAGAAATAAAAATGTCCCACTTCGTCCCTCTTCGCTTGCGCTACAATGGGATTACGTTTGGGACACTCTTCTTTTCAGCCATAATGTCTTACTAACGAAGTGTGGCTGTGCCACTTCGTAGCTCATAAGTTTACTTATGAGCGAAGAGTGGAGATGTCGAGCTGTGAGCTCGAGTCCAAGAAATTACTATAAAAACTTCTACAAGCTTAGTTGATTATTTTGTGTCGCGCTATTTTTTTCTAATCAACAAGAATTAATAGCGTCAAGGTTGATAAATACAATAAGGATAGAAACCAACTGCCCTCACCATCTCTCAACTGTAGTTATGCTTATAAAGTCCCGTTGAGAAAAGACTTCATAAACAGTTCAGCTTGTCTTAAGCGTATAAATACGCTTGTCGAAAAGCGAACGCTGGCATTTTATTGCTAGCATTTAATTTTTGATCAGTTTTACGACGTTTGATCGTTGTCGGCTTGCTGTTTTTTAAAGTGCAATCTTGTCGATGCAATGCATCCCCAAGACTGGTATTATACCTAAATTAATTTGTAAAGTCAAGGTCTAGCCTCAGCTTAGCCTTGTTTTGCC
This sequence comes from Candidatus Levybacteria bacterium RIFCSPHIGHO2_01_FULL_40_16, assembly GCA_001783805.1. Classification (GTDB taxonomy): domain Bacteria; phylum Patescibacteriota; class Microgenomatia; order Levybacterales; family UBA12049; genus GWB1-37-8. The sequence continues at coordinate 175,778 of MFNS01000007.1, forward strand.
TCTTCCAATTCCTGCTCGACTTCGCGTTGAATATCTTTTTTCTTGATTGATTCTTTTTTGTCATATTGTTTTTTGCCTTTGCCCAAGGCAATTTCGACTTTGATAAAACTTTTGGTGGTGTACATTGACAGAGGAACCAAAGTCAGATTTTGACCTTCGGTTTTGGATTTTAGAGCAATAATTTCACTTTTGTGAAGTAATAATTTTCTAGTGCGCTGTTCGTCATAATTTTCGGGTCTCGCATATTGATAGGGGAAGATCTTGGCATTGATCAAATACGCCTCAGAACCCATAATCCGCACGTGAGACCCAGTTAAATCCGCATGTCCCAAGCGCACAGCCTTGACCTCGGCCCCATAAAGATTTATTCCGGCCTCAAATTTTTCCAAAATTTGATAATCAAAAAACGCCCGCTTATTCGCAATTTTCATTTATATGCTCCTTGTCTGTGTAGAATAGAAACTACAAAAATAGTTTTTTGCTCCGGTTGAATAAGATAAAGTATTCTATATGGCCAAGCCCGTAGCGAATAAACCCCTGCAAATCTTCCTTCTAGTTTTTTCCCAAGATGAGGATTTGTTTCGAGTAATTTTAACCTTTGCTGTACTTTAAACAATTCTTTTTTTGGAAGACGTTTGCAGTGGGAGAGTGCTTTTGGGGTAATAATGATATGCATACTGCTTATTTTAATTCGGAAAGAGGGATGCCCAAGCCCTTTTTTGCCTCTCTAATCCCAGTCAGAATGTCTTTTTCAGCTCCCGGAATTGCCAATATTTCCGCTGTTTCTTCCAATGATTCCAGCTCTTCTGCGCTGATTAAAGTTGCTTTTGGCTGGCCTTTGACAGTGATCACCACCCGATCCAGATACTTGTTTACTTTCGAAACGAGATTTGGAAGATGTTGTCTCACGTCGGATATTGACATCAAATTAGTCATATTAAATGAAGTGTACAACAACATGTACACCTTGTCAATGAGTAAAATGGGCATATATACCATGACCTCATGGGCTAAGAAGAGTATGTAGGCAGCTCATGTAGAATTTTTTGTCATAACTTGATACCATCAACTCATGGACGATATTATCTCCCTCAAAGATGGCTACATATTAGATAGAGCTACAAATAAACCCGTTGATATTAGAAAACCCGAAGAAGAAGTAAGACAGGAATATGAAAAAACCCTGCGTGAGGATTATGACTACGATTATGAACGAATGGATATAGAAGTCTCCATTCAACGAGGAGAAGTCCACAACAAAAAAAATCAGAAAGAAAGAGCTGACATTGTAATTTATAAAACCTCTAATAAAGCACAAAGAGACCAAAATAAAGATATTTTAGGAATTGTAGAAACAAAAAAACCGACAAAAAAAGATGGGATAGAACAACTAATGAGCTACATGTCTGCTACTACTGCTCTTTGGGGAGTGTGGATAAATGGCGAGGAAATAGAATATGTCTATAGAGACATAAAAACAGGAGAACTGAAAGAGGATTATATTCATCAAATACCAAGTAGCGGTGAAACTTTTGAAGACATAGAAAGAATAACAAAAGAAGATTTAAAACCTGTTCAAAATCTGAAACCTATTTTTAGAAGAATGTATTACACTCTTTATTCAAATACCAACATAGCAAGAAAAGAAAAATTAGGAAGCGAAATGACAAGATTGATTTTTTGTAAAATTTATGATGAGAAATATGATTTAGATAAACCACCAAAATTTAAAATAGGCTTTAATGATAGCCCCGAAGATGTCAAAAAGAATGTAGAAGAATTATGGGAGAAAGTTAAAAAATACCTTGTTGAAGATGGTATTTTTGAACAGCACGAAAAAATAGTCTTAGACCCTAAATCAATTGTTTATATTGTTAGAGAATTAGAAAAATATAGCTTGACGAAAACTGACAAAGATGTTATCGGAGACGCTTTTGAAGTTTTTGCAGAAAGACAATTTGTGGGTGATAAAGGGGAGTTTTTCACACCACGCCAAGTTGTAAAGATGGCAGTAGATATTATCAATCCTCAACCGGAAGAAAGATTATTAGACCCTGCCTGTGGAAGCGGAGGATTTTTAATTTATGCCCTAGAACATGTATGGGGCATTATGAACAATAGCCCAAAATATAAAGGAAGTAATCTTGAGGATGAAAAGAAAGAATTTGCCCGCAAATACTTTTATGGTATTGATAAAGAAATTGATTTAGTAAAAATTTGCAAAGCGTATATGTCTATTATTGGAGATGGAAGAAGCAGTATTGTCAAAGCCGATAGCCTCAAAAGTCCCGACGAATGGGAAAACGCTGCGAGAACTATTTTAACCGAAGACGGCAAAGACCAAATGAAGAAATTTGATGTTATCTTAACAAATCCTCCCTTTGGCAGTAAAATAAAAGTCCATCACGAATATATATTAAAAAATTATGACTTAGGACATAAATGGATATTTAAAGATGAGAAATGGATAATGACAAATGAAACAAAAGAGACAGAACCACAAATACTTTTTATTGAATTATGTCTTAATTTATTAAAAGATGGAGGAAGAATGGCGATAGTTCTCCCTGATGGTATTTTTGGAAATCCTACTGATGGTTATATACGAGAATGGATAAAAGATAAAGCAGAAATTTTGGCAATTATTGATTGCCCGCATAATACATTTATGCCTCATACTCACACAAAAACCTCCCTACTTGTTCTTAAAAAATGGGATAAAACAAAGCAAAAAAATTACCCAATAATGATGAGTGTTGTGAATAAATGTGGACATGATACAAGAGGGAATGAAGTTTATACAAAAAATGAAAATGATAAGGAGATTTTAGATGAAGAGTTTTCCAAAGTTTCCGAGATTTATAAAACATATCAGAATAGAGTTATAAAGGGATTTGATAGATTAGGCTTTACTCTTTACGAAGGTGGTTTAATAAATGGTATCTTAATACCAAGATATTATGACCCTGACACAATAAAAGATATTCAGAAATTAGAAGATACGGGGCGGTATGAAATGAAGTCAATTCAAGACCTTGTTGATGAAAAAGTCTTAGAAATTAAAGGAGCCGGTGGAACTGCACCAAGTAAAGACTACAATATCTATGATGAAATCCCATTTTTGAGAACATCCGATATAGGGGCTTGGGAAACCAGAAATTATGCTGTGCAGAATGTGAATGAACTCACTTATCTTAAATATAAAGACAAGCAGAGTTTAAAAGAGGGAGACATGTTGTTTATAAAGGATGGAACATATAGAATTGGAGAAACTTTAATTCTTACTAAATATGATTTAAAAATGCTTGTTCAAAGTCATTTTCTAAAAATAAGGTCGCTTGATAAAGATGGTATGGACCCGTATTTGCTTCTATATTTGCTCCATGTTCCTGTAGTTAGAAAACAGATAGATGAAAAAACTTTTGTCCAAGCAACTTTATCTACAATTGGTGATAGATTAAACGAAATCATAATTCCAATTCCAAAAGACAAAGGAATAAGAGAAAAAATAGGAATTGCTATGAGAGAAAAATTAGAAGCAAGAGCTAGGTTAAGAGCAGAAATAAGAGAAGTTTTTAATAAAGGCATAGAAGATGAAAATTCATAAAAAATTAACATTAAAAGAACTTCAAAAAAGACATGCTAAAAATCCTCAAGATAAAAAGTTGCATGATTTCTTAAAAAAAGGCGGTAGGGACAATGCTGAAGAGGATTTTAATACTGTATTGGAGAAAGCTGGGAAGACTTCAAAATCTTAACCTCCGCAACTTGCTTTAACAAGCTATCAAATATATTTATGTCGTTTCTATGATTGTATCTCCATGAGAACTCATCCGAGTAAGATTGTAGGTATTCTTTGGAGACATGCCTATAAACTCCAGTAATTCCTCTTTTTAATTGCGACCAAACACCTTCTATATTTTGAGTATGGATTTCTCCTCTTGTATATTCAGAAGCACTATGATTAACCGAAAAATGGTGATAACCATATTTAGATAATTGAGTATATCCTGCATAATTATCAGTCATGATACTTGCGTTTTTATCAACATTCTTCTGAATTTCCTCAAGTAAGGTATATTTTCCTGTATTTGGAATATGTTTTGTATGAAGTTTTCCACCTCTTTCAACCATACCCATAATTACTTCTTTTGGTATTTCGCTAAAGTTTGGCTTAAAAGCTCTATTTTTACCTTTTCCTCCCACAAAAGTTTCGTCTATTTCAACATTTCCGCTTAATAAGTCTCCCTTTGTTTCTGTCATTAAAAGTCTTATTTTCTTAAACATTCTGTGAGCTGTTTTATATGTGACGCCAAGCTCTCTTTGAAGTTGCTTTGCAGATATGCCTGAACGGGTCTGTGTCATTATGTAGATTGCGTAAAACCAGTATTGAAGTGGAGTAGTTGTTTTCTCAAAGATAGTTCCCGCTAGAGGAGAGACTTGATGGCTTCCCCCAAATTCACATTCAAAAACGGGACGACCTTTTATTTTATAGAATTTAGTGATTTTTTCACATTGTTTACAGAATATTCCATTTGACCAACGGAGGTCTTTAATCTTTTCTAAGCATTTGTCATTATCGGAGTATTTTTTAAGGAATACTCCAAGGCTAAACTTTTCTATCATAGCCTCATTATAGCAGGTTATTTACATGATGTCAAGGGATAAGTACCGTAAAATGGGGTAAATTTTGCTAAAAACGACTATAAGCTGTATAATATCACGATATGAAATCTATAGAGGTTAAAAGCGAAGGGCAATTAGCTATACAATCAGAACAGCAATTTAAAAAAAGTGGATTATTGGAGATGATTCTTAATCAGGGCAGACTTGGAAAAGTCCGTGATGGCTTGATTTTCGCGGGTTCAGGAAGAATCGTGGTAAGACCGGCCAGAAACAGCGATAAATCCAAAAAGGTAGTAGACATAAAGACTACTCCGGAGGGAACTATAATAATTAGGGGCGGACTATTTGGTTCTACAACTCTTTCTAATCCTCAATGGGAGGGCGGAAAGGGTTGGGACACGCTGGAAGAAGCTTTAAAGAAAGCATGCAAACACCCCCGCTCGGTAAAAAAATAATCCTTTTATTTTCCAATAATTATAACTGCGGAGGGGGAGGAGTCTGGAGATAGATCGGAAGAGGTTGAGGTAATGGTGTAATCTTTGGCGAGATCCTTTTTGAGCAGATCCAGAAATTTAGAATTTTCTTTTTTCACTTTGATCGTTACTCCAACATAATTAAAATTATCTGCGTTGCCGGTGGAAACGACATCGTAGCCAAACCCTTTGAGAATATTTGCGCCTCTGGCCGCGATACCTTCTTTGCCGCTGCCGTTACGCACCGCAATTGATAGCGTGCTTCTGTCCAGGCCGGATTTGTCAATCGGTGAAACCAGAGCCAGACCATCGTCCACTTTTTTCAGCAAATCTTGAGTCTGGGCTAATTCCTTGGACTTGACGGGGAATTTAACTTGATTATCCTGAAGGATTTTTTGTGCAGACAGAAAAGAGTCCCGCGCCAAATTTTTATTCAGATCCACCAGACTTTGCCCTTCATCATATTTTTTTAAGGCTTGAGGGTAAATTTGGGCAAAAAGAGCTTGAATTTTAGCCTTGTTTTGATTTTGAATTGCCAGAAAAATACTGACTGTCAAAACCACAACTATGACAATTGCGGTTAGTAAAAATATTTTTCTTGTCAGCGGAATCCTAAGGTTTGGTTTTCTGAATGCTGATTTTAAAAAAGATAAATATTTGTTAAATAATGAGGGTTCCTGAACTTGTACTTCCTGCTTTATTTCTTCATTTTCTTCAATGCCCTCATCAATTAGTTCTTCCGCTTGAGGGGTCTGAAATTTAATAAAAATTGCAGAAATTTTCCCATTTTCCGCTTTGTGTATTTTTGGAGCCAAGGCCTCCGAGATTTGAGCTGGATCAGGGTTATTCAGATTGGAGTCAAGCTCATCCTGCGTGACAACTTGTGAAAATGCCTCGGTTGCCAAAACTATTAAATCTTGCTCCTTGAGAAATCCGGACGAAGCCGCAGCCTTTTCTGCTGTTGCATTTTGTGAGTCAAGCGCCAGCCCAAGAGACCCGCCCCTTTTGATAAAAACTTTGGCGTTTCCCAAGCCAAACAAGTACAAAATGTTATTCACAAAGGCTCCGGCAGCAAAAGAAATGGCCACTCCTTCTATTTGATTTTCAAAAGTTGAGGAAACGGCTTTTTTAATTGATTCCAAATTTTTCTCCTCAATTGTAAAAAATTCCTGTTCCAGGCGCTCCAGTAAATTCTTACCCGAGATGTTTAAGGATTCCGTTTCGAGATCTTTCGTTTTCTCCAAAGATAAAACAGCAAAAAGCTTGCCGGCATTATAGGCCTGAGACCAGGAATTAAGGGTCGGGGTTGCGGATATCTTTGAGAAGGAGATATTATTATCCATTTTCTAAAGTATAACAATTGCTACTAAAAAAAGCGAAACAGCCAGAAAAATATTAATTATGGAAATTGCCTTTAATACCGGTTCGGCATGGGGGAGACGCAGGATTTGAGTCATAACCTTTATTTGGGTAAAAACAACAAATGTAAAGATTGCATAAAATCCGATTACAATAAGAGTAACGATTTTGACCCAGAAAACCGGCTGAAAAAAATTAATAAAATCTAAATTCATTTTGATTTTTTCTCCGTTAAGTCCCCAATAATATGCGTTGCTTCTCTGGGTTTTGGAACGGAAAAAGCTTCGAAATTTCTTTCGTTTCCTGCTGTTTGAACAAAGAGATTGCCATAATGGAAAAAAGTTGGAATAAACCCCGACTGTGTGTAATTAACATCTTCAATATGAGAAAGGTCTGTAACGGCAATGTTGTGTACTACAACATCTGAATAATCTATGTCAACAACGCGTTCCGAAGTAACTATAAATACATTGTAAAACCAATGCAGAAAGTTTACGAATACAAAAGAGAAGACCAGAAGGTAATAAAACAATACGAAAACGGCAGTGAAGCGATTCGCAGCGGGAGTAGAAAGAAAATCCAATCCAAAGTTTGAAAGGAAAGTCAAAATTATTACCGGTAATACGATAAGTACGAAAGATATTGTAATCCAGGATAAATTTGTTAGGATGTGAGACCGCAGGAATAAAATTATTGATTCTTCGTCTTTTTGTGTCTGAAATGAAACGCCTTTTGGATTTGGGCAAAAGGAGGACAAAACATTCATGTGGGACTCATCGATTTTTCTGCCAGCCGGAGGATTGATTTTTTTCTTTTCGTCTTGTTTAGATGCTACAAAAATATCCTTCATTTTTAGTTCCTTTCTATATCATATAAGGGTCCGACAATTTGTATATTAGCGGGAGCACGCAGATTAAAATAAGTTTTGAAAAAATCTCCGGAAAGACTTGGATCAGACGAATCTCCGCTGACGTGTACATTGGCCACCCGTCCTACCGACCAATCTACATCCACGTTTATTCCCGAAACGGAATTAAAAGGCGTAATGCCCCTATTTTGAAGTTCTGCTTTGACTCTTCCCGCATCCCAGGTATCGGTGCCCGCAGGATTTGGATTGGTGTTTTTATCTGTCTGGTAGAGATGTTCTTTAACGGATTGATCTGTCCGGGCAAGCATAATTACATTGACGATATCCGCAACTTCCTCTGATTTAAGCCAGGCAGTTTTATTATAGTCTCCTCTTGATCCCCAGTCGCAATAAAACCAAGGAGAATCTTTATCGTAAGCATTATTTTTCAGATCCGAAAAACTGGAAATATTTCCATTGCCGTCTTGTGCATTTTTTGTCCAAGGGGTGGCGCTCCAGCCAATATCGCTTGAAGAGTGAATGTATCCGCCGTGAGTAGAAGAAAACCAGGCTTTAACCGGATTTCCGCCCTGGATCATGACCATTCCGGCAGTATCGTTAACTGCCTGTTCCCAGTTGCCTCCTTTAGGATTGTCTTGAAAAACTTGGCATTGTTCAGTCGTACAAATTGAGCCCGAGCCATTGTTGGTATAAGCCAAGGCATAAGATCTGGCAGCAATTGTCTGAGCTTTTAAGGCCTCCATTCCTCCCTGATTACCCCATTCATTGGGAACTTCGTAGATACGTTTGACATAATCATCCAGAGAATAACCATGATAACCTTCAACATTAATTATTGCGTCTCTTTTTTCAATTGAGTCAAAATTATAATACGCTCTTAAGATTTGTTCGTATCCTTGTCCCGCCCTTGATCTGCCAAATGCTCCGTACTGATTTAAACCGACGCGGTTAGGAACGCCATAAGTGAAGAAACCAAAGCCTCCGCCAAATCCCGGATCTTTTCCGATATCGCTGGAACATCTTCCCAGAGAGCTGGCAAAAAGGGGAATACCTAATGCAGATAGCCTTTGGGCTAAGATTTCTTGCTGTCTGGCGGACAGAACAGCAATCTTGTTTGAGAGATTTGCCTGGTAAGTTTTTGCCTCTATTACTACCTTGTCTAAAGAGGCTTTGATGACAGCCAATTTTGCCTCTTCACTTTCTAAATCTTTCTTTTTCTGTTCCAAATCGGTAATCGAGAGAGCAATGTTGGTAATAATTACTTTATCTTGATCCGCTTTGGCTTTTTGATAGGCAATATTCTGGATGATTTCACTGGCCTGTGAGCTGGAAAGAAAATAGGAAAGCCAATTGGCATTGTAGCTGTCGATGTAATTTCTGGCAACTGTTTTGTCAAAAACTATCTTCTTTGCTTCCAGATTCTTATATCCATTGTCAATTTCCCGCTTCTTCCTGGCTAGATCAGCTTCTATAAAAGCAACTCTTTCTTTTATGTTATTAAGCTGGGCTTCCAGCGGCGCGGTTGCGGCTTTAGATTGATTATATGCGGTTCTTAAATCCTTTAATTGCGTGTTAATATCGTCCAGCTCATCTCCATAAGTTTTACTAATGCCGGAGAAAACAAAAACAGTAAAGATTAAAATTACAAAATATAGAATTTTTTTCATGGCAGCTTTGCCATTATAGCAAATGTTGCAAATGGACAGAATCAGTGATATAATCGGGGCATGGAAGACAATTCGTTTCAATCGCCGATAAGCCAATTTAATTATGCCTCTCCGGAAATACCCAAAAAACCAAAGAAGTTTATTTACCTGATCATTTTTTTGGTTATTTTAGTTGGTTTCTTCCTAATCAAAAATTTATTTTTTGGATCAAGTGAACAAAAAGAAACGTCTGTTGTGACTCCAACCCCAACCGAATTTCAATTTCCAACTGACACTCCGGCTGCAAGCATTAGTCCAACTTCAGGACCAAATCAGCCAACTGCAGTTCCAACTGTCAAGCCGATAAATCCTATCGATCAGTCAACAGGCCTGGACAGAAGTACCCTTTCAATTAAGGTTCAAAATGGCTCTGGCGAAACAGGCGTTGCGGCCAAAGGCGCAGACGTGCTGAAAAGTTTTGGCTATAAAATTACCTCAACCGGTAATGCCGATAATTATAATTATGAAAACGTAACTATTCAAGTAAAAAGCACAAAAAGCAATTTCCTGGCGCTTTTGAAAAAAGATTTAGGCTTTAGCTACACTGTCGGAAGTGCTTCGGCAGATTTATCTTCGGATTCCACCTCCGATGCTCTGGTAATTATTGGGAAATAAAATTTATAATTGTTATAATAATTATAAATCTTATATACCTATGGAAATAATCCCCGGAATTTTGGAAAAGGATTGGACGAAAATTAAAAAAAAATTGGAAATTGTCAAACCTTTTGCAAAATCGGCTCACATAGATATTCTGGACGGAAAATTTGCCCCCAACACCACTTTTTTAGACCCAACCCCGTTTGTTAAATATAGTCATTCTTCGACAGGCTCAGGATTGTTTTTGGAGCTGCACATGATGGTTGAAGAGCCAATTCAATATTTGAAACCTTTTTCGGATGTAGGATTTAAAAGATTTATCGGGCATGTTGAATGCCTCCGCCAGCCGGCGGATCAGGCTGAATTTGTCACTAAAGCACGTGAATTGGGAGAAGTCGGGTTAGCAATTGACGGACAGACACCACTAACAAATCTTAAAGTTTCTTTAACCGATTTAGATTGCGTTTTGATAATGACCATCAAAGCCGGATTTTCCGGACAAAAATTTAATCCGGAGTATTTGAAAAAAGTTGAGATTCTTCGCTCCGCTCGGGATGACATCAATATAGAAGTGGATGGAGGAATTAATGATAAAACAATTACTCAGGCAATTCAGGCCGGCGCGGATAGATTTGTTGCAAACAGCTTTATCTTTAATTCACCAAATCCTCAAGAACAATTTGATATATTAAAGAATATTGCCGAAACCCGCCTTCGTTAAAACTTCGGCGGGCGAGGGGAGGTGAAGAAAATGGCGGAGGAAAAAATGATGTGCGCAGGACATGCGGGCAAAAAATACATGCTTTTCGGAGTCTTGGCAATAGTCTATGGAGTTATAAATTACATGATCAGTGTTATGGGCTGGCAGCCATACATGGCTTGGATTGCAGGAGGAGTTATTTTGCTTTTAGTTGCCTGGACAAAGGGGTCAATGAACAAAGCTTAAAGTTAATTTTTAATTTATTTATTGATTAACCGGTGTCGGTGAGGGGTGCGGACAAGTGACGCAATACGTCTGATTTGTGGCATCGGTGACGACCAGTTCGTCTTTTTCTTCAACATTATCTGTTTGATTTGGAGCCGCTAAGTCTTGTGTGGTTTTATCTACCCTTACCTTTTGCAGCCCAGGGTCAACTCTCCAAGGATCAGTTCCTACAATGAAATATTCAAATCTGGTTTCACAGCGATTAGACGTTCCGTCCGGAGACGGAATCAATCCGGATAAAGAACAAACTTTTTTCTGAATTATGCCGGGCGGACGGGAAATCGGATGGGGGCTTTTATCTTTGAGAAGATAAGTCATAATCTCATGCCAGATGGGAGCTGCTCCGGTAATGCCTGAAGCAATATTGTTCATTGGGGTATTATCATTATTTCCTACCCAGCTGGCTACTACATACTCGGGGGTGTAACCAAATGTCCAGTTATCGCGGAAATCATTGGTGGTTCCTGTTTTAACAGAAACTGTTTGATTTGCTATTTTTAAGGATGAGCTGGGTCCGAACTCCAAAAGTCTGGCATTGTTATCAGCCAAAATGTCGGAAATTATAAAAGAAACTCCTTCCGGTAAAACCTTTTTGCCGAAAATCGGAGAAGGCGGAGGATTGTATTCCTCTATAACTTTGCCGTGATTGTCCATAATTTTAAGAATGGGGTGAAGATTAATTCTGTACCCGTTGTTGGCAAAAACTCCGTAGGCGGTAACCATTTCCAGCATCGTCACTTCTCCTCCGCCCAAAGTTAGCGATAAACCATATCTTTCAGGCTCCGAAAAACTTGTGATTCCCATTGCCGATGCGGTGGCAATCATGGCGTCAACGCCATTAAGCTTGAGCATTTTAACCGCCGGAATATTTATAGAATTACCCAGAGCATAACGCATTTGCAGTATTCCGTGCCACTTACCGTCGTAATTAACCGGACAATATTGCTTGTCCTCAACGGTTGGAAAACAAATCGGCACATCTGCAAAAGCGGTCGCACCGGTATATCCCTTAATTAGCCCCACGGCATAATTAATGGGTTTTATAGAAGAGCCGGGCTGTCTTAAGGCAAGCGTGATATTGACGTTGCCGTCAATTTTTTCATCAAAATAATCTTTGCTGCCAACCATTGCCAGAATTTCTCCGGTTGCAGGATTGGTGACCAGAGCGGATCCGTTAGTGACATGGTATCCCCGGAGCCTATCGATATTTTCTGTCACGACATTTTGGGCCTCTTCCTGAATTTTAGAATCAAGAGAGGTAACAACCTGCAATCCTCCTTCTTCAACCATTTTTTCTCCATACTTTTTGATCAGAAGATCCTTAACATACAAAACGAAATGGGGAGCGGAAATATTGTTGAAAAACTTTTGAAATTTTAGGGTTTCTTTGATTGCGGAATCCTTTTGTTTAAGCGTAATGTATTTTTGCTCAAACATTTTGTTAAGTATTTCCTCCTGGCGTTTTTTGGCAAATTCCGGGTGAGAGCCGAACGGGGAATTGGTAGTTGGAGCTTCAGGCAGGCCGGCTAACAAAGCCGACTCTGCCAAAGTTAAATCGCGGGCCTTTTTACCAAAAAAAATCTGGGAAGCTGCTTCAACTCCGTAAGTTGTTCCTCCGTAGGGAATTTGATTAAGATACATTTCCAGAATTTTATCTTTTGGATAAATCGCCTCGGTTGCAAAAGCCAGAATTACCTCTTTAATTTTCCTCAAGATTGTCTGCTCGGGAGTTAAGAGACTATTTTTTACCAGCTGTTGGGTGAGAGTTGATCCTCCCTGGAGCTCTTTGCGAATAATAATTGAAACCAAAGATCTAAAAATTCCTCTAAAGTCCACTGCTCCATGGTTATAAAAATCTTTGTCTTCAATCGCAATTGTTGCCTCCTGCATCTGTTTGGGAATAGCGGAAAGAGGAATAAAAGTTTGATTCTTATTGGAATAAATAGAATAAAGCAGTTTTTGGTCGCGATCAAAAATTTGAGTTGCCTGGGGAGTAGTTGAGCTATTTAATCTCGTCGGCAGAGGAAGGTCTTTGAGTATAAAAAAATAGGTTGTACCAATAAAACCGACTATCAGAAGAACAATAAACAGCAAAAACCAGGCGTGTTTCTTTCTAAACTTTTTCAACTTTTTTAATTTAGGTCTTAAAATGCTTGAAACTTTCATTTCTGTATAATAACATGATAATGCTGATATGTTAAGCTTTAATTTCTTAAAAGATGCAGGTGTCAGCGGGAAAAAGGTTTTTTTGAGAGCAGACCTTGACGTTCCGCTTGCAAATGGGGGAATCGAGGATGATACCAGATTGCTGTCTGCGATTCCTACACTTGAATATCTTTTAAGCCAGGGTGCCAAAATTATTCTTGCCGGGCATTTGGGTAGGCCGGAAGGGATTAATAAGAGTTTGAGTTTGGAACCGATAGCCAAGTGGTTTGCGAAACAATTAACAATTAACAATTTACAATTAACAAAAATCGGAGAGTTTGAGGGGTGGGAAATTGGGCCAAATATTTTTCTTTTGGAAAATCTGCGTTTTTTTGCCGGAGAAGAAAAAAATGATCCGGGATTTGCCAAGCAATTAGCTAATCTGGCAGATATTTATGTCAATGAAGCGTTTGCAGATTCCCACAGAAATCATGCATCAATTACCGGTGTGCCAAAATATCTACCAGGTTTTGCCGGACTGCATTTACAGCAAGAGATAGAAGTTTTATCAAAAGTTTTAGAGAAACCTAAACGTCCTTTGGTTGTGGTGATTGGCGGGGCAAAATTGGAAACAAAACTTCCTTTGGTTGAAAAAATGCATCATCTCGCAGATTACGTTTTGGTGGGCGGAAAAATTGCTAGAGATGTGAAAACTTTATTAAAAATACAGCATGAGAAAATTGAAGGAAGAAAGTCAGCACTTTTAATTGCAGATTTAAATCTGGATGAAACAGATGTCACGCCAAAAAGCATCGAGAATTTTCTGCAGATTATTGATCTGGCAAGAACTGTTGTTTGGAACGGCCCTTTGGGAAAAATTTCAGATAACAAAATGGAAATGGCAAAAAGCGAGGATGGAAGCAGAAAATTGGCGGAAGGACTGGTTAAGAGTAGTGCCTATACGATTGTCGGGGGAGGAGATACGGTTGGATTTTTGGAAAAAGCCTGTCTTTTGGATAAATTCGCCTGTCTGCCCAAAAACAGATGTTTTCTTTCAACCGGCGGCGGCGCCATGCTTAGTTTTCTCTCCGGTGAAAAACTCCCCGGCCTGGAGGCTTTAAAAGCCCGCCCGACTTCGCCTGCGACACTGGCTTAATGACAACCTAAACTGGTTAGGCAAAGTCGGGCGGGCTTGACTTTCATTCCAACGTGTGGTATACATTAGACATATGATACGGACACAAATATATTTGCCTCAACAACTCTATCAAGCAATTGATCTGGTGGCAAAAAAAGAGAAAAAAGCTAAGGCTCAAGTTATTCGTGAGGCTTTGGAGAAAGATATGGAGAGGAAACAAGGTAATGCCGGAGAAACATTGCTAAAACTTGCAGCGATGGCAAAAAAATATAATTGGAAAGGGCCAAAAGATTTGTCTGTGAATCACGACAAATATCTCTACGAAAAAACATGAATACGCCCCTGATTATAGATACCAGCGCTTTTATTTCTTTAGGAAGCATTACAGATAGCAACTACAAGAAAGCGCAATTCATAAGCAGTCGGATCAAAAAGGAGAATAGGAAAATCATTGTTCCAGGAGATATTTTTACAGAAACTATGAATGTGATAGGTAGACAAATAGGCCATAAAGGGGCAATCATACAGGCAAAGAACATTTTTCTGGATAGAAGCTTATCGATTGCCGAAATGACTTCTCAAATCCGTCAAAGAGCTCTGGATAAATTTAAAAAACAGTCCGAGTCTGTAAGTTTTACGGATTGCATAGTCATGGCTTTTGCCGATGAATATGGGACAAGAGAAATTTTTGGATTTGATGAAGCATTTCGCAAGAACGGATATATAAGAATGGGGATAGACAAGAAGTAATTCTTTGGTGAAAAACTCCCCGGCTTAGAAGCGCTGACCTAATGTTTCTTTGGACCGCCACTTGATTTTAATGCACCTAAAGTTCTTAATTTCCTTTGTAATTCAAACATCGTATCACGAGCTTCCATTCTATTGGAAACTCTTTCTTCAAGATCGTCATCAATTTTTAGAGCAATACACATCTTTGTAATACTACGTATTTGTTTATCTGTTGGTGGGAGCTTATGCCAAGCATTCTTTTCGGCTAATGATTTTTTGGGTTTGTCAACGGTTGTCATTCCTTCCCCTGATTTTGTAGAAGCAAATTCTCCCCCAAGCCTTAGCTGTGTTGGCTTGATCCCGACGGTTTCCATAAGAAAAATATAACAGATTGTTTTACTTGAGTCAAACTATGGGGCACGAGCTTATAAATCCTCTTGATGGATTTTCCGAAAACCTTTATACTGATTGTATGATTCGAGTTGCAATTAACGGATACGGCCGGATTGGCAGGGTAGCGCACCGGGTAATTTTGGAAAAACACGCTTCAGAAATTGAAGTTGTAGCAATTAATGCTGGGAGCTCAACGGATATAAAAGGTTGGATGTACCTGCTAAAGTATGATACGACGTATCATACTTTAAGTTCAAAGTTCAAAGTTCAAAGTTCAAAGTTAAGCGACGGAGAAAACGTAGGAACGTTAAAAGATTGCATAGGATATTTAATTATTAATAACCAAGAAATTCCGGTGTTCTCGCAGAAAGATCCCAGCCTTTTACCCTGGAAAGATTTAAATGTTGATGTTGTAATTGAGTCAACCGGCTGGTTTCTGACTCAAGAAAAATTGCAAGCTCATTTAACCGCCGGAGCCAAAAAAGTAGTCTTGTCAGCACCTTCCAGGGGAGGAGAGATTCCCACATACGTTTTATCGGTTAATGACCAAAACTATAAAAGTGAAGATTTAATCAACAATGCTTCCTGCACAACCAATTCTATAGCTCCGGTTGCCAGAATTATGGTGGATAAATTCGGAGTAGAAAAAGCCATGATGACGACAATTCACGGTTATACTCAAGATCAAAGATTGCAGGATGGCGGACACAAAGATTACAGACGGGCCAGGGCGGCTGCGGAAAATATAATTCCAACTTCAACCGGCGCAACGATTGCAGCTGCAGAAGCAATACCGGAGCTTTCGGGAATATTTAACGGGTTGGCGATCAGAGTTCCGATTGCAGTCGGATCGTTGTCTGATTTTACCTTTTTATTAAAAAAACCAACAACTAAAGAAAAAGTCAACGAAGTTTTTAAAAAGGCAGCAGAAGATTCAAGATTTAAGGGGATATTGGAAGTGACTGAAGATCCAATTGTATCAAGCGATATTATTGGTAACTCTTGCTCTGCGATTGTTGATTTATCTCTTACTCAAGTGGTTGGCGGAAATATGGTCAAAATTATTGCTTGGTATGACAATGAATTCGGTTACGCCAATAGGCTGGTTGAAGAAGTCATTTTAATTGGCGGAGGCATTTCAAAATGAAGAAAGAGCCGGTTAAATTGCCCAATATCCGCATGATTACTGTTTCCGGCCGGATTGCTTCAGGTTCTACAACTTTAGGTCATAAGCTTGCCGGGATTTTGGGTTGGCGTCATGTTGAAGGAGGAGAGGTTTTTTGGGAAGCAGTTCGTACGAAAATGGGACTTTTGGAGAAAGATACAAATTTGCGTCCCGACAAGGAAGATGAAGATTTCGATAAATCCTTGAAGCAAATACTAACCGGTGGAAAAAATCTAATTTTGGAAACGAAACTGTCCGGATTTAATGCGCAGAAAATTCCCGGAGTTTTCAAAATTGCAGTTATCTGTGAGGATGAAATGGGGCATGACAAAGTGGACATCCGGATTGACAGGCTGATAAATCGGGAAAAAATTTCAATAGAGCGGGCAAAAGAAGAGGTAATCGAGCGGGAAAAAAATGACTTGGAAAAGTGGAGGAGGATTTATGCGGAAGGGGATAAGAATTGGGTTTATTGGGATAAAAAATATTATGACTTGGTAATCAATACCTACTCACACAATCAAGACGAAACCCTAGAATACGCTCTTCAGAGATTAGGCTACAGCTAAAAATATATAGCAAGTACTCTGGATATAGTTTTAATGTAAGACTTATAGTGTGATATAATTCACCGAATATGAACAAAGAGAAATCAAGTCGGCAAAAAACAATCGGATTTGAAGCAGTTGATCAAGCTAGAGATCCCCTAGCGTTTACACATTATTTAAACAAAGTAAATTCATTGGAGGCAATAAGGAATTACAAGAGTAAAGTGCATGCGCTTTTAGAAGTTCGGGATGGAGATTCAATTCTTGATATTGGCTGCGGTGTAGGTATTGATACTGAAGAAATCGCCGAATTATTTGGGCCGAATATAAAAATTACAGGAATTGACAATAGCGAAAAGATGATTAAAGCTGCCAATTCCTCCTTAACCAATAAGAAAAACCATACTCAAATTAGATATGTAGTTGGAGATGCCTGCTCCCTTGATTTTAAGGACAATGAGTTTGATATAGTCAGAGCAGATAGAACATTTCAGCATTTGATAGACCCAAAGCGTGCGCTGAGAGAAATGGTTCGCGTTACCAAGCCGGGCGGAAAAATCCTGGTAATTGATGCGAATTGGAAATCATTGGAGATAAAAGGAATATCTAGGGAAAATTCAGAATTAATTAAGAAAACTTACGGAGCAATTATTCAGAACCCAAACATTGCAATTAAATTAAAGAAGTTAATGATTGAAGCAGGCATAAAGGAGGATCAAATCTATTTTGAAAAAACTCAACTCGTATTTTCTAATTTATCAAGCATCGAGGACGTTCTATGGATAGAAGATTCGTTAAATGAAGCGGAAAAAATGGGAACAATCACGCAAGAAGATAAGCTAAAATGCATGAGAGACGTTAAAAGGGCGGATTCGGATTATGTTCAGGCTACAATAGAACTTTATATTGTTAAGGGAATAAAAGCTTAATTTGTAATTCGGCTTACATTTTATAGGATAA
Organism: Candidatus Levybacteria bacterium RIFCSPHIGHO2_01_FULL_40_16; assembly: GCA_001783805.1. Taxonomy (GTDB): domain Bacteria; phylum Patescibacteriota; class Microgenomatia; order Levybacterales; family UBA12049; genus GWB1-37-8. Next base: position 193,473 of record MFNS01000007.1, read on the forward strand.
ATTTTTGTTAAAATTCCCTATCTCTTTTAGAGATATTTTTTTGACAATCTTAAAGAGATGTAATATAATACTTCGACCTTTGGAAGAAGTTAGTTTTTTTTTGGCGCGTGAAAGATAAATAAAACTATGGTAAAACAAGAGGTTAACGGTAAGGAAAAATTAACAATTGCTGAAAGAGCAAAAATCGTAAGAATAAGAGGCATTCAGAATAACGATCTTCCGCTTATCGCTAGGTGGGTTGCCGATTCTGAAACGCATGGGAAATTGGATTTTGCTCCGGAGCCTCCTAAAGACTGGAGAAATAGAACTGAAGTTCAGGCATACATAAGTCAATTTGAAGACTATTATAGAAATAAAAATAAGGATGAAGATAAAAATAAAGATGAAGATCCTAAAAAGATTACTCCTTTAGTTGCGGTTAATTCTATGCTGGAACCGGCAAGCGTATTAACTATAAGATGGCGGGGAGATCCTTATGTGCCAAAAGACAAAAGGATTGCATCTATTGAAGCTTTTATGACTGATCCGGAATTAAGGCATAAAGGCATTGGCAAACAAACTCTTTCCGCGGCGCTGGATGTAATATTTTATGAATATAAAGGATACAGCGGCGAAGCCGCCAGGGAAGCAAGGCTTTGGATATTCACGGATGCAAGGGCCGGGGACTATAGCAGCAACATTAATTTTTTCCGCCAATACGGCTTTGAGAATTTGGCAGGGAATTGGAAAGAGTACGTCGCCAAAAGGGAAATTGAAAATGTAGGAGATAGAGACGCCATGTGGTTTAAATTAACTAAAGAAAAATGGGAAGAAATTAAGCTGGGAAATTCAAAAATAGCCGAACATGCTCCGATTGATCTACTTAACCTGAGAATATAAGTTAAATTTCTAATCTTCTAATCTAAGTAGTTGCTTTTTTTATCCGCTATAGTATATGATACGTGTAATTTTATGAAAGTTTCAGCAATAATGCATCGTTCTGTGATTACGGTTACGGAGGATGTATCCCTTAAAGAGGTGGGTAGATTAATTTTTACTCTTGGTATTGCAGGAATTCCGGTTGTCAGGGGCAAAAAACTGATTGGAATTGTTACGGAAGAAGATATTCTCTCCAAGATGCATCCCACGATGCAAGATTTAATAGATGATTATGTTCATGCAAAAGATTTTGACACCATGGCAAAAAATATCCACAGCGTTTTAGATGTCTCAGCCGGAGAAGCAATGAATCCGCGTGTCATTTCCATAACTCCAGACACTCTCTTAATGGAAGCTCATTCGATAATGCAAATGAATGAGTTTAGCCGTCTGCCGGTTGTAAATGCTAAGAACGAGCTAATAGGAATTATTTCTCAAGGAGACGTTTTTAGGGCTATTCTTAAAGACGAAATTCCCCAATTGGAAAAAGAAAGATATGCCGGATTTATATCTCAATATTATGATCAAATGGTGAATTGGGACAAGCGTTTTGATGAAGAATTTCCAGCACTTTTTAAAATATTTGAAAAGGAAAATGTAAAAAAAATATTAGATGTGGGAGTTTGGACCGGAGAATATACCGTAGGACTTGTAAAAAGAAGCAATTATTTTGTTTTGGGATTGGATAACAATCCGGTTATGATCAAAACATCAAATGAAAAAAAAGCAAAATTGCCCGGAAGCGCTCGCAGAAGATTAAATTTTTCCCTCACTGATTACGCAGACCTAGACTCGTTAGCTAAAGATAAGTTTGATGCTGCAATCTGCATGGGTAACTCACTTCCCTATATTCCGGTAAATCCAAATGAGCTTTTTAAAAATTTGTCCAAAGTTATTTCGGATAAAGGTCTAATTATAATTCAACTTCTTAACTTCGAAAAGATTTTAAAATCAAAAAATAGATTGCTTAATTTTGCCATACATAAGGTAGATGGAGGAAGAGAGCAATTGTCCATAGAGTTTTTTGACAACAAAGACAAATCAAGTCTTTTTCACAATACAATTATATTTGATTATGATGGGATTAACTGGATTTATAAGGGTATAACAACCATAGGAGTGGAATATATAAAAAAAGAAGATTTAGAAAGCGCTTTTAGAAAAGCCGGATTTAAAAAGATTTCCTGCTTTGGAAATAACGGTGAATATCAAGGTGATTATGGAGAACTGTCTTTTGAATTACCCTTTAACCCCTTGAAAAGTGATTGGCTTAACGTTATAGCTAAAAAATAGAGACAGAAGGCAATATGAGAAAGGTTTGGGTGTTGGTATTTTTTCTTTTGATCTTCTTGCCGAACTTTAATATTTCTTTTGCCAAGTCAGACTCGGCTTTTGCTCAAACAGCCTCTTCAAGCTCTAAGCCTGAAATAAATTACGAATTGCCATATCCCGGACTTTTGCCGGATAGTCCTTTGTATTTCTTAAAAGCTATCAGAGATAAAACTGTCAGCTTTCTGATTTCGGATTTTTTTAAAAAAGCAGAATTTGATCTTCTTCAAGCCGACAAAAGACTTAATGCCGGCATCTACCTTTTTAAAAAAGGAAAAACCTCCCTGGCCATATCAACAGTTTCAAAAGCCGAGAATTATTTTGAAGAGGCTTTAAACAGGATGGGGGAGGCAAAAATGCAGGGAAGAAATATAAAAGAAATGGAAGAAAAGTTAAGGAATGCCTTGAAAAAACATCAGCAGGAATTGGGATATTTTGTTGAAAAAGTAAATGCCAATCTTACAGTTGGTTTCCAAAAAGAACAAAAAAGACTGGAAGGTTTTGATAGGCGGCTAAATCAATAATATTAAAAACATAGAGCAAGACTCTTTTATTGAAGACATTTTCCCTTCAACTAATTGCCCTAATTTTTTCTTTGGAGGTAAATTGGCCAAATTGAAGCTAAAAAAAGACCTGACCCCCTTTGATACAGAAATTTCTAGTTGACACAACAGATTTAGCGTTCTATATTGGGTATTGACACTAGTAGTAGTGTTTTTATGAAGTGTCCATATTGCGGATCAATAGATTCAGAAGTAGTTGAGACCAGAGCTTCGGAAGATGTGGACACTATCAGAAGAAGAAGAGAATGTTTAAAGTGCGGGAAAAGATTTACTACTTACGAAAGAATTGAAAATGTCAACTTGGTGGTTATAAAAAAAGACGGAAAAAGAGAACAGTTTGACCGGGACAAATTAAAAAGCGGAATAATCAGAAGCTGTGAGAAAACAACTGTGTCAATGGAGGCAATCGAAAAAATAGTCACAGAGATAGAACGTGAGTTAAGAGGAGCGGACAGTGTTGAAGTTGAAAGTAAAAAAATAGGACAGATGGTTGCAGCCAGACTTAAAAAAATCGACAAAGTTGCTTATATTCGGTTCTCAAGCGTTTTCAAAAGATTTGTGGATGTAGAAGACTTCGAAGAGGAAGTGCGACGACTAATAAAATAGCATTCAGACTACGGCTTACAGACTACAGTAGTCTGTAGACTGAAAGCGGAAAGCATAGTTATGAAATTGGATGGAGTAAGGGAAAAAGTATTTAAAGACAGGTATGCCCTTAAAGGTAAAAATGGTGAGCTTTTGGAACACAAACCGGAAGAGATGTGGAAAAGAGTTGCAAGAGGCATCGCACGGAACGAAAAGCCAAGCAAAAGAAAATATTGGGCCAAAAAATTCTATGACGTTATGACCGACTTCAAATTTGTCCCCGGAGGAAGAATTTTGTCGGGTGCCGGAACAAAATATCAGGTTACCTACTTTAACTGCTTTGTTATCCCGTCTCCAAAAGACTCTCGCGGCGGAATCGTAGATTCCCTAAAGCAATTAATTGAAATCCAGTCCCGCTCCGGCGGAGTAGGGCTTAATCTTTCATCTCTGCGCCCGAGAGGTGCCAGGGTGAAAAAAGTTAACGGAACATCTTCAGGTCCGGTTACCTGGGCCGGACTTTTCTCTTATGCCACTCATGACGTAGTCCAGCAAGGCGGAACCCGCAGGGGGGCAACCATGCTCATGCTTTGGGATTGGCATCCGGATATCGAAGAATTTATCACAGTTAAGCAGGACCTCTCAAAAATTAACGGAGCAAATCTATCTGTTTGCGTTTCGGATGCTTTTATGGAAGCAGTCAAGAAAGACAAAAAGTGGGATTTGGTTTATCCGGATTTGGATGATTCCCGCTATGATGCAAAATGGGATGGAGATCTGGCGCAGTGGCGCAAAATAAAAGGGAAAGTAAAAGTTTATAAAACCGTAAAAGCAAAATATCTTTGGGATTTAATTTGTACTGCGGCCTGGCGTTCTGCCGAACCGGGGCTGCACTTCCTGGAGAGGTCCAACAAAAGATCCAATACTCATTATTTCGAAACATTAATTGCGACAAATCCTTGCGGGGAGCAGCCATTAGGCGCTTGGGCGGTTTGTAATTTAGGAGCAATGAATTTGGCTGCTTATGTAAAAAACGGCAAATTCGATTATACGAATTTTGGCCTCGATGTGCGGGTCGCGATGCGGTTATTGGACAATGTTATTGATCAGACATATTATTTCTTTAAAGAGAACGAAAAGTGTGCAAAAGACATCCGCCGGACGGGACTCGGGATAATGGGAATCGGAGATGCACTGATTAAAATGAAAATCCGTTACGGGTCCAAAGAATCAATGCCAATAATCAAAAAAATCTTTGAGACACTACGCAATAATGCCTATGATGAATCCTGTAATCTGGCAAAAGAAAAAGGAGCATTTCCAAAATTCAACAGGAAGAAATATCTTAAAGGTTATCATATCAAAAATCTTCCGGCAGATCTTCGAAAGAAAATCGCCAAGCAGGGAATTAGAAATGCGGTTTTGTTAACTATTGCTCCAACCGGAACAACCAGTTTAATTTCGGGTGTCAGCTCCGGAATTGAACCGGTTTATGAATTTGTTTTTAAAAGAAAAGACAGGACCGGCGAGCACATGATGTATCATCCGCTGTATGAGGAGTGGAAAAAACAAAATCCCCCTTCGTCCATTTCAGGGCAAGCTCCGGAAAAACCCGCCTATTTTGTCTCGGCAAATGACTTAAGTCCTTTAGAACATGCCCAAGTGCAGGCAGCTGCCCAGGAATTTATTGATTCGTCGATTTCCAAAACAGTGAACGCTCCAAGTTTCCATACGGTTGAAGATGTTAAAGCTCTTTACATGTCAGCCTATGATTTGGGTCTGAAAGGGCTCGCCTATATGAGAGACGGATCCCGAGAGGGGGTATTGGAAAGAATTGTCCCGACGGTTACCTCAGCTCAAACCAAGGCTTCTTCTTCGCCAAAACCGGTTGTTCCCCGTCCAATGTCCCTTTCGGGAGTGACTTATAAAATTGAAACGCCTGTCGGACACACCTATATAACCCTTAATCATAACGATCAGGGAGAGCCTTTTGAAGTGTTTATGACAATTGGTAAAGTGGGCTCTGATGTTGCAGCTATGGCTGATGCATTGGGTCGCATGATTTCCCTGAATCTGCGTTTGACTGACGGGCTTTCACCGCGGGAAAGAATTAAGCAGGTAGTTGCCCAGCTAATCGGAATTGGGGGAGCAAGAAGTGTTGGCTTTGGTAAGGACCGGGTCAGGTCCTTACCGGACGCGATAGCCAAAGTCTTGTCAATGCATTATGGGTTTGCTCTGAACGGAAAAGTGGAGGACAAGCCTTTGACAAACGGTTTGACAAATGGCCTGCCCGACATTGCCAAGTCATGGCAGGCGGGACACGCCAACGGAAGTCTTACGAATGGGCAGATTGAGCCTGAAGTTGTCGAAAATACAGAAATTGTTAAAATGCAGCAATTGGCAATCGACGGAGGGGCGGCTGCCGCCTTATCGGACACGTCAACCAGTCTTTATGATCTTTGCCCGGAGTGCGGCGGAGGAAGTTTGGCTTATGAAGAAGGCTGTAAAAAGTGCTATGCCTGCGGATATTCGGAATGTTGAATGCGAATTTATACGGATTGTTAATACGAATAAATTCGAATTTAATATTTAGATTTAAAGTTAGGTAATCATGGTGTAAATCCATGACTGTGCCGCAACTGTTAAAGTCAGAAAACTAACTTTATTTAAATTCCCGAGCAGGATCTTTTCATTGTCCTTCTCGGGAGAGAAGGATTTTTTATGCCAATTTATACGCGGACAGGAGACAAAGGGAAAACAACTCTTTTTAACGGACAAAGAGTATCAAAGGGAGATTTAAGAATTGATACTTTGGGGACAATTGACGAGCTAAATTCAGCGATCGGAGTTGTACTTGCGGAAACTCAAAACTCAAAACTCAAAACTCAAAACTACAACTCAAAATTAAAAAGTGAGCTAATTAAAATCCAAAATGATTTATTAAGCATTGGCTCGGCGCTGGCAAATCCGAAAGTTAGCAGTAAGAGGTTAACAGTTAGTAGTTTATCAAAAAGGGTTAAGGAATTCGAAGATTTTATTGACAAAATGATGAAAAACTTACCACCCCTTTCCAGCTTTATCCTTCCCGGAGGAGGAAAGACAGGCGCCACTCTTCATTTGGCCAGAGCAATTTGCCGGCGGGCGGAAAGAAGAATTGTAGAATTAAATTCTAAAGAAAAAACCCTTCGGCTTCGCTCAGGGCAAGTTGATAACAGCATCATTATTTACTTCAATCGGCTTTCGGATTTGCTTTTTACCCTGGCCCGTTTTGCGAATTTCAAAGAAAAGAAAAAAGAGATAGTTTGGTCTAAGAGACATTAATATTATGGCTAGAGTAGAATTATTACAATATGATGTAAGACATGACTACGGAGAAAAAGATAAAACTTTTATTGCCACGCAATTAAAAACACATTTAGGAGAAAGATTTAATGTGCTTTTATCAATAATTGAATATGGAATTAAAAATGGGCATTTGGTTAGGTCTGGTAAAGAGGAGCCATTTATTCAATCAATTATCAGAGGAAGAGATGCAATTCAAGCGCTTGATCCAAGAGAAGTAGATTTTGCCAGAGAAAATGCTGAAATTATAGGTTTTCAAAAAATAGACCCATTTTTATCTGATCCTGAAACTCCCATTGATAGTAAAATGCTATCAATTTCTCCGGAAGGTGAGCAGGGATCAAAATATCAGCATAATTTTTATGATATTTTTACGCTTAAAGAAGTTCGGGGGCAAAGATATGTTGAGTTAACCAGATATAGTTCCGGATTATCAAGACGAGATTATGCTAGACGATTAAATCTTGGCATGCAAGACCCAAAAGCAGAAGATTTTCTTGCTAACCCAATTAAAGCGCCGCAAAATTTAAGTCCCGAGGAAATAAGTAAATTGCTACATATAGAGCACGAGTGCATGGATTCTTTGGAGTTTGAAAAAATTATAAAATCTGCCTATGTTCAATATTGTATGGAAAGATATGGGGAAAATCCTACTCCCAAAGCGTTTAAAGCAGTTTTAAATGCGGCAGATGAAATAATTTACGGTAATAAATTTAGAGATTATTCAACTTATATTCCAACAAATGCAGATTTAAGATATTTGGAAGATAAAAAGGTCCGTCAGGCGGGCGGACAATGTCCGGGAAAATCAGGAGCAGATCTTGATAATTCACCATTTTCAGTTTCAGAATTCGGATTTTCTGATGATAAGTTCGGTTCGCGTGAATTTGAGTGTCCGGAATGCGGAAAGACAAATATCAGACCTAAAGATGAGCTTCTTAAAAACTGCCAGCACTGCGGAAGCAACAAAGTAAGTTGTTAGCCTTGTAAGGCTCGCCTTGCGAGGCTAGATTGATTGGGTTATTTGCATATTTGAGAATTTGTTTATTTCCGTTATGGGGCGATTTCTTGCCAGGTTCTGGTGGTTTGCTGGACCATGGCAGGATAATTAAGAATAAAATCAGGCCTCTCAACAAAACTAACTGATGGGTAAGAATTATTATCTCCGCAAAGCGTCCGATTATTGACAAAAGTTCCCCCGGCTCTTCCCGCATTGGCAAAAGCAGAACCTGCGATATTCAGTCTTAAATCTGCACCAATAGCGCAGTTGTTGTTGCCATCAGCTATGAAATTGTTATCTGCAGAATAAAGTCCTTCGATGGTTGTGGCAGTGGAGGAGACTGTCTCTCCAAGGGCACTATTAACCCCGATGTCTCCGGATGCTGAAAATATCGCGGTTGACCCAACCGGAACTTTAATTCTTCGATTAATATTCAGATTTCCATTAACCAGAATGATAAAATTCCCCGCACCAAAAGTATAGTCTGCTCCGGCGAGATTAAGGTCGCCTTCTACTTTGTATATTCCATGAGTCGTAATATCAGCAAGGGATACAATAGGAATTGGCGTAATTCCTGATTTCTGCGCGGTTCCCAGGAGAAATCCATAAGAAGTTGGAATCAGACTATGAGTATCTGTAAAAACTTCAGGATATGTAGGACTTCCAGCTTGCCAGTTAAACGGATTGCTAGAGGCTTGTCCGTTTCCAAAGGAAGGGGTGCTTGCTCCGGAGAAAATTATTCCGGGCATTCCGCCGCTTCCGGGAATTGAGGCGTAGATATTTGAGGAAGGAAGAAAATTATTAAATCCGCTATCCCAGCGCATATCCGCTCCCGTAGATTGGAACCAGGCAGGCGCGCCGCTGGTTACACCTGCATTAAGATTAGAAATATTTCCTCCCGAACAGATCCCTTCGCTGGTTATCGGAACAGAGCAGCTTGCCCCAACGTTGACAATTAAAGAATTTCCCGGAGTTGTTGGATACGTGAAGGAATATCCGGGAGATATCCCCGAGAAGGTGACGGTATATTGCCCGGCAGAAAAATTGGTAAACGAATATACCCCTCCGGGAGGATTGCTGATGAAGGGAACAGGCGCTTGATATAAGGCGGTAATTTCCGCCTGCGACAACGCCCGATTGTAAATGCGGACATCATCAATGAGACCGTTGAAATAATCTCCACTATACCAAGAAGCTTTGCCGATAGTTGGAGCGGTAGTATCCTGAGAAAGTGTCGAAGCACTTCCAGTTCCCCTTAAAATACCATTAACGTAAATCTGGACAATCGAACCACCCCATACACCAACAATGTGAGACCAGCTCCCAGTTGGAATTGATACTGAACTCGAAGCTCCCGGACATGTTGAAGGAGTGCAAATATTAAATACTGCATATCCAGTATTATTAATGATTAACTTATAGCCTACAAAATTTCCTCCATATTTTGTAAAAATCGCACAGTTAGTATCTGTACCAGCACAAGTAAAACTATTTGGATTGACCCATGTAGAAACAGTAATTGCTGTTGTTGGTTTTAAAGCTGCGCCATCACTTAGACCCACATAATCATCCGTCCCGTCAAAACTGTAGGCCTGCCCGAATTTGCCCGGAATTGGAATTGCGCCATTAACCGTTCCGTTATTTCCATTGTCGGAGCTGTCCGTGGCATCACCGTCAAATTTCCACCAGCCCATCAGGTTTGGATCAGCGCCTGGGTTAGCAGTTATATTTACAGTGCCGGTGTAATTGGAATCTCCAACACTTTTCCCGTCCCCATTAGCATCAATAAAAATCTTTCCGCTGATAGAGAAGGAAGGAGACAGGGTTGGGGTGGGAGACAGGGTTGGGGTGGGGGTGACAGGCGGAGTATATTTGAAGAAAATATCCGCATAATTGCCGGCAACCGGCAAAGAAACGGTTGTAGAATTGCCTGCAGTGTAAGTTACGTGATTAGTGCAATTAATACAGGAAGAGAAAGATGTCGTATATCCGGCAATATTATCAGCAGTTACGGTATATGTGTTAGGGGATAGGGTATTGAAAAACCAAGTTGGAGTAGAGGTGGTTGATCCTACGCCGCTGACTGTTACCCTTTGCCCAACTAAAACTAAAGTATTCCCGTCTTGATCTACGTGACGTCCCTGAATTGTCACCGTACCCGGAATGGGCGTGGGGGTAATGGTTGGCGTGGGAGTAATGGTTGGAGTTGGAGTTGGGGTTGGCGTTGGAGTGGGAGTAATGCAAGCAATATCGGTATCCGTAGCTCCGGTAGTTTGACAATACCTGTCAATAGTTCCATCACCATTATCATCCACGTCCGCGGTTCCCCAGGCAGCGGTGTTGCCGCCCAGAATGCAGGTAGCGGTGGTGTAATATCTGGAGACCGGATCGGAAGTCGGATTAACAGTGGCTATGGAGGTATTGTAAGAGCCAAAACGCACTTGCTTTACTTTTGACAATGGTGCTCCGTAGACATCAACTTCAATCAGTCCTCCCGGTCCGCCCACAGTCAGATTGTGAGCGCTGGGAAAAGTCGTTACACTGCACGGCACCCCCGTAG